>JANMDN010000028.1:0-2099 GCA_031376285.1 Actinomycetes bacterium
ACTCCTCGGCCTGACCGACACCGAAGCCAGCTTGCTCCCGACGCTCGGGCGGGGGTGGGCACTTTGGAAGGTCGGCAGGCGTTCGTGTCTCGTGCACCACCGCCTCACCCCGCTCGAACACGCCCTCATCAACACCGACCAGCGAATGTCCGAAAAGCCCAAATCCATAGAGATTGAGACCACACGATGAGACCCCAACCACGATCACAACCACAGCCCCCTCCCACGAGTTCAGGCCTTGAGAATGCCGGGCTCGCACTCCTCGGCGCGGTCCTGGCGCTCGGCGGCCTGGTGTGGGCGACCGGGCAGGTCGCCGGTCGTCTTGCGTCCGGCAGGTGGCCGAAGATCGCGTTCTCAGAGATCCCGCCGGTCCTCGGACGCCTCCCGCACCACATGTCCGACCCAGCATCAGCATGGCCCCACCGGGCAGCCAACCTCCTGCCGGGTCCCGTCGGCCTCTACCTCACCCTCCTCCTTGTGCTGGCCCCGGTCGTCGCGGTCGGGTGGCTCGCGCTACGCCTGCACACCCGCAGTGGACGCCGGGAACGGGTCGGGTCGGGGACGGCGCGGTGGGCGACCACCGCGGATCTGCGTGGCCTCACCGTGAGTGGTCCTGAGCCGGGCCGGCTGATCCTCGGTCGGCACAACGGCAAGCTCATCGCAACGACCGAGCGCACCTCCGTGCTCGTCGTTGGCCCAACGCAGACCGGGAAGACCTCAGGGCTTGCGATCCCCGCTTTGCTGGAGTGGGACGGTCCGATCATCGCGACCTCCATCAAGGACGACCTCGTCCGCGACACCATCGACCACCGCAGCTCTGTCGGGCGGGTGTTTGTGCTCGACCCGACCGCCGGGACGGGGATCCCCCGGACGACGTGGTCACCACTCACGGGGTGCGAGACGTGGCAGGGCGCGCTCGAACGAGCGCGACTGCTTATGACGAGCACGCACCAGACGTCCGGGTCAGCGAGCGTCATGGACAACGTCAACGAGAAGTTCGAGGGATGGGCCGAGCGCTACCTCGCGGCTCTCCTGCGCGCCGCGGTCCTCGCGGGCAAGACGACCGGGCAGGTGATCAGGTGGATTGACTACAACAACCACGCCGACCCGGACAAGATCCTGGAGGCGCACGGGGAGCAGGGCGCCCGGGACGCGATCTTCGCGACCCAAGGGATGAACACCAGGATGCGCGACCCGATCATCTTCAACGCAACCGCCGCCCTGCGCCCGTTCCAGGAACCTGTGGTCGCCGCGATGGAAGGCAACCAGCTCAACCCTGACGCGTTCCTCGACGGCGGGGCAAACACCCTGTACTTATGCGCGCCGGTCCACCACCAGGAGCGCCTCGCGCCGCTACTTGCGACGGTTCTGTCTGAGATCGTTCGTGCGGTCTACGAACGGAGCGCAAGCGGGAAGCCCCTGAAGCGGCCGTTGCTGCTGCTCCTTGATGAGGTCGCGAACATCGCACCGGTCAAGGACCTGCACGAGATCGCCTCCGGAGGCGCAGGACAAGGCATCCAACTGGTCACGATCTGCCAGGACCTCGCCCAGCTCACCCGTGTCTACGGGCAGGCAACGACGAACACGATCTTCTCGAACCATCTCGCGAAGCTCTTCCTGACAGCGATCAGCGACCCCCAAACCCTGACCCATGCCGGGGATCTCCTCGGCGACCAGGCGATGCGCCATCAGAGCCACACCCTCGACCGGTACGGAAACCCGTCCGTGACCGAATCGGTCACCTACCGCGCGCTGGCACCCCCAAACGTCCTGCGGGAACTCGAACCCGGGCACGCCATCCTCATCTGCCAGCACTACCCAGCCGTCAAAGTCGCCCTACGCCCCTGGTTCAACAACCCGCAGCTGCGGGTCCTCGCACGGACCCGCACCATCGTGACGCCGCTACGTTGACCCTTTCGAAAACACCGAGGCTACCCACCTGCACCGAACTCAGTGGCCCACTGCCACGTCAACGGATTGCGCGTGAACCCGGAACCAGTCGACGGAGCGACATACCAAGCGCCATCGCTCGGGAACATCACCACCGCATCGGCCTTCCCATCCCCGTTCACATCCGCGACCGTCGGGCGAACGTCGCC
>JANMDN010000033.1:0-60193 GCA_031376285.1 Actinomycetes bacterium
GAACGCGCGGCGTCGATCGTCGGGCAGAGCGGACTGCGGAGCCTCGATGCGATCCAGCTCGCGAGCGCGCTCCTCGCGCGTGAGGCCGACCCGGGGCTCTCCCGGTTTGTGACGTTCGATGCGCGCCTCGCGGGCGCTGCGCTCGAAGCGGGCTTCACGCCCTGAGCGGTCAGGCGGCCGGCGTCAGTCCAGCTCGTCACCGTCGCGCGACAGTCGCCCGTACTGGTCCGGCATGGACCCCCAGCCCCACACCGCGACTGGAAGTCGCGGGGTCGCGCCGTACACGTCGCGAGGTCGGACACCAACAGCGGTGACGACACATTCGTGCGCCCAATCGTCGCCCATATCGAACACATAGTGAAAGCGAGCGCCTTCGCCGAGATCCATGTCGGCGAGCGTCACGATGCCTGCGCGGAACGCCGGCCGTCCTACGTCGGAGTCTGGTTCCCAGTCGGGTTCCCAGTCGATCACCTGACGGTCGCCGGAGAGCGCGAACATGCTGAGGTGGGACAAATCCCACCGCGCAAAGGCGAGATCGATAGCGCGAGCGAACTGCTCCATCGTGTGCTTGGGCCCGACGAGCATCTGGCGCCCAGGTCGCGGTTCCATGAACTCGCCGCGCCCCGAGACCAACTCCACGTCGACGATCATCCAGCTGGCGGGCACGCGGGCTCATCGTTCACGACGTTGCCGTCCTCGACGGGATCACCTTGGGAGAGATCCGGTCAAAGAAGTCGCGTAGCTGATCGAAGTCGTCGTGCCCATTGCCCCGGACTCGCGCGTCGATCATCTCCCACGCGTGGCGGAAGGCTGGACGAGCGAAGTTGCCTTCGATCCCTTGCCTCCATTCCTCCCATGTATCGTCTCTCACGCGCTCCCGCTCATGAAGGAAGACCTGCTCGTTGCAAAGATCCATGTACCGGTAGAAGGCAGGTAGGGAGCCCTTCATCGTTTCCTCGTCCCACGGATCGCCCAGGAGCGCGGCAAGCGGGAGTTCCGCGGCGATCGCGCGGTACTGCGAGGTGAGGTCTTCCTCGAAGGCGGTCCTGGCCTGCTTCCGCGACGCGCGAAGTTGCCACCAGGCGAGTAGAACGCCCGGGGCCGTCGCCGCTGCGCCGACCGCGCCGATCCAAACGGCGACGTCGCTCACTGGCCTCCACCTTTCCCCCACCGGCCGGCGACGTATTTTTGGATCTCGGCTTCATCCGTGATCTCGCGCGTCCCATTGCCGACGCGGACGTAGAAGCGAGCTTTTTTCTCGTGCTGTCCCTTGGAGTCCACCGTCGTCACCGTTGCGTGGACTGGGTGGCCTGAGGGCCTCACGTGAACTCGACAGACGCCCTTGCCGTCGACCGCGTGGACCTGGCTTGTCACGTTCGTTGCGGCCGCCGCGCCAACTGCGTTCAGGATCGCCTGATGAAGCGCAAGCTGGAAGAGGTCCGCGTCGTCTTTCCCCTCCTTGTGCAGGCTGAGGTAGTCCGACCCGAGGCCGAGCGGCTCGTTGTCGTCGGCCACACCAATCAGGAGCGTCCCGCCCTCCCGGCTGTTCAGGAACGCCGCCACCGTCTTCAGCGTCTCGGTCTCCATCACCTTCGACACCTCCGCCTTCTTCATGTCCCAGCGGAAGGTCGACTTCTTCTCCAGGTGCGAGTCCTCGGGCCGCGAGATTAGGTCGCCGATGGGGCAGTGCTCCTGGTGGGCCACCTTCGCGCGCCCGTAGATCAGCGGGAGGTACGCAGCGATCAGGTCGTCGCGCATCGCCTCAGAGTCGAGCACCTTGTAGGTCAGGTCCTCGTTGCTCGCGAGGCGCTGAATCAGCGCCTCGTTGAAGCGCTTCTCGAACGGGATCTTGAAGTTCTCCCGCGTGTTCGCCGCGGCCTGCTGCTGGAGCGACGGATCCGCGATCAGATCTTCCGCAACGGAGTCGAAGTGCAGCCGATCGGCGTCGGTCCAGCTCGTCCCGTAGCGCTCGTTCAGCTGCGCGATGATCTTTGAGAGGCGCTCCTCTTCAAGCTCGACCTTCTTCCCCGCGCCGTCGAAGATCGTCTTGACCTCGCCGTCGTTGGCCGGCAGCGTGATCGAACCCGCAAACGTCAGCTCGTGCCGCAGGTGTGTTAGCTCGACGGCGTCGGCGATCGACGGCGGCGCGCTCACACCAGCTCGGATGAAGCGTGCGAGCGCCTTGCAGAACAGGTAGTCGCGCTCCAACTCGACGTCTCCGAAGTTGACGAGCTGTGAGAGGAACGCGTACGTCCGAACGAACCGGTCAACACCTTCGCGAAAACGGCCCTGGGCGTCTTCGTCGAGGTCCTTCCAGAAGCGATCGATTGCCGGTGACATCGCCGCGTGGATGCGCCCGTGCGCGTTCTCGGTCGGCGGGAGGAGCAGCAGGCCCGTCATCTGCTTGACCTCATCGGTCCGCAGGACGCCGAACTCATCAAGGGCGTGGCGTGTGTCGTAGAGCAGGTTCGGGTCGGTCGGGAGCGCGACGGTCTTGCCGTAGTACGGCTTGAACGCGTCGCGGATGTCGTCGGCGTCGTTTCGGAAGTCGAGCACGAACGTGCCGGTCTTCCCCTCCATTGTCCGGTTGAGGCGCGAGAGGGTCTGCACGGCCGCAAGCCCGGTCAGCGCGCGGTCGACATACATCGCGTAGAGCTTCGGCTGGTCAAAGCCGGTCTGGTACTTCTCGGCGACGACAAGGATCTGGAAGTCGGGCCCGTTGAGTTGCTTCGCCGTCTGGCTCTCGGGGAAGCCGTTGATCTTCGACTCGGTCCACTCCGCGGCGCCGTCCGTGACCGTGCCCGAGAAGGCGCCAAGGACGCCGATACCTGGGTAGCCGTGCTCGGCGATGTAGCTGCGCAGCGCGAGCGTGTAGCGAACCGCGTGCAGACGGGAGGAGGTCACGACCATTGCCTTGGCCTGGCCGTCGATGCGCCCCGCGACATGCTCGCGGAAGTGCTCGATGATGACGTCGGCTTTCTGCGCCAGGTTGTAGTCGTGGAGGCTCACGAACTTGGCAATCGCCCGACGTGCCTTCGGCGTCTCGTACTTGGGGTCGTCGGCGATCGCCTTCTCGATGTTCCAGTACATCTCGTATGTCGTGTAGCTCGCGAGTACGTCGAGGATGAAGCCCTCCTCGATCGCCTGCTTCATCGGATAGAGATGAAACGGCTCGGGCTTCTCGGCACCCGGCGGCTTCGTTCCGAAGAGTTCGAGCGTCTTGCCCTTCGGGGTCGCGGTGAACGCGAAGAAGCTCAAGTTCTTCGGCATGCCGCGTGCGCCGACGGCCTTCGCGAGGGCCTCCTCGACAGGATCCTCAGCCGCGGCGATGTAACCGGCGTCTTCAACCTCGGCGACGGTCAGCTCCTGGTCAGGTGTCGTGCCGCCCAAAGCGAGCTTGAGGTCGCGCGCCGCATCACCGGTTTGGGATGAGTGCGCTTCGTCGACGATCACCGCGTACTTGCGTGCCGGTAGCCCTTCGATCTTGTCGAGCACGAACGGAAACTTCTGCAGCGTGGTGATGATGATTCGCGCCTGCGCCCCGGTGAGTGCTGCGGCCAGCTGGGCGGAGTCCTCGTCGATCTTCACGACCACGCCGTGCACGTGTTCGAACTGGTAGATCGTGTCTTGGAGCTGCTGGTCGAGTACGACTCGGTCGGTGATGACGATGACCTTGTCGAACACCGCTTCGTCAGCGGAGTCATGCAGGCTCGACAGGCGGTGCGCGAGCCAGGCGATCGTGTTCGACTTGCCCGACCCGGCGGAGTGCTGCACGAGGTAGCGCTGCCCGGCGCCGTGCTCGCGGGCGTGAGCTTCGAGACAGCGGACGGCGTCCCATTGGTGGTAGCGCGGGAAGATCACGCGGGCGGGGGTCTTCGATCCCTTCTCGGGTTTTTCGACGTGGACGAACCGGTTCAGCAGGTCGAGCCACACGTCGCGCTGCCACACCTGCTCCCAGAGGTAGGCGGTGCGGTGCCCGTGCGGGTTCGGCGGGTTGCCCTTGCCCATGCCGTCGCCCCGGTCGAATGGGAGGAAGCGGGTCTGGGCGTCATCAAGGCGCGTGGTGAGCTGGACCAGCTCGGTGTCGAGTGCAAAGTGGACGACGGCACGGCGGGCGAGCGCGACGTTCTTCGGATCGCGGTCGGTCCGGTACTGGGCGACGGCATCTTCGATGGTCTGCCCGGTGAGCGGGTTCTTCAGCTCGGCGGTCGCGACGAGGAGGCCGTTGACGAGGAGCGCGAGGTCGATGGTCTTCGACGAGTCGGCCTCGTAGGCGAACTGTCGGACAACGGTGAGCCGATTCGCGTTGTAGCGCTCCATCAGCTCGGGGTTGAGGCCCGAGGCCGGGAGGAAGTAGGCGAGGCGGATGGTGACGCCCATGTCGACGACCCCGTGGCGGAGGACATCGACGGTGCCGCGTGCGTCGAGTTCCTTGGCGAGGCGGTCTTTGAACTTCTTCTGCGTGGTCTGCTGGTCGCCGCCGTGGCGTTCGATGAGCGCGTCCCAGGAGTGCTGCTGAGTGGCGCCGATGAACGTTTCGAGTTCGGTCCAGTCGACCCCGAGAACCGGATCGATGTCTCGCTGGGCGACGGCCTGGTTGCCGAACTTCACGTCTTGATAGCCGCCGTGCTGCACGAGCCAATCCGCGATGTCCTGCTCGAACTGACTCTCGGCGACGGCGCTCATGGCGTGCTCAAGATCGCCAACTGGCCGGTCACGGCGGCGGTGATCAGGGCTTGGCGGTGTTCTTGGAGAAGCTCTATCTGCTGCGCGAGCTTGCCATGGAGTTCGGCACCTTCCGTGTGAAGCCGTGCGAACTCCGTCGCGCAAGTCCGCTGCTCTGCGAGCGACCGTCGGGGTACCCGAAATGCGAGCAGAGTCGATTCATTCACGCTTGCGACCATGGCACCCGTTGACGTGGCTTGGAGCTGCTGTCGGAAGTATTCGATGGAGAGCAAGCCAATCAGGAAACGGTTGTCGATCATTGAACGATTGCATCGGACGGCGATCGAGTCGCTTCCGCAGATCCAACCTTCATTGCTGCTCTCGACCATCGCTGATCGCCCAACGTCACCCTTTCTTACGAGGACAATGTCCCCCGCCGACAGGCGATGCCGCACAAGCCGCGCTGCGGTGGCGGGAGCCACGGTGACATCGATCTCGGGACTAAGCGTTCCGCCCGAGATATGCGTGGGATTGATCACGGGTGTGCCTCCAGCGACGTACTCACTCGCTGCTAGCTGAGTTCCGAATGGTCCGGTGACCGCGGTCGTCTGGGCTTGCCGAAGCGAGATCGTGTTTCGCTGTCTCCAATCCCCGGCGGAGCGCATAAGCCGTGACTCGATGCGTTCCCCGACGAGCCCAATCATTCGGCGTTTCCGACCGACAAGCGCGTCGATGCGGGCGGTCTCGACATCGAGGAAGTCGGCGATCGCCCGCTGTGCCGCCAACGGCGGCCGCAGGATCTCCGTATTCGCCAAGCCTTCAGTCGACAGTTCGACGAAGGTTGAGCCCTGTCCACGCGACACCAGTTCATGCGTTAGGGCCGCCAATTGATATCGAAAGTATCGAGTATCGATCACCCCAATCGGCACCAGTCCTCGGCAGCCTTGGTTAAATGCCGTCGCCTGGCCCACCTCAGCGACGTATCCAATCGGGGCGCGCGTTGAGACAATGAGCGAGCTTTCAGGCACGATCGCGCTTCCAGTCACAAGGCCTAAGCGGGTCAGCGTCCTGGCAGTCGCTTTGAGCACACGACCATGCTCTGGGCCGAGGTCGGCGGGGGTCGCCCAAGGCACGTCGCCGCCCCAGTTCTCCGGTTCAGCCGTCGGCGTTCCGCCGTTGACGATCCGAAAAACGCGACGCACCTGAACGCGAGTCTGGCCACCCGACGTCGATGCTGGCAGTGCGGTCGACTGCTTTGAAACGGCGTTGCTCAAGCCCCACCGCCTGACCAGAGTGCGCTCACCGGTAGCGCCCAGAGGCGGTCACCGAACTTGATCGACCGCGTCCCCGTGTAGATGACGACTCCGGCGACGAAGTCGTCGCCACGCCGGTCGCGGAACCACGCCAAGGACTTGAAGTCCGATGTTCGCACCGTCGCCGATGACTTCATCTCGACGCCAACGAGTTGACCTTGGGTGCTTTCCATCAGGAGGTCCACCTCGACGTTCCCGTTTTCCTCACGGTAGTGATACGTCCTCGCCCGCACCGTTGACCATCCGAGATGCCGGATGAACTCGCCAACGCAGAACGACTCGAATACTTGCCCAGCGAGGCCAGGGTTTGAAGCCAAGCGGTTCCGGTCGGCATTCAGGAGATTGCACAGGAGCCCACTATCGATCACATGGAGCTTTGGTGCGGCGACCTCCCGCGACCCCAGGCTGGCGCGCCACGCTGGAAGACGGTGCGTGAGATAGAGCGTCTCAAGGAGCTGGCCGTAGTTCGCCGCGGTTCGACGGTCGATGCCGAGGTCCCGGCTGATCGACGCCCACGCGGTCGTGGAGCCGGCTCGGGCGGCGATCGCTCTCAGAAGCCGCGGGACTTCGTCGACCTTACGAACGTCGTCGAGTTCGCGAAGATCGCGGTTCATCACCGTGTCGAGATATGACTCGTGCCAGTCTCGGCGCGTCGTTTCGGAGCCGAGTACAACCTCGGGGTATCCACCCACGACCACCCGGTCAGCGAACGCGTCGCGGCCGATCGTCGTCGCGCTCACGATCGGCGGATCCCCGGCGAAGAGGCGGTCCACGAGGTTGTGAGCCGGAGCACGCTCTATCTCAGCCTGTGAGAGCGAATGAAGCGCGACGGTCGCCATTCGTCCGGCCAGCGAATCGGCGATTCGCGGCGCGGTGAGGAGGCTTGCCGAGCCAGTGAGGAGGAACGCACCCCGGGTGTTGTCGCGGTCGACTGCGACCTTGACGGCGAGAAGCAGGTTGGGTGAGCGTTGGATCTCGTCGATTGCGGCCGGGCGACCGAGCGCGGCAATGAATCCCGTGGGGTCGAGGTCGGCCTGCTGACGAGCACCCTCGTCGTCGAGGCTCACGAGCGTCATTCCGCGCCGACGAGCGATCTCAGCAACGAGGGTGCTCTTTCCAGCCTGTCGTGGGCCGAGCACGGCGGCGACACGCATTCCGTCGAGGGCGAACTCGATCCGACTTACCGCGTGGCGGGCGAGCGAGGTCATCCGGGATTGTTCCGCAAAGTGGACATTGGCGACGCCGTAAACTGTACATGAGAGCGACCGTAAACGTGACACTAGCCATGCCGTAAAAGCAACATTAGCCCGTACTTCCACGCCAATCCTCGGTCCAAGCGGGCATCGAGCGCGGCCAAAGAGCTCAAACAAACTGGCCGTTGAGTTTGAGCTTCAACCGGAGCTCAAACTAAAGTTGGGGCTCCGACATCAGCGCTTCACTCGGTCACCTGGGCCAGCAGCGCCTGGATTTCGGCCTCCAGCGTCTTGATCTCGGCGTCGATCTCCGCGAGGGGCCGCGGCGGGACGTAGCGGTAGAAATGCCTGGTGAGCGGGATTTCGTATCCGATCTTCGTCTTCGCGTAGTCGACCCATGCGTCGGGCACGAAGGGGTGAACCTCCGCCGCCACGTAGGCGTCGACCGCGGCCCGGAACTCGGGCGAGGCCAAGCGCTCGGTGGCGTCGGCCTCGAAGGCCAGCTTGGTCGCCGGCAGCGGAACATTCTCACCGTCGCGCAGATCGGGATCGGGCTCGGGGTTGCCCTTCGTATCCGTGAGGGCCGGCGCGTCGGGATCGCGGACCGCGAGGGCGTCCCACGCGGCCTTCGATTGCGGCCCGGTCAGGCCGTGCGCTTTGAGGACTGGATCGATCACCTTCGCAGCGGCGTCGCGGTCGGTCCCCGACAGACCAAGGTGGGCAGCGAGCGCCTTGACGAGGGCGCTTCGGGCGTCGTCGCTCAGCTTGGCGAGCCCCTTCGCCTCGGCAAGCGCCGAAAGCGTCTCGTCGGTGATTTCCCAGCGCAGGCGCAGGGGACGCTCGACGGTGATTCGCATGAAGCCGAACGACTCGTTCGGGAGGATCTTGACCCGATCGCCTTCGGTGAAGTCGCCGTAGAGGCGCGTGATCTCGGCAATCTGCTCAGCACTGATCTCCTTGCGCTTCTCCCCGAGGCTCTTTCGCATTTTCACGAACAGTTCGCGGGCGTCGACGAGCTGCACCTTGCCGCGGCGCTCGGGGCGTTTGCGGTTGGTGACGACCCAGAAATACGTCGAGATGCCGGTGTTGTAGAAGAGCTGATCGGGCAGGGCGACGACGGCCTCAAGCCAGTCATGCTCGATGATCCACCGGCGGATCTCGCTCTCGCCTGAGGCGGCGGCGCCGGTGAAGAGCGGCGACCCGTTGAAGACGATCGCCAGGCGCGACCCACCCTGCTCGGGCTGCTTCATCTTGCTGATCATGTGTTGAAGGAAGAGGAAGCTGCCGTCGTTGATGCGCGGTAGCCCTGCGCCGAAGCGGCCCGCGAAGCCCTGCCCGCTGTGCTCTGTGCGAACGGCGTCGTCGACCTTCTTCCACTCCACGCCAAAGGGCGGGTTGGCGAGCAAGTAGTGGAAGGTGCGTCCTGGGTGGCCGTCGTCGGAGAACGAGTTGCCAAACGCGATCTGCGAACCATCCTGGTTCTTGAGCATCATGTCGCTGCGACAGATCGCGTACGACTCAGCGTTGAGTTCCTGGCCGAAGACCTCAAGTGTGGCGTTCGGGTTGAGTTCGCGGAGGCGGTCCTCAGCGACGGAGAGCATCCCGCCGGTGCCACAGGCCGGGTCGAGCATCGTTCGGACGATGCCGGGCTTTCGTAGCACGTCGCCGTCCTCGATGAACAGGAGATCGACCATCAGGCGGATCACCTCACGCGGCGTGAAGTGCTCGCCGGCAGTCTCGTTCGAGAGCTCCGAGAAGCGCCGAACGAGCTCCTCGTAGAGGTAGCCCATCTCGAGGTTCGAGACGGCCTCGGGGTGCAGGTCGATCTCGGCGAACTTCGAGACGACGAGGTAGAGGAGCTTCGCCTCGGCAAGGCGCGCGATCTGGGTCTCGAAGTTGAACTTCTCGATGACCTCACGGGCACCGAGCGAGAACGCTCCGATGTATGCGCGCAGGTTCGCGGCGATGTTGCCAGGATCGGCAAGGAGCTTCGGGAAGTCGAACTTCGAGGTGTTGAAGAACTGCGGGCCGGCCACGTTGCGGAGGATCGGCTCGACGTTCTCGACCCTCCCACTGATGCGCTCGGCCTCTGCAAGGACCGCGGGCTTCGTCGCCTCAAGAACGCAATCGAGCCGCCGCAGAACGACCAGCGGCAGGATGACCTTCCCGTACTCGGACTGTTTGTAGTCCCCACGCAGCAGATCGGCCACCGACCAAATGAACGCCGCGTGGTTCTTGATGCGCTCCGTGCTCATTGAGAATTCTCGCCCCCGCCTTGCGCCGCGTCCTGGATCTGGGCAAGCGTGCGCCCGGTCTCGTCTTTCCATTCGACGCGGCCGTTCGCGGAACGGCCCAGGAGCACACAGGCCGCGGTCGACGACGCGCCGAAGACGTAGTCGCGAGCGAGGCGGTATGCGGTCCCATTGGAGACCAAAACGCCCTCTGCGATCAGCAGGTCTCGTAACCGGCGCGGGTCTTTGAACGACGGCGTCGTACTCAGCCGGCCGGTCGCCCCCTTGTAGACGAGAAAACCCTCAGAGACCTCACGGCCCTCTGCGTTTGTCCCTTCACCCCGCAGGATGAGCTTCGGGGAGTCCACCACGGGGTTCTCATCAGGGCGCTCGAAAGCCTCTATCCCCACGATAGGGTAGATCAGGAGCATGTCGCTCAGAAACGCCTCAGCGAACGCTTTGTCCGCTTCTGACAGCCTTGGCGTGTTCTGCGGCTTGCCGTTGTCGAGTTCAACCCGGCCCACAGCGCCAGCGATCTCAAGCAGTCGAGCCTCCAAGTAGCGCACGTGCGCCTTGTTGAGGTCCTCGTCCTTGCTGGTGAAGGCGACGCACTGGGTCCAGAACTCCTTCTCGCCCCGCGCGTGCGTGGTCAGACGTGCTCGAAGCTCATCCGCCTCGCCGATGTAGATCCGTTGCCGGAACTCCTCCGACTCCGCCCTCCCATGGAGGATGTAGACACCAGCCCGTGAGAAGTAGTCGTGATTTTTGACCGCGGGCAGCGCGAGTCGCGGAAAGCAGAGGGCAACCCCGGTCCAGTTGGTCTTCTCAACGATCCGGAGGCCGTCAACCGTCCCGTCGGTCAGGAAGATCTTGATGCTGAACGGCTGCGTCATCGCCGGCCGACCGCATCGCGCGTGGTGCGAGCCGCCGAAGTCGTGGGAGGTGGGCAGGTGCGCGGGAACACGGGACCCCCGGAGCGAGGTAGGGACGCCACAGGTACGCGGCTCGGGCAGCCTATCCCTCCCATCCCTTGCGCCCGCTGACGTTTCGGTCCGCCGGAACCGGACACGGTTGACCGTGCCCGCGCCCCGTTCCCGCGATAGATATGCGGATACCGAAATCGGTATGCGAAACACCCATTCATATGCATTCTGCGCGTGAGGGAGCTCGGCGCGGGATCGTCTTTCAGGCGCCGCGCAGGTCGCCCAGAGGAGGGAGATCGGCGGGGCGTGGATCCCTTCCTCCAGCTCGGACGGCGAGCAGGGATCGTCAGCCGGAAGGTGTTCCTGATCGGTCCCCGCCGCTGAGCCCGCGCCCAGCCAACAGGCGCCAGTAGCCCGTCGGATCCTTCAGCGAGGTCCCGACGTGCTCGACAAGGCGCGCCTCGGCGAGGTGTTTGAGCTGCTTGAGGGCCGTCGGTCGCGAGACGGCGAGGAGATCGACGGCGTCGGTTGTCGTCGCGCGCCCGTGACGACTCAGGTGCTCGACGAGGCGTTGTGAGCCGAGGGGAAGCTCGGCGGCGAGCCTGCCCGCGATTGTATCTGCCCGCAGGGTCACTCTCACGGAGGCGTCACCCTGGACGAAGACCGGGTCAGGAAGGCCAGCTCGCCGCATCTCCTCGAACATGCGGTCGACACCTTCGCCGAGTTCCCTCCCGCAGCCGAGGTCGTTCAGTGCGCGGGCGATTCGCGGATTGCGGGCGTACCGCGTCGAGCGGATCTTCTCGACGCGGACAAGCCCGGGTAGGCGCCCTGGGCTCTCGATCTCGACGCGGTTGTCGAACACGGAAACCCTGATGTGGTCGCCCGCAAGAGAATACGAGCGATGACAGACCGCGTTCGTGATGGCCTCAAGCCAGGCGAACTCAGGAAGGAGTGTCTCGTACTCGAATCGCCCTGTCGCGCCGAGACGCCTCACGCGAGGCAACCACCTGCGAAGAAGTCGGCGAGCCTCGTCGAGCTGGGCAGGTATCGGGCCCTCAAGGCGACGATCCTCAACGGCGTTGAAACGCTCACCGGTTTCGAGGGAGGTGCCCGCATATCGGAGCAGCCGAACGAACGCGCCCGGCAGGTCGCGCTGTGGGTGAATCCCGAGGATGAGATGTCCAGCGACCGTCGGCCGCGCGACATCATCCTTGGCTCGGGCGAGTCCTCGGGCATCGAGTGCCTCCTCGGAACGCTTGGTGGCCCGGACTTGACGGAGATATCTCGCCAACCGAGTGGGATCGAGATCGGCAAGTGTCGTACCATCGACCGTCGTCGCGTCGTACCGGGAGACGCCCTTGTCGAAGTGCAGCTCCTGTGCCTCCATCGCGCTGAGCCGGCGACTCTCATCCCCAACTCGGAGCAAAACCTCACCCTTGCGATTCACGTGGACGGTATCGCTGGCGGAGACCTCCAACACCAGGAGTCGGTCCTGCCATCCTGCGTCGTTGCGGCACGAGATGATCTCGGCCGACGTCCGAACCGGCGGTTCAGTGAAGTCGATGCCAGCTTGACGCCATTCGTTGACGCGCTCGCCTGCGCTGTCGATTCCCTCGATCCGTCCGTCGCGGATCCCGACAACGACCACACCTCCCTCCGCGTTCGCGAAAGCAACGAGCGTGTCGGCGAGATCACGTGCCCGGATCCGCGCGCTCTTTCGCTCAAGCCACTGGCCCTCCCGGGTCGTCCTCACCAGCTCCACGGCCGAACGCCCGCGGGCTTTGAGATCTTCGATATTCGTTCGACCAGGGCTCATCGCTGCCGGAGCATGGCAAGAGCATTAAACATTTTAGAGCTGTTACTAAGCTCGTCCTGCCGCCGGTCGGGCGAACTGCCCCTTCCCGCGTGATTTGGACCCGTGTCGTCGCTGCCCGTCGGGTCGGCAAGGATCGGGCAAGCTGTGGCATCCGACAGGAGGCGACGATGGTACGAGCACACCTGCCCGCGGCGGAGAGGCCCGCTCGGCGTATTCGTTCAGTGCGAGCGGCTGTTGTCGCCGGCCTCGTGGCCGCGACTATTCCAGCGGCACTTGCCGCGAATGCGACGTCACCGGTGATCACCGAGCGCGGCGTCGGTGGGCTGACGCTCGGCCGGACGCTTGCGCAGGTTCGAGGCGCGGGCCTCGTCGGACGGGTCACCCCGGGCTGCGAGCTTGCCTCCCCACGTCCGTACGGCGCCAGGCTGCAGGCCCCGCTTCAGGGCTTTGCGACGTTCAGCGGCCGCGCAGCGACGAGCCGCCTCGTCTCCCTCTCGATCACCGGCGGCGCGGCGACCGACCGGCAGGTCACCATTGGAACGACCGCCGCGAAGGTACGGCGCGCATACCCGAAGGCCAGGCTCCAGAACTCACGCGCGGGCGATCCGATTGAGATCTACGCGATCGTGGTCGCCCGAGCGAGGCGCGACCGGATCTGGTTTGTCCTCGACCGTCCCGGCGGCCGCGTTCAATCAATCCACATCCCCGGCCCCGAGTTCTGCGAGTAGCGGGCCGCCGTCCGTGAGGACGCTCGGCGTCGACTTCGCCACCGAACCGTCAAGGACGGCGGGGTGCGTGATCGACTGGTCCGGCGGTAAGGGTCGCGTTGTCAGTCTCGACTCGGGACTCGATGACGAGGCGATCGTCGAGCTCGCGGCCGAGGACGTCGCAAAGGTCGGAATCGATTGCCCGTTCGGCTGGCCGGTCGCGTTCGTCGAAGCCGTCGCCCGCCACGACGGTGGTGGCGTTTGGCCCGGTCGCGGCGCGGCCGACCCCACCGCCTTTCGCAGACTTCTGTCGCTTCGCGAGACCGACCGCTACGTCCAGCGCGAGCTCGGCAAGACCCCGCTCAGTGTCTCGGCGAACCTCATCGGCGCGACCGCGATGCGCCTCGCTGGACTCGTCGACCGCCTCGCCCTCGGTGGAGAGGTCGTCGACCGCAGCGGTGCTGGGCGGTTTGCCGAGGTCTATCCGGCGGCCGCGCTCATGCGGTGGGGCCTGCCAAGTACCGGCTACAAGGGCCGGCCCGGGCGCGCCGAACGCGCGCTGATCGTCGATGGGCTCTTGGAGCGACTACCGGGGCTCCATCTCACTGGCAGGGACGTCGCGCGCTGCCGAGGCAGCGATGACATCCTCGACAGCCTCATCGCGAGCCTCATCGCCCGCGCGGCCTGGCTCGGCCTGACGGACCCGCCACCGCCGGGCGCCGCGGTAGCAGCAATCGTGGCGCGGGAGGGTTGGATCCACGTGCCGTTGGGCGCAAGTGCCGCACAACTCTGCGCTCGACCGAGATTCGTCGACCACGTCGGGGACTGATCAGCAACCGAATTCCCCAGTAACGATGCCCCGGTCGCCGAACGCCATGACACGTGTAACCGTGATAACACGAATAACGGCATCGGGCTTGACCCTCACGCTACGTGAGGTATCAGGATTCATGTGATGCCGGACGACGCGCACCGACATCAGGACGACGCGCGCAAAATGAGCGACGACGCCACCCTGTCGGTAGGGGATGTGGCCCGCGTGAGTGGGGTCAGCATTCGAAGCCTGCACCACTACGACGACGTCGGCTTGCTCCGCCCCACCGACCGCAGCGATGCCGGGTATCGGCTCTACTCGCGGCGCGACCTGGATCGATTGCAGGAAATTCTCGTGCACCGGGCCCTTGGTCTCTCACTCACGCAGATCTCCCAGATTCTCGATCAGCCAGGACATGATCGGATCGCCACGCTTCGCGCGACACGGGAGGAACTTCGGGTTGAGGCCGAGCGAATCTCGCGTGTGACCGCGGCCATCGACGCGGCGATTGCCGCCGAGGAACATGGGCGCGTCGTGACGCTCGAGGAGATGTTCGGGGGGTTCGACCCGACGACACTGGATCGTGCGATCGGCGACGTTGAATAGTGCCAACCGTGGAGATCTCACGGCGCTCCCACTGTTGGAGCGAAGGCAGGTTCGGGCCCGGCCGACGGCGCTCAGCCGCGCGCGAGCCTCGCCTGACCGGCCTTCCGTTCCTGGAGCGCGACGAACTACTCGCCGAGGCGAGGCAAAGGTCACGGGGTGCCATTGATCGCGAGGGCCACCGGGAAGGCTCAGACGGTCAGCGGCACCCCGTGGCAGGAGTGCCCTGAGCGTTCTGGTTGCACAATCGGTCCTCGCGCGACCTGCGGGGCCCACTTTTTTTGGGGCCACCCCGGACCACCACCCGGTTCTCAGCGTAGTCGCGATTCTGTGCCAGCGGGCGCGACGTTTGTGACAGATGCGTGCCAGTCGGCCCGTCTTCACCAGGATGGCCGGCTCGGGCCTCCGGTATCGGTCGGGTCCGCTGCCGATGAGGTGGGCTAGGGCCACGGCAAGGTGGGATGGTCCAACCGCCGAACACGAGGTCTCCGAGCCCGTTACCGAGGTGGTGGACAGGGCGCTCGGCGTCGCAGCGAGATCCCGAACAGCGAACCGACGACGGCGCTGACGAGTGACTGGACCGACACAGGACCCGTGGCGGGGCAGAGGCCGCTTGGCGATAGCCGACTTGAGGCGGGCGATCTCCACCACCGAAGTCAGGGCACTCTCACCCTGACGACGTTCGAGCGCACCGCGGGCGTGAGCGAGGAGTGGTCGTTGTTTGCCAGCTCGGCGACAATCTTGTGAGGGCCCGGCTTCAGCTTCAGTGTCTTCCCGGTCGTCTCCTTGGCAGAGAAGTTGTTGTACTTCCCGTCGACGATCAGGTGCCAGTGGCCGCCGTCGGCCCTGTTCGTTTTCTTGCCGACGAGGGCCGGGTACATCCTGTAGCGGGCGATGCTGACTCGGACGGCCACGATCCGGCCCGATGGCGTCGCCTTGCTGATCGAAATCGCCGGCTGCTTCGCGTGATGGCCGGCGCTGACTGCCGCGACCACGGCGGGTGTGGCGGCAAGGGCCGCGGCAACGACAAGATGTGAGAGCGTTCGCACGGAAGGACCTCCGGTAAGAGCAGCGTGTCGGTTCATTGGTGTCACGCCGCTTGCGTTCCTTACCCTGTGGGGCCGGATCCCCCGGAGCCAGAGCTGGTCGATGAGGTAAGAAATCCCGATCGTGCGACACGAAGAAGACATGGAAGTCGCGGAGTTGGCAGAACATCGGCAGGCGAGGGCAGCCGGCCGGTTCGACGCCGAGTCTCACGACTGGCTCGACGCGCTTCGCACTGACGGTGAGACGCAGCGCGCCGCGATCGCGCGCTTGCATGACCTACTGCTCGGCGCCGCCCGCTTCGAGGTCCGTCGCCGCCAGGGCCAGCTCGCGTTCAGCTCCTCGGCCGACCTGGATGAGATCGCGCGCGACGCCGCGGGCGACGCGCTCGTCTCGGTGCTCGCCCATCTCGACGACTTTCGTGGCCTCAGCCGATTCCGAACGTGGGCATACAAGTTCGCGCTACTCGAAGCTTCCGTGAAGGTCCGGCGCCGCGCCTGGCGCTCGCGGGAAGCGCCGACCGAGGCGAGTGCACTTGAGGCCCTCGAGAGCCCAGCGCTCGGCCCCGGTGAGGAGACCGAGCAGCGCGAGCTGATGCGTGCGATCCGGCAAGGCATCGACGTCGCCCTCACCCCGAGACAACGACAGGTGCTCGTTGCGCTCGCGATCAACGGGATGCCGATCGACGTCCTCGCCGAGGATCTCGCCACGACCCGCGGGGCGCTCTACAAGGTGCTCCACGACGCCCGGCAGGCGCTCCGGCGCCACCTCGCCGACAGCGGACTCGACCTCGGCCACGCGCGCCTGAGCGGAGGGACACGTGCCGACACCTGACCCCCAGGAGATGCTCGCACGCCTCCTCGGCCCGAACGGCCCGGAACTGTCGTGTGAGGCATGTTTCGAGGAGCTCGACCGCTACGTCGAGTTGCAGCTGTCCGGGGAACCCTGCGGCGACCTCGTTCCGGGCATGCGGGCGCACCTGGCCGGCTGCCCGGCGTGTCGCGAGGAGCACGCCAGCCTCCGCGCCGTCGTGGGTCGCGACGAGCCCGACGCCTGAGCCACCCCCGAGGCGCTCCGTTGCTCACACGCCGACGTTCAGCTTGACCGTCATCCCCTCGGCGACCGATCCGCTGGCCGTGCCGAGCTGGGTCGAGTAGCCGTCGCTGAACACGTTGTCGGTGTCGAGTGAGGTCTGCGCCATGTTCTGCACGCTCTGCTCGTAGCCGGCGGTTGCGTAGACCAGATCGCAGGCGTCCTCCGGCAGGGCAATCTGTGAGGTAACGAGCTTCGACCCAGCGGCGGTGGCCTCCGCGAGGCTGGGGTAGACCTCGAAGTGGATGTGCGGCCAGCGACCGGAGTACGCAGCCGGGAAGATGCTCTTGAAGCTAACCTTGCCGTCGGCGCCTGCTTCCTGAACGCCCCGCAGGTAGTTCTGGTCGGTCACCCCGGATGAGTAGAGGGAATATGCCCCCTCACGGTCGCAGTGCCACAGGTATACGGCCGCCCCCGTCACTGGTGTGCCACCGCTCGACACGTCGAGGATCGTCAAGTCAATGGTGAGCGGAACGCCCCCGGCCGTGCCCGACGCGGACCCGAAGCTCGTCGTGATGTCGCTCCGAACGATGCCGCTCTCGGTCAGCACGTTGATCCCGTTCGAGCCGTCGGCTGGAAATGGACCGCCGGTCTCCTCGGGAATCGTGCTTCCCACGTTTGCCGCGGCATCGGTGGAGGCGGCCGTCGTGGCGGAGGCCGACGTGCTCGCCGTCGTGCTCGAGCCACTCGACGACGAGCCGCAGCCGACCAGTGTGGCAAGGCCACCGACCGCAAACATCTGCAGGGCGCGACGGCGACTGATCAGTGTAGAGACATCGAACGACAACCCCCTGTCGTGATCGTGCGGGTCGTCCTCGAGCACCTGGCGGGTCGTTTCCTGACTCATGTCGACTCCTCTTCACCGGCGGTGGTTGTTTGCATCGCGATCGTTGTGTTACCTGCGGAGCTTCGCGAAACAGCCTGAGATCCTCCTGAGAACGGACGTCGCCGTTGAACATGGTTCGAGCGGTTCTCAGGTCGCTCTCACATCTCGGCGTTAGCGTCGTTTTCGAAGCCCAACCAACGTCGTTTCACCCCTACCGCCCCAAGGAGTTCCCGGAAATGGAGACAATCAGCACCGTTACCCGCCGAGGTTTGCTCGGAACGGCGGGACTCACCGGAGCCGGCCTGCTCCTTGCCGGAACCCGGACCCCAGTCTCAATGCTCTTGGGCACAAACGAGGCGTTCGCGGCGAGCTGTGCCTCGCTCACGCCGGTCAAGACGATCGGTCCGTACTTCGTCGAGGAGAAGCTCAACCGCTCCGACATCACGACCGATCCCGGCACCGGCGCCGCGTCGTCCGGCGTTCCGCTGGTGCTGAATCTCGCGCTGGTTGACGAGGACAATGCCTGTAGCCCGTTCGTTGGCGCGCAGGTCGACATCTGGCACGCGGATGCCAACGGCAAGTACTCGGACGAGTCAGGCGAGGGCACCTTGGGCAAGAAGTTCCTCCGCGGCTACCAGGTCTCCGACGCGGCCGGCAAGATCGCGTTTAGGACCGTCTTCCCGGGTTGGTACTCCGGTCGGACGGTGCACATCCATGCGCGGGTCCGCCTCTTCGACGCATCGGGAACGGCGACCTACGACTTCCTCACGCAGCTCTTCTTCGATGACACCGCCACCGACCAGGTCAATACGAAGGCGCCGTACAACGCCCGCGGAACACGGGACACGCGAAACACGAACGACAACATCTACGGAACCGACGGCGCGTCGGTTCTCGTCCCGCTCACCGCGGACGGAAGCGATGGCTACGTCGGGGCGTTTACCTTCGGGCTCAGCAAGTCCAACCAGGGCGGTGGGAACTCGGGTGGGTCGGGAGGAGGGCCCGGTGGTACGCCACCGGCCGGTGGTCTCGGCGGCCCGGATACCACGGTCAGCGCCGCGCTTGCCACCCCAAGTTGGGCGACGAGCAAACTCGGCCTTCGCACCCTGGTGGCCTCAGTCGCGACAAAGGAAACGACATCCCTGAACCTTCGACTCCTTCGCGGGAGCCGGACGATTGCGCGCAAGCGCGTCGGCGGCTTGGCGGCCGGCACGCAGTCCCTGAAGCTGCCACTGGGCAGCGCGGTCGCGGCAGGGCGGGCAACCCTCGAGGTCGTCGCAACCGACAGTCGCGGGAACAAGAAGGTGATGACCCGAATCGTTCAAGTCCCGAAGCGCAGCGCCACGTAGATGACGTTCCGCGCGCGGCGGCGGGGACTGCCACCCGTCGCCGCCGCGCGGCCGGCCGCGATCCCTTCAGACGGCCCAGCCCGTCTCGGCAGCCCGACGCTTGGCCGCGCGGGCTCGGCCTTTCGCGGCCTCCGCGTCTCGATCTTTCGGCGCTGCCGTGGTCGACAGCTCACCAAGCAGTGCCCTGGATGCTCCGACGACGGCCTCGATGGCGCGGTTGAACGCAGCCTCGTTGGCGTGTGACGGCCGCGTGAAGCCGCTGATCTTTCGAACGTACTGGAGCGCCGCTGCGTGGACCTCGTCCTCGGTTGCGGGTGGTTCGAAGTTGTAAAGCGTACGAATGTTCCGGCACATGGGGCTCCTCTCGGATCTGGGCGTTGCGCCTCGTCGCGTTGCGGGCGGCTCACAGGTCCCGCCACAGCGTTTGATACCACGCGCAGCCGATCGCGACCATCCGCTGATCGTTCGTCGAGATGAGCGCGGGTCGCTCGGGCAAAGTGACGAGAATCCGTGCTCGCGTCGTAGCTTCTCTCACAGTTCTCTCATTTGGAGGACGCCATACTCGTTGCAGTTGGCCCCCGAATGCCGCCCGGAAACCTCCGCCTGCACGTGGAGTTCACCCGACCATGCGAGGTCATCAGTGCCGCTCGTTCGACCCAGTCCGAAGAAGCGAAACCACCTTCGACGCGGTTACGTCGTCGCGGCCGCGATTGTGGCGGCGCTCGTCGCGGCGGTCTCTCGTTCGCGCCCCGCTGGAGGTCCGCCGGCTACGCCCAGTCAGGCCACGCGAATCAGGGCCCGGCTCGCGCGTGGCCACTTCGGACGAGCACGCCGCTCGGTCGGACGAAGCGCTTGCGGCGCGGCGCCGCCCGCGAGGCCGACCTGCGTTCGCACGAGTCGCTCAGCTTCCCTCGCCGAATGGACGCGTTCGGTCTCCCCTTCTCCCCGGGACAACGACTGAAGGATTCCAGGCGATCTCCACGGAGGCCGTCGTACCGGCCGAGAACGCTACGTCGAGCACTCGTCGGCGTCGATCTCCAAGCGGCGAATCTCTTTGAGCGCCTTCAGTCGATCAGTTCGGGGCCGGCTCTCGTGGCTGTTCGTTCACCATGCCGCGAGAATTGCCGCGCAGGCGGCCCCGCTACCGACCCTTCACACCGACGGATCCCGCGCCCTTCCCAGTCGACGCCGGGCCGACGAGCACCCATGACGCGGACGGGTTCTTCGATGGGCCGACGACGCCGATGACCTGCGGGGGCAGGATGGCGCCCGGCCCGGTCACCGTTGCTGGTGGCGGGAGGTCGGAGCCGATCTGGCTCGTCGCCGCTGCGGGCTCCGGGGCCACGGCGTCGAGCTGGTATGTCAGCCGCGCGACGTCGCCGTCGCCGAGGCGCCCTCCGTGCCTGCTCCCGCCCTTCGCCGTTCCCGCGATAAACGGGCCAGTGGGATCGAAGACGAACGCCGCGTCCTTGCGACGCACGAGCGGATTGATGTCGGTGTGGTCGTCCGCCCCCGTGAGAACCGCGTCGTCGTCCCAGAGGGCCACCGTCGCGCCGATCCCGCGGGTAACGATCGCGGGGGGAACAAATCCCGGTGCGACCCACGTCCTTCGGTTCTTCTCGACCCATGTCTCGATGCGGTCGTTCGAATAGATCAAGCGGTCGTTTGCGATGACCTTCACCCCGCCGAGCTTCCACGCCCCGAAGCGACCATCGCTCGACTTCTCGACCTGGACCTGCTGGATCTCGCGAAGCGTCGCGCCGTTTCGGACGAGGTCGTCGATCGGGAGCGAGTACGTGTCGCGGTCGCCGCGCTCGAAGTCGTCGTAGAGGCGCTTGTCCAGTGGGAATCGAGTGGTGGGGTTGATCCTCAGGTAGATGTCGTCGTCGGTGCCGGAGCCGCTCGCCGAGCCGGTGCGAACCTCGACGAGGAGCGACCGAAGCGGCTCGTCGCGCATCGAGCCAGACGGCACGGACCTCAGAAAGGTGAAGGGCGCGTTCGGGCGGCCGAACGTGAAGTGATCCTCGCCGAAGATCGTTCCCGAGCGGAATGCCTGCCCGCCGAGCGTCGCCTTCACGTAGAAGTCGGCCTCGTCGATCGGACCAAAGTCGCGATCGTCCTCTTCGTGGACGCCGGTCACGCGCAGCCGCGCGAAGGTCGTCTGCCGCTGCATTTCCTGGCTGGACGGAACGTAGAGCGGCGAGGGTGAGACCGGTGGAACGATCGTGGCGAGCTTGACCACGTACCGCTCGAACTGGGTGCGGAAGATGGTTTTTCCACGGTCCTCGAAGTAGTCGTTTGTCGCGAAGCGCAGATCCTCGAGGCTCCCACCGGGGCCGCTTCGTGCGCCGCAAATCGAGGTCGAGAAGCTCGGTCGGCACGCCTCACCCTGGCCCTGCCAGTGCCCCGAATAGAGCGAGATTCGGAGCGCGCCGCGCAGGTCGTGGTCGAGGGCTCCCCCGCCCCGATCGGCGTAGGTCTGGATCCGGCTCCAGAACCCTTCGTCAGCGATCCAGCCGCGCACGGCCTGAACCCATTGGCGACTCGCGAAGTAGGCCGCGGTGTAGGCCTCGGTATAGAGCGGGCGACCGGGCCAGTCCTTGGCGTTGCCGGTCGCAAGCGACTGGTTGTCATCCTGCTTCCAGCTCCCATGGTTTCTCGGCACGCCGCTCGCGCCGCCGGTGTAGATCGGGCCGACGCGAAGCGCCGCCGGTACGTCAAACCATGTCGGAGTGCTTCCGTACCCCTTCTGTGCCCACCCCGGCCCGCCGCCGTACGGCCGATCGATGACGGGCTCAAGCCAGCTCGTGTGCGTATAGAAGTCCTGGACTTGGTGGAGGCTGATGCCAAGCACCGTGAGCGCTGCGAGCGGATCGCGCCGGTCGCGTGCCGCCCGTAGCTCGGCAGCGGTGTTCCCGCGGAGGCGCTCCCACTGGAGGTTCACCTCGAAGGCGTTATTCAGCAGGTTGGTGGTCGCGTCAAAATGGCTTCGGTCGGCGGATTTCATGACCTCTTGGGACCAGTTCTCTCGGTCACCGTAGCCACCCCCGAGGAGCGTCACGAGGACACCGCCGTGCCCTGAGTGTGAGAGATCCTCACCGTTCTCGTAGAGGTCGACGAGCCAGTTGTCGACCTGCATCACGTTGATCGGCGTCTGGGCAAAGCCCTCGGCGGTCAGTGCGTCGGCGGTCATGTCGCTGTGTGGCCCGGTGTCGAACGCGGCAGCTGGTGAGGTCAGTGCCAACACCGCGAGCGAGGTGGCCAGCGCAACGGGTGTACACCGGCGGGCACTGACGATGAGCCGACCAACAGCACGCATGCAGGGCATGTGAATCCTCCCGCGAGATCGACGGCCAGGGCGCATCGATGCGCCGTGAATCGCTTCGAGTTAGCTATAGACGAAATCGGCGATCTTTGCCCAGTGCGGACGCGCCGACCTTCAGGCGCGAGCGAGCCATTCGAGCACGTCATGGGCGTTGCGATCGGGTGAAACGACGGGGTAGAAGACCTTCTCGATGCGGCCCCTCGAGGCGACAAAGGTGAGCCGGCGGTAGAGCCGCATGCCGGCGGCGGTGAACGTCGGTAATCCGAGGGCCTGCGCGAGGCGCAGCGTCGGATCGGAAAGCAGCGGGTACGGGATGTGCTCGCGCTCGGCGAACTCGCGCTGGTCGATCGCGGACTGCGCGCTCAGACCGATGACGCTCGCGCCGAGCTCAGTGATGTCGGCCAGCTGGTCGCGGAAGGCGCAGCTCTGGGGCGTGCAGCCGCGGGCGCCCGGAATGGCATCCCAACCATCCGGCAGTGGCTCATCGGGGCGACCGGTCCGCGGGTAGATGTAGACGACCACGCGCTCACGCGCCGCCTCCGCGAGGTCAAGGTCCCCGCCGCGCGTCGACGCGAGCCTCAGACTCGGCACGGACATGCCAAGAAGGCCAGCGGCAGCGCCGTCGTCGTCAGGTACCGGAAGGCCGGGCGGAACCTGACCGAGATCCTCATGCATTCGAGCAGCTCCGGTTGTACGGATCAACCACCGGGAGGATATATCGCCCGTGTCTGCAAGGCTCCCGGCATGATGCCCGAAGCATCCGTGTTTGACGCCGATGTCGTCATTGTCGGCAGCGGGCCAGGCGGCGGGACACTCGCACGGGCCCTCGGGGAGCGGGGTGTCGACGTGCTCCTTGTCGAGCGAGGCGACATCCTCCCGAGCGAGCCGGAGAACTGGAGCGCCGACGCCGTTGCCGGCGGGCGCTACCGATCCGCCGAACGTTGGCACGACGCGGAAGGAGGGGATTTCAATGCGGGCGTTCACGACTGGGTTGGCGGGAGCAGCAAGGTGTGGGGCGCCTGCCTACCCCGCTTTCGTGCCGAGGACTTCGCCGAGGTGGAGCATCGCGAGGGACGCTCACCCGCCTGGCCCATCACCTACGACGACCTTGAGCCCTACTACGCGGAGTCCGAGCGGCGGTTCGGGGTCCACGGGATTTCCGGGAGCGACCCGACCGAGCCGACCCGCTCGGGCCCCTTCCCACACGAGCCGGTGGCACACGAGCCGGCCCTTGCTCGCCTCGACGACCGACTACGGGCGCAGGGACTCTTTCCGTTTGCACTCCCCCTGGGCGTCGACCTCGGAGCGGGCGGACGGTGCGTGCGGTGCCACACCTGCGACGGCTTTCCGTGCCGGATCGACGCGAAGGCCGACGCCGACGTTTCGATGGTGCGACCAGCGCTTGAGACCGGGAACGTTCGCCTACTGGCGCGCACGCGCGCGCTTCGACTCCTGACCGACGCCGGGGGCCGGCGAGTCGCTGCGGTCGAGGCCGAGCACGATGGGGAACCGGTGCTGATCCACGGGCGCTCGTTTGTGGTGTCGTGCGGGGCGGCCCGTTCTGCCGCGCTCCTGCTCGCGTCGGCAAACGACCACCATCCGCACGGCCTCGCGAACTCCTCCGGCCAGGTTGGGCGCAACTACATGGCCCACAACCTGACCGAGCTGATCGCGATCGGCCCGCGGGCGTCAGGCGCGACGTTCCAGAAGACGCTCGGCGTGAACGACTTCTACCTCAGCTCCCCGGGTGATGGTCGACCGCTCGGGAACATCCAGATGATGGGCAAGGTTCACCCCGCGATGGCTGGTCGCCTGCCGCGGGCGCCGCTTGCGGCTCGCCGACTCCTGGCGCCCCGCAGCCTTGAGATGGTCGCCATCTCAGAGGACCTGCCCGACGCCGAGAACCGGATCGCACTCACCCCTGACGGACGGATTCAGCTTCGCTGGGTACCGAACAACCTGGCGGCACATCGCGAACTCGTGGAGCGCGCGCGGCGAATGCTTCGCCGCGCCGGCTACCCGCTCGTGTTCGCCAGGGCGCAGACCATCTCGACGTCCCACCAGTGCGGAACGGTCCGCTTCGGTACCGACCCGACAACGGCGGTGCTCGATCCGCTTTGTCGAGCCTTCGACCTCGACAACCTCCTCGTCGTGGACGCCTCGTTCATGCCCTCATCCGCGGCGCTCAACCCCGGCCTCACGATTGCCGCGCAGGCGCTCCGCGTCGCAGACCTCGCCGGGCTCGTCTCGGGGGCGTGAGCCCTACGTCGCGCCCAGTTCCGCGAGTCTCGGGACAACCTGCGCGGTCGCCCGCTCGACCCAACCCGCCGGGTCGGGGCCAACTGGCGCCACCCAGACCTGTTCGATCCCAAGCTTCGCGTACCCCTCCATGCTCGACATGAACTCGTCCAGGTCGTCGAGGGCGTCGAAACCCGGGATGATCGTTTTTTGGATGCTGGCGAAGTCACTGCCTTCGGCGTCGCAGTGGCGAGCGAGGACGTCGAGCTTGTGGGCCACCACCGTCGGATCTGAGGCAAAGAGGTTGCATGCGTCGGCGTAGCGGGCGACGAGTCGTAGCGTCTTTCGTTCACCACCGCCCCCAATGAGGATCTTGGGAGATGGCCGCTGGATCGGACGCGGCGAGCAGATCGTCTCGGCCAGTTGGTAGTGGCGACCCTCGTACGGGCCGTCGTTGTCGCTCCACATCTGCCGGCAGATCTGCAGCGTCTCCTCAAGCCGTTCGTAGCGTTCGCTGACCGACGGGAACGCCACCCCGAGGCCACGATGCTCGCGCTCGTACCACGCCGCGCCGAGGCCAAGTTGGGCTCGACCGCCCGACAGGACGTCGAGGGTCGTCACGATCTTGGCCAGAAGGCCAGGGTGACGGTAGGTAACCCCGGTGACGAGCACACCAAGGGTGATCCGCTCCGTCAGGCCGGCCAGGTAGCCGAGCGTCGTGTAGCCCTCGAGCATGGGGTCATCGGCGGCGGCGAGATCATCCATCTGGAACCAGTGGTCCATCACCGTGAAGATCGCAGCACCGCCGTCCTCCGCCGCGCGGGCGGTTGCAGCCAGCACCGGTGCGAGCGCTTCCGGGCCTCCAGGGAGCGTGAAGTTCCAGAAATGGACGCCGAGTTTCACGTGGCCACCCTACGGCGGTAAGAGTCGGGCAGGGCGGTACGCGAACCCTGGCTACAGACGTGACCTTTGGCCTCGGTGCCGCTGTCGACAGTAGGACTGAACCTCGCGCAAGGGGTCGGTATGGTGCCCGGGGTGTCCAACGAGAACGCCATCGAGGCCGAAGGCCTCGTCAAGCGCTACGGCGACACTGTCGCCCTCGATGGTGTGAGCTTCACTGTGCGTAAAGGCACGGTGTGCGGCCTCCTCGGACCGAATGGCGCCGGGAAGACCACCGCGGTGCGCATCCTCGCAACACTCGCAGAGCCCGACTCCGGTGTGGCCCGTGTGGCCGGCCTCGACGTTGGCGAGAATGGTCCCGCCGTGCGGCGCGTGATGGGCCTCGCGGCGCAGGGCGCTACTGTCGACTCCTTGCTGACCGGCCGAGAGAACCTCGTGATGATCGGCGAGCTGCACCACCTTGGGCGTCGCCTCTCAGCGGCCCGGGCGGACGAGCTCCTGGAACAGTTCTCACTGACCGATGCAAGCGGCCGCCTCGCGAGGACCTACTCGGGCGGAATGCGCCGTCGCCTCGACCTCGCCGCAACCCTGGTCGCGAAGCCCGAGGTGCTCTTCCTTGACGAGCCGACGACCGGTCTTGACCCGCGCGCGCGCAACGAACTCTGGGATGTCCTGGACACCCTCGTCGGGCAGGGAACGACCATCCTCCTGACCACCCAATATCTCGACGAAGCCGATCGCCTGGCCGACGACATCGTGGTGATCGACCATGGCCGCGTCATCGCGCGGGGAGATTCCCGCGAGCTCAAGCGCCAAGTCGGAGGAGCCAAGGTGTTCGTGACCGTCGTCGACCCCGGTCGCCTGGACGAGGTCACCACGATGGTCGAAGCGGCGACCGGCGCGACACCCTCCGTCGATGCGGGCAGACGTACCGTCGACGCTCCCACCGAAGGCGGACCTCGGGTCGTGTCGAAGCTGGCCGATGCGCTCGCCAGTGCATCTGTGGACGTCGAGGACATCGGTCTTCGCCAGCCAACCCTCGACGACGTGTTCCTCACCCTTACGGGCCAACCCATCGACGAGGACGTTTCCGAGGAGGCCACGCGATGAGCACCGCTATCCCGCCGGTCGCCGAGCGCCGCGGCGGTTGGATGGGCGATACGTGGGTCGTGGCAAAGCGTGGCCTGCGTCATATCCGTCGCCAGCCCGAGGCGCTTGCCGACGTGACGATCCAACCGATCATGTTCGTGCTGCTCTTCGCCTATGTCTTCGGTGGCGCAATCAAGCCGGACGGCGTGAACTACAAAGAGTTCCTGATGGGTGGCATCTTCGCCCAGACGATCGTGTTCGGCGCCTTTGGCACCGCGATCGCCCTCGCATACGACCGGACAAACGGCGCGATCGACCGGTTCCGGTCGCTTCCGATGGGGCGCGGCACGGTGCTGGCCGGTCATGCCGTTTCGAGCCTTCTGCGCGCGATGCTGCCGATCATCCTGATGTCGCTCTGCGGCCTGATCGTTGGCTGGCGCATCCGCGGCTCACTTGCCGAGGCCATTGGCGGCTACGCGCTGATGATCGCCTTTTCGTTTGCCATTGTGTGGTTGGGCATCCTGATGGGGAGCGTCCTCCCGACGGTCGAGGCGGTCCAAGGCGTTGGATTTACCGCCATCTTTCCCATCACGTTTCTGGCCAGCACGTTCGTACCCCTGAGCAGCCTCCCTGGCGTGCTTCGAACGATCGCCGAGTGGAACCCCGTGTCGACCGTCTCGGAGGCCCTGCGCAAGCTCTTCGGCAACGAAACCGCGGACATCGCCGTTGGAGCCCCATGGTCGATCCGACACGCGATCCTCTACAGCGTGCTCTGGATTATCGGCATCATCGCCGTCTGCGCGCCACTGGCGATTCGGGCCTACCAGCGGACGATCTCACGCTGACCATGTCGCTGGAGGCACCCGATTGAGGTGAGGGAGAGCCGGCGCGGCCTCCCTCACCTCAATACCTATGCGGCCTCGGGTCGACGACGCTCGATCTGGAACCCGATCACACGGAGTGGTTCGTTGGCAACTGCGGTGGTGCGAACGAGCTGAGCCGGCGCCTTGAAGATGGCATCGACGACCTCGCGCGCAATCCGCCATGGGCAGCCGTGGACAAGCGGGCCGACCATCTCGGTCTCCATACGCTCGACGATCGCCTCCCAGAGGTCCTGCTCGGAACGGGTATTTGGCATCGTGCGTCCGCTCAAGCCGACCGCATCGACCAGCACCTGATTGATCACCCGATCGAACGTCCAGGTGAGTGGGGATCCCAGGGACTGCACGCTGTGACACGGGCACTTGCGGTCCGTACAGCTGCGCCACTCAATCGCCGTCATGTCCCACCTCCCGCGCTTGGGGGTCGCCCAATGGCGACCCGTTCCTGATCTGCAGAGCAAGGGTAAGGCGGCGAACCCGGACTCGACTATTGGGAAAAGTACGAAGACGCGCTTCTCATGCTGTGAGACGGGGGGCGCGCGGTCACTCTGGGTCGCGAGGTGGCTCGGGTGCCGTCGTGCGACGATTCCACACCGCCGCGGCCTCAGTTCGGTTGCGCACGCCCAGCTTGCGAAACGCATTCTCCAAATGCTTGTCGACGGTTTTCTTGACCACCCCAAGGAGTGCGGCGATCTCCTTGCTGGCGCGTCCCTCAGCGACGAGGGTCACCACGGCCTCCTCGCGAGGCGTCAGCCGATCCGAGACGTGTTTCTCGGCGTCCGCACTGTCCATTGGGACGTCGGTGGCCAGATCAACGCCAAGCTCTGCGTAGATTCGCTGAGCCTCGCGCGCGAGAAGCCCGGCGACATCCGACGGACTCGCGCGTCGTGTCAGCGTGGCCGTGATCATGCTCATGCGTGCCGCTTCGGAGCGCCGACCACTGTTCTCGATGCGCTGCGCCGCGACTTCGACGCCGTCAAGATCTGGCGAGCGGCCCGACGCGATCTCGCCGAGCGCGCGTGCGTACGTTGCGCGCGCGTCGGGCCAAAAATCACCGATGCGGCGCAGCAGCGCGAGCGCCCACGGCTCATCTCGTTCAGTCGCCGCGGCCTCAAGCCCGGTCGTGAGGAGCCCCGTCCACATCGGTTCCTCCCCCGTGGCGACCGAACCCCAACCATTGAGCATGGCCGCGATCTCGGCCAGGGCGCGCGACGGGTCGGCCGTTGCGAGGGCCACTCGTGCCATCCCTACGCGGGCCTCCAGACCAACGCCCCGCATTCCCAGACGACGCGCCTCCTCGGCGATGCGCTCATAGCGTGCGTCCAGGCCGTCGAGGCGCCCGCGGCATCGCAGCACCTTTGCGCGGACGACCTCGAACTCCAGCGCCCCTTTCGCGTCAAGTTTCGCCGCGAGCGCCTTCTGGATATCTCGTTCGGCGTCGCTCCAGCGACCCAGCTCGACGAGGATGTCGGTGCGCCAACGAAGGGAGCGAGCAATGAGACGTGTGAGTCCTGCTCGCTCCGCGACCTCGATTGCCTCGTCGATGTAGCGAAGGCTATCCTCGAGGGGCTCGTCGAGGCGATCCTTCGTGCAGCGGGCCAGCGTCGTCAGCGCGCGCTGCACGTGGACGACGTCACCGTGGGCACGCGCTTCGTCAAGAACGTCAAGCAGCTTTCGACGGCCCTCCTTGAACTGCCCGGTCGCAACCAGTCCGGCCGCGAGACTGATGCGTAGGCTCAGTCGTACGCCAACGTCGAGGTTGCCGAGTTCGAGTCCGGCCCGGGCAGCCGCAACTGCGCCGGACATGTCATCGCTTCGCAGCGCCGTGCGGGCGAGGAGTTTGAGGACTTCCGCGTGATCTCGACCGCGGCCCGGAAGCCGGGAGAGCTGGTTGCTGGCCTCGCGAAGGTCATCGAGGACACCGTCGCGCTCATGATGGTCCCATCGAATTGACGCATCGAGCGCGCGCGCGACAGCCCCAAGCGCGCCGTCCTGGGCGATATCGGCGGCGACGATCGCCTGCGCGACGAGCGCCGAAGCGTCGTCGAGGTCAGCGGTGACCACGAGGATTCGCACCCGTTCGAGGAGCGCCTCGGCCAGGCGCGTCTCCCCGAGTTCCGGCTTCCACAACTCCGACGCTTTGCTGAAATGGCGCTCGGCCTCCCGGAGCGCGCTCAGGCGGAGTGCGCGACGCCCGGCCCTCATGGAGTATTCAACCGCTTGGGCCGAATCTCCCGCCCCAAGTGCATGGACGAGTAGCTCCTCCAAGCGCGTCTCGGCCGCGGACGTCACGTGATCCTCGATTGCGCGCATCGCCCGCTGGTGCCAGATCGGCGCGAGCGCGCCGAGATCGTCGTAGACGACGTCGCGGGCGAGCGAATGGCGGAAGCTGAGGCGCGCGGGCCCGGGATCCACGGTGCTGTGGCTCAGAAGACCGACCTCCCGGGCTCGGTCCACTGCCTCGACGAGATCTTCGGGGGTCAGCTCCGCGACGGCGCCAAGAAGCCAGTGCTCTGCGGTCTCACCGACGACCGCAGCCGCTTGGGCAAGGCGACGTGTGATGGGGTCGAGCGCGCCGACGCGAAGGAGGAGCGCTTCTCGGACGGCGTCGGGCAGGGGCGCACGGCCCGTGTCCTCCCACTCGCCCGTCAGTTGAACAAGCCGACCGTCGCGAAGCGACTGCTTGATGACTTCCTCAACGGCGAACGCGTTGCCCTTGCTGGTCGCGAACACCGCGTCGATCGCGCTGGCACTCGCCCCGCCGCCAATCGCGAACGAAATCATCTGTCCGACCTCGTCGCGTGTAAGCGCAGGGAGGGGGAGCTCCACCGCGAGCCGATCTCGGGTCAGCTGGGTCCGGAGTGCCGAGAGCGCGGGGTTGGGTTCCTCGTCTCGAAAGGTGATCAGCATCGACAGCTCGTCGTGGCGGAATGCACGAGCCAGGTGCAGTGCGACCTCGCAGCTGAGTTCCTTCGCCTCGTGCATGTTTTCGAGAATGATGAGGGTTCCGCTCCCGGCGACCAACGCTCCGACGTAGCGAGTTGCGGCGTCGAAGAGGCGCGCCGGCTCGATGCGTTGACCGGGTGACTGGTCGAGCACCAATCGGGGAAACTCACCTAACAGGTCGTCGTCGAGCATGAGGCTGGCATCACCGCTAGCTCGTCGAAGTCGGGCGAACGCGTCCCGAAAGACCCCGAGCGGCAACCTCGCGCCGAGGGCGTCGGCCTCACCCACGAGCACCGGCATGTTCCCAATCGCGCGCTCGCGCGCCCAGTGCGACAATCGCGTTTTTCCGCGACCCGCTTCTCCCGACAGGAGCACGACACGCGGTCGACCCTCGACCCAGCGCAGCGCATCGCCGATCGTCCGCCGAACCGACTCGCGGCCGACGATCCGTGGCGTGAGGAACGTCCCGGGGGCTTCGTCCATCGGCGGTGAGCCTATGTGATGCGGCGCCAGCAGCGGGGAGACAGCCCGGGCAGGCTCTGCCAGAATCCGCCGAATGCGTCGGCGTCGGCCCCGGTCGTCGTTCGGCGGGTCCCGCACTGCCACCCCGAGAAGGCCTTCGTGACAACCCCCATCGGACTCACCAGAAGCACCGTTCAACCAGACCATGCGGTCATCGCACCCGACAGCCACGTCCGCTCACCGCTCCCCGGGTGGGTGAACTCGCTCAGCATCGTCCTGATCTCACCGAGGATGGGCGCGCAGTTCAGCCAGTACCTCGTCGAGATGGGGCCCGGCGGCGAGTCCGCAGCGCCGGCGCCTGGGGTCGAGCGGTTCGTCTACGTCATCGACGGGTCCGTCGCCCTCAAGGTGGCGCGGGCCGGCCATGACCTCGGCCCTCGCGAGTACGGCTTCCTGCCCGCTGGAGCGGCGCACCAGATCACAAGTCGCGACGGGGCGACCGTGATGGTGATCGAGAAGGACTTCGTTCCCGTCGGTGGGCACGCCGCTGCGACGGTTGTGGTCGGCAGTGAAAAGGATGCGCCAGCGTCGCCGTTCATGGGCGACGAGCGTGTGCTCGTCCAGATGCTCCTCCCGGATACTCCAGCCTTCGACATGGCCGTCAACACCATGGCCTTCGCGCCAGGCGCATGCCTGCCGTTTGTCGAGGTCCACGTGATGGAGCACGGCCTGACCATGCTCGAAGGCAGCGCGATCTACCGCCTCGGCGACGCGTGGTACCCGATCCAGGCGGGCGACGTCGTCTTCATGGCGCCGTACTGCCCGCAGTGGACGGCGGCCTACGGCAGCGGGTGGGCGAAGTACCTCCTCTACAAGGACTGGAATCGCGACCCACTGATCCAGCCGTGACCGTCGACGCTGACCGGCTGGTAGGAGAGATCGAGGCGCTCGCGCAGATCTCCGACACGCCGTATCCGTCTGTAACGAGGGTGCTCTTCACGGGCCCCGACATGCGGGGGCGCGACTGGATGGTCGAGCGCTGCGAGGCGGAGGGGCTCGATGTCCGCTTCGACGCAGTTGGAAATCTCTTTGCCAGATGGGAGGGCGCCGAGCCGGAGCTTGCGGCCGTCGCGACCGGCTCCCACACCGACGCGATCCCGAACGCGGGCCGCTTCGACGGTGTGGTCGGCGTCCTCGGGGGACTCGAGGCGATCCGCTCCCTGAAGGCGTCCGGGTTGACCCCGCGCCGTTCGATCGAACTGATCGTATTCACCGCGGAGGAGCCGACGCGCTTTGGCATCGGATGCGTTGGTAGCCGGATCATGTCGGGGCAGCTCGACCCAGGGCGCGCGGCCGGCCTGACCGACGCTGACGGCGTCACCCTCGAGGAGGCGCGATTGGCGGCTGGGTACGCGGGCGCCCTCTCCTTGGTCCGGCCCGCAGTTGGCCACTACCGCGCGTTCGTCGAGCTTCACATCGAGCAGGGGCCGCTCCTCGAACGTGATGGAGTCCAGATCGGCGTCGTCACGGCGATCGCCGCGCCGGCGACCCTGCGCGTCGACCTCACGGGGCCCGGTGGGCACGCCGGCGCCGTCCTCATGGTCGACCGCGCCGACCCGATGGTCGCCGCGGCCGAGCTGGTATCGGCCGTCGACGAAGTCGCGCGGGGCTCCGGCGGGCCGGACACGGTCGCGACCTGCGGGCTCGTCGACGTCTTCCCGGGGGCCGTGAACAGCATTCCTCGCGAAGTGCGCCTGAGCATCGACGTCCGCGACACCGACGGCGCACGACGCGACCGCGTGGTCGATGCGATTCGCGCGAAGGGGCGTGACGCGGCCACCAGGCGAGGCGTGGGCCATCGCGACGAGCTGCTAAATGCCGACCCTCCCGCGACCTGCGCCCCGGAGATCGTCGCCCAGATTGAGGCCGTCTGCACGGAGCAGGGCGTCGTCGCGCAACGGATGATCAGTCGTGCCTACCACGACTCACTCTTCATGGCGCAGATCTGCCCGACCGGGATGATCTTCATCCCCTGTCGCGGCGGAGTGAGCCACCGGCCTGACGAGTTCGCAAGCCCTGAGGACATTGCTCGTGGTGCGGCGGTGCTTGCTGGCACGCTCGCGAAGCTCGCGGCGTGACGGGTGGCCGCGCGGTCAGAACTCAACCCGCGACCCCACAATCACGGTTCGATCCGCCGGCAACGCGAAGTACTCGATGGGACTCGCGGCGTTGCGGGACATCGCGATGAACAGTCGCTTACGCCAACTCGCCATCCCGGGTGCGTCCGTGCGAGCAATGGTGATGTGGGAGAGGAAGTACGTCGCGCCCTCGACGTCAATCGGTGACTCCGTCCCGTTCTGCGCAATGAGGCGCAACGTCGCGGGAACGTCCGGCTCGTCCTGAAAGCCGAAGCGGGCGGTAAAGTGGGTGATGTTGTCGTCGGTGAAGCCGAGATCGTCGACGATCAGACGGTCGGCTTCGGGGACGTGCGGTACCCGGAGGGTCTCGATCGAGAGGACAACGACGTCTTGGTGGAGGACATGGTTGTGCTCGAAGTTCTGACGAAATGCCAGCGGCGCCGTTTGGATCGTTGGGTGCAGGAAGACCCCGGTTCCCGCGACGCGATGGACCGGCGGCGTCATCGCGTTCAACTCCCGCACGAAGTCCCGCAGCGAGCCCTCCTTCGCAGTCCGGTTCTCGGTAACGATCCGCCGACCGCGCTGCCAGGTGATGAGTACCCCGAAGGTGATCGCCGCCAAAATAAGGGGGAACCAACCCCCGTCGAGCACCTTGGTGAGCGTGGCCGAAAAGAAGGCCAGGTCAACGACCAGAAAGGCGGCTCCGATCGCGACAGCCACCCATTTCGGCTTCCCAAGGAGCGAACGGAGCACGACACAAAAGAGAATCGTGTCGATGGCGAGGGTGCCCGTCACCGCGATCCCGTACGCCGAGGCAAGCGCCGCCGACGACCGGAACCCGAGGACGAGCACGACAACCGCGGCGAAAGTCCCCCAATTGATCGCCGGCACGTACACCTGTCCGACCTCGTGCTCGGAGGTCTGACGGATCCTCATGCGGGGAAGGAAACCGAGTTGAACGGCCTGGCGGGTGACTGAGAAGGCGCCGGAGATGACCGCCTGTGAGGCGATGACCGTCGCGGCCGTCGACAGCACGACCACCGGAATGCGGGACCAGTGGGGAAACAGCAGGAAAAACGGGCTCTCGATCGCGCTCGGCGTGCCGAGGATGAGGGCGCCCTGGCCCAAGTAGTTGAGGGTGAGGGCCGGGAAAACGAAGAAGAACCAGGCCCGGCTGATGGGGGCACGCCCAAAATGCCCCATATCGGCATACAGCGCTTCGGCTCCCGTGATGACGAGGACGACCGACGCCAAGGCGATGAACGCGACTCCCGCGTCGCGAGCGAAGAAGGCGATGGCGTAGGTCGGCGAAAGCGCGCGCAGGATCCCTGGGTGCCGTGCGACCTCTGCGGCCCCGGCGAGCGCGAGGACCGAAAACCAAACGGCCATGATTGGCCCGAACAGGCGTCCGACGAGCCCCGTGCCGTGGCGTTGGATCATGAAGAGGAGCGTCAAGACAACGAGGGTGATCGGAAGAACGAGGGCTTCCAACCTCGGCGCCGCGACCTCCAGACCCTCGACGGCCGAAAGCACCGAGATTGCTGGAGTGATCATTCCGTCGCCGTAGAAGAGCGCGGCCCCGAAGATCCCGAGGGCGACAAGGGAGGACTTCGCGAGCGTTCCCGTCAGGTTGGGACGCTGGATGAGGGCGATCAGGGCCATGATCCCGCCCTCACCGTCGTTATCGACCCTCATGATTGCGGTCACGTACTTCACCGAGACGACGAGCGTGACCGCCCACACGACGAGCGAGATGATCCCGTAGACACCCGTTTGATCTGGACGAACCGCGCCGTTGTCGACGGTGAACACGGTACGCAGGGCGTAGAGCGGCGATGTCCCGATGTCGCCGAAGACGACCCCGAGTGCGGCCAAGGTCAGCGCGGCGAGGCCAGCGCGCCCATGGCTCGCCCGGCCGTCGTTGAGGCCGGCTACTTCGTGGGAGCTGCCAGCGGGCGCTGGCGACGGAACGTCTGCGCTTGAGCCTCCCGCCCCGGAGGGGCCATCGTCAGACCCGAGGTCGGTGGGGAAGCTGTCCGGCACGGGGCGTGACGATACTTGGTCAGCCAGGGCGCACGACGTGACCGTGGTCTGCCGTGTCACTGATACGCCGCCGACTGGTCCCGCTCCTCCCTCCAGGCGGGAGCTAAGCTGCTCAGGCATGCGCCGTCACCTGCTCCACCGGATCTCCGCGCGCGGTCCGCAAGGGGCCACCCCGGACCACCACCCACGTTTCAGGGTAGTCCGAGAAACGTGGCGGCGAGCGCGATGAACGTGCCGGATGTGTGCCAACTCGCGTCGGCCGAGGCAGCGATCCTCATGGCGCGGCTCGACGCGCTCGGTCAGTGCGCCCAGGAACCCGGGCGGATCACGCGGCCGTACGCCACCCCCGCCCTCGCCCGAGCGCGCGACCTCGTCGCCGGCTGGATGCAGGCCGCGGGAATGTCGACGCGAGTCGACGCGGTCGGCAACCTCATCGGTCGGTACGCCGGCAAGGCAGGCGCCACCCAGACACTCGTAACCGGGTCGCACATCGACTCGGTTCGCGACGCCGGCCGTTACGACGGTCCGTTGGGCGCCCTCGTTCCGATCAGCTGCGTCGAACGACTCCACCGCGGTGGCCGACGCCTGCCCTTCTCGATCGAGATCGTCGCGTTCGTCGACGAAGAGGGGCTGCGCTTTCGCTCGTCGTTTCTCGGGAGCAGCGTGTACGCCGGAACCTTCAACGACGCCGAGCTGGCGCTCGTTGACAGCGATGGCACGAGCCTCGCCGACGCTATCCGGGGCTTCGGCGGCGACCCCGACGCGCTTGCGGCAGCCGCCCGAGACCCGAATGACCTCATAGGCTACATCGAGGTTCATATCGAGCAGGGCCCGATCCTCGATGCCGCCGGCGAGCCGCTCGGGATCGTCACATCCATCCAAGGGCAGAGCCGCGGGACCTTCACGCTGTCGGGCGTCGCCGGCCACGCGGGCACCGTGCCGACGCACCTGCGCCGCGACGCGCTCGCCGGGGCCGCTGCGATCGTCTTGGCAATCGAGGCGGTCGCCAGGGAGACGGACGCCCTCGTCGCCACCGTCGGCCAGATCACGGTCGAACCGGGGGCTGCGAACGTGATCCCCGCGCGCGCCACATTGACCTACGACGTTCGCCACTCAAGCGACGCCGTCCGGGAGGGCTCCCTTACCGACATCCGGGAGCGTGCCGCTGTGATCGCGCACGATCGGGGCTTGATCCTGACGTACGGGGCGCCCTCGTCAATGGCAGCGGTGCCATGCGATCTCGCGCTCCAAGACCGTCTTGTTGAGGCGGTTGGTGCGCTCGGCCTTCCCACACGGCGACTCGCGAGCGGCGCTGGCCACGACGCGATGTCGCTCGCCCAGATCACTCCCGTGGCCATTCTCTTTGTCCGCTGCGCGGGTGGTATCAGTCACAACCCGGATGAGTCGATCAGGACCGACGACGCCGCCTTGGCGATCGGCGCGCTGAGCGGATTCCTTGAACGCCTCGCGACGGATACGCCCCTTGCCCCGCGGGAAACCGCGGCGTAGAGTACCGGAACATACGTTCGTAACAAGGAGTCTGCGGTGTCCACCGTGAAGCCGATTCCAGATGGCTACCCAGCCGTCTCCTGCTACTTGTGCGTGAACGACGGCAAGGCTGCGATCGAGTTCTATTCACAGGCCTTCGGCGCCGCCGAGCGCATGCGCATCGAGGGGCCTGGCGGCACGATCGGCCACGCCGAGCTCCAGCTCGCCGACTCGGTGATCATGCTCTCGGACGAGTTCCCGGAGATGGGCGTCGTCAGCCCGGTGACCTTGGGTGGTTCACCTGTCACCATCGGGGTCTACGTAGACGATGTCGACGCGACCTTCGCGCGCGCCATCGCCGCCGGAGCAACCGCTGAGCGCGAACCCGAGGATCAGTTCTACGGCGACCGGTCGGGCCGCCTTCGGGATCCCTTCGGCCACCGCTGGAGCGTGTCGACGCACATCGAGGACGTCACGCCTGAGGAAGTTCAGCGCCGCGCGGCGGCGTTCATGGGCGGCCCGTAGCGTCGAGGCGGTCCGCGGTCTGCGCTCCAACGTTTCCCGACGTCGAGCGTTCGCGAGCTCGGCCTCGGGCGCGCCCTTGCGGCCCGAGATGGTCGGTGGGGGCCAGTCTGCGTTGATGTCTGACCGTTCGCGGTATCCCGGGGCGGGTGCTGCATCACTCGTCTTGCGAGGACGATCGCCTCGCGGCGATCCAATTCTCGCCCTATCGGCTCGGGCGTCGCAAACCGGTGGCCGATGCGATGAGCCAGCCAATCTCTCGGTGGCTGAGGTCCGAATGGGCGCCGTCGGGGGGCCCGCCACGCGTCATGACCGCATTCGCATCGACGTTCACAATTCGCCCAGGGGTGAATGCGTAGGTGACTCCCGGACCGAGCAGCTTGGTTGCGACCTCATTCGAGGCGTGGGCTCCATCCGCCCCGAGCGCGCCGAACCGGGCCGCACGCGCCTCCGTGCCGGCCGCATCGTCGCCCGACATCCGCGCGGCAAGTGGGTAGAGCGTCGAGAGAGCGGTGTCAAAGCGAGTGTGGGTCGCCACCACCGGACCACGAACACACCCCTCCATACCCACGAGTTGTCCGGAGCGCCCAGCGTCGTGCGGTAGCGACGCGGCGAACGCGAAATGCGAGAAGCCTCCCTGCAGTAGGGCCATCGAATCCACCGTCGACGAGGTCGGGCTGAGGCTCGGAAGGGCGCTGGCGACGAGCCTGGCGCCGAAGCTATGGCCAACGAGATGAACGCGGACATTCGGGCGCGTCGCGGCCAGCTCGGCGAGAAGCGGCCCGAGCCCACGCGTTCCGGTCTCACCCGCGCGCCGCTTCATCTGCCAGAAGGTCGTCGCCCGGAGCGCCTCGCGGGCGCCATGCCAGACGCGGTCGAACACGTCGCCGAGACCGGCCGCGGCGGACGGTTCGACGAGCGCCTGGAGATCGAACATCGGATCGGCGCTCGTGACAATGGCGCCGTCGCCGTCCTCGTCGCGACGCGCCCCCGGCACGGCGGTCCCCAAACGGGCGAGGAGCGCCATGTAACGATCGACGGCGCCTGGGTCCGACGGACGGGCCTCGACCAGGTCGCAGAGTTCCTGGATCGTCGCGTCAAATCGGCGCGGCAGGGCGGCACCAATCGAGGTACGCCACTGACTCACTCCCGTGGCGAGGCCGTCAGTGAGAATCATCGACGGCCACTGCACACCGACGACGCCGACGCGTCGATCCTCGCTCGGCGGCTGTCCATCGGCGAGCGCGGCGCGCAACTCCGTGAGGACCATGGCATAGAGATTCCGGGCACTCGCGGCGGTTTCGTTCCAACCGTGCGCCACGACGAGAAGGTCGGTCATACTCGAGGTGGCCCCGAGCAGTGCCTCCCTCGCCCCGGCTCGTGGCGCGCCAGCCTTCGTGAAGCCGACCTCGAGGTAGGCGAACCCCGCGATCGTGGCCGGTGGGGCAGTTGGAGGCATCGGCGCTTGCGTCGCCTACACGGGAGGCTTCGCCGAGAGGAGCATGTCGTCATCGGGGCGGCTGTTCGCGACGACCGAGGTGACCTCGGCCTGGTCGAAGAGTCCCTCGATGAACCGCGCCTCGGCGCTCACGACAAACGACGAGAGGTTCGTGAAAACGTTCACGTCGTGTGGCACGAGGCCGGTGGTTGCCGAGACCCGGTCAAGCACCGCCTTCGCGCGCGCGTCGGTGTCGGAGCCAGTCTTCGTTGTCGCTCGCACGGTCCGGAGCACGACGACGGCTTCAACGGGGCTCGCGTTCGCGGAGGCCGCCCGCAACTGCTTTGCGAGTTCGGGATCGATCTGAGGACGGTTGGGCTTGCGCTTTCCCATGTGCGACTCCTGCGTTCACTCGGGACGTGAGTAGTAGGCGCGGTCAGCGCCGACGGAGGGCCGCGAGCGCCTTCGGGGCGTTCGGCATCCCGTGGTTTGCTCGCTCGGGATCGACGCCGGCTGGGAGCGAGCACGAGGCGACGATGGCCCGCTCGATCGCGCGCACGGTCGAACTGGGCCGCGCCTGGAAGAGCAGCGCCGCCAAACCCGCGATGTGTGGCGTGGCCATCGAGCTTCCATCCATCGACTGGAAGCCGCCGCCAGGCTTTGCGGAGATGACGTTCACGCCGGGCGCGACAAGGTCGGGCACGATCGGGTCGCGGCGCCGAGCGAAGCGTTGGCTCGATGAGAAACTCGCGACCGCCTGAGCTTGGTCGATGGCGCCAACCGAAAGCGCCTCCGGGTAGTTGCCCGGCGAGCGGCTCGTGCCCGGCCCTTCGTTACCGACCGCGAATACGGGGAGCACGCCTCGACGTCGCAGCACTTTGGTGAGCGGGAGGAAGTCCTCCCAGAAGCCACGGAAACCAAGCGACATGCTGAGCACGCGAACGCCTTCGCCGACGCACCAATCCATCCCACCGAGGACCCGAGCGACGACCTGGCCGCCCTCGATCACGATGGCGCTCGCGAGCTTGGCCCCAGGGGCCACGCCGACCCGCTTGCCGGCAACCTCGCGCCCTGCGATTGTCGCGGCCGTGTGCGTCCCGTGGTCGTCGGTGTCATGTGCTTTCGGCGCCGGGGTAACCTTACGACCGAAGCTGTCGAACTCGGCAAACGCCGCGATCGCGTTCTTCAAGGCCGGGTGCTTTCCGTCGGCACCCGTGTCGAGGTGGCCGACGAGAATACCTTCGCCGGTGAACCCCTCATCCCAGAGGGCGGGCACACCAAGCGCGTCGATACCCCAGGTGCGGGATGTCGCGAGCGCCGCGGTCTCGACGCGGTCGGGTCGAATGAGGCTGAGTTGTGGGGCGGCGCTCACGCTCGCGACCGCGGATTCCGAGCGGAGCGCCGCGAGCCCACCGCGGTCGATCGTGCCGTAGAAGACGCCCAAGTGCTCGTAGTACTGGACGGCACCGCTTCCGGTGTCGGCCGCAGGCCGACCGAGCTCGCGCGAGAGGGCCGCATCCTGTGAGAGCTCCGACCGGGTGAAATGCCCCTCGAGGCGTTGAACGTTTGCGCTGCTCGCGGCGGCATCCTCGCTGAGGACGACGATGCAGGACGCCACGCCGGAGGCATTCAAGTTCTGGGTAAGCAGACGGCTCATGGTGATCTCCAGGTGTCGCGGCGCGTCAGTCGCCGAGTGGATTGAGGAGGGCGGCCTTCCCTTCGAAGGCAAACAGCAGCAGGTCGACCATTCGGAATGTCATCGCGTTCGGACCAAGCGTCGGTCTGAACGCCCGGTCCTTGAGGATCGAGTCTTGGCTCCCCTCGATCGCCCGGTGGAAGGTTTCGGCGACGATCCGTCCGCCGACTCCCGTCAGCTTGCCGCCGTTCAGTTCGGCCTCCCGGAGGATGTAGAACCAAAGCGGCGTGTTTCGCTCGACGGTCGCTTTCTGGGTGACGGTCAGCCGGCCGAGCTTCGCACCGTCCTTGCCGTTCAGGATCTGCGCAGGGGTGAGCGCCTTCACGGGTACACCGCGTGCGTTCAGCAGATCGACCATCTGCTGCCCGGTGGCGAGGTGAATCTTCTTGGCGCGCCGGAGGTTGCGGTACGAGAGTCGCAGCTCATGCGCTGGTGGGACCGCGCCCGGGAAGCCGATCGAGCCGCGCGGAAGGCGCGCGAGGGGCTCAGCGAGGAGCGTGTCGATCCGGCGTGCGACGTTAAACTTCTTCGCTCTGGGCTTGGGTACCAGGTCGAGTCGCCCCGCCTCCCGAAAGTCGTAGAGCCGGCGAAAGTCGCAAATCCAGTTCGTCGGCAGGGCCAGCTCGCCGCTACGGGGATCGCTCTGCTCTCCCCCGGCGTCGAGGTTACCTCCGGTCCCCGAGAAGGCAAAAAGGAGCTCCAGACTGCCCGCGCCGTTGTCGAAGACGCGGTTCCAGTTGTAGGCGTCGCGGATCATGCTGTGCCCGAGGCGATAGGCCGCCACCGAGAACTCCACCGGCATCGTCGGGAAGCTCCCGACAGGCGGACTCACCTCGAAGAGCTTCCGTCCTTTGGTGAAAACGTTCTCGACGATGGCCTTGTCGACGAGGCGGGGCAGGAAGTCGGTGTGGATCATCCACTGGTAATGCTTGACGACGAGCTCTCGCGCCTTGGCGAAGCGCTGCGCGACGGGTACGCCGTCGGCGGCAAGCTCATCCACGACCCGGTTGTGGAATCGGATGAACGCGAGGTGCGTTTGCGCGACGGCGAGGTTCTCGTCGTTTCGAACATCGGGAATCAGCGCTCGACGCCTGGCTCGCTTCGTCGCCCCGGTGCCGACGCGAGGAAGGTCAAACCCAGGCTTTGCTTTGTTCGCGATCCCGTCGGTTGGAAAGGACGGCGCCGTTGTTCCGGTCTTTAGGCGAAGGCCGTTGTAGAACTTCTTGTCGCCGGGATCGCTTGGCCCCTTGCCGTAGAGGCTGTCGAGATCGAGGCTTGGCGAGCGCTCCTGCAGCAGGTCGACCACGCGCGCGTCCCGGTCGAGCGGCCCCGGGGTGATGTCACGGGTCAGGTCGTGATCGATGAACTGCCCGAGGTAGGTGTAGCCCGCGGGGAGGCCGCTGTCATGCTTGGTCGCGCCGTCGCCGGCCACCATCGCCTTCGATACCGCTCGAATGTTGGCCTCGCCGAGTTGGCTGCCCTGGGGGCCGATTCGTGAGAAACGGAACTGTTGGATGTCGGCGGCGACGCTCTGCTCCATGCGGGTGGCGGCCGCGCCGGGGTCGTCGCCGACGACGCCCTCACCGACGATGTAGTACGTCTCGCGACCATGCCGTCCCATTGCTCGTACCCCTCCCGCGTCGATCGTCGGAGTCGATTCGATGAGCCCCGAGAACTGCCTCGGACGACCCGAACCTATCCCTGATCGGGACACTTGACCAGCCGCGTCCGACTTCGTTCACACATACCTCACGGGGAAGGAGTCGCCCGCGTGGAGGTTGATACGTCCGCTACCAGCCGGCGCCAGCCGCCGCGAGGCCAACGACGGCGCACCCACCGATCACCCATATCGCCCCGACGCGAAAGCGCCAGAGCGCGACGAACGCCGCGACGGCGAGCAATATGGGGAGCCAGTCAGGCCGGTCATCGACGACGAGCGCGTGACGGGCCACGAACACGCCGAGCGCGGCGATGACGCCGACGACTGCCGCGGTGATGGCACTCAGCATGTCGGCAAGCGGCCCGTCCGGGCGCATGCGGTCGATGAAGGGAGCGCCGTTGAGGATGAACACGAATGAGGGGATGAACGTGCAAAGCGTGGCGACGCTCGCGCCGACAACGCCCCACACCAGCGTTCCCTTGGCGGAGTGCCCGGCCAGAAATCCCACGAACGTGTTCACCATGATGAGCGGCCCCGGGGTCGACTCACCGAGCGCGAGTCCGGCGACCATGTCTTTCGCGCTCAACCAATGGAAGTTGTTGACCGCCTGATCAGCCACGAACGGGAGCACCGCGTAGGCGCCGCCGAACGTGACGAGTGCGGTGAGGGTGAAAAATCCGGCGAGCCGGCCCACGAGCCCGCCCACGATCAGGAGGCCCGCAACCGGAATCAGCCACACGGCCAGCGTTCCCGCAAGTCGTCGGCGCCAGCCTTCGGACTGCGAGCGGTCCGCGACCGGCGCGCCCGACGCCTCAGATCGTCTCGATCCGAGGAGCCCAGGCCGCACTCGCCCGACGAAAAACCCCAACGCCGCAACGGCGAGGAGGAGTAGCGGGAACGGCAAGCCGACGAGCACCAGGGCGAACGAAATGATCGCAAGCGCCACCCCGAAAGTCGAACGAATCGCGCGTCGGCCGACGCGCAGCACCGCTGCCGCGATGAGCGCGACAACCGCGGCACCGAGTCCCCGCAGGATTCCCTCGACCGCTCCGACGGTTCCGTACTCCACGTAGATCCCGCTCAGGACGCACAGCAAGAGGAACGACGGCAGCACGAAAAGCCCGCCAGCCGCGACGCCGCCTCGCGCCCCGTGCAGCGAGTATCCGACGTAGGTCGCCAGTTGTTGCGCCTCCGGCCCCGGCAGGGCAGTGCAGAAGCCGAGCGCTCTCAAGAAACGATCCTCGTCGATCCAGCGTCGCCGCTCGACCAGCTCGTCGTGCATGATCGCGACCTGTCCGGCCGGCCCGCCGAAGCTGATACAGCCGAGCTTCAGCCAGAACCGCGTGGCCTCGCCGAACGTCGGCGGGGGTTGTTCGCTGTCCTGTGTCGGCGGGATGTTCAGTGTGCCTGAGCGGCCACGGGCGACCCGACTCCGGCGAGGTCGCCGGCCAGGAGCCCGAGTGCCCCGGAGATCAATTCGTACGAGCGCAGCCGCGCGGCGTGATCGTGAATCATCGACATGATCATCACCTCGTCGGCGCGGGTCACGTCAACGAGGCCCGAAAGCTGGGAGCGGACCTCATCGGGGGTGCCGAGCACCTGTGCCCGCATGTAGCGGCGCACCTGATCGGACTCTCCCTCGCTGTAGAGGTGCGCGTTCGCCTCCTCCGGCGACGGGAGGCGCCCCGGCTGGCCTTGGCGCATCTGGATCACGCCCAAGGCCATGGACATCGCGAGGTCGCGAGCAGCCTCGCTTCGTTCGGTGCAAATGGCCGAGAGGGCAAGAATGGTCTTCGGCGCGGCGAGCCCCTTCGACGGTTCGAAACGCTCGCGGTAGAGCGCCATCGCCGGCTCCGCGCCGCGTGGGTTCAGATGGCGGGCGAACGCAAAGCCGACACCCATCGCCGCGGCGACCTGGGCGCCGAAGTCGCTTGAGCCGAGGATCCAAATCGGGGGCAGCTCGACGTCCGCCGGCTGGGCAGTAACCGTCCGAAACGGATGATCGTCCGGGAAGCCGTCGCCCGTGAACGCCAGGAGTTCGGCGAGCTGCGAGGGAAAATCGTCGCCACCCTCGTTCGAGCGTCGGAGGGCGTAGGCGGTGACTCGATCGGTCCCCGGCGCGCGGCCGATGCCGAGGTCGATCCGTCCTGGGTAGAGCGCTTCAAGCAGACGGAAGGACTCCGCGACCCGCAGCGGACTGTGGTTTGGGAGCATCACCCCGCCGGAGCCGACGCGGATGCGGGTTGTCGCGGCCGCGATCTGCCCGATCATCAACTCTGGAGCCGGACACGCCATTCCCGGGGTGTTGTGGTGCTCGGCGAGCCAGTAGCGCGCGTAGCCCCAACGCTCGGCCGCGACCCCTAGGTCGACGCTATTTCGGACCGCGTCGCGGGCACTCGAGCCCGACGGCACCGGCGTGAGGTCGAGCACCGAGACGGGAACGTTCACGCGGCGCAGACTACCGCAGCGCAAGCAACCCACCCTTGACGGCCGTCGATCACGTTGGGGGAAGAACGAACGGACCAGCTGACGTCAGCACGACAGGACATCGCCGAGCGCAGCCGTGCTCGTGATGATGAGGTCGGCGCCGGCCGCGCGTAGCTCCGCTTCCTCCCCGAAGCCGCACAGCACGCCGATGGTCTGCGCCCCCGCGGCGCGGCCCGCTCGGATGTCAACGGTCGTGTCGCCGACCATCACGCAGCGCTCGGAAGGGATTCCCAGCTCGCGAGCCGCCCAGAGCACGGGATCGGCTCGGGGCTTGGTCCGAGCGCACGTACTAAGGGTCGCGACGGCTCCGAAATCCGCCGCGATGCCAGCGCCCGTGAGGAACTGGCGTGTGTCCCGATCAAGACCGGCGCTCACCACCCCGAGCGCGTAGCGCCCCCTGAGGGTTTGAAGCATCGCCGCAACTCCGGGTACAACCACGTGACGGGCGTCCGCTCGGGCACGGACGAGACGCTCCGCGGTGGCGTTGACCCCGCGCGCGATGCCGAGGACGTTCGGGACACCGAGGAGGAGATTCGCCGGACTTTCGAGTCGCATGACGATACGTCGCGCCGCCCGCGCGGCGTCCCGTCCTGGAAGGAGTTTTGAGAACGGCCCGAGGCGCCGCGCAATCCGTGCGACAAGGTCGTCGTCAGTGTCTCGGAGTGTGCCGTCGACATCGAAGAGCACGCCTTGGACTGACGACGGATCGAATGCGCTGACGGTGCCCTCCATCGCAGCTACCTCGGACGGATGAGGCTACCGCACCAGCCTCGCTACCGGCCTCCTTGGGCACCCCCTGCCGCGCGCGGTTCAGGTCGTGGCCATCCGCGTCGAAAGAGAAACAGGGCGCTCCACGACCCAGGGTTCCTCTCTCATCGCTCCCGGAAGGCTTCAATGCTCGGCCGCGTTCAATCAAGACCCGCCCGATTCTGGTTGCTTGCCGCCCTCGTCGCGTCGTTTGCCGCAACCGCACCAGCGAGCGCGATCATCGCGGGGCGCGTCGCCGAGCCGGACGCATACCCGTGGACGGTCGCCATCATGGATGCCTCCGAGTCGACCAGCGACGCCGTCAGTGGACAGTTCTGCGGTGGCGTTCTCGTTGCCCCCGACCGGGTCCTCACCGCCGCGCATTGCCTGCTCGATGTGACAAACCCCAGGTCTCTTCGGGTCGTCGTCGGGCGCTCTCAACTCTCAAGCCGAGGGGGCGAGACCATCCCCGTCAAGGCCTACGCGGTTGACCCTCGCTCGGCCCGACGGTCGGTCTCGGGGCCACCAATCTCGTTCGATATCGGTGTGCTCCTGCTCAGCCGATCCGCGGCGGCGCCACCCCTCGCGGCATTGACGCCCGACGAGGAAAGCGCGCTCCTCGGGTCGAAGGCGCCCGTTCGCGCGGTCGGTTGGGGCGCGATCCGCCAAGTCGGTGCAAGCGACTTCCTCGAGCCGTTCGAGGTCGCGGCAGACACGCTTCGCGAGGCGGACCTATCGGTCGTCTCAAGCGCCGACTGTGAGCGAGTCAACGGCCGCCGGGTGCTGGCGCAGAGCATGGTGTGCGTCACCGACCCCGTCCTTGATCGCAGTCCGGTGTGTCATGGCGACAGCGGCAGCCCGCTGCTTGCCCGGGCGCCTGACGGCTCCTGGCGCCTGGCTGGTGTCGCGAGTTTCACGGTCGCGCCGTGCGCGGCGGCTGGGATCCCGGCCGTCTATGCATCGGTCGGGGCGATGCGCCGCTACCTTCCACCTGGCCGACTGGCGCTCGCTCCGACGCCGAGCAGACGGCCCACCCTCACCGGCGAGACGCGCCCCGGAGGGCGCCTCACATGCAACCGCGGCCATTGGGGTGGCGGCAAGGGCGTCTTTCTCTACCGCTGGTTCTGGGCACAGCAACGGGATCCGCGCGAGGAGCTTCCCGCCCCGACTCCCTCCGCCCGCAAGGACCTCTCGACGCTCGCCGGATGGGACCGCGGGCGGATCCCAAACGCCAACGGGCCGTTCCTACGTCTCGGCGACGATGACGCCGGGCTCCGGGTGAGCTGCTCGGTATGGGGTCGCAACGCGTCCGGCAGCGGAGTCTCCGCCTCGACCGCCATCAAGGTCGATGACGCATAGACGTCGGGCGCGCCGGGGTGGGAGTCTGGTGCATCCCACCCCGGACGTGCGCGCTACTCGATGCGGAACGCGATGTTGACGGTCGTGTGGTACTCGGAGATCTTGCCGTCGGAGACTTTCGCCGTCTGACTTTTCACGTCGATCCCGGTGATCCCGCGGACGGTCTTCGCGGCTTCCTTGACGGCCTCGTCGGCAGCGTCTTCCCAGCTCTTTGTCGAGATGCCCATGACCTCGATGATCTTTACGACAGGCATTCGTGCCTCCATGTCAAGACGGGTTGTCGCGAGGATGTTGACAGGTCCGCACCGGTCACTTTTGACGGGTACCCAGGAGCGTCCCGAGGTGTTAAGTCGACGGCCGACAGTGCCGATTAGGGAGATGGAGGCATGGATGCATCGACGGGCCCTCGGGTCCGGACCTCCGAGCTGGCGGCGGTTCCTCCTGCAACCCCCACCCGTACGGGGGAACCGTCGCCCCCCTCCTCACGGCACCCGCGGAGCGATCGGCGAGCGGTCGGTATCATCTCCCGTCGGTCGAACCTCGCTCCCATCGTCTAGAGGCCTAGGACTCCGCCCTTTCACGGCGGCAACACGGGTTCGAATCCCGTTGGGAGTACTTCGAAACGTCGAAACGACCTCGTAGGCCACCTCCGAGCTTTCACAATGACGAACGGTCGGAGAGGTGACGTGGCCGTCGCTGTTGTTACCGCAGAGTTGATTTCAGAAGCCGCCCGTCGTTTGGGCGAGGCCGCGGGTTCCCGTGCCCGGGGAGTCGTCGGAGGCGATCCGGGGGCCCAACCTGAGGCGACGTCCGCGAGTTCGTCAACGCCGCGGTGTAGCTTCTGCGGGTGGGAATCGCCGCTCTGATCTCCTCCGCCCTCGGCGGGAACCTGTCAGTCACCATTCGGGCCTACGACGGGAGCGTCGCCGGTCTGGTTGACGCCCCAGCGACGATCTCGATCCGGTCGCCGAATGCGATCGCTCGGATCATCCGCTCGCCCGGCGAGCTCGGCTTCGGCCGCGCCTACGTCGCTGGCGAGATCGATATCGAAGGAGACATATACGCGGCCCTCTCGCTCGCCGAACGGGTCGGTGGTGGCCTCTCCCGCCGGGCATTGATTCCGCTCCTGCGAGCCGTTGGTCTCGGCAGCCTCCGTCGCCTCCCACCGCCACCTGAAGAAGCTCGCTTGAGCGGACGACGTCACGGCCGCGGACGAGACGCCAGCGCGATCTCGCACCACTACGACGTCGGCAACGAATTCTACGAGCGGGTTCTCGGGCCGGCCATGACCTACTCGTGCGCGGTGTGGGCGAGCGCCGACGTCACCCTCGAGGCGGCGCAGGCCGCAAAGCACGAACTCGTCTGCCGCAAGCTCGGATTGGCCCCGGGAATGCATCTCCTCGATATCGGATGCGGTTGGGGTGGCATGGTGCGTCACGCCGTCCGACATCACGGTGTGCATGCCCTCGGAGTGACGATCTCCGAGCGCCAGGCGGAGTGGGCGACGGCGAAGGCCGCGTCAGAGGGCCTCGCGGACCGGATTGAGATCCGGGTTCAGGACTATCGCGATATCCCCGACGGTCCCTTCGACGCGATCAGCTCGGTCGGCATGCTTGAGCACGTCGGGACCCGCGAGCTTCCTCACTACGTGGCGGCGTGTCGGCGTCTACTTCGACCGGGTGGACGACTCCTGAACCACGGGATCACCCGCCCGACCCCGAGTGCGCCGATCGGCAAGGACACGTTCGTCGGCAGCTTCGTGTTCCCGGACGCTGAGCTTCCCGAGACTGGCGAGCTCGTCAGCATGACCCACGCCGCGGGGATCGAGGTGCGAAACGTCGAGAACCTCAGAGAGCACTACGCGCTGACGCTGCGCGCATGGGTCGCAAACCTCGAAGCGAATTGGGCCGAGTGTGTCGAACACGCTGGCGAAGGTCGCGCACGGGTGTGGAGGCTCTACATGGCCGGGACCGCGCTCGAATTCGAGGCCGGGCCGGTCCAGGTCCAACAGGTGCTCGGCGTGCGAACCGAGAACGGGGTGTCCGGGATGGCACTTCGGCCCGATTGGGAGGGTCCGGCCTAGGTCGAACGGTATGGTCTCGGTCATGTGGTGCCCCACAGGACTCCTTGCCTCGGTGATCGCGCTCGGCGGGCTCGCTGCGCCGACGGCGGGTGCCCTTACGCAGTTTTCAACCCCGTCGAAGAACGTCGGCTGCATCGGCGACGCGACCAGCCTGCGCTGCGACATCGCGCAGACGAGCGTCCGACCGCCAGCCAGGCCGGCGTCGTGCCAGTTCGACTTCGGGAACTACTTCTCGATGTCTTCTCGGAGCCGGAGCACCCGCGCCTGTGTCAGCGATACCGCCCTTGGCGGCCGGCGGATCGTCGCCTACGGCACGAGCATCCGGATCGGGCCGTTTCTGTGTGTGAGCAAGACGACCGGTCTTCGCTGCACCAACCGGACCGGGCACGGCTGGTCGCTCAGCCGCGCGAAGATCACGCTGTTCTAGACCAGTTGACGGAGCGCGCCGTTTTGCGGGCCAGCCGAGCCGTGCGGCTGCTACGATCTCGCGGCTAGCGGCCTGGGCGGTTAGCTCAGCGGTGAGAGCGCCTGTCTTACACACAGGGGGCCGGCAGTTCGAATCTGCCACCGCCCATCGCACTTCATCGAGCCGTCCGTTGGGGGTGTAGCTCAGCTTGGTTAGAGCGCAGGACTGTCAATCCTGAGGTCGCGGGTTCGAGTCCCGTCACTCCCGTCCACGAAACCCCTGTTGTTTGCAGGGGTTTCTTCGTTTCGAGGCCCCGACCCGAGCGGACCCTGAAGGCGTCTAAAAGCGCCTGAAGTCGCTTTCTGGACGTCTCCCATGTTGGGGGAAATGTTGGGGGAACCGGGGCCACGTTGGGGGAACCGGGGCCAGACGGCAACCCAGGCGGGAATCGACGGACCGGATATCGCTAGCGTTGGAAGCCCGGAATGGCGTCCTTCTCGGCGGGAGGCTCCGGTCGCGGTTTCCCCGCCCCTGCGGATAGGAGCCTCCGCGATTCCAGGCGGGGTCCCCGGGCATCGCACCAGCGCGGCCGTCGGGCCACCAGGTGTTCGGCGATTGGTCCCGGGCGTTCGGCCCCCACGCTGGCGAGCGCGAGAGTCCCTGGGCGACGTCGATCGGCCCGTGGAACAGCAAGTACCGCCGGAAGGCGCCGGGGGGCCGGCGGAGGGGTGCGGGCCCGCCCGAACCCCGACTCAATGCTCGGGCCGGTCAGGGCCCTTTGAACCCCCGGCTGCCGACTGCCTTGCACAATCATGTCCGGAGCGCGCCTTCCACATCCGGCCACCTCGAGCGAACAAGGTCTATTCGCGGCGCGCTCGAGCGTGCGCTTGGCGTACAAGCGCTCCGGGACCTCCACGCCTAGGCGGCGACTTCGACCCCAGTGGTCGGCATCTCGTCCCAGGTCTCGCCGTCGAGTTCTCGGCCACCCGTCTTCGGTGTCCGCCCGCCCCATTGTTTGAAGAAGAAGGCGACGTTGTTGGCGGCGCACTGATCGCGAAGGTCGCGCAGCCAATCGACGTTCACGCGGCGGTGCTTCGGACCCGACTCGCCGCCTCCGATGACCCAGTCAATCCCAGTCAGATCGAGACCCGTCAGGGGCCCAAGCAACGGCTCCGCCGAGATGAAACGAATGGCGGCATTGACTTCGCGCAGTCGATCCGCGCGGTGGATGAAGCGCCGGTTCTCGATCGATACGCCCATCCAGATGTTTGGGTGCCACTCGAGAAGCGGTGCCAGCTCGGAGAGGCGATCGTGCCGTTTCGTCAGAATCTGGAAGGTGTGGCGCTCGGCGCGTCCCATCACGTCGAAGACGCGCTCGATGTAGTCGAATGGGATTCCCTCGTGGAAGAGGTCGCTCATTGAGTTGACAAAAATCATCCGGGGGCGAGCCCACTTCAAGGGCTGCTCAAGGCGCCCTGGCCAGAGTTGGAGATCGAAGCCATGCTCGTAGGGGTGCCCCGGCACGCCGCGCCAGCGCTCCGCGAAGGTCTTTGCGTAGCAGTGGGCGCAGCCGGGCGATACCTGGTGGCATCCCGTGACCGGGTTCCAGGTTGCCTCAGTCCATTCGATCGCGCTGTTGTCGGCCATGGTTCCTCGGTTCGCCGGGTGTGGCCAGGCACCTCCGTATACGAACAGATGTTCGCATACCGGGCGGGCGCGCGCGTCCGCGCCGACGGGGGGTGTCTATCAGGCGAGAAACCGGATGCGTGCCTCTTTGAAGCCGCTGCGTCCGGTTCGCTCCACTTCCAGCGTGCCTGCCCTCTCCGCTGGTTGGAGAGTGCGCTTCCGAAGGTGACCGATGCGGAAAGGAGTCTCGACTCGCGTGCACCGCTCGGCCTGATCAATGGTGAAAGGGGCGAGTCCGAACGTGGCACGCAATTGGGCGAGAAGTGGCCTCGTGTCCACGAGGCTGTCGGGCGCGAAGAGAACCTCTTGACCAGAGTCCGTGGTCGCGGCGAATGATGTGCCTGCAACGGGGTCGACCTTCCACATAGCGTCTTTCGCCAGATCGAGTCCCTTGTCGTGGCCGACGCCGAACACGAGCCGGTAGTCGTTACCGTCCTGCGTGCGCAGCTGAAAGGACCGGACATGGGCGACGTTGGGGTTTGCGGCGAGCTGCCGTTCGAAGAGGCCGAGCAGAAATGCTTGCCGGTCGAGGCCTTGGAGTTCAATCGCCTGCCGCCAGTCTTCGCAGCCGAACAAGGATGTCAAGGCGCGGTCCTGGCCGTCTCGACTGACGAATCGATGAACGTGGGTGAGTGGTAGGAAGACGAGTACCTCGCATCTTTGAAAGGCGAGCAGGCGCCCCGTCAGGGACATAGAGGCAGTGGAGTATCCGAACGGGTCAATGAAGGCGAAGGTCGGTACGAGCACCTTCCCGTCGTCCGTTGCCTGATCCACGAGTGCGCCAAAGGTCGTCTCGAACTCGCCGTGTGCGATGTGGACTGTGACGTTGGCGGGGAGTTCGCCGAGCTGGGCGACTTCCTGTTGCAGGTGGTTAACGCGTCGCTGGTCGTGCTCGATGAACAGGTAGATGAACTGGACACCGTCCAGACTCGGTCGTGCCCTATGCGACAGCAACGCGTCGAGCATGATGAGCGGAGATCCCGGCTCCCCGGTCGCGTATCTCCCCGGGCCAGCGAATCCATCGAGTAGAAGGAGCTTGGGTGGTTCGAGCGTGCGCCCCCGCACGTTTAGAGCCTGCTGGGCCATCACCGGGATCCAACCATCGAGGTAAGACCGAAGGACCCGGTGCTTCGCAGCGGTATGGGCGTCCTGGTTCCAGAGAACTGGATCAGCCACGGCGCCCCATCGTCCGATCCGGCCGGATCTCGGGTTGCAAGTCACGTTCGGCTTCGCTCAACACGCCGCGATCGTACTTGCGCAGGCCGTGCCGCATGTGCCTTAGATGCCCTCGAAGACGTCCGCGGCGGCGGCGTCTGTGCCATCGACGAGGTGTGCGTAGGTGTCGCTCGTGATTCGCGGGTTGGCGTGGCCGAGAATCCGTGAGACGACGAGCAGGGGCAGCCCGTGGGTCAGCATGAGCGAGGCCGCGGTGTGTCGGAGCTGGTGGTAGGTCACGAGGCCGTTGCCTTGATCGTCCACGAGACCGGCTCGTCCGAGGAGTCGGCCGAGGGCCTGGGTTGGCGTCATGGCGTCCATCCAGGTGTCGCCGGTCTTGCCGGGCCAGACGAGGCCGTCGCGTGGGGCGTCGGTGCTCGCTTGCCAGGTTCTGAGGCGGTCGGCGAAGGTGGTGGAGATTGGGACGCGGCGACGGCGGCGTCCTTTGGTGCTCTTCTCTTTGGCCGGTAGCTGGCCGGCGGGTTGGGAGACGGATCGGCGGACGTGGATGACGCGGGCGTCGAGGTCGATGTCGCTCCACCGTAGGGCGATCACTTCCCCGCGTCGGAGGGCTCCTTCTGCGGCTGCGCGGAGCATCGTCTCGACTCGGACGCTGTTAGTTGCGGCGTAGAGGGTGCGGAGTTGGTCGAGGGTGAGGACGCGTTCGGTGGCTTCGGTGGTGTGGCTGACTTTGGCGGGCGCGCGTAGCCGGTCGGCGAGGCCTTCGGGGAGGTATCCCCAGGCTGCGCCGGCTTTGAGGACGGCGCGGGCGGCGGCGAGGGTTCCGATTGCTTGGCGGTGGGTGACGCCGGAGCGCAGGAGGGCGGCCCACCATGTCGCGATTCGTTCGTTTGTGAGGGCGTGCATGGCGAGCGGGCCGAGTGTCGGTGCGATGCGCAGGCGGTAGTGGCGGTCGTGGGTGGTGAGTGTGTGATCTTCGAGGTTGCCCCGGGAGGTGGTGAGGTACCGGCGCATGAGATCGGTGAGTGTCTCGGGTGCTCCGGCTGTCTCCGTCCCGGCCGGTCGGATGGGGCCCTGGGCGAGAAGGCGTCGGCGTTCGGCGCGGGCCTGGGTGACGGTGCCGTCGTAGGTGGTGAAGCGGGAGCCACCGGTTGCGCTGATCGCGAGGAGCCACGGGCAGTCGCAGCGGCCGTTGGGTCGCCGGTCCGCGCTGCGCGGGCACTTGACGCGGTGCTCCCGGTAGAGCCCGGGTTCGATTCGTTCTCGCCAGCCTCTACGCGTCGCCATGCGACCTTCTATCCGTCGAACGGCACGCTGCGGGTGTCGGAGGCGTGTCGAGTTCGTGCCAACTGAGCGACGGCGCGCCGGGTCGCGTCGCGGTCATGCTGCCTCACGGCGGGTTGATCTTGGCGTCCTGCTGGGGGTCTCGTCGGCGAGCCACCAATCGGGTCCCATGGCGTCGTGACGGGTGTCGCTGGCGGGGCTGCGCCGCGGTCGTGGTGCCGGGCCGGCTGCGCGGGTCTTGCGTTCGACGGCGAGGCGCTGTTCGAGGGCTGCAAGGCTGTCTGCGCTGACGAGGAGTCGCCCGGCGATCTGGAACGCGCCGGCGATGTCCATGACGCGCCGTGCAGCGCGTGGGTCGCGGATGGCGTAGCGGGCCATGACGGCCTCGACGTCAAGGAGCGCTCCGAGCGGGCCGGTCATTGGTTGATCTGCCGGTAGCGGAGCCAGCCGGTTGGGGTGACGTATCCGGCGAGCGGTCGGGTGTTTGATCCGCCGCCTGAGCTTGAGCATTGGACGATTTGCCCGTCGCCGAGGTAGAGGGCGATGTGGCCGCCTGCGCCTTCGCCGTGCCCGAAGAAGATGAGGTCTGCTGGTCGGTATCCGCCGGGTGGCGGATCCGCTCCGGTCCCGCGGATGAGGGTCGGCGTGATCTCCGCGGTTTCAGTTGCGGGGAGGAGTCCGTTGGCGGGCCATTGGGTGACGGTGCTCCCTCCGATGTCGATTCCGGCGCCGTTCGCGTAGGCCCACCTGGCGAAGCTTGAGCAGTCGCAGTGGGCGCTCGCCGGGTCACGCTGCGCGCGCATCTGCGTGACGGTGCCACCGCGGTCGGTAAGGGCCATGCTGTAGCGCAGTTGACCGACGTGGTTGGTTGCCCAGGTGAGGATCGCGCGGGCCGCCGGTGTCGTCCCTTCTCCTATCGAGATGGCGGGGGCTTGCCGGTAGGTGTCGGCTTGGGTGAGGACTTGGTGGACGTACCAGTCGGCGTGGTTGTATGCCCAGACGGCTTGCGGGTAGTCGCCGGGAGCACCTGCGGCGCGCAGGTACCGGGCTGCTGCGGCCGTAGCGTCGGCGGGGTTCCAGACGTCGGCGACGGCGTCGCTATCGCCGTCTGTGGCGTACCCATCTGTTTCGCGAGCCGTGGGTGGGCCAGGCGGTGGGACGGTCCCGATCGTGGTGCCTGCGCGCCAGGTTGGTCCGAGGAACTGCATCGGGCCTGTGGCTCCGGCGCTGTTGGTGGTGCCCGCGGGGTTGCAGCCTGGGAGTTGGAGGCGTCCGTGGTCGCATTCGATTTTCCCGATGGCTGCGAGGACTGCCCAGTCGATGCCGTAGCGCTCGGCTGCGTGCTGGTAGGCGGTGAGGCGATCTTGGGGGATGTCGTTCAGCGCGAGCGGGCTCGGCGCGTATGCGCGTTGCGCCGCTGCTGTGCCTTGGTTTGCGACGCCTGCAACCGCGGCGACGATCAGCAGGGCTGGAATCGCGGTTGTCGCGATGGCGATTCGGGCGAGTGGTCCTGGCATCGTCGTGGCTATCCGGCGGGGCGGGTGTCGACAACCTGCCAACGCCCGGTCGTGTCCTGGTGGACGGTGAGCGCGACGGCGTAGCCACCGTCGGGCCCGGTCATCCGAGCGAGGGCGACGGAGTCGCGGTCGGTAAGGCGCTCGACCCGGACGCCCTGGACGACATCGGGGTGCGAATCGCGCGGGCGGGTGTGCGGCGCGCTGCCCAGGAGTCGAGCGGTCAGGGCGGCATTCGCGACGCCACCTCGAAGTGCCGCAAGGCGTGACCGTTGCCCGTGGGTGTAGGGCAGGTACGCCCGGAGGAAATCGCGGGCGGTCTTCTCGATTCGGGCTCTGCTGGTCAGGCTCGGGATCCGGTCGAAGCCGTCACGGGCGGTGACACCCCGGCGCACCGGGATCGCTTCCGCGTGAGCCTTTGTCGGCCGGTGGCTCGTGGCGTGGTCGACGGCGAGGAGTGCCGCGACGAGCGCGAGCGCGGTACAGGCGAGGGCGAGGTGTCTGGTCGTGGTCGTCACTGGCACTGCCCGCTCCGTTCGTGGGTTGGGGTTCTCGTTTGCCCCCTTGCAATCTGCATACATGCTGAGTTATACATAAAACGTGCTTAGTTGTCACTACCACGGGAGGACAGGAATGACCCGCACACAACGAAACGGCCTGTGGATAACCACGGGCCACCTGCTTGGAGGCTCCTCGTGAGGGGCCTGGTGTTTGCCGCGGCGACAAACCTCGGCTCAAAGCCCGACCCGAACGGCCTGCCGGGCACCCTGGCCCTTCAGGGCTTCATCTCGGGCCTGTTGTTTTGGGGGCTGCTCGCTGCCCTTGCCGGGCTTGTGGTCTCGGCCGGGTGGTGGGCGCTTGGATCGCGGGGAGGGAACTTCCATCACGCCTCCCAGGGAAAGAGCGGCCTGTTCATCTCGATCGGGGCGGCGTTCCTGATCGGTGGCGCGAAAGCGATCATCGCGTTCTTCGAAACCGCCGGATCGGGGATCGGCTGATGCCACCCCCCAACCGGAACCTGCGTGGCGTCGTGATCGTCTCCGCGCTTGTCGCGGTCGTGATTGGCGGGTTCCTCGCCGGTAGCGCTGCGGTCGGACTCCTCACCGGGGCCGACGCCACAACAAGGCCAGTCCCAACATCGAAGACCGAGCCCCAAGTGCCGTCCGGGCCGGTGCCCGTCACGCGAGCACCGGGGACCGGGTTCGGGCGCTCGCGGGAGGGTGCCGGCGGGGCGGCGGCGACCCACTCGATGGCCCTGGTCAGGGTCGCGCTCGCCGACCCCGCAACCAGGACACGCACCTACAAGGCGATCACGACCCGCCACGCCCGGCCCGGGCTGTTGGCCCTTGCCTTGTCAAGCCAGGGGGTCCTTCGGCGCAACCTCGCCGGGGGACCCGGGCCGGTGGTCCTTCGGGGTGCCCCGCTCGGTTACCGGATCGTGAGCTACAGCCCGGCCCGGGCGGTCGTTGACGTTTGGAGTGTCGGGATCGTCGGCGGCAGCGCCCGCCGACCGGTCGCGACATGGGAGAGCACCCTGGTCACCCTCGACTGGGAACACGGCGCGTGGCGACTCGACGCCTTCCGCAGCGAACCGGGCCTCACGCCTGCCGCCGCAAACACACGGAGCGATCCCGACCAAGTCCTCATCGACCAAGACAAGTACCACGGCTATGACCGCTTCACCCCGTAGCCGGCATCCAAAGAGCGCCCTGCTCCTTGCGACGGCAGCCTGGGTGCTGTGGCTGCTGGTGCTGGCCCCTCGCGCCCAGGCAATCCCAAACCCGTGCGGGGCACCCGTCGTCAGCCTCGGCTGCGATGCCATCGGCGCGGTCGGTAGCGCCGCCGGAGACGCCATCGGGGCGGTCGGGTCCGCCGCCGCCGAGGGCATCTTCGAGGGTCTCACGCACTGGGTCGTTGATACCGCGACGTGGCTGACCGGGACGATCAGCGACCTGATCGATCACACCACAAGCCCCCGCGTGGATGCGCCGTGGTTCGGTGGGAGCTACCGGGTGATGCTCGGGATCGCCGGACTCCTTGCGGTCCCGATGCTGGCCCTCGGCGTCATCCAATCCGTGATTCGCCAGGACCCGCAGATGCTTGTCCGGCAGGTCGTCGGGCACATCCCCGCCGCGTTCCTCATGGCCGGGGCCGCGGTCGGTGTCACCGGTGCGCTTGTGGCGATCACCGATGAGTTGTCCCAGCTGGTCACCGCGTCTGTTGCGACCAGTCCGGGCGGTGGGATGCTCAAGCAGGTCGCAAGCGCCTACAAGTCCGCGTTTGACAGCACGGGTGGCGACAACGTCCCGCTGTTCGGGGTGTTCGTCGGGGCGATCGTCCTCGTGGTCGCTGGGTTTGCCGTCTGGTTGGAGATGATCGCCCGCGACGCCGCGATCTACGTCGCTCTGCTGTTCGTGCCACTCGGGTTCGTCGCGATGATCTGGCCCGCCACGAGCCGGTACGCGCGCCGTCTTGTGGAGATCCTGGTCGCGTTGATCGTGTCGAAGCTCGCTGTCGTCGCCATTTTGACCCTCGCGACCCAGGCCCTCACGACGCCGGACCCCGCCGCCAAGGGGGCCGGTCGGTTCGAGGTCCTGATCGCGGGGACCGCGCTCCTTGTGATGGCGGCGTGGGCGCCGTTTGCGGTGATGCGGTTCATCCCAGCGGTGCAGTCGGCGATGGGGCAGCTGATGCTCGCCCGGACCGCGACCACGGGCGGCATGGCACTCGCGGGCGCAGCTGGTGGGATGGCCGGTGTTCTCGGCCAAGCGATGAGCCACACGGGAACAGGGCCCTCAGGCGGAGACAGCGCCGGTGGTGGAGGAGGAGCTGCAGGTGCTGGCGGGCGTGGTCCAAGCGCGGGGTCGGGGGGCGGGAGCTTCGCCTCAACAGGTGCCGGCGGAAGCATCGGTGCCTCGGGGGGTGGTCCTGGTCTGGCGGGCTTCGCTTCGCCGCCCGGCGGCTCGCCACAGCCGTCCCCGGGCGGTGGCAGCCCGAGCGCGCCCTCTGCGGTGGCGGCACCTGGGGGTTCGACGACCGGCGCGCAGTCACCCGCGGCGGGTGGCGGACCGGCTGCCGCGTCTCCCGGCAGCTCTGGTGGCGGAGCGGCCGGGACGCCCTCGGTCCACGCCGGGCCGGGAGGCTCGTCAGTCATGGCACCGTCTCCCGGCGGCGGCGCGTCCCCGGTACCTGGACCACCACCATCACCGTCTGGTTCCACCGCGGCGCAGGAATCGAGCGCGACGTCCCGGCCCAGCGGCGGGGACCTCCCAACGCCCGGCACCACGGGGCCAGACGCGGGCGATTTCACGATCGGGGGGCACGATGAGTAATGGGCAGCGTAGGTACAGGTTCGGTCCGTTGGAGCGTCGTGGCCTTGTCGGCAACCTCGGCCCCGCGCACCTCGCGACGTTGCTTGGCGGTGGTGCCCTGACGCTTTTGTTGCTGTCGACGGCGCGTGGACCGTTCGGTGTCCTTGCCGCGTTCGGTGTCGCGGTCACCGCAGCGGGAATGTGTTTCGTGCCGGTCGCCGGTCGCACACCCGTCGAGTGGGCACCCCTCGTCTCGCGTTTCCACGCTCGCACCCTGACCGGCCGCGGCCGGTGGGACTCCCCAACCCCAACCAGGGGAGCCTCGCTCACCACGGGTGGCCGGGTGGTCACAGCCGAACCCGTCGCTCCTGACGCTCTTGGTGGCGTCGTGATCGTCCCGGTCGCGTTGCGCGGCAGCCAGATCGGTGTTCTCAAGGAGGCCCGTGGTGGGCTGCTGACGGCGGTGCTCGCGGTGCGCGTCGGGTCGTTCGGGCTCCTCTCGGGGGTGGATCAGGAGGCGCGTCTTGCCGGGTGGGGCGGCGTCCTCGCGGCGATCGCCCGCGAAGGCTCCCCAGTTCGCCGGATCCAGTGGGTTGAGCGGACGGCCCCGGCGACCGGCGGTGAGATCAACGAGCATTTCACCACCCACTGGAACCGAACAACCGCGCCGGAGGACTGCCTCGCAGTCCGGGCATACGTCGAGCTGATCGCCGCCGCCCCGGCGGTCACCAGGGAGCACGAGCTGCTCCTCGCGATCCAAATCGATCCCTCCCGCCTGCCGCGGGCTGCCCGCCGGGACCGAGCCAACCGCGACCAAGCCGCGCACGCGGTGCTCCTTGGTGAGGTGGAGTTCCTCGCTGAGCGTCTACGTCACGCCGACGTCGAGATCGCCGGGCTGCTCACCCCACCTGCCCTCGCCCGCGCGCTGCGAACCGGTTTCGACCCGTTCGAGCGTAAGCCATCCCCAGACGACGAACCGGCGGACGGTGACCCTGATCCGTGGCCGACCGCGACCGAGGACGGGTGGGGTACATACCGAACCGGCGGTGCGCTGCACGCGACCTACTGGGTGAGCGCATGGCCACGCACCGACATCGGCCCATCATTCCTCGCCCCGCTGCTCCTTCAAGCCGACGCGGTCCGCACGGTCGCGATGACCCTCGCCCCGCAGCCGCCCGGCCGGGCGATCCGCCAAGCCGAGGCCGCGCGTACCGCTGACGCCGCCGACCGTCACGTCCGCAACAAGATGGGATTCCTCACCACGGCGCGCCACCGCCAGACCGAGGACGCCGCCGCCCGCCGGGAGGAGGAACTCGCCTCAGGCCACGCCGCGATCCGCTTCACCGCCTTCGTCACCGTCACCGCCCGCACCGTGGAGGAGTTGGAACGCTCATGCACTAGTATCGAGCACGCCGCCTCGATGGCTCGCCTGGAACTGCGGCGCCTCGCAGGGCAGCAACCTGAGGCGTTCACCTACACCCTCCCGTTATGTCGGGGCCTGAAGTGAGCCCGCTCCGTTCAGCCGGGTTGGCGGGTCATGTTGCGACCACCGCGCACGTGCAGGCCGCCTACCCGTTCATGGCGGAGACCGGTCTTGGACCGCACGGGCCGTACATCGGCCGGGACATCTACGGCGGGGCGTTCTGTTACGACCCATTTCACCTCTACACGGCCAATGTCGTCACGAACCCGAACTGCCTTGTCATCGGGCAGGTCGGCCGCGGCAAATCCGCGCTCCTCAAGACCTACCTCCTGCGCCAGATCGTCTTCGGACGCCAAGCGTGGATCGTTGACATCAAAGGCGAATACGCACCCCTCGCATGCGGGCTCGGTATCGAACCGATCCGCCTCGAACCGGGAGGAGCGGTGACGCTGAATCCGTTGACGCCGAAGGGCGGTCCGGAGCGCCAGCTCGACCTCGTCGGGTCGATCGCCGCCGCAGCGCTCGCCCGACCACTCACCCCCATCGAACGCACGGCCCTCAACACGGCCCTCCAAACCGCGACCGCCAACGCTCAAGGCCGGGAGGTCACCCTCCCCGACCTTGTTAAAGCACTCCTGCACCCCGACGGGCAGGTCGCCCGGGATCTTGCGATGACCCCCGCCCAGGCCCTGGACGCGACGCGTGAGCTGGCCCTTGCGCTGCGGGAGTTGTGCTCGGGGGCTCTCGCCGGGATGTTCGACGCGCCAACCACCCCAGGCCTGAACCTGGACGCCCCGATGGTCGTCCTTGACCTCTCCGCGGTTCTGACCGCGTCGCCGGTGGCGCTTGCGGTGCTGATGGCGTGCGCGACGGCGTGGCTCCGAGCGACGATCGATCAGCAGCCCGCCGGTGAGGGATGCCAGCGGATCGTTGTCGTCGACGAAGCCTGGCGCGTCCTCTCCAGCTTGGGGGTTGGGGAGTGGTTGCAGCAGAACTTCAAACTCTCACGGGGTCTCGGTGTTCAGAACGTGGTGGTGATGCACCGCCTCACCGACCTCGAAGCGACCGGCGCGGCCGGGAGCCGCGAGGTCCGCCTCGCCGAGGGCCTCCTTGCTGACACCGAGACGAAGGTGATCTACGCCCAGCCCCAAGAACAAATCCCGTGAACACGGGTACTCCTCGGCCTGACCGACACCGAAGCCAGCTTGCTCCCGACGCTCGGGCGGGGGTGGGCACTTTGGAAGGTCGGCAGGCGTTCGTGTCTCGTGCACCACCGCCTCACCCCGCTCGAACACGCCCTCATCAACACCGACCA
>JANMDN010000041.1:0-128209 GCA_031376285.1 Actinomycetes bacterium
GCTCCTCCAAACGCTCGAGGAACTCGCCGTCCCAGCCGGGTTGGCTATCCAGGCCGACGACCCTCACCAGAGGTGCCCTTCTACCGAGAGATGACGGCCGGACCGCCGCCTTCGTCATATCGACGGCACTGGAGCACCGCCAGCGGCACGGTGGTTGCAGACGCGTTGGCGGGTCTGGCTCAGGCGCATACGTCGGTGACGGCCGCGGACGGGTCGAGCATCTTCAAGGAAGGGGCTCCCGCTCCCCGCCCTCGAACCCAGATCCGACCAAGGCCCTGAGCGCAAGCACGCGTTCGACGGCGGGCGCCACCGGTAACGAAACCGGACACCCAATTCCACGAAACGGCCATCGCTGTTGGGGTGCCGTGAGCCCGAGCGACCGCGACCCGCGGGACCGCATCGAAGCCTTCGCGGCGGGATTTGAGGAACTGACCATGGGGACTCCCTGCGCCGACTCGTCGACCGATGCGTACCCGGCTGACTCCACAGCGCCCTGAGAAAGGAAAGAACGGACCGGCCGTCCGCGAGCCACTCTTGAGGGGCGATCGACGGGTGCTCGGCGAGGCCGGCGGTCACACCCGCACTGGCCGGAGCGTCCAAGGCGGTTCGGCCGCCCCTCGCTGCCAACACGCGGTTCGCGTGATCCAGAGCGGCGGGGGCCATTCGTCACCGTTTCGTGACCCGTGCTGGGCGATCAACCTTGCATCTCCCGCAATGTCTCCCGCAAGAGCGGAACCAAATGGGTCCCCGTGCCAGGCCTGCCCTTGAACAGGTTCCTCGTCACCCTGCCGCTGGGCAGGCAGTATGTCCGGGCCGTCGCCAGTGAAACCTTGGTCGGCCCGGTCCATGCCGTCGACGTGGTCACTCCGAAGAGGTGGTCGACACGCGGCAGCGCAGGCCGCTATCAGAGTCGGTTTTCCGGGTCCCGGACTGAGGTGCTTGCGCCGCCGCAATACACCCCGGCGGAATTCCAATCACTGACCTTTACGATCGCCTCCGGTGGCCGCCTGCTCACATCGCTCTCGATGATTGCCGTCGTCCCGTGCTCCCAGACGTTCACCACGGAGAAATCGATTCGGCTCAAGCACCACCGCGTGCGCGTGCGCATTGCTCCCGACGGACGATTTGTCTCGGCCGACGTCCATAACTCATTCACCGTCTGGGGTCGTGTCGTGGGCGGCAAAGTCATGGGCCGGGTGAGGGTCGCCACAGAAGAGTGCGAGGGCAGCGCGAGGTTCGTCGCCACACGTCAAAGCTAGTGCGCGATCAGGGCGAGCGCCAAGAGACCTCAGACTCGCGGCCGCCGCCGCCACCGCCACCCTCGCCGAGCAGTGGGAGCCGACGGAACATCTGGACGCGTCCGCCAACGCCTCTGAATGGGGGAGCAGGCACCGACGCGCCAGCGCCTGACCAATCACGGAGACCCCAACGCCGCCCGGACGATGGCAGTCCGCCTCGCGCCGCTTCGCAAGAGACGGCGGGTCACCCAATCCGCATGCGCCACTGCAAGCCAATCCCACCGTTGCCGACGTACATCCTGCGTACATCCGACGACATCGCCGCTGGTGGGGAATGGTGGGGGACTGACTCATAGTGCCCCTACCCACCCTAATTAGACCAGCGAAAAGCGATATACAGGCATTTCCTGGAAGCCGGAATCGGGATTCGAACCCGAGACCTGCCGCTTACAGACGCAGGCGGCGAGCAGTAAGTCCCTGCTCAGGAAGTGTTTGGCGTTCGTCAGCGGGCCCCCCACCAGCTCCCCACCTGTCCGGAGACCGCGGCTCCTAACATCGGCTGTGGCATCCGTTTACTGCGCTTCCTCCGTTACCGCCGCGAGGAGTTCGCGCGCGACGTATCGCCGCTGCCCGCGTGGTCCCTGGTGGGCCTCGGTCAGCACGCCCACCGCTTCGAGCTGGCGGAGCAGCTTCAGCGCTGTGGGACGGGTGACCGCGAGGCGCACCTCGACGGTACGCGACGAGACCACGGGCAACTCACATACGAGGTCGACCAGGGCGACGCCGTTGCTCGACGCGATGGCGGTCGCGGATACTCGATAGCGCTCCCGCAGCGCGACGAGCCGCTGCGCCCGCGTGACCGCGTCTGAGGCCTGGGTCCGTACCGCCTCGAGAAACAGCTCGATCCAGGGGATGGGGTTGCCCGTCTCGCGGACGGTCTGCAGGGCCTCGTAGTAGCGCTCCCGGTCGCGCTCGAAGTAGGAGCTGACGTAGAGCAACGGCGCGGACAGCCGACCTCGCTCCACCAGCGAGAAAACGATGAGCAAGCGACCCAGGCGACCGTTTCCGTCAAGGAATGGGTGCAGCGTCTCGAACTGATAGTGCAAGAGCGCGTTCTGGACCAGGACGGGCAGGCCGACCTCCTCATGGGCGAAGCGCTCCCAATCGGTCAGGAGGCGCGGGAGTTCGTCGGGTGGAGGGGGAACGAACCGCGCGGACTCGATCGTCGAGCCTGCGCCACCGACCCAGCTCTGGCTCTTGCGAAACTCGCCAGGGGTGCGCTCCTTCCCGCGCACTCCGGCCAGCAGCCGCGCGTGCATCCCGCGGATGAGGCGTGCACTGAGCGGGAGCCTTTCCACCTGCGCAAGCCCCCATTCGAGCGCATCGATGTAGTTGAGGACCTCCTCGACATCGGCGTTCGGCCGTTCCCCGCTCGCCTCAACCTCGAGCACTTCGAGAAGCGACGCCTGCGTTCCCTCGATTCGGGTTGAGGAAAGCGCCTCTCGCAGCAGGTAGGGCCGGATCAGCAGGTGCGGGTTCGGGACGAGGCGACCGACCCCGGACAGCGTGCCGAGCGCCGCCTCGGCATCCGCGAGTAGGCGGATCGTCGCGCCGGGAAGATCGAGCGTTCGAGGGATTGGCGCCGGGAAGTAGGCCACGTGCCCGTGAGGACCGGGGGTCTTGCGAGCCTCCCCGAACTCAGTCGATGCGTACTGCCCGCGCTCCACGAGGGTACCCTAGCGTCGCTAAAGCGAGCTCACAATATCTTTATGGACATGAGGGGACCCTCCAGCGCCCTTCATGGTCGACGTTGGCACGTGAGCCACGCTGGGCTCGAACTCACCAACGCCAGCCCCCTCTGGGATCCCCCATCCGCCAAGGGCCGTCGGACCTGCCGGCCGCCGTTCCCCGCCCCGAGAGCCGGATGTCGGACTCGAACCGACGAACCCCGCTTTACAAGAGCGATGCTCTACCGACTGAGCTAATCCGGCCGATGACCCGTCCTACCCCGCCGAGCCCGACAGTCCCAGCGGCCCAGTCCGCGCAAACCGCTTACAGGCGGCGGCAAGACGCACGAACCACCTGCTCAGCGGGCATCTCGCGACTGCGTGCGCTTCCCCCACCGGCTCCCCCACCAGGCTGCGCGGCACCGCTGGCCGGCCCCACTGGGTGACACCGTGGACTCCAGGCGTCACAATGGGGCGATGGCCACCGTCGCCCTCACCCTCGTTGACCTTCGTGCCCGCCGCGAAGAGATCCTTGCAATCGCGGCGCGCCGTGGGGCGTCGAACCTCGCGGTGTTCGGGTCGGTCGCGCGTGGCGAGGCCAGCGACGCGAGTGACGTCGACATCCTCGTTGACCTCGAAGCAGGCCGAAGTCTCCTCGATCTGGGCGGCCTCCTTATGGATCTCCGGGAATCCCTCGGGCGCGAGGTGGATGTCGTTACCCGTGCGGGGCTTCGCCCAAGGATTCGTGACCGAGTCCTCGCCGAAGCCAAGGCGCTGTGAGAACGGACCGGGAACGGCTGCAGGACATGCTGGACTCCTGCCACATGCTCCTCAAGCACCTCGGAGGAAAGCGTGAACGGCTTGAGGGCGACCCGGTCGCCCAGGCGGCCGCTCAGCGCTGGATCGAGATCATCGGGGAGGCCGCCTCACGGCTGTCTCCCGGCCTGCAGGCCGCTCATCCGGAGGTCCCTTGGACGGACGTGATTGGGATGCGTCACGTCCTTGCCCACGGCTACTTCGACATCGACGTGGACATCGTCTGGGAAGTCGTCGACCGTGACGTCCCGGCACTCGTGACCGAGCTTTCTCGGTTGCTCGGAGAGCTGTAGCGCCAGGATGAGTCCGCAGCAGTTTGGGCCACCCGAAGGCGCCGACCGTTTCGATCCACGTTTCGACGTAAATGCCCGCTACGACGCCGCATCCGAGGGGCCAATCGAACTCCACGCCGACACGCGGTGCGTCTACCGTCTCGCCTTCGCGGCGATAGATACGGCAGGCTGTCCCGAGCCGTTGCGAATCGGAAGGGTAGGCATTCGGCTCTTAGCCGGGCCGGTCCGGACGACTAAGACGGTCATTCAACAGCGAATGCCCCCTCCGCTTGTCTTTGATAAGCACATGGAGACCGGCGTGGCAGTCGGTATGGGACGCATGCTCTTGCTCTGCGAGATCGAAGACCGGGTCGACGGTGACCTCAACTTTAAGATCGACACTTGGCGCGACGAGATCGTCGCGACGGTTGGCTTGCTCACCGCGGTGCTGGACGAACGACTCGCTCGCGAGGAGATCCTCGAAGATGTCCTGATCTTCGACCCGGATGGTACCCATGGTGCCACAGTAGACTGGACCCGCTTCCTGCGACATTTCTACCCACGCGAGATCAACACCGACGACCGAGCCTCGCTTGCCCAACTTGAAGGAACTGATCTGACTCACGGCGGAGGGGCGCTCGGTACGGCCTGCCGCTACTACCGCAAGGGGACTCTTGAGGTCCCGCCGGACAGCGTCGTCCACTTCTGGACCGCCCTCAAGGCGCTCCGGCGGCGAAGTGAGAAGGCTGTTGGAGGAGTCGAGCGGCTCGTCGCCGAAGCCGGACTGCGCGGCCCGCCGGAGGTCTCGATTCGCGACCTTTGGAAGCTGCGTAACGCGGTCGTTCACGAGGGTGCCAGCGAGCACCCTCTGCTGCACGAAGGGCACTACCTCCTTGAGGCACTTGTGCGCGGCCTCATCCGCTACCGAGCGGGAGTCGGCACCAATCCGACCTCGTGGCCACTACCCGTCAACCAGGCCGTCTTCCCGCACACGCCAGACGTCGGCATCCCCGGCGACTGGATCGCGGCACAAACGGTCTTCCATGAGGACGGACTTCCTCCGGCACGGCCCGCAGCGCCGCCCCGTACCTGACCCGGCACGCTTCGACCGATGCCTGCGTAGAGACCGGGCAATGCCCAACCGTGAATGAGAGAGCCGGATGTCGGACTCGAACCGACGACCTCCGCTTTACAAGAGCGATGCTCTGCCAACTGAGCTAACCCGGACTGACGCCATCGTAGCTCCGCGGATAGCCCAGCACCGCTTAGGAGGCGCAGGCGACGTCGACGAAGTCCCTGCTCAGCTCCCATTTCGGCGGCGACGTTGCGCCCCCCACCGGCTCCCCCACCGGGCGCGACGCTCGAGAACTGACGCCCGTGCGGTGCATGCCGGCGACTATCCATGGGTGCCGCGATCTCCCCTTTCCAGCGCACTCCAGCGTTGGCCATCCCTGGACGATGTGCGACCATTGGGGAATGGCGGACGACTTCCCGCTGATCTCCGCCGACCCGGCCATCCACCACGGGCAAGCCTGTATTCGGGGAACCCGGCTGTCGGTGAGCGTCGTGCTCGACTGCTTGGCGGAAGGCATGACCGGCGACCAGATCCTCGCGGAGTACCCGACCCTCACCTCCGACGGCGTCCAAGCCGCACTCGAGTACGCGGCAGCGCTCGCTCGGGAAGAGCATCGTGCTTTCTCCCGCTGCTGCGTGAAGTTCAAACTCGACGAGGACACGCCCCTTCGACTCGCGGCGTTGTTGCGTGAACGTGGCAACGACGCGGACACCGTCCAAGACGAAGGCCTAACAGGCTCGCCGGACTCTCGGATCGCGAAAGCCGCCGCGGACGAGAGGCGCATCCTTATCTCGCTCGATCTGGGCTTCTCAGATATCCGGGCCCACCCACCCGGCAGCCACCCCGGCATCGCCCAGGTCTAGGTCTTCGAGTTGTCCACAGGAGCCTGCTCCGGTCGAGATGGTGGCCGCGTGGGCTTGGAGCTGGCTCTGCTGGTCGCGCATGGAGGGGGATCAGGAGGTGGGCAGATTCGGGGTGTCGTGTTGTGGCTGGCTACGGTGTTCTTTCCGTAGGGAAGAACACCGTATGCGTTGACAAATTCGGTTGCGGTCGAGTCCGGTATTCACGTTTTTCTACGTGTTCATCTCGACGCGGGCATGATCAGGCCGATGTCCTGCTGCATCCGGGAGCCGCACGACCGGATCACGGCGAACGCCGGTTTGTTTTGGTTCCCGCAGGCGGGCACCAAAACATTTCGAAGAGCCCAAGGGGTGAGCGCCAGGACGGATAGGAGGAGGTGGACGCCAAAGCCGTCAGAGTCGGCTACGGCCGTCACCGTCGTAGAGGAATGAATACGACGTATATGATCGAGCCGTGAACATCGTCCCAGGCCTCGTCGCCCACCCGCCCGGGCTGCACCACCCTTTCGATCCACTCAACTGTCCGTCAGATGCCGCCTGGTTGCGGACGCAGCAGACCCAGCAAGCGCAGCATCATGCCGCCGTTCAACAACGTGCTGACGAGGAAAGTCGAAAAGCTCTTCTTGCCGATGAAGCATTTCTCCTACTGCGAGGGTGACGGTGCAGAAGTGGGAATACGCGAGCGTCAGTTTCATCGAGACATGGACCCAGGTGCCGAAGGGATCTGAATGGTTGGAGCGCGTACACCCGGACTGGCATGAGCTTCGACGTCGCCACCTCCTGGAGTCCGGGTACTTTCTGTGGATTCAGACGGGCGTCTTGATCTCAATGCCCGGCGCCGACCCGGACTGGCGAAGCATTAAGGACGCGACTATGGCTCCAGGCGCGCAGAATCCGATCAGCGTCCATACCGTCCTCAACGAGTTGGGAGCCCAAGGCTGGGAACTCGTTTCAGAGTGCGTCATGGCAAGCACCATAGGTCTTGCTCATGGTATCGACCGCGCGGGCAGACCGATTGAGACGAGCTGCCGGCTCAAGCGGCCTATCTCGCCCTAAGAGCCTGAAAATGGCTCTGTCTCGTGAAGGCGACGGTGGGATTTGAACCCACGAGTAACGGTTTGCAGACCTCCGCGGCAAATCACGAACTGCCTCAAGCTCGGCGTTCGCAGCTCTCCGGACTCGAATGCGCCAGAGATTGCGCCCCGTGCGGCCCGCCTGGAACGTCGGAACCCGAGCCGACGCCTTATTACCTTGGCGCTGAGGGTCCGTCGTCGGCAGAGCGGCGCAGGAGTCGACGGGGAGCCAGCTCAGGAGGTCAGCCGCCCGGTAGGCATGAACTGCCCGACCGGGCAGGTTCATCATCGGACCCGTATCCGCAACTCAGTACGCAGCGCCGCCTCCGACACCGTGCGAGGATCGGTGAGGTACACCTCGGTGTGCGGCCCGGCTGGCTGCAGGCCCTGCGATCGGATGAACACGTGGAGCGCCTCGAGCGACGGCCCCTCATCCTCGTAGGGTCCGTGATGGACGAGGCGCGCCACGCGCTCGGCCGCGCGTACCTCATAGCGCACACCCTCCGCCGGGGTCGCCAGCTCAGACGCTGCGGGCGCGGCCAGGACCCAGCGCCACCCGTCCGGACGAGTCAAGTCGAAGCTCAGGGGATCATCCCCTGACCAGTAGGCACCTTCGAGGAGAGCCTCGCCACCGAAGTGCTGGTCAAAGAATGCGACCGCCGACTGGAACGTGGCGCCCTCAGGGCGGCCCTCACCGTCGATCGCGAGGACGGCCCGCACCGGGAGGTCGGCAAGCTCAGGCGGAGTGTGGGTGACAGCGGAGTTCGTCATCCCGCTCAGTCTGCGTCTCCCCGACGGGAGAGTCAAGGAGACGATGGCAGGCCGCCAGCCAACGCGCGGCGGACTAGGCCGGACGCGTTGATGCTGGCGAACGTAGGGACTTCGATGGCCTTGTGAGCACACTTCTCGACGAGGATGGCGTGAATGGTGTCTCGGCGGTTTCGCAATTCATCGCGCCGGTAGAGGTTGACGATGTCGTAGAGGTCGCGCGGCCGTGACCGTTCGCCCATCGCACGAAGCTTCTCGGCAAAGACTTCCTCGAAGGCGTAGCAGGCGACATCGGCCGGCTCGGGCAGGACTTCGTCGGGCTCGTACGGGTGTGCGATCGGGCGTCGCTCTGGCTCGCGCGCGAGTAGCTCGGTGGAGCAGAGATCGAGCTTGATCGAGGCGACTCCCGGTGCCGCAAGCGGCCCGCGGTAGAAGACTCGGCCCTCGACTGATCCTTGCTCCTTACGCCCTTTGAGCGTCGGTTGCCGCTCCGAGAAGTCGATGCCCGACTCATCCGAGACGGCTTCGAGCACCTCAGCGATGAGCGGCGCAACGTCGATCGGGTCGATCGGGCCGTCGTCGATGATCGTGAAGTCAAGGTCCTCGGAGAAGCGGTAGGTCTCGATGTAGCACTTCTTCAGGCAGGTACCGCCCTTGAAGATCCACGACTGGCCGAGTTCGGGGTGGCGACCGATCCCCCACAGCAGCCAACCGAGGACGTAGTCCTCTCGACGACCCCATGCCGCAGGCCCCATTCGCGAACGCGCTGGTCGATCGCAGCGCGGGAGATCATGCGGCGGCCGCGGCTTGGATCTGTGCGTTGATACGAAGCCCCCAGCGCTTGGTGATGCGTCCGCCTGACCGGATAGACGGGTCGAGCTTCGCTAGGCCAGCGCTGCGACGCGACAGACTCGCCTCGATGAGGAAGGGCGCGTCGGCCGCGAGGGCCTCAAGCAGATACCCCAGACGCTTGAATACCGTCCGGTTGCCGAGTCGGTCGGCGTAGCCCACGAGCAGCTTGTCATCGCGGTGCTCTCCGGAGAGGTACTCCTCAAGCACTTCGGCGACCATACGGATTCCGCCCCCGATCGATGGGTTGTCCAGCACATCGACTATCGTCTTAGTTGGATCGGAGATTTCAACTCGCTCGCGGCCGCGCCAGGCCCAGCGGGTGCCGAACAGCGCTACCGGCCGTCGCGTCGCGACACGGAACTCCGTGCCTTGGACAGCCACGTGCGCGCTGCGCTGCGGCGCCGTCGACACGACCAGGACCGCACGAAACAACTGCTCGGTGAGGCCCCAGTACTCGCACGCACTCCAACCGCCGATGTAGCACGGCGTGAACAGGCGCGCCGCGACCAACCAAGGATCTGCGCGCCAGGCCCCAGGGACCTCGGCCTCGAGCGGAACGACGGTGAACAGGCCGCGACGCACACGACTCAACCACCCCTTCGACGCGAGATACCCCGCGATGCGCGCCGCCTCATTCCGAGGAATCCCAAGCGCCTCCGCCGCCTCTTCGGCGGTGAACGGACCAGGAAGGGAGCGATGCAGCACCATGAGCCGCTCGCGGTTTTCGGAGCCGAGCCCCTTCGCTTTTGGTCTATCGGACATGCGACAACCCACCCTCAGAGGGGGTTTCTCCATCACCAGTATACCCAGTATGGTACATCATCACTGTCACAATCTCTCTATGAGAACATCTTTGCGGACTGCGATACACCGCTTGAGAGGCATTGGACACACCCCCTCGGCGGCACGCCCCACGATGTCGTTCTCTCTCCCAAGCGCCCTGCGGAAGCCGGGCCACTGCGGCGCAGCAAGTGCCGCGTTCGAGCCGTGAAGCCTTGTTCGTCGGTGAAGACGCGTGCGTGGCCGATCCCGACTCCTTTCCGGAGAAGTGGGCCCCCGGTCACCGGCCCTGTTCATCGAACTAGCCTTGCGGCACTCCTCATTGGTCGCAACCGCTGCAGGCAGGGACCGCGGCATGAAGGGTGCCAGTCTGGACCCATACCCGCGTGCGGCAGGGATGTGCCCTAACCGTGAGCGAGAGAGCCGGATGTCGGACTCGAACCGACGACCCCCGCTTTACAAGAGCGATGCTCTACCAACTGAGCTAATCCGGCCTGACGTCATCGTAGCTGGCCGACCAACGCTCAGGCCGCTTACAAGGCGGCTGCTCTGGCCAGCTGAGCTATTCCGGCGTGGTTGAAGGGTAGCGGCTCGGTTTTGCCGGCGGCTACCTCGTCACGGAGGTGATCGTCCAATCTCCGCGCACGCCTTGGCTGTACTCGGCGCCCGTCAGTTCGGCGAACCGGATGCCGTACACGGCCTCGCCTTCGCTGCGGTCGAGGTCGTCGTCGACGAACCTCAGCGCCGCGTCGAACGTCCGGCTCGGTAGTCGTTGGTCAAACGGGAATCCGATCGTCTTCAGGTCCAGCGGGACCACGAAGTCCTCGTGCGTTCTCGATCTGCACGCCACGAATGTCGCCGAATCCACCGGTTGGCGGCCCGTCACGCGGAGCTCCCAATGGCCCCGGAACGGACGGCCCAGGCACACCACCCGGGTCACGAGCTGCGGGCTCCCCGTCGCGACGTCGGCCGCCGTCAGCGTCCGCGAAAACGTCGACCGGCAGATCTGCCCCGCTCCCGGGCGAACACACGCCGCGAACCGGCCCGTCTCGGCGGTCAGAACGCCCGCCCAACACGATTCCTGCACCACCCGTCCTCGACCTGCGCGGCGAACGGCCGCCCGCACCTTCGCCGCGGCCAGGCGCCGGTCTCCCTTCCGGGCCGCCGCCGATGCCTCGTCGAGCGCCGTCAGACCCCACTCCACCATCGTCGCCCACGTCGCGTTGCACGTCTCCTCCGACTGCAACCGACTCGAACGCAGGGCGGTCAGGGCGGCGGCCGTCTTGGGGCGCGTCGTGAGAAGGACACGCCGTCGGCACTTCTCGTCCTTGCACTTCACGAACTTCCCTGTGACAAGGGCGGACGTCCTCACACCGCTTGCGCCCGCGGCGACAAGCGTCGGCGGCGCGGCGCCAAGTGCGGAGCCACCTCCGGCCAAGGCCAGCGCCGCAGCCATCGCGCTGAGTGCGGAAAGACGGGTGGCGAGGCTCATTTGACGATGAGCCTATGACCGCGACGCTCGCCGTGCCACGTTGCCGGTCGCGAGGAAACCTTCGCCGCTCAATGTCGAGGCCTCAGGTGCCGATCAAGGGTCGATGCGTCTCCGTCCACTTGCCCTCGCCGCCGCCGCTGCCCTCGGCCTTGTCTCCGGCTCAGGTTGCGGTGGAGACTCGACGTCGGTCTGGGCTCGGGACAGCGTCGACAGCTACGTCCAGGCGAAGGCGGTCTGGACCGGTGGCCAAGCAAACATTCGAGGCGAACTCGAAGGATGCGCAATTTTGCAGGCATTTTCTGCTTGTCGAGAACTCGTCGTTATCGGGGTCGGTCGTCTCGACGAGGACGTCGCCCGGCGCCTTACAACCCTTGGCGAGCGGTCGGACCTGAACGGGCGTTGTCGTGCTTCAGTGAGAGACGGGGTGAAGGTGTTTGCCTCCGCGCCGCCGAAGCTCACCGCTGGAACGGTTTCCGCGCTACTCGCCCAGCAGGCGTCAGCGGCTCGACCCGGGACCGCCACGCTCGGCGCGATCTGGAGTGCGTGCCAGCCGAAGTGAGATCAGCTGGCAGCGGCGAGGTAGGGAACCTCGCGTGACGCGCGGTGCGCCATGATCTTGCGCTTCACGCGCTGAAGCGCGTTGTCGACGGCCTTCGGCTTGCGGTCGAGTCGCTCACCAATGTCCTCGTAGGAGCACCCGTCGAGGTAGAGCCGGAGCACCTCGCGCTCGAGGCCCGAGAGGCTCTCGGCCAGCGCATCGACCAGCGAACCGAGTTCCTGGCGCGAGATCACCTGGGTCAGCGGGTCGGACACGGGGTCGCCAGGAATGATGTCGGCGAGGGTCGTCTCGTCGCTTCCGGCCTTCGAGTAGCTAAACGAGATGTAGGTGTTCATCGGCGAATGCTTCTTGCGGGCCGCCGTCTTGATCGCCGTAATGATCTGGCGCGTCACGCAGAGCTCCAAGAACGAGCGAAACGACGTCTCCCGGTCTGAGCGGTAGTCGCGCACGGCCTTCACGAGACCAATCAGGCCCTCCTGGATGAGGTCCTCATGGTCGCCACCGGCGAGGAAGTAGCTCGAGGCTTTCATTCGGATCACCGGGCGGAAGCGATCGATGAGGCGCTCCATCGCGGCCGGATCGCCAGCGCGGGCAGCCTTGACGAGGGACCGGTCATGAGCCTCATGAAAAGAGTGAGACGTGTCTTCGTGCGCGAGGTGGTTCAGACCCATGACGGTCCCCAAAACGTTGAAGGCGGCAGAAGTACGAGCAAAAACGCGGTTCCTTGCCTGAGTCTCAATCTCAAGTTGAGGATGCGACATCGCTCTTTGCGGAGTTCTATCGGGATCTCGTGACAAAGTCAACGAAGTTATCCACAGGCAGGTTCCAGCAGAGCCGATCCCAGGTCGGCGCAGGCAGCCCGCTCCACCCTCAAGCGCCGCCTGGACCCGCTGTGTCGGTTGGCGCTACGGGCCGAGAACGGCGCGAGCGAGCAGGATCGCGCTCGCGACCGAGAGGTTCAGCGAGGCGACCTTTCCGACCATCGGAATGGCGACGATTTCGTCGCACACTGAGCGCAGGCGGGGCCGAAGCCCTTCGCCTTCTGAGCCGAGCACAAGTATCGAGCGCGCGTCGAGGCCCGAGGTTCGGTAGTCGACGCCCGCATCGGAGTCCGCCCCGATCGCCCGGCGACCATCGCGCCGCGCGTCATGGACGAACGCGACCATGCTGGGCACGCGGGCGATCCGGAGATGCTCAACGGCACCAGCCGAGGTCTTGCAGACCGCGGGAGTCACGCCTGGGCTGCCCTTGTCTGCGATCACGAGGCCGGCCGCCCCGAGAGTCTCAGCGACCCGCGCGACGGCGCCAAGGTTGTGGACGTCTTGGACGGCGTCGAGCACGACGACCGGCCCCGCCGCGGCCAGGATCTCCTCGACGTCGACGTACGGATACGGCTGGCAGGCCGCCACAACGCCCTGATGGTCGGGGCTCCCGGCAAGCCGGGTCAGCGACGCCTTGTCGCGGGGCTTGCAGCGAACCGTGGAGAGCCATTCCTCCTCGATGAGGCTCGGGAGGGCCCACACCTCGTGGATGTCCCGACGTCCGGCGTCGAGCAGCTCACGAAATGGGTTTCGCCCGTAGACGAGCCCTGGCTGATCCGCGTCGTCAGTCGTTCGGCGCCACGGCTCGTTCATGCGGGCAGCACCTCGGAGCCACTGGCGCCGTCGCGCACCGTGAACCCTTGCGCCTCGATCTCGGCGCGGAGCGCGTCGGAGCGGGCAAAGTCGCGGGCTGTGCGAGCCTCGTCGCGCGCGCGAGCAAGCGCGAGTACCGATTCGGGCACCTGGGGTTCCTCCCGGTCGAGTTGACCGAGGCCGAAGACGTCGAGCAGCTCGAGGAGCTTGCTTTGAACTTCGCGAAGCTGCCCCGCCCCAGGCCGAACGCCGTCGAGGGTCGTATTGACCACCCGGATGAGGCCAAAGATCGCCGCGAAGGCCTCCGGGGTCGCGAAGTCATCGGCGAGGGCCGCGAACATGTCGCTTCGAGCGGTCGAAAGCGCGGCGGCAAGGCCCGCATCGACACCCTCCCCCGGCACGTCGATTGCCCGCCGTAGCGAGCGCAAGGTGTTCGCGATCCGCTCGCACTGGGCCTTCGCGTCGCCGAGGCGCTCGTCGTTGAACGGAAGCGGCGAGCGGTAGTGGCTCGAAAGGAAGTAGGTCAGCACAACTTCCTTCGGCCAGTCCCCCAACACGTCGGAGAGCAAGGCGATGTTCCCGACGCTCTTTGACATCTTGTCGCCGGCCAGCTCGAGCATGCCGTTGTGCATCCATATCTGCGCGAGCGGAACGCCGTGCGCACCCTCGGTTTGAGCGATCTCGTTCTCGTGGTGGGGAAAGATCAGGTCGATCCCACCGCCGTGGATCTCGAAGGTCCGACCGAGGATCGCTTCAGCCATCGCCGAGCACTCGATGTGCCAGCCCGGTCTCCCCGGCCCCCACGGCGATGGCCAGAAGGCGTCCTCAGTTGGTTTATGGGCCTTCCAGAGCGCGAAGTCGAGTGGGTGCTCCTTCCCCACGCCCCCCTCGCCGGAGACCATGTCCTCAAGTGTCCGCCCCGAGAGCGATCCGTAGCCTGGGAAGCTCCCGACCCGGAAGTAGACATCGCCAGCCGACGGGTAGGCGAGGCCGCGGTCGACCAGCTGGGCGATCAGGTCGACGATCTCGGGGAGTGTGTCGGTGACCTTCGGTTCGCTGTCGGGCCGACCGAGGCCGAGGCCGTTCGTGTCGTCGATGTAGGCCTTGCCGTAGCGATCGGCAAGCTCGGTGCTCGACGTTCCTTCAGTGCGCGCGGCATCATAGATCTTGTCGTTGATGTCGGTGAGGTTGCTGACGAAGCGAACCGCGAGCCCGTTTCGGCGAAGGAATCGGGCGAGCACGCTGAACACGACAAACGGTCGGGCGTTGCCGATGTGCACGCGTCCGTAGACCGTCGGTCCGCAGACGTAGATCCGTACGACACCCTCCGGCCCAACCGTCAGCGGCACCTTGGACTTGGTGATTGTGTTGTAGAGACGAACGCCGGTCTCGGTACTCACAGGGCTGCGTCCTCGAGGAGTGCGACGGCTTGGCAGGCGATTCCTTCGCCGCGCCCGGCAAATCCCATGCCTTCGGTTGTCGTGGCGTGAATGGTCACCGGCGCGTCGAGCAGCGCGCTCAGCGCTCCCTGGATGCGGTCCCGGTACGGGGCGAGCTTCGGTCGCTCGCAGATAACGACGGCGTGGGCGTTTGCGATCCGCATTCCCGCCGCGCCGACGTGGCCCATCACGATGCCGAGGAGTCGCTCACCCGAGACGCCCTCCCACTCGGGATCGCCGGGCGGGAAATGTTGACCGATGTCCGGCAGGCCACACGCGGAGAGGATCGCGTCGCACAGTGCGTGGGCGACGACGTCGCCATCGGAGTGGCCGACGAGGCCCTGCTCGTGGTCGACCTCGATCGTCCCGAGCATGAGCGGTCGACCGGGCCCGAAGCGGTGCGCATCGACGCCAAGCCCTACGCGACCCATCGCACCGGCACCTGCTCGGGGGTCCGTTTGCGAAAGCGCGTGATCGTTTCGTAGCCCGCCCCACGGAGCGCGGCAACCGCCGTGGGATAGTCCCGGGCGACATCGTCGGGCGAGTGCGCGTCGCTTGCCAGGGTCGCAGGAACGCCGGCCTCGCGAAACGCTCGGAGCCAGTCCGGGTCGGGGTACAGCTCCCGCACGGGTTTTCGGAGGCCCGCTGAGGAGCACTCAATCGCGACACCTGAGGCGGCGATCGCGCGCGTCGCCTCAGCTTGACGGTCGGCAAGCTCGGGCGGCAGCTTGACGCCGAAGACTTTCGGCAGGTCGGGGTGTGCGAGGACATCGAAGAGGCCGCTCGCGGCCGCCGCTTCAAGCTCTCGGAAGTACTCGTTCCAGACGTGCTCGGCCGGGTGCTGATCCCACGCCGGGTAGTCGGGGTGATCGATTGCAAGCGACCCGATCCAGTGCACCGATCCGAGGACGACGTCGAAGGGGCGCCCCTGAAGGAATCGAGCGATCTCCTCCTGACGATCGGGAAGCCAGTCCATCTCGATCCCGACGAGCACTGGAAGCCCCGCGTCCTGGGCGGCGACGATCGCCTCGATGTGGCGATCGATGTCCTCGGTCGCCTCGGCCTGCCACCACGGGTTCGAATGCCACCCGCGGGCCTCGGTGAAGCGGTGGACGTGCTCGGTGAGGGCGATCTCGTCAACACCGCCCGCGGCGGCGCGCTCGACGTACCGGCCAATCCAGCCGAGCGAGCGGGCGCCACCGTGGGCCTCCCAGCGGTGCGCGTTGTCGGCGCGAGCCTCGGGCCCGTCTGGTTGGAGGTGGAGGTGGTAGTCGGTCAGCACGGCTGCGGATCGTACGCGAGATCGGAGGCGCGAACCGCCGAGCGTTGAGTGCCTCAGGCGCCTGCCGCGACGAGGAGGTATTCGGCGAGGGCAACGTCGCTTGGAAGCGTGACCTTCAGGTTTGCGGCGCTCGACGCGACGAGCACCACCGTCCCTCCAGCGCGCTCGACGATCGACGCGCAGTCTGTTGTCTCGGAGATCTCGTCATCGTCGAGGCGCTCGTAGGCGGATCTGAGGGCCGCGACGTGGAAGCACTGCGGGGTCTGCGCAAGCCAGAGGCCCTGGCGGTCGACGGTCTCCCCGATCGTGCGATCCGGGCGTGCGCGTTTGAGCGTGTCGGCGAGCGGGGCGGCGGCGATGGCCCCGTCGACGCGCGGCGAGAGGGCCTCGTAGACGGCCCGAAAGAGCTCCGGCCTCGCAAGAGGGCGGGCCGCGTCGTGAACCAGCACGACCTCAACCTCCTCAGAGATCGCCTCGAGGCCGGCCGCAACCGAGTGCGCGCGGGTCTCACCACCCGCCACGACCGTGAGGTGCTCGTCCGCTCCGACGACCGCCTCGATGTCGCGCAGGCGTCCGCGCGGCGCGACGATCACAAACTCGTCGACGACACCCGAGGCCCTGGCCGCTTCAATCGCCCAGGCAACGAGTGGCCGGCCGGCCACGGGCATGAGCGCCTTCGGCAGGCGTGAGCCCATGCGCACGCCAATTCCGGCCGCGACGATGATGCAGGCGGTCGCCATCGCGGCCAGGATCGCATACGGTTTGCGCCGATGGGGCTATTTATCGGAACATCCGGCTGGGCGTATCCGGAATGGCAGCCCGACTTCTACCCGGCCGATCTTCCTCGGGCTCGGTTCCTCGGCCACTACAGCTCCGTGATGGGCGCCTGCGAGGTGAACGCCACCTTCTACCGCCTGCAAGCCGAGAGCACGTTCGAGCGCTGGGCGAGCGAGGTCGCAGACGACTTTCGCTTCGTGATCAAGGCTCACCGGCGAATCACCCACGGGGCGGCGCTCATGGCCGACGAAAGCGACGTCGGATTTGTGGAGCGCTTCTGCGAGTCGCTGCGACCCCTTGGCGCAAAGCTCGGCGCGGTATTGGTTCAGTTTCCTCCGAGCCGCCAGCGAGACGACAACGGCCTCGGGCGCCTCCTCGCCGCGCTGCCGAAAGGGCTACCTGCCGCGTGTGAGTTCCGCCACGCCTCGTGGGACGACCCGGGTGTCGGCGACCTGTTGCGCGACGCTGGCGCCGGCCGGTGTCTGGCCGACACGGCCGGGGTCGTCCCACCGATGCTTCCACCGGGCCCGATCGGCTACGTCCGCCTACGGTCAAATCACTACGCCGACGACGCGCGCCTCGCCTGGAGCGAACTCCTGTGGCGGGAGGGACTCGCGCGGGACGTGTACGCATTCACCAAACACGAGGGCGTTCCGGCAGGCAACCCGCACGCCGGCATCGGCCTCGCGCAGTGGCTCATGGCCGCCGAGTCGCCAGCTTCCTAGCCACTTTTTCGGGCCACCCCGGACCACCACCCAGTTTCATGGTAGCCCGCAAACGTGTGTCGCCGTCCGCGACCGATGTGTCAGAAGTGTGTCGAGATCGCGCCAGGTGCGGCTACACGAGGGCCGGGAAACGCTCGTACTGCTCGGCCCGAAGGCGGTCGGCAAGTCGATTCGGCGGCACCTCGACGTCGGCCATCGTCAGCACCGCGTCCCGGGGAATGTCGCGGACCAGGCGGCAACCCTCCACCAGCCCCTCGGGCAGGTAGTCGTTGTCGCGCATCTCGGTCGTGTTCACGGCCTCGCCGTAGGTCATGTACTCGCCGTAGCTGTCGAGGACCTCCCCGGCCTTCAAGTCACGCTTGGCAACGGCGCACACCTCGACGTAGGGCCCACCAATCGGCTTGGCGACGTGGTCACCGAAGAGGCACACTCGGGCGATCGCGTTCGGGACCTCGAAGTGCACCAGGTGATACGGCACGAAGAACGAGTAGAGGGGACCCTCCCCCATCTTGTAGAGGTTGAGGTAGTGCTGCTGTTTCGGGTCGGTGTGCTCGGCAAGGCAGTACACCTTCGTCAGCGGCGTCCCGACGACGTAGTCGATAATGCCGCCCAGGCGGCGAAGCTCGTCGATGTCGTAGAGCTGACCGATCTCCATCACGTCGCCCCGGTATTCGAGGCCCCGCGACATGCCACGAGACTGAACCTGGAAGCCCGTGGCGTTCGCGACGATCGTCTGCTCGAAGCTGATCTTCGAACCGTCGGCGAAGCTCGTGACCATCGCCGGGTTCTGGCCCCACTTCTCGGCGAACCCTTGCTGGGTCGTCGGGTTTCGGTACGGGTCCTGAAGGCCCTTAATGTTGCCGACGACTCGCGGAATGAGGCCAAGACCCTCAACCCACCGCACCAGGTTGATCTGAACGCCCGGCTCGTCACCCTCGCAGGCCGACATGATCACGCCGTTTTTCTCGGCATAGACCTGGAGGATGGGCCCGATCGTCGCGTCGAGCTCAGCGTTCATCAACACCACGTGCTTGCCGTTCTCGAAGGCCTCCATGACGACCTGCGCGCCGAACTCGACCGCACCGGTGACCTCGCAGATCACATCGATCTGTGGAGACCGGCACACAAGGAACGGATCCTCGGTGATGACGGGCTTGCCCTTGGCAACCGCGTCCTCGAACTCACCCTGGGTGTTCGCAACCACCGGCTCGAGGCCCGAGTAGCGATAGACGTGCTCCGCGCGCTCGATATTGCGGCCATAGACCGCCGTCATCTGCATCCCGGGGGTGCTGTTTGTGATCTGGTTCGTGAGGCCTTGAGCCATGAATCCCGACCCGATCAGGCCGACCCGGATCGGGTTACCGGCCGCCTCGCGGGCTTTGAGGGCGGTATCGATGAGAATCATGGGGTTCGGCTCCTTGGATCGAGTGGTGCTTCAGGCAGCGACTGCGCTCATGCGCGATACAAGGTCAGATTCGACCTCGTCATATGATTTCCAGGCGGCATCTTTGTCTGAGATCACGGTCGTCTCGAGTGGCCATTCGAGCTTGAGGCGCGGATCGGTGTACATCAGTCCGCCCTCGACGCCCGGGGTGTAGAACTCTCCGACCTGGTAGCTCGTGTCGGTCTTGTCGGCGAGTACCTGATAGCCGTGCGCGAAGCGCTCCGGCACGTAGAGCGCCCGGTAGTTATCCTCGTTCAGCTCGACGGCGATGTGCTCAAGGAACGTCGGGCTCTCGGGACGCAGGTCGACGATGATGTCGATGATCCCGCCCCGTGTGCACCGCACGAGTTTGGTCTCAGCCGCCGGGGGGAACTGGAAGTGCATCCCGCGCACGGTGCCGCGCGTTAGGTTGAACGCGAGGTTTGCCTGCGCGATGATCGGCTTCAGGCCGTGCTCGGCAAACTCGTTCTGGCAGAAGACACGGGCGAAGAATCCACGCTCGTCCTCGCGGCGCTCGATGTCGATGATGAACGCGCCGCTCAGCTTGGTCTCGGTGAAGATCATGCGACACCAGCAGCGGTCGGCTGGGCAGACGTTGAGACATCCGGGACGGAGCGTCCGGCCCAGAAGAAGTCGGCGTCGAGCTGCCCGGTGTGGATGAGGTACTCGAGCTGCTTCAGACGCGTGAAGCCGCGGTGCTCGAACATCTCGGCGTCGAAGTCGATCTTCGAGAACACGCCGGCGAGCTGCTCCGCGCCGCGGCGAGCGTTCCACTCACACGCAAAGCCCGGGAGCTGGGTACTGATCTTGTCGAAGTTGACCTTGTAGGAGCGGTTGTCGCCCCCGCCGTCGCCAAAGGTCGTCGTACAGCCGGGGACGAACTCCGCCACGATTTCGGCGATCTCGCGGACCTGGTAGTTCTGCTCGTTACTTCCGACGTTGAAGGTCTCGTTGTGGACCGCGTCGACCGGCGCCTCGAGCGCGCAGACGAGTGCCTTCGCGATGTCGAGCCCGTGGACGAGCGGCCGCCAGGGCGTGCCGTCGGAGGTCATCTTGATCTCGCGCGTTGTCCAGGCGATACCCATCAGGTTGTTCAGGACGACATCGAAGCGCATACGGGGGCTCGCGCCGAAAGCCGTGGCGTTTCGCATGAACGTCGGGTGGAAGTCGTCGTCTGCGAGCGGGCTGACATCGCGCTCGACCATCGTCTTGCACTCGGCGTAGGCGGTCTGGGGGTTCACCGCGGAGCGCTCGCTCACGACATCCTCGGTGGCAACGCCGTAGACGCTGCACGAGGACATGTAGACGAAGCGCCCGACGCCGGCTTCCTTCGCGGTCGTCGCGAGGCGGACCGACCCCTTGTGGTTGATGTCATAGGTGATGTTCGGGGCGAGCTGGCCGAGGGGATCGTTCGAGAGCTCGGCCATATGGACGATCGCGTGGACGCCCGCGAGGTCCTCTGCGCTGATCTGGCGGATGTCCTTCTCCACCGTACGTGGGCTGAGGTCGATGCCGTTGTAGAGCCAGCCGGCCTTGTAGAAGCCGGTGTCAACGCCCACAACATCGTGGCCACGACGCATCAGTACGCCTGCGAAGAGGCAGCCGAGGTATCCCTCGGTGCCGGTGACGAGAACCTTCATGTGTTGTGCGTCTCCTGCCTCTTGGTTACGTTCGAATCAATGCGGTGGCGAGTCACCAGGTTTTCCAGGGCGCGTCGCCCGCACTCCAGTAGCGCTCCAGATTGGTCTTGTCGGGGAGGGTGTCCATCGGGTGCCAGAAGCCGTCGTGGCGAAACCCGACCAGCTCGCCGTCGTGGGCGACGTTTTGCAGCACATCGCCCCAGTCGGTGGCGTCGCCGTCGATGTAGTCCATGATGGCGGGCTCGAGTACGAAGAAGCCGCCGTTCACCCATGCCCCGTCGCCGTCGGGCTTCTCGCGGAAGGTCTCGATCTCGTCGCGACCTTCGTGCATGTAGACCGCCCCGAACCGTCCAGGCGGCTGGGCGACGGTCATCGTGGCGACCTTGCCGTGCTCACGGTGGAATGCGATCTCGCTCGTGACGTCGACGTTTGAGACGGTGTCGCCGTAGGCAAGACAGAACGCCTCGCCGCCGACGATGTCGCGGACCCGACCGATCCGCCCGCCGTGGTTTGTCGTCGGACCCGTGTCGATGAGCGTGACCCGCCACGGCTCACGCTTGCCGTCGTGCATCTCGACCGCGTTCGCGCCGAGGTCGAAGGTGACATCGGCGTGGCGGAGCACGTAGCTCGCGAAGTACTCCTTGATCATGTAGCCCTTGTAGCCGAGAAGAATGAGAAAGTCATTCAGGCCGTGTGAGGAGTACATCTTCATGATGTGCCAGAGGATCGGCTGCTCACCGATCTCGATGAGCGGTTTCGGCCGAAGCGTCGTCTCTTCTGAGAGTCGGGTGCCCTGGCCACCGGCGAGGATCACGACCTTCACGCCGTCGCGCCTTCGAAGGCCGGGGCTGGCGTTGCCGCGATTCCCAGATCACCGACACGGGCGGCCACGCGAGCGGCGATCTCGCGACCGATCTCGAGCGACGCGGTCGCAGCCGGGCTCGGCGCGTTGCAGACGTGGAGCGACCGCGGCATGTCGACGAGGAGGAAGTCGTCGACCATGCCCCCGTCCGGCTTCACGGCCTGGGCGCGGACCCCGGCGTGGGTCGGAACGATGTCCGAGTCGGTCAGCTCCGGGATGAGGCGCTGCAAGCTCTTCAGGAAGGCGGCCCGGTTCACCGAGCGCCAAACCTCGTGCATGCCGTCGCGCCAATGCTTGCCGACGAGGCGCCAGAAGCCCGCGTAGCGAAGAATCTCCGCCAGCTCACCGAGGTGCACGTCACGCTTGCGGTAGCCCTCGCGGCGAAGCCCGAGCACAGCGTTCGGTCCTGCGTGGATGCTTCCGTCGATCATCCGCGTCAGGTGGACGCCGAGGAACGGGAACGCGGGGTCCGGTACGGGGTAGATGAGCCCCTTCACGAGGTGGCGCCGCCCCGGGGCCAGCTCGTAGTACTCGCCACGGAATGGGACGATCTGGGCGGTCGGGTCCGCGCCATCCATCCGGGCGACCCGATCGGAGTAGAGGCCGGCGCAGTTGACGACGAACCGGGCCTCGACCTCGCCCACGTTTGTCTCGATGACCGCGCCGTGCGCGTGCTGGGCCAGCCCGGTCACCCGTGCCCCGAAGCGGATCTCCCCTCCAAGGGCGGCGATCTCGGCCGCGTAGACCTCGCACACCCGCGTGTAGTCGACGATGCCGGTGCTCGGAACCTTCACGGCGGCGATACACGCGACGTGGGGCTCGATCTCGTGAGCCTCCTCGGGGCGGAGGCGACTCACATCGAGGCCGTTTTGCAGCCCTCGCTCGTAGAGCCGCTCGAGCTGGGCAAGCTCATCGGGGCGGGTGGCGACGATGACCTTCCCGCAGACATCGTGGGCGATCCCGTGGCGCTCGCAGAACTCGACGATCGATCGCGACCCTGCGGTCGCAAAGCGCGCCTTGTAACTCCCCGGCGCGTAGTAGATCCCGGAATGGATCACACCACTGTTGTGGCCGGTTTGATGCGCGGCGACGCCGGCTTCTTTCTCGAGGACGATCACCCTGGAGCTGGGCAGGCGCTCGAGGACGTGCATCGCGCTCGACAGGCCAACGATGCCTCCGCCGATGACCGCAACGTCAAACATGGTTCGTCCTGGTGGCGTTGGAGTTCACGGATCCCTTCGAGAGTCGTCGGTGGCGGCGCGTCGGGACGATGCTGTGCCCTGGGCGCGCTGCGGGCCGCGACTGACTCTGGCCGCGGCTCGACACGTCCGACTGTACCAAGGGTCCTATTGAGGTCGCGAACCAGGAAGGTCCGAGCGAACGCTCAACCGCTCCGTTAGGGGGTCGTGACCTCGGCCGATTGACCCGCGAGGCGGGTGAAGATCATTTTTCCGGAGGGCCCCTGGATCACGCTCGTCACCTCGACGTCGACGTCGCGGCCGAGCGACGAGCGCCCGCCGTCGATCACGATCATGGTGCCGTCGTCGAGGTAGCCGACACCTTGGTTGTACTCCTTGCCCTCCCGCACGACCCGCACGCGTATTCCCTCGCCGGGAAGGACGGCGGGCTTGAGGGCGTTTGCGAGGTCGTTCAAGTTGAGGACGTCGATCCCCTGGATGCTTGCGACCTTGTTGAGGTTGAAGTCGGTGGTGATGATAACGGCGCCGATCTCGCTCGCCAGACGGACGAGCTTCGCGTCGACGCCGTCGATATCCGGGTAGTCGGTGTTTCGCACGGCAAACGATCCGTTGGACGCAGCCTTGAGCTCCTCAACGAGTTCCAGGCCGCGCCGACCCCTCGCCCGCCTGAGCGGGTCGGTCGAGTCGGCCACGCGCTGGAGTTCCTCGAGGACAAAGCCCGGCACCAGGAGTGAGCCGCCGAGGAAGCGGGTCTTGACGACATCGACGATCCGGCCGTCGATGATCGCGCTGGTGTCGAGGAGGCGCGGCGCGAGGGCGCCTCCGGCGCCGCGGGTCCTGATTCCCACCAGGCGGAGAATGTCGACGTGCTTGCGCGCCGCGATTCGGTAGAACACGTAGCTGACAAGGAGCACGACCGGCAGGAGCAGAAAGTTTCCGACCACCGGGAGTTTGAGGACCGCGACCGCAGCGAGCGCGGCGGCGATGAGCCCAACGACGAGCCCAACGGCTCCGACGGTGAGTTCCGCCGCTGATCGCCGGTCGGCGGCTCGTTCGATCGCGCGGATGCGTGTTCGAAGCCAGCGGCCGAGCAGGCCCCCAAGGGCGAGGCCGAGGAGTCCACCGACGACCGTCACGGCTGCCCAAACGCCGTAGCGCCACGGCTCGGAGAACCAGCGGTAGAGGCGGGCGTTGGCGGCTCCCTGATACGCGCCGAGGGCGCCGAGGAGCGCAAGCACAATACGAGAGACCAGGATCACGTCGCCTGGCCGCCCAAGAGTGGGTGTGCAACGACCGCCACCATCTCGCGCTGGACGCCTCCTGTTTTTCCGAGAACGCAGTCACCTCGCGCGGCATTTCGTCTCGCGACGGACGCCGCCGAATGGAACGAACCGTCCCCCGAAGGGTAGCCGACCGCACCGACGCCTGAAAGCGGAAGGAGCCGATGGGGCCGCCGGTCGCCGGCGGCCCCTCAGTTCACTAGTCGAACATCAGTGCCGAGTCGCGCATCGGAACGATGCGACCGTCGGCAACGCGCTCGTGCGCAACCTCGTCGAGGAGGCCGTCGAGGAACTCGTTGGCCTCCTCTTCTTCCATGTCGCGGGCATACATCAGCTCGCTCGCGAGGATTTTCTTAGCACGACCAAACATCTGCTTCTCACCGGTGGAGAGGCCCTTCTCGATGTCACGAAGGGCCAGATTGCGGACCACCTCGGCCAGCTCGAAGATGTCGCCGGTCTTGATCTTGTCTCGATTGTGCTTGAAGCGGCGGTTCCAGTTCTTGGGCATCTGGGTACCGTCGTCGCGAAGAACCGCGAGTACTTCCGCGACCACCTCTTCGCCAATGACCTTCCGCAGTCCCGCCCGCTCAGCGTTATCAGCGGGGACCATGACGGTCATGTCGTTGTAGAGAATCTGAATCGTGAGGTACTCGCGGACCTGGCCGAGAACCTCCTTCATCTCTTTCTTGATGACCTTGCCGGCCCCGTGGTGCGGGTAGACGACCTTATCTCCGACGTCGTACAACCACCCTCCCCTTGTCGCTGCGACCCGGCCCGAGTCACGCCCGGACGTTTTGCAGATGGAAACGAACAGGCGAACGACCACAGATGATGCCTGAAAACGCGTCTTCCTGCATCCTGACCGGGAGTACGGGATCCTGCGAATCACCTGATCGACCGACTACGCGATCCTGCGCGAGTGGGCGGCGCAATCCCCGAACGGGGCTATTCGGCCCCCAGGTCGATCGCCTCCCGGATGTCTGCGACGGGTTGCTCGAATGGTTCGCTTGGCGTTCCATTTCGCGCGGGGCCGTAGACCGTGCCGACCCCATGAGCGGCACATGCGTCGAGGCGACGGGTGTGGTGGCCGACCGGGCGGATGGCTCCGGTGAGCCCCATCTCACCAAATGCGGCCGGCGGACCGGAGAGGGCGCGCCCGCGATCGGCGCTGACGATCGCGAGTGCGATCGCGAGGTCGGCGGCGGGGTCCAGGGCCCGAGCCCCGGCGGCGACGCTGACAAAGACATCCTGATCACCGAGCCGTCGGCCCGCGTGGCGGCCGAGTACGGCGAGCACCTGCGCAAGGCGCGTTCGGTCGACGCCGCCCGCGACACGTCGGGGCGGGATGACCTCGGTCGGTCCGACGAGCGCCTGGATCTCGACGAGCACGACCCGGCTTCCTTCGACGGCCGGGTAGATGCAGGACCCGACCCGCTCTCCAACCTCGGCCAGATACAACCGGGTGGGATCGGTGACCCCGACGAGCCCGGTCGGGCCCATCTCGAAGACACCCGATTCGTTGGTCGCGCCGAAGCGGTTCTTGCTGCACCGGAGCACGCGAAACTCGCGGAGGTGATCACCCTCGAAGGTGAGGACACAGTCGACCAGGTGCTCGAGGAGCTTCGGGCCTGCGAGGCCGCCGTCCTTGGTCACCTGTCCAACGAGGAGGATCGTGATACCGGTCGTCTTGGCCACGCGCACAAGCTCGGCGGTCGCCTGTCGGATTTGTTGGACCGACCCGGGTGCTCCGTCGAGGAGGTCGGAGCCGAGCGTCTGAACCGAGTCGATCGCGCAGACAGCTGGGCGGTGCTGTTCGAGCGCCGCGACGATCGCCTCGAGGCGGGTCTCAGCCAGCACCTTCACCGGGGCGCAGTCCCCGTCGAGACGCTGCGCGCGCCCTGCGACCTGTACGGCGGACTCCTCACCGGTCACGAGCAGGACCTCACCGCGGGTGGCGCACGAGGCAAGCACCTGGAGAATGAGGGTGCTCTTGCCGATGCCGGGTTCGCCCCCGAGGAGGATGACGGAGCCGTCGACGAGGCCGCCGCCGAGGACACGATCAAGCTCGGCGACACCGGTCGGACGACGAGCGACGTCGGAGAGGTCGATGGTGCCGATCGGGACAGGGGCCGAGCTCAGGAGGCCGTTCGCCGCAGCCCGAGCCGCCGCCGGGGCAAGCTCTTCGATCGACCCCCACTCCCCACACTCCGTACAGCGCCCCACCCACTTGGTGACCTGGTTGCCGCACGCCCCACAGGCGAAGATGGTCTTTGTGCGAGCCACGTCAGGAGGCTGTCAGCCGGACCGGACGACGACAAGGGCCGTTGGCGAGACGTGACAGTCTTGGCACAATCCCGCGCGACCAACACGTCTCATGGTTGCCCTGTGTCAGGCACCCGTTCACCCGTGTCAGCCACCCGTTCACTCGTGTCAGGCACCCGTCTGCGCGAGACGCTTGCGCGCCGTAACGGTGGTGCCTGACACAACTGTTGCCCACTGAAATTGCGTGGGGCCGGCGTTTCCGCCGGCCCCAGAGGCAACGTCGATCTCATCCGTTGCAGCTACTCCTCCGAAGAGGGTTCCCCAGCTCCGGCGGCGGCGCCGACGGGCTCTGGCTGTTCGGGAGCGTCGGTCCGGATGAGCTTCATCACTTCGCCGTCGCGGTCGATGAGGATCGACTGGCCTTCGGCCATCTCGCCGTGCAACACGTGATCAGCGAGTGGGTCCTCGATCAGACGCTGGATCGCGCGACGCAGTGGCCGGGCGCCCATCGCAGGGTCGTATCCCTGCTCCACCAGTAGATCCTTCGCGTCGTCGGTGAGCTGCAATGCGACACCGTGGTCGGCCATTTGCTTTTGCAAACGCACCATGAGCAGGTCGACGATCACGGTGATCTCGGCCTTGGTGAGCTTGTGGAAGACGATGACCTCGTCGATCCGGTTGATCAGCTCAGGGCGGAAGACGCGCTTGAGCTCGCCCATGATCTTCGACTTCATGTCGTCGTAGCTGAGACCCGTCTCCTCCGACATCGAGAAGCCAAGCGGGGTGTTGCGCGAGATCGTCGCCGCCCCGATGTTCGAGGTCATGATGATAATCGTGTTGCGGAAGTCGACGTGGCGCCCCTGGGCGTCGGTCAAGCGACCGTCCTCCAGGACCTGCAGGAGGATGTTGAAGACCTCAGGGTGTGCTTTTTCGATCTCGTCGAGCAGCACGACCGAGTACGGACGGCGGCGGACCTGCTCGGTGAGCTGGCCACCTTCGTCGTAGCCCACGTAGCCGGGCGGAGAGCCCACCAGACGCGAAACGGAGTGCTTCTCCATGTACTCGGACATGTCGACCTGGATGAGCGCCTGCTCGTCGCCGAAGAGGAACTCGGCGAGCGTTCGGGCAAGCTCGGTCTTACCGACACCAGAGGGGCCGAGGAAGATGAACGAGCCAGCCGGGCGTTTCGGGTCCTTGATGCCGGCCCTGGCGCGACGGATCGCGCGGGAGACAGCGGCAATCGACTGCTCCTGCCCGACGACGCGCTTATGGAGCTCCTCCTCCATCCGCAGGAGCTTCTGCTGCTCGGCCTCGGTGAGCTTGAAGACGGGGATGCCGGTCCACATCGAGACGATGTCTGCGATCTCCGGCTCGCCGATCACCGGACGCGGCCCGGAGTCGTCGTTTTTCCACTCGTCCTCAGCTTGGCGCTTCTTGTTCGTGAGGCGCCGTTCCTTGTCGCGCAGGTTCGCGGCCTTCTCGAACTCCTGCGCCTCGATGGCGCCTTCCTTCTCCTTGCGGACGGTCTCGATCTCGTCCTCAAGCTCCCGGTAGCTCGGGGGAGCGGTGAGGGTCTTGATGCGCATCCGCGAACCGGCCTCGTCGATCAAGTCGATCGCCTTGTCCGGCAGGAAACGGTCGGAGATGTAGCGGTCGGCAAGCGTCGCAGCCGCCTCGAGCGCCTCGTCGTTGATCGTGACGCGGTGGTGCTGCTCGTAGCGCTCGCGAAGTCCGCGCAGGATCTGCACGCACTCTTCGATGCTCGGCTCGTCGACGAGGACCTTCTGGAAACGGCGCTCAAGGGCTGGGTCGCGCTCGAGGTACTTGCGGTACTCGTCGAGGGTGGTCGCACCGACCGTCTGGAGCTCGCCACGTGCAAGCGCGGGCTTGAGGATCGAGGCTGCGTCGATCGCGCCCTCGGCCGCTCCCGCCCCGACGAGGTTGTGCAGCTCGTCGATGAACATGATGATGTCGCCGCGCTGGGTGATTTCCTTCATCACCTTCTTGAGGCGCTCTTCGAACTCACCGCGATACTTCGACCCGGCGACAAGCGCCGCGAGGTCGAGCGTGTAGATCTGCTTGCCACGCAAAAGCTCCGGAACCTGCCCCGAGGAGATCTTCTGAGCCAGCCCCTCGACGACGGCGGTCTTCCCGACACCGGGCTCGCCAACGAGAACCGGGTTGTTCTTCGTGCGTCGCGAGAGGATCTGCATGACCCGCTCGACTTCTTTCGCACGGCCCACAACCGGGTCGAGCTTGTTCTCGAGCGCGAGGCGCGTCAGGTTGCGTCCAAACTGGTCAAGCAGCTTGGACGACTTGCGCTCCTGCTGGGTGCCGGCCTGACTCCCGCCCTGCTGGCGACGACCCGGCCCGGAGAGCATCCGGATGATTTCGTTGCGAATCTTCTCAGAGTCGGCGTCGAAGTCCGCAAGGATCCGCGCCGCGACGCCTTCGTTCTCACGGACAAGACCGAGCAGGATGTGCTCGGTGCCGATGTAGTTGTGCCCGAGTGACAGGGCCTCACGCAGCGCAAGCTCGAGAACCTTCTTCGCCCGAGGGGTGAAGGGAATCTGCCCGGAGGTGACCTCTTCGCCGGAACCCACGATCTTGATGACCTGGGCACGCACCTCCTCGACCGTGATCTCGAGACCCTCGAGCACGCGGGCGGCAAGGCCCTCCTCCTCGCGAAGCAGGCCGAGCAGGATGTGCTCGGTGCCGATGTAGTTGTGCTTGAGCGTGCGGGCTTCTTCTTGGGCCAGGACAACAACCTGGCGGGCCCGCTCAGTGAATCGTTCGAACATCGGGTTGCCCTCCTTAGACCCGCTCGACCTGGGGGGTCGCATCGGGCAGGCAATCGCGGTGAGGGTGAAGCGCGAGCGGGACGCCAAATGCTGGAGGCGGCCCGCCGTGGTTGGTGGGTTTTCGTTCCAGTGTCACGCTAGCACGGCCCGGTGGATCTGCCGATGGCATCCGGTCCACGGAGACGGACAATGCCCCGGAAGTGATCACCTGCGGCGAACCTTCGCAGCAGGTCTCGACCTTGCGGTGGCACCGGTCGCACCAGGCGCCGTTTTGGCGCCACACCAGCTGGGCATCACAGGCCGGACAAGGCATTCCAGGCAGTATGCCAGCGACGTCGGCTCCCACAGCGCTGTGCGCCGTGGGAGCGACATCAGTTACTCCGCAGCGTCCGCGTTTTCGTCCGATTCGACCTCAGGAGCCTCAGCCACCGGGGCGAGGTCGTCGGCCGGAGGCGACACAAAGTCGCCCTCTTCCATTGTCGGGACACCCTCGACGCTTGACTCGACGTCGGTGACGCCCTCGGTCGAAACCGCCGCAACCACGACATCGGTGCCACCGATCCGCACCTTGCGGTCCTGATCGGGATAGGGGAGGAGTCCCATCTCTCGTGCGCGCTTGACTGCCGACGCGAGCATCGACTGCTGACGCCGCGAGAGGCCTGTGATGCGCCGTGACCGGATCTTGCCTCGCTCGCTCAGGAAGCGGCGAAGAGACGGATAGTTCTTCCAGTCCAGTTCGTCGGGCTTGAGCAACGGCCGACGCTTACGGACCGTCGGGGCGCCGAGCTTTCGGCCTTTCTTGCTCGCGGTGCGTCCGCGGGGCTTCGCCATGCGTTCCTCGTCAGTCGGGGGTCAAGCGGCCGGGTACTTTAGCGCACACGGCCGTCCACGGCGACGCGAAGCTCTGCGAACGTCGTCGCGCTCGAACCGCCGGACGCCGAGGCACGCACGAGGCTGCGCTGCGAGCGCGCCGCCGCGGGGCCGACGCGAACACGAATCCGGACCCGACGGCGGCCTCCAGGCATGATCTGCCCAAGGCGAATCTCCGCTCGGCGACCGGCGACGCGCCAGGCCCCCGACCGTTCCAGGGGACGCAGACTTGCCGAGAAGAGCACCACCAGCCGAGCGTCGCGAGCCACCGTCGGGCCATTGCGGACCTCGATCTGGACCGAGACAGTGGACCCGCGCCGGATGGTCGCGGGCCAGCGTTGACGAACGGAGAGCGCGCCGACCGTGGCCGTTGAGGTCTCTCGCTTGCTGAGTGTTAGGGGGATCAGGAACACATCGGCGCTCCCCGAGGCGGGCAGCATTTCCTCGCGCGCGGTCGCGCCGCGGGCGGCGTAGCCCGCCGGCGGAACGATGTCGATGCGGTAGACCACCCCAGCCGCCAGGCGCGCAATGCGCAGATGCCCGAGGGCCTCGGTGGCCTGCGACGTGACGGCGATCGCGTCCTGGCGCACCGTCACCGAGACGCCGGACACGCCTCGCTCTCCCCCGTCGGCCCGGCCATTGGCGTTGGCGTCGACGAAGGCGAGCGCGACGAGGGTTGCCGGTTCGAAGACGCCGACATCAATCGAAAGGTCGCGCTGCTCAGATGCGAGCGCAAAAGTCGGCGTTTCGAGGGTCAACGGGTCGGCCGTCGAGTCGAGCTCCGTTGACGAGCGCCCCGCGGGGCTCAGCACCTCGCCGACGGGCGGATGGAAGCGCACCCGGTAGCCGCTACCGGGGCTCAGCCCGTCAAAGCGGTAGCGGCCGGCGCCGTCGCTTCGCGTCTCTCCCAGGGTTACGCCGTCGCGGACGAGCTCGACTTGCACCCCGGCCCGACCGGGCTCGTCGGGATCTTGGCGCCCGTCGCCGTCCAGGTCGGCCCAGACACGGTCGCCGATTGAGCTCGGCTTCCAAAGGCCGATGTCGACCGTGGTGTCGCTCGTTCCGGCCGCGAGGGCGGCGGCGGGTGCCCGCCCCGACGCCGGATCGAGGTCCGAGTCGCGATCGTCGGTGCCGACGTCGTTTGGGCCGAAGGCGTAGCCGTCGGGCACGATGGCCTTGAGGCTGTAGCTGGCGCCGTGGCGAAGCCCCGTGAATCGGTAGGAGCCGTCGTTTGCGCTGGTGGTCGTCGCGAGGGCAACGCCGCCCGCGGAGAGCGTCAACGTCACACCGCCGACACCCGGCTCGTCGCCGTCCTGTCGACCGTCCCGGTCGCGGTCATTCCAGACAAGGTCGCCGATGCTCGAGAGCGGGTAGAAGCCGAAGTCGACGGTCAGGTTCGAACGATCGTCGTCGCCGATTCCGTGCGAGGCTTGGCCGCCGAGGTCAAGAAGTGGCTCTCCCGAAAGCGAGAGCGCGATCCATGGCGAGCGAACGCCGTCGCTCGCGGGGTCGACCGCGTCGAGGCCGTTGTCGTCGCCGTCGATGTCGCTCTCGGCGTTTGTCTGTGTGGCCTCCGACGAGATCATGCCGTCAAGTGGTCCGCGGGGCGCGAAGTTCGGCGAGTCGACGGTGACAACGAACTGTCCCCGCCCGACGCGATCGAAGCGGTAGTAGCCGTGCGCGTCGGTCACGGTCGGCGAAATCCCGGGAAGAGCCGCGCCCGCGACGTCGGTCAGCGTGAGACGGACGCCCTCGATCCCGGGGTTCGCGCCGTCGGCGGCGGTGAGGCGGCCGTCGTTGTCGAGGTCTCGCCAGACGCGGTTGCCGATCGCAAATGGCGCGATGAAGCCGAAGTCGAGGGTGAGGTTTGAGTGATCGTCTCCGCTCGGCCCAGCGCCGAGGAGCCCCTCGATGTCACCGACCGGCTCCGGCCCACCGAGCCCGAGGGTGACAGGCGACGACCAGACGCCAAGGGCTGCGGGGTCGCTTGTGTCGATGCCGTTGTCGTCGTGATCGGCGTCGGCGTCGGCGAGCGGGTTGGTCCGAGTCGACGACGTGCGTCGCGCGAGGGCCCCACCGGCCTGGAAGGCGGTCGGAAGCACCTGAACCCGGTAGCTCCCGGCCGGCAGGCCGTCGAAGCGATACTCACCCTCGGCTGTCGTCGAGACCGGCGCGGTGCCCACGATCGGCTCGCCCGAGCCTCCGGTCAGAGTGAGCGCGACGAGCGGGATTGCTGGCTCGAACACTCCCTGCTGGCCATCGTCATCCAGATCGAGCCAGACCTGGCCACCGAGGCTGAACGTTTCGACCCCGACCGCCTCGCTTGGAAACGAGCAGACGAGAAGGATGAGTGTGGCCATCCGCGCCGCGGCCCGGGAGCCACGGCGCAGCGGGCGGCCGCCTTGGTGGGCAGGGTGCCCGAGCGGAGCCGCGCCGCACATGCGCCGCAGCGCGAACCGTGACGTCACGTCGCATTCCACCGGGACCCTCCGTGATCTCGCGAGGGGATCTGTCGATCGCCTTCACTCTCAGTATCGGAGTACGGCGAGCGCAGCTGACACTTGGGGTAGCGGACGTCGCCGAACGAATCAGTCAAAACCGCGGCATTGGGTCTTGACCCGACGCAAGCCGGGTCAAGACCCGCCGCCGACTACCCCGTGACCGCCGGGGCGGCAGCTCCAGAGGGCAGGATGCGTGTCGCCGCCTGCGCCCGGACTCGCGACGCGTTCGACGCTGATGCCGTCGACCGGTTGACGAGCCTGCTGGCCGCGCCGTGACTGATGCGGACCGTGATTCGAATCCGCTTCACCTGGGCGCGTCGTAGGTCGCCGAGGCGACTGTAAACGCGGCCCGAGCGGAGCGTGAGCCCGGGTGAGCTGCCGTCGGGAACGAATGTCGTTCCGGGAGCGAGCGCGTCGGTCACGGTGACGGCCGTCGCGGTGATGTTCGTCGGGCTGACGTTCTTGACCGAGATCACGTAGGTCGCCGTGCCCTTCGCTCGCGCAATTGGCGGCCCAACTTCGGTGATCGCGATCGTTGCCCGCTCGACGCTGGCAGTCGCCTTGCTGACAAGGAGTGGCATATCGACCCCGAGCACCTCGCCGTTTGGCGGCACCGTGACAGTCTGTCGGGTACTGACGCCCAGGACGAACCCGGTTGGCGGAATGAACTCGACCTCCACCTGCTGGCCGGATGGCAGCCCGTCGATGCGGTACTTGCCGTTTGCGTCAGTCTTGGTTGAGCCGATCAGCACACCGGCGCGGAAGACGTTGATCTGCACGTCGGGAACGCCGAGCTCACCTTCGTCCTGCGTGCCGTTGCCGTTGGTGTCGATCCAGACGGTGTCGCCGATCGCGCCGGGCTGGAAGAGCCCGCCGTCGACGGTCAGGTTCTGTTCGCCTGGGGCGACGCTGATCGTCGCACTTCGGTGGGTTGTGCGGTCCAGATCGCTGTCGCGGTTATCCGCTGGCCCCTGGTCTTGGAGCGTGACGATGAAGCCGGCCGGGAGGGTGACCTCGACGGCGTATCCGTCACCCGGGACAACGTTCTCGAAACGGTAGGTCCCGTCAGGCCCGGTCTGGGTGTCGGTGACACGCTCGCCGTTCTTGAAGAGCGTCACCGTCACACCCGGGAGCCCCGGCTCGTCGCTCGTGCGCAGGCCATCGCCGTTCAGGTCGTTCCAGATGACCTGCCCGATCGCCGATGGCTTCCAGAGGCCGATGTCGAAGGCGGGGTCCTTCTGGCCGGGCGCGATGGTGAGCATCGCGGTCCGCTTGGTTGTTGGGTCGATCGTCGAGTCAAGCGTCGGGTCTGACCCTGCGCCCGGCGTGGTCACCAGGTAGCTCGGTGGCGGAACGACCTCGAGCTGGTAGTCGTTACCGGGGACGATGTCGATGAACTCGAACGCTCCATCCTTGTCGGTGACGCGCTCCGCGATCAGTCCGCCGCTCTGCAAGAGGCGCACGACGACGCCCGCGATGCCAACCTCACCGGGGTCCTGGACACCGTTGTAGTTGACGTCGAACCAGACGCGGTCCCCGATGGTCGCCTTCGGGTAGAAGCCGAAGTCGATCGTCAGGTTGGAGTGGAGGTCTCCGTTTGGACCGTGACCCGGGCCGGTTCCGAGGTCGCCGGCAGGCTCACTGTCCCCCTGCGGATCAGCCGAGCCGAGCGTGACGACGCCCGAGCTGATGCCTGTTGAGGTTGGCGTCGGGTTGTCGATGCCGTTGTCGTTGCCGTCGATGTCCGCGTTCGGGTCGACCTCTGTGGTCTGTGAGGAACCCATGTGGCCAAGGACCGCATTGGGTTCGAAGTTCGACTTGTCGATCTGGACCTTGACGTCGCCCGGGGCGAGACCGTCGACGCGGAAGAAGCCGTCATTGCCGGTCGCGGTGGTCACGATCAGCGTGCCGTCAGGCTGACGGACGTTGACGACGACATCCTTGATTCCCACTTCTCCCGTGTCGAAGAGGCCGTTGTTGTTGAGGTCCGCGAAGACCCGGTCACCGACGGTGTAGGGACCGTAGAAGCCCAGGTCGACCGTGAGGTTCGAGTGGTCATCGCCCGTGGTTCCGTGGCCGGGGCCCGTGCCGAGGTCACCCGTGGGTTCGTCGCCGGGACCGAGCGTGACCACGCCGGAGGTAATGCCGTCGGCGAGCGGGTCTGCCACCGCGACGCCGTTGTCATTTCCGTCGCCGTTTGCGTCCGGATCCAGCTCGGTGGGACCTGAGCTGACGAGGTTCTCCAGCAGACCACCCGCCTGGAAGTTCACGGCGTTTGCCCGAACCCGGTAGTCGCCCGGAAGGAGGTTGTCGAACCGGTAGAAGCCGTTCGGGGTGGTCGTCGCAGGCGGCACGAGATCGCCGTTTGCGTCGCGAGCTGGGTCGCCGTTCCCGTCGAGGAGCGCGACGACCACGTTTGCGACACCAAGCTCGCTCAGGCCCATGGTGCCGCTGTTGTCAGCGTCGAGGAAGACCCGGTTGCCGAGGCTGTAGGGCTTCACGAAGCCGAAGTCGAGGGTGAGGTTGGAATGGGCATCGCCGTGCGGGCCGTCACCCGGACCGGTCCCGAGCTCGCCGGTTGGCTCGCCGCCGGGGCCGAGCGTGATCGCGGCGGTCGCGACGCCGTCGGTTGCGGGGTCACGCTCGTCGATGCCGTTGTCGTTGTTGTTGCCGTTCGCGTTGGCGTTTGTCTCGGTCGTGGTTGACGAGACGAAGTGCTCCAGTGGCTGGCCTGCGCCGAACGAGGCCGCGTCGACCTCCACCGTGTAGTCGCCCGGTGGGAGGTTGTCGAAGCGGAAGAAGCCGTTCGGGTCGGTGGTTGTTTGAACCACGGTGTTGGCGTTGATGTCGACCGTCGGGTTGCCGTCTCCGTCGAAGAGATTGACCTTGACGCCGGCCGGACCAACTTCGGTCGGCTCGAGCGTCCCGTTGTTGTTGATGTCGAGGGCAACTCGGTTGCCGAGGCTAAAGGGCAGGTAGAAGCCGAAGTCGACCGTCAGGTTGGAGTGGTCGTCACCAAAGGGTCCGTGTCCCGGTCCGCCGCCAAGGTCGGCGGTCGGCTCGGTGTCCGGTCCGATGGTGACCTGTCCGGACTGAATCGCGACGGTTGCCGGCGTGGCGCTGTCGATGCCGTTGTCGTCGGAGTCGGTGTCGTCGTTGGGGGTGGCCGATGTCGGGTCCGAGGAGGTCTTGCCTTCGAGCGCCGCGCCGGGCGCGAAGTTCACGGTGTCGATCTCGACCTTGAACGTTCCGGCCGCGAGGCGGTCGAAGCGGAAGAAGCCGTCCGTGTCGGTCGTTGCCTGCGGGATCGGGTTGCCGAACGCGTCATCCGCTGGGTCTCCGGCGCCGTCGAGGAGGTTGATCTTCACACCGGCGATCCCGGGTGTCGCGCCATCGGGGCCGTCGATCGTCCCGGAGTTATTCGGGTCGGCAAAGACGCGGTTTCCGAGGCTGTAGGGCTTGAAGAAGCCGAAGTCGACCGTGAGGTTGGAATGGTCATCTCCGGTTGAGCCGTGGCCCGGGCCGCCGTCCAGATCGCCGGTGGGCTCCGTGCCGGGACCCAACTTGAGAGCGCCCGTGCGGATGCCATTTGTCTGGGGGTTGGCGTTGTTGATGCCGTTGTCGTTTCCATCGACGTTGAGGTTTGGATCGGCTTCGGTTGCAGTCGACGACGCCCAGTGCTCGAGCGGCTTCGTGGCGGCAAAGTTGGCCTTGTCGACGTCCATGATGTAGTCGCCCGGGACGAGGTTCTCGAACCGGAAGAACCCATCAGAGTCGGTGGTGGCCTGGCCGACGGGGACGCCGTCAGCATCGGTCACGGGATCGCCCGTACCGGTGAGGAGGGTCACCTTGACGCCTCCGATGCCGGGAGTCGCCCCGTCGGTGGCGTTCAGGGTGCCGGAGTTGTCGGCGTCCGCGAAGATGCGGTTTCCGAGCACGAAGGGCTTGAAGACGCCGAACCCGATCGTGAGGTTCGAGTGGTTGTCACCAGTCGGCCCGTGTCCTGGCCCGCCGCTGAGGTCCCCGGTCGGCTCGTTCCCGGGTCCAAGCGTGATGACCCCGGTCGTGATGCCGTTTGTTCCTGGGTTCGGGTCGTCGATGCCGTTGTCGTCACCGATCGTGTTCGTGTTTGGGTCTGGCTCGGTGGGGTCCGACGAGGTGAACGCCTCGATGGCGCCGCCCGCCAGGAAGTTCGTCTTGACCAGCTCGACGCGGTAGTCGCCCGGGACGAGGTTGTCGAAGCGGAAGAAGCCGTCCGGGTCGGTGGAAGTCGTCGTGACGGGAGCGCCGTCAGCGTCGGTCACCGCGTTGCCGGCGGCGTCGGTCAACTTGACGACGACTCCCGGTGTGCCGGGGGTCGCGCCATCAAGCGCGTTGATCGTGCCCGAGTTGTCCAGGTCGGTGACGACTCGACTCCCGAGGGTGAAGGGCTTGAAGAACCCGAAGTCGACGGTGAGGTTCGAGAAGTTGTCACCGGCGACGCCGTGTCCAGGGCCACCTCCGAGATCGCTGGTTGGCTCCGTGCCGGGACCGAGGGTCACGACACCGCTTCGCACACCGGTTGTCGCAGGTGCCGAGGCGTCAACACCGTTGTCGTTTGCGTCGACGTTGGCGTTTGGACCTGCCTCGGTCGTCGTCGAGGACTTGTGGACCTCGAGGGGCTCCCCCGCGGCGAAGCTCGCCTTGTCGACTTCGACCTTGTAATCACCAGGGACGAGGTCGTCGAAGCGGAAGAAGCCGTCCGTGTCGGTGGTTGCCTGCGCGACGGTGATCCCGTCGGCGTCCGTGACCGGGCCACCGGCCGGTGTCAGAAGGTTGACCTTGACGCCTGCGACACCAGGGGTCGCGCCGTCCGCGGCGTCGAGCGCGCCCGAGTTGTCGAGGTCACGCCAGACGCGGTTGCCGAGCGTGAAGGGCGTGAAGAAGCCCAGATCGATGGTCAGGTTCGAGTGGTTGTCGCCGTGCGGTCCGTTGCCGGGTCCGCCGCCGAGGTCGCCGGTCGGCTCGAGCGCGGGCCCGAGGCTGATGACGCCCGTCCGGATGCCGTTCGTGGCGGGGTCGGGGTTGTCGAGACCGTTGTCGGTCGAATTGATGTCGGCGTTGGGGTTTGTCTCGGTGACCGTCGAGGACTTGTGGAACTCGAGCGGCTGGGCCGTGTCGAAGCTCGCCTTGTCGACCTCGACGCGGTAGTCACCCGGAGGCAGGTTGTCGAAGCGGAAGAAGCCGTTCGGGTCGGTGGTTGCCTGGAGCACGGTGCTGCCGTTGACGTCGCTCGCCGGGTTTCCGGTGGCGTCGAGGAGATTCACAAAGACGCCACCGATGCCGGGGGTGGCCCCGTCAGCGGCGGAGACGTCACCGGACCCGTCGAGGTCGCGCCAGATGCGATTGCCGACGCTGAAGGGCTTGAAGAAGCCGAAGTCCACCGTAAGGTTCGAACGGATGTCGGCCGCGCCATGGGCCGGACCGTCGCCCAGGTCGCCGGTCGGCTCGTTGCCGGGGCCGAGGTTCACAAGGCCCGAGCAGACCCCGGTCGTGCCAGGGGTCGCGCTGTCGATGCCGTTGTCTGTCGAGTCGATGTCGGCGTTCGGGCTCGCTTCGGTGATCGTCGAGGAGGCGTGGCCTCCGAGCGCGCCAGCTCCGCCGAAGTTGGTCCGATCGACGCAGACCTTGAAGCCGGTCGGAGCAAGCCCGTCGAACCGGAAGAACCCGTTCGAGTCGGTCGTGGCCTGGGCGACGGCGTTCCCAAAGATGTCGTTTGCCGGGTTGCCCCCGGAGTCGACGAGGTTGACCTTCACCCCAGCGGCGCCGGGTGTGGCTCCATCGGCCCCGTTGATCGTGCCGGAGTTGTCGATGTCGAGCCAAACACGGTTGCCGAGGCTGAAGGGCTGAACGAAGCCGAAGTCGAGGGTCAGGTTGGACCTGCCATCGCCGCCGGCGCCGTGGCCGGGGCCGCCGCCGAGGTCGCCCGTGGGTTCGCCGCCACCCGGACCGAGGGTGACAACGGCGCTGCGAATGCCGTTCGTCGCGGGTGTCGGGTTGTCGATGCCGTTGTCATTTGTGTCGCCGTCGACGTTCGGGTCGGCCTCGGTGACCGTCGAGGAAACTGCTCCCTCGAGCGGCTGGCCGGCGCCGAAGCTGGCCTTGTCGATCTCGACCGTGTAGTCGCCCGGAACGAGCATGTCGAACCGGAAGAAACCGTTCAGTCCCGTGGTGGTTGTGATGGGAGCGCCCGCCCCGTCGAGCACCGGGGCGCCAGCGCCGTCGAGCAGGTTGACCGTCACACCGGTAAGGCCCGGGCTCGCGCCATCGGCCGTGTTGATCGTTCCGGAGTTGTCCAGATCGCGCCAGACGCGGTTGCCCAGGCTGAAGGGCCGGAACTGACCAAAGTCGACGGTCAGGTTGGAGTGGTCGTCGCCGTTCGGACCGTGTCCTGGACCGGCGCCGAGGTCGCCCGTTGGCTCAGCCAGCACGCCGGGGGCACCGAGCGTCACGACGCCGGTACGAATCCCGTTCGTCGCGGGGTCGACGTTGTCGATGCCGTTGTCGTTGTTGTTGACGTTTGCGTCCGGCGAGGCCTCGGTCGTGGTCGCCGAGACGCTCCCCGCCAGGGGCCCACCGGTTGCGAAGTTCGACTTGTCGAGCTCCAGCGTAAACGTGCCCGGCAGCAGGTTGTCGAAGCGGAAGAAGCCGTCCGCGTCAGTCGTCTGCTGGGCGCCACCCGCCACGGGGTTGCCCGCGGCGTCGAGGATGTTCACCTTCACGCCGGCCACGCCAGGTGTTGCGCCGTCGTCGATCAGGCCGTTGTTGTTGTCGTCAAACCACACGCGATTGCCGACGCTGTAGGGCGCGAAGAAGCCCATGTCGACGGTGAGGTTGGAATGGTCATCCCCGTGCGGTCCGTCGCCGGGGCCGCTGCCCAGGTCGCCGGTGGGTTCGGTGCTCGGCCCGAGGGTCACGACGCCGGCGCAGATGCCGTTCGTGGCAGCCGCCGCGTCGTCGATCCCGTTGTCGTCGGAGTTGATGTCCGTATCGGAGCTTGCCACGGTCACCGTGGAGGAGCGGAGGTTGGCCAGGGCACCCGCTGGAGCGAAGTTCGCCTTGTCCGCGCACACCTTGTAGGTGCCCGGAAGCAGGGTGTCGAAGCGGTAGAAACCGTCGGAGTCGGTTGTCTGCTGGGTCACACCCGCAACCGGGTTGCCCGCGGCGTCGAGGAGGTTCAGCTTGACGCCAGCAATGCCGGGAGACGCGCCGTCGGCGCCGTTGATGTCGCCGGAGTTGTCGGCGTCATTCCAGACCCGGTTGCCCAGGCTAAATGGCGTTACAAAGCCGAAGTCGAGGGTCAGGTTGGCGCCGAGATCGCCGCTTGGGCCCTGGACGCCACCACCGGACTCGGAGGCGGGTTCGTTACCCGGACCGAGTGTGACCACACCGGAGGTGACGCCGGTTGTGACGGGCGTGGCCGAGTCGATGCCGTTGTCGTTTGAGTCGATGTCGAGGTTCGGGTTCGCCTCCGTGGTTGTGGATGAGCCCATTCCTTCGATGACGCCGCCCACCGCGAAGTTCGTGGTGTTGATTCGAACCTTGTAGTCGCCCGGCGGGAGTCCGTCGAAGCGGAAGAAGCCGTTCGGGTCGCTGGTCGCGATCGGCACTCCCGCAACAGGGGTGCCGCTCGCGTCGAGCAGGGTCAGCTTGACCCCATCGATGCCGGGGGTCGCGCCGTCGGCGGCGTTGATCGTGCCGGAGTTGTCCTTGTCGTTCCAGACTCGGTTGCCGAGGCTGAATGCCTTCACCATGCCGAAGTCCACGGTCAGGTTCGAGCGTGCGTCGCCGCCGACCCCGTGGCCCGGCCCGCTGCCAAGATCTCCGGTCGGCTCGGAGCCGGGGCCGATCTGGATCGTGCCGGTCGCAATCGGGGTGGTCGACGGATCGATCGAGTCGATCCCGTTGTCGTCCAAGTCGACGTCCGAGTTCGGGTCGCCGACGGTTGTGGTTGACGACATCAGCCCGACAAGCGCGCCAGCGCCGGTGAAGTTCGATGCCGCAAGCTCCACTTGGTAGGTGCCAGGCAGGAGGTTGTCGAAGCGGAAGAAGCCGTTCGAGTCGGTGGTCGCCGTGACGGGGAGACCTGCGCCGTCGAGAACGGGGGCGCCGGCCGAGTCGAGCAGGTTCAGCTTCGCGCCCAAGATCCCGGGCGACACGCCGTCGGCCGCGTTGAGTGTGCCGGAGTTGTCCTTGTCATTCCAGACGCGGTTACCGAGGCTGAAGGGGAAGAAGAAGCCGAAGTCGACGGTGAGCTCCGACTGGCTGTCGCCAACCGGGCCGTGGCTGGGGCCTCCGCCGAGGTCAGCGAGGGGCTCGCCACCTGAGACCGGCGTGCCCGGCCCCAGGGTCACGACGCCCGAACAGACGCCGTTCGTCGCAGGCGCGGCGGCGTCGATGCCGTTGTCGTTCGAGTCGCTCCCGCCGTCCGGGTCGGCTTCGGTCGTGCTCGAGGAGGTCGAGCCGAGGAGCACACCGGCTCCGGAGAAGTTGCTTTTGTCGACGCAGACCTTGACGTCGCCGGGGGCCAGGCCGTCGAAGCGGAAGAAGCCGTCCGCGTCGGTCGTCTGCTGGGCCACACCCGCAACCGGGTTGCCCGCGGAGTCGACGAGGTTCACCTTCGCGCCCGCCACACCTGGGTTCGTCCCGTCGGCGGCGTTGATCGTGCCTGAGTTGTCAGTGTCGGCCCAGACGCGGTTCCCGATGCTGAAGGGAACGAGGAAGCCGAAGTCCACCGTCAGGTTGTCGCGCAGGTCACCGGTCGGGCCGTTCGTTCCGCCTCCGGTCTCGACCGTCGTGTCGGGTTCGTTCCCGGGGCCGAGGGTCACGACGCCTGAGGTGATTCCGCCGGTCGCAGGGGTGGCCGAGTCGACGCCGTTGTCGTTCTTGTCGACGTTGGTGTCGGGGCTCGCCTCGGTGACCGCCGAGGAGATGTAGGTCTCCAAGACGCCGGAGGCCTGGAAGTTCGCCGCGGCCACGCGCACCTTGTAGGTGCCCGGCGCCAAACCGTCAAAGCGGAAGAAGCCGTTCGGGTCAGTCGTCTCCTGGGCGACTCCGGCGACCGGGTTGCCCGCAGCGTCGAGGAGGTCCACCTTCACACCCTCAATCCCGCTCTCGGTGCCATTCATGGTGCCGGAGCCGTCCGCATCGAACCAGACGCGGTTGCCGACGCTGAGCGGCTTCCAGAAACCGAAGTCGAGGCTGAGGTTGGAGTGCACGTCGCCGACCGCGCCGTGGCCGGGGCCACCGCCGAGGTCGCCGCTTGGCTCGTTGCCGGTGCCCAGGGCGATGGTGCCGGTGGTGATTCCACCGACATCAGGGGTCGCGCTGTCGATGCCGTTGTCGTTTGCGTCGACGTCAGCGTTCGGTGATGCCTCCGTGGTCGTCGACGACCGGAAGAGCACGAGCGGGCCGCCGGTTTGGAAGCTCACCGGATCGACCTGGACCTTGTAGTCGCCCGGTGGCAGGTCGTCAAAGCGGAAGAAGCCGCTCGGGTCAGTCGCTGCCTGCGCCGCACCGATGACGGGGTCTCCGGCTGCGTCGAGCAGATTGAGCTTCACGCCCGTGATCCCGAGCTCGCCGGTGTCGAATGCGCCGTTGTTGTTGGCGTCGTTCCAGACGCGGTTACCAAGGCTGAAGGGCAGGAAGAAGCCGAAGTCGACCGTGAGGTTTGACTGAACGTCGCCGTTCGGTCCGTGGCCGGGGCCACCGCCGAGATCGCCGAGCGGCTCATCGCCGGCGCTCAGGGTGACCGACGCCGCACAGATGCCGTTGGTCGCGGGGGCGCTGTCGTCAATGCCGTTGTCGTCGGAGTCGGTGTCACCCTCGGGCGAGGGCTCGGTCGTCGTCGACGATCGCATCGCGACAAGGGGCGCGGCGGCCGCGAAGCTCGCCTTGTCGACGCAGATCGTGTAGCTCCCCGGGATCAGGTCGTCGAAGCGGAAGAAGCCGGACGGATCGGTCGTCGCTTGAGCGACGAGGATCCCGCGCCCGTTGGTCGCGGGGGCGCCCACCGAATCGAGCAGGTTGACCTTCACGCCCGTGATGCCGGTCTCGCCACCGGAGATCAGGCCGTCGTTGTTGGTGTCCTTCCAGACCCGGTTGCCGACGCTCAGGGGCTTGAAGAAGCCGAAGTCGAGGGTCAGGTTTGTCCGGGCGTCGGTGACGGGAGTCAGGTGGAGGGCGGTGTCGGAGGTCGACCGGTCGGTCTCCCCGTCGGCGGTCTCGGGCTCGACCGAGCCGGGGCCCAGGGTGATCGCGGGGGAGGTGATCCCGTTCGTGGCCGGAGCCGCGTCATCGACGCCGTCGTCCTCGCTCTCGGCGTTGGAGTTCGGGGCCGGGCCGTTGACGGTTGAGGACAGGTGGTTGACGAGTGGACCGCCGGTCGCGAAGTTCGTCTTGTCGACTTGGACGCGGTAGTCGCCAGCCGTGAGCCCATCAAAGCGGTAGTAGCCGTTCGCGTCGGTCGTGGCGGTGAGCGCGGCGCCCGAGACCGGATCGTTGACCGCGGTGCCTGCGGCGTTCAGGAGCCGAACGAGGACGCCCGCGACGGGTGTCTCTCCGGTGTCGAGCCCGCCGTTGTTATTCGGGTCGAGCCATACGCGGTTGCCGAGTGAGAAGCCGACGAAGCCGACGTCGTAGGAGTGGTTGTTGTTGCCTGGGCCGGCGACGTCGACGTTCACGATTGCGAAGTTGCCGGTCAGCGTCGCGTCGGAGTCGCGGAAATCGCCGTTTGTGGTGGCGTCGCCGTCGGCCTTCGTGAGAACGAGGCCAGGCGTGGTGACCGCGGTCTGGGTCGTGTCGATCACGATCTGGAAGTCGTTGGTGAGCTTGGTCAGGCCAGTGACACCGAAGCGCGACGAGGCCGTCGAGGTGCCAGTGCCGTTCGAGAAGATGTAGTTGCCGCTCGCGTCGGTTGTGGCGGTCGCGAGTGCCGTGGCGCTCGCGGGGTCCGCGCCCGGGGCGAAGAGCTTGACCTGGATACCGGCAAGCGGTGCCTCGCCAGCGTCCTGGATTCCGTCGGCATCCTTGTCGAGCCAGACCCGGTTGCCGATCTGGATCGGGGCCAGATCACACAGCGCGATGATGTCGCCGATCCCGTTCGACTTGCCGAATGTCTCGGGCGGATTGTTTTCGCACAGGTCGCCAGCGATGATCAGGGTGTTTCGCACGCGAGAGCCGTTGTTCTGCGAGAGAAGTGCCGCGCCGCCCGAACAGATGTCGTTCGGGTCGCTCATACTGGCGGCGAGTTCAAAGCTTCCGGGAATCTGGTGCAGACCACCTGCGATGGTCTCGGCGTGGAAGGCGTTCGCGCCGGTACCACCGTCGTTCATGCCGTCGTAGTAAAACTCGCCGCCACCGGGTCCCCCGCCGTTACCCGGAGCGGCGCCCGGCCCGAAGGCCGTCGCGCAGCCTGCGACCGAGCTTGCGTTCGACTCGGGAAGCCAACCACCAGCGGTTGCCTTGCAGGCTCGGACGATCTCGCCGGCCGGGAAACCCGTGTAGAAGGCGCTGCCGGAGGCGGTGTCGCCGGTGTAGTTCCCGATCTGGTCGGTGGTGCGCGGCCGGAAGGCCACGACCATGTCGTCGCCGTGGAATGCGAGGTCGGTCAGCATTCCCTCGTAGGTGGTCGGAACCTGCATGTTCCCCTGTGGTCCACCGACCGTGTTGAACGCGAGTTCCGAGAATGAGTCCTTCCAGGGCGTGTACGTCCCACGGACTGTGTCGCCGATGAACACGCGGTTGCGCGAGTAGCCGGAGGGGAAGTTCAGGACCTTGCTTCCCCAGGTGCTCGTCGTTGGGTCGAAGGTCACGACCCAAGCGTTCATGTCGGTCGCGTCGCGCTGACCTGCAGCCGGTCCGGTCTGGCCGGAGCAAACGCCACCGACGTAGACGATACCGTCATGCTCGACGACCGCGAACGGCCGCGTCGCGTAGGCGTTCTTGCATTGGTTGGGAACGGCGAAGGCGCTCGCCGCGGTCGGGGCGACCGGCGAACCGCCTGAGCCGATGCCCATCTTGAGAAGTGTCCGGTCGGAGAGGTTCATCGCCCAGAGGGTCGTATCGTCGTCACTCACGGCGATGCCACCGAGACCGAGCTTGCCGACCGCCGAAAACGAGGCCGGATCGTGGAACCACTGGTTGAAGTTGTATGTGCCGGTTGGGTGCGGGTCGACCACGGTTGCCGCGGTCGCGCCCGGGACGCTGTTCAGGTTGGCGAAGAGTGTGGGTGAGCCGGGTGTGGCGGCATCGGCATCGGGGACCTGGTAGATCGCCATCGGTCCGTCCGGGCCGAAGCCAGTGTGACGGCGCATGTACGCCGCGACGAAAAGTGTCTTCGACGACCGGTGGAACGCCCCGCCGAAGGTCGAACCAAGGTCACCCTGAGTGCCAAGCGGCTGGAGGAGTGGATTCGGTGCCCCAGAGCCAAGACTCGCGGGGGCCGGCGATGTCGCCGTGTACGGCCAGCGAACGAGGGCGTGGCGACTGGCGAAGGGTCCGTTCTCGGGTCCGAATCGGTAGCACGTCGTCGTGAGCATCGGATTGCTCTGGCAGTAGTCAGCGGGATTTGAGACACCGACGTTCGCCGTACCGCCGTCGGCGAGGAACTGGACCGACGTCGCCAATCCCGATCCGGCAGGCCCGAAGCGCAGGAAGCTCTTGGAAGCCGGGATGGTGAACTCCACCCGGTACCGCCCGGCCCCGGGTGTTGTGAGCGTGTAGGCGCCGGTTGACGAACTGGTGGCGGTCGCCACGCTCGCGCCGCCCGCGTCGTAGGCCGTGACCTGGATCCCCTGCGCGAAGGGTTCGACAAACGTCGCCGAGTTGTCGCGCTGGCCGTTCTGGTTGTAGTCCCGAAACACGGTTCCGGTGATCGCAGCATGCGCGCGGTCGGAGGCGACAAGTCCCAAGGCGCCAACAAGCGCGGTCAGGAGTGCGGTCGCGGTGTGAGTACGACGGCCAAGCGGGTGGGAGGATCGGCGATGCATGTTCGAAAGTCCCCTTCTCAGGTTCGGGCGGAGAACGCAGGCGACAGCGCGCCATGTAGATGTGCATCGGGTTCCCGAATGTGGAACTGAGCGTTGTGGCTCACGCAGGGTGCGTGAAGACGGCGCCCACCGCCGACATGCCGTCGCCGTTGCGTCCGGAACGTCCGGGCCCGACGCTCCTGGCAAATGTCGTTCGGAGGCCTGGCGCGTACGCTTCGCCGCCGATGCGAGCCAGTCCGAGAAAGCGCACGATCCTCGGCCTTGCCGTCTGCGCGCAGGGGACGCTCGCCCTGCTTCACCAGGGCGTCCCCGTCCTCGGACCCGAGCTGCGCGAGCACTACGGCACGAGCCTCGCCGGGACCGGCGCGCTCCTCGGCGCGTCGAGTCTCGGGATCCTCGTCGCCACGTTCGCGTGGGGTGAGCTGGCCGACCGCAGGGGCGAGCGGCTCGTCATCAGTCTCGGCCTGGCCGGCGCCGTCGTCGCGTTGCTCGCCGCGGCGACGGTGCCGTCCTACCTGCTGATGGGCGCCGCCCTCTTTGCCGCGGGGGTCTTCGCCGCCGCCGGTAACGCCGCAAGCGGCCGTGTTGTGCTCGGATGGTTCGCACCCGAGCAGCGCGGACTCGCGACGGGGATCCGTCTCACTGCGACACCGCTCGGGGGGGCGGTCGCCGCCCTGATCCTCCCGGCGGCGTTCGCTCTCGGTGGCCTCGACGCGCCGTTCCTGGCGCTGGCGGCGATCAGCGCCGTGGTGTGCGCTGCGACTGCGAGGTGGCTTCGCGACCCGCCGGCCCCGGCCATGTCGACCAACCCAGGGCGACACCCGATCCGTGACGTGCGCGTCTGGCGCATCGCGAGTTCCTGTGCGCCGTTTGTCGCCGTCCACATCGCGATGAGCGCCTTCCTCGTGATCTACCTCGACGCCGAGGTTGGCCTCCGAGCTTGGTGGAGCGCGTCGGTCTTCGGCGCGACGCAGGTCGCCGGTGCAGGCGCCCGGATCGCGGTTGGGCGCTGGTCAGATCGCCACCGACGGCGCATCGCACCGATCCACACCCTCGGCGTGATCACCGTGGCGGTCGTCACGGCGGCTGCGGCCACTTCGCGCTGGGCGCCAGCTCTGACGGCAGCGCTGATCTCGATTGCCGCGATCCTCGCAATGGCCGCCACGGCCGTCCCCCAGATCGCCACCGCCGAGATTGTCGGGATCGAGCGCGCAGGCGCGGCGATCGGCCTGCAGAACACGATGTTTTATGCGGCGGTCGCGGCGAGCCCACCGCTCTTTGGCTGGATCGTCGACCAGTCGAGCTGGACGGTGGCACTCGCGACCTTCGCGGCGATCGCGGCCACTGGGACGCTCGCGCTCACCCCACTTCGGAGACTGATCTGAGGCGCACGAACGAGGATCCGCCGAGTACGGTGGGCCTTGGTGCGCTCCTCGACGGCGGCGACGACGACATTGTTGCCGGAGCGCACGAGTCTCAAGTTTGAGAGCGTCTGGCTCGGCAGGGGGGTTCGCTCTGACGTCGAGCCCGCGGGGCTGGCGTTGCGGCGCTATCCGTTCGCGCTTCGGACCAGTTGTCGGTAGAGCGGCCGAATTGAGGCGAGGTCGACCGTCGTGGCCGGAGTTGGGAGCACAACACGCTGCGGGCCGTGGCCGCTCAGGGTGACGGTTCCGGTGGTGCGCGCCGTGCCGATCCGCGCTTCGAACTTCAGGAGCAGGGCGTCTGCGGTGGTGGCCGTCAGTCGCGTCAGGCCGACCCGGAAGACGTCGACCTTGGTGCTCCCCAGGACGTCGCTACGAATGTAGGCGTTCTTGCCCTGCTGCAGGAGCACCGGGTTCTCAGGCTTTGGCGCGGCCAGCTTGTTCAGAATCGCGATCGACTCGTCGACCGGCCCAGCGGCCAGGGCGGCGGGGCGCGACACCCACTGAATGCCGGGCCTGCCGCGCTTGACCATCGCGGCGGTGAGGCCGGGGATGTCTCCCTCGAAGATCGTCGCCCGTTTCCATGCGAGCCGACGTCCGCGCGATGGCACGCCACCTGTGCCCTCGACCTGGAGGAGCATCGTCCCCTTGCTCGCCAGAAAGTCGATCTGGCCGGTCATGAGGAGGGCGCGGCCGTCGGGCAGCGGATTTCGCAGACGAAAGCGAGCCCCACCCTTCTCGGCATTGTTCGAGAGCACACGAGCGAGCGCTTGGGCCTGGGTTCGGGTAAGCGGGGTGCCAAGCTCGGCACTCGCCGTCGAGGTGGTCGGAGACGTTGTGCTGTCACCCCCACCACCGCAGCCAGCGAGCGCGAGCGCAAGAAGCACGACCGGCAGGAGGCGTCGGATCATCGCGGCGGGACCTTCACCGAGGCGAGGTCGATTGCGCCGGGAAGACCAACCGCGACCTCGGCGGGCGCCGTCGCCGCGTCTGGCATGTTCGGCCGTGGGCCTGGGGCCGGAACCTCCCTGAAGCTCAACCCAGGTGGTTCCTTGGGAAGTCTTGGAATGCCGGTCACCGTTGCGCCCGCCGAGCCACATGAGAGCGCCGCTTGGATACCCGGGGGAAATGACGTGTCAAACCGGTTGGCTTCGAAGCAGCTCCCATTCGCGCTCACCTTGGCGCCGGTCGAGTCGTAGAGCGCGAGGTCGGTGCCGTTGCGCTCGACGACGTTGCCGGCCACGGTGCTCATCGAGGGCGCGAATCCTGCGAGGTCGGTGATCACGATCCCCGGTCCGGAATTGCCGGTGACGCGGTTTCGAAGTACCTGGACGCGCTCGCTGCCACCGATCGCGATGCCGTAGCCGAAGGCACCCTCACCGGCCGGGCTCTTCGGGTTGTTGTTATCCGTGACGAGGTTGCCGGCAATGGTCACGTCCTGAGATGGTGCAACCCGCTCACGGTCCTGAGAGTTCGAGGTGATCCCGACACGGTTCCCGCGGTACACGGATCGGATCAGTGTGACCGTGCTGGAGTTCGTGCCCTCGTAGCCGATCGTGTTCGCTTCGGCGACCGAGTCGGTGACGAGCCCATTGCACGGCTTGCACTGCCCGATGTAGATCCCCGAGTCCGCGTGGCCGCTTGCGTAGATGTGGTCGAACCGACCGTCACGTGCCTGGAAGGCGTACACGCCGTAGAGGCTGTTGTTGTGGGCGGTGATGTAGCTCCCGCGCCAGCCCTTGATGGGGGGCGCGTTCGGATCCACAGTCCCGTCGGCCTGCTCTGCCCCGTTGAAGATCAGTCCGTTGTTCAGGTAGCGACGGATCGTCACGTTCTCGACCGCGACGCCGTCACTCGTAACGACGATTCCGTCGGAGCGAGTGAAGCCGCCGTCGAGGATCACGCGGTTGCGGTCAAGGCCGCGGATCACGATCCGGTCGGTCGTGACGTTGACTGACTCCGGGTAGACCCCTGGCGAAATCAGGACGAGGTCGCCGGGCCCCGCGGCGTCCACGGCCGCCTGAATGGTCGGCTGATCGGCAGGCACTGCGATCGTGCGACCGCGGGCACCGGTCGCCGCGGTGTTCGTGCTGGCGCCTCCCCCGCACCCGGCGACCACCAAGGCCGCAGCAAGCACAAGGAGCGCGTTCCGGGGCGCTCGCATCATCGTGGGCGGAGGCTACCAACCAGGAAACGTCTGGCCGACGAACCGCGCTCGGTTCGAGGACATCCGCCGCAGGCATCGCGAATTCAGCGATTCGCCGACGCGCGCCTCATCCGCTGACTGTCAAACGAGGGGCATTTCTTGACTGTCACCCCGCGGGCGTTTCTTGACTGTCACGCGAGGGGCCTTTCTTGACTGTCACTTTGCCCCCCTTTTCGGACAGTCAAGAAAATCACGCATAGCGCGACATTCCCGCGCGCGTCGGGTGCTACGCGTCGCGGAGCGCTGGGAAGAGCACGACCTCGCGGATCGTGTCGCGTCCCGTGAGGAGCATCACCAGGCGGTCGATGCCGACGCCGAGGCCGCCCGTGGGGGGCATCCCGTATTCGAGCGCCGCGATGTAGTCCTCGTCCATCGGCTGCGACTCGTGGTCGCCACCGGCGTTCGCCGCGGACTGGGCGCGCAGTCGTTCGCGCTGATCGTCGGGGTCGTTTAGTTCGCTGTAGGCGTTTGCGATCTCCATGCCACCGCAGAAGGCTTCGAAGCGCTCGACGATCTCCGGCTCACCGGGGCGGCTCTTCGCAAATGGCGAGAGCGCGAGCGGGTAGTCGTGGACGAACGTCGGCTGGATGAGCGTCGGCTCGAGGGCCTGGGTGAGGAGCTCGTCGACGAGCTTCGGCCACGCGGCGGTCTCGGGCGCGTCGTAGCCCTTGGCTCGCATCGCGTCGCGGAGCGCGCCCGCGTCGCCGAGCGCGGCGATGTCGAGCCCGCTTGTCTCGCGCAACCCGTCGCGGAGGGTGACGCGCGCCCATGGCGGGGCCAGGTTGATTTCGTGGCCCCGCCAGCTCACCGTGGTCGACCCAGCGGCGGAGGTCGCGACCGCGCCGACCATGGCTTCGAGCATCGCCATCACATCGGAGTAGTCGGCGTAGGCCTCGTAGGTTTCGAGCATCGTGAACTCGGGGTTGTGCTTGAAGCTGATCCCCTCGTTTCGGAAGTCCTTACCGAGTTCGTAGACCTTCTCGAGGCCCCCGACGATGCACCGCTTGAGATACAGCTCCGTCGCGATCCGCAGGAAGAAGTCGCGGTCGAGGGTGTTGTGATGGGTCACGAACGGGCGAGCCGCGGCTCCCCCATAGATCGGCTGGAGGACCGGCGTCTCGACCTCGACAAAGCCCAGGTCGTCGAGGAAACGGCGAATCCCGGCCACGATCTTGGCCCGTGTCAGGAAGACGCCGCGTACCTCGGGGGAAGCGATCAGGTCGGCGTAGCGCTGCCGATACCGCGTCTCGGGGTCCTTCAGACCGTGGTGCTTGTCAGGCGGAGGACGGAAGCTCTTGGCCAGGATCTCGTACCCTTGAAGGCCGATCGAGAGTTCACCGCGGCGGGTCCGAAGCAGCGGCCCCTCGACCCCGACGATGTCGCCGAGATCAAGGCGGACCAACCGTTCGAGTTGCTCCTCGCCCAGGACGTTCGACGTCGCCATGACCTGAATCCGGCCGCTGCGGTCCTCGATGTCGAGGAACGCCAGCTTGCCCTGGCCGCGGCGGCCGACCAGGCGACCCGCGACGCGAACCATCTCGGGACGTTCCTGGCCGGCTTCGAGCTCATCACCGTCCACCCTGACGTCGCCAATCGCGCGACGACCCGCGAATCGGTTGGGGAATGGATCGATTCCCTCTGCGCGAAGGGCGCTGGCCTTCGCGCGACGCTCCTCGATCAGTCGCTCAAGGCCCGCAGCGCCGTCGCCTGGATGACCCGCGGCCGGCAGCTCTCCGTTAGGAGCCGTGTTCACCAGCCTCGATCTTCACGACCTGGTACTGGACGGCGCCCTTCGCGGTCGGAACCGTGACCTTGTCGCCCTTCTTGTGGCCGATGAGGGCACGACCGACCGGGCTCTCGTTCGAAATCATGCCCTTTCGGGGATCGGACTCACCAGCGCCGACGATCTTGTACTCGAGGTTCTTCTTGCCTTTGACGTCCTTGATCGTGACCCGAACACCAATCGACACGCTCTCGGTCGAGACGTGCTCGACGTCGACGACACGCGCGTTTCGGAGCTGGCTTTCGAGGTGCAGGATCCGCCCCTCGACCATGGCCTGCTCGTTCTTAGCGTCTTCGTACTCGGAGTTCTCGGAGATGTCGCCGAACTCTCGTGCCTCTTTGATGCGCTCGGCAACCTCGCGACGGCGAACCGTCGACAGCTGGTCGAGCTCTTCTTGGAGCTTCTTGTAGCCCTCTTCTGTGAGGACGACCTCTCGTTCCATTTCGGAGACTCCTTCGGACAGGGGCAGCCGTGGCGCCAACGGCACCCACGCGGCCGGTGAGGTTAGTTCAGGCGGGCCGGTGTTTCAAGCTGCGCTGACGACGTTGGACTCGGCAAGCGAGCGTAGACGGTCGAGCGCACCGTCGAGCGTTGGGTCGGTCTGGAGACTCCCGAGGACATGTCGATCGACCGGATAGCCGGCCAGATACCACGCGTAGTACTTTCGGATTTCGGCTCCGGCACGGTGCTCGCCGACCGCCTCGCGAAGATCGATCGCGAATCGTTCGATCTCGTCGACGACCTCGTCAAGCGTCGGTCGAGTGCGGGTCACACCGGTTGCGAGCGAGCCAAAAAGCCACGGATCGCCCATGATCGCTCGGCCGACAGCGATCGCCGCGCACCCCGTGCGCTCGAACACCTCGAGGGCCTGCGCGGGGGTGGTGATGTCGCCGCTTGCGATCACCGGGATGTCGACACCAGAGGCGACGAGCGCCGTGATGTCGTGGTCCGCTCGGCCGGCGTATTCCTCGGCGGCGGCTCTCGGATGGAATGTGATGGCGGCGGCCCCCGCATCTTGAAAGCGCTTCGCGGCCTCAACCGGTCGGGCGCTCGACGGTGTCAGGCCGCGCCGCATCTTGACCATCACCGGGATGGCGACCGCGTCGGCCATCGCTCGGACGATCGCCGCGCCTCGCTCGCCCTCGTTTGCGAGAAGGGAGGCGCCGGCGCCGGTCTTTGTGACCTTGTTCACCGGGCAGCCCATGTTGATGTCGACGAGGTCAGCGCCCGCCTCTTCGACCGCGCATGCCGCCTCGGCCATGACCTCGGGGTCAGTCCCGAAAATCTGGATGGCCACGGGGCGTTCATCCCGTACGACGTCAAGCATCGCGAGTGTCTTCGCGTTGGCGTAGTGGATACCGAAGCTCGCGACCATCTCAGAAACCGCGAGCCCCGCGCCGTGGCGCATCGACTGGCGGCGAAACGCCCAGTTGGCGATGCCGGCAAGCGGCGCCTGGACGATTCGGTTCTCGATCTCCACCGCGCCGATCCGAAATGGCTCGGCAAGCGGCCAGGGGCCCAGGCGACCCGCGACCTCGTCCGGCCGCGGACCCTCGCGATGGGCCATGACCTGGCGCATGCGCTTCTTCATACGCTCGCCCGCTCGTCGGCCGAAACGTTCAGGGCGTGGATGATGCGCAGCCCCTCGAGGGTGAGAAGCGGGTCGTAGTCGTCGATTTCCTCAGAGAGCGGCGTAATCAACCCCGCAAGACCGCCGGTCGCGACGACGGCAACGTCTTCACCGAGTTCCTCGGCAAGCCGCGTGACGAGGCCGTCGACCATCGCGACGGTGCCGTAGACCACACCGGACTGGAGGCTTTCGACCGTCGACTTGCCGACGACCCGGCCCGGCGCGTGGAGATCAACCTTGAGCAGGCGCGCGGCACGGCTCGTGAGGGCGTCAAGCGACGTCTCGATGCCGGGAGCGATCGCGCCGCCGAGGTACTCCCCGCGCCGCGAGACGCAGTCGAAGGTCGTCGCGGTCCCAAAGTCGACCACGATGCACGCCTGGCCGTACTTGCGAAACGCGGCGACGGCGTTGACCAGGCGGTCGGCGCCCAGCTCGTGTGGATTGTCGATCGCAAGCGACATCCCGGTGCGTATTCCGGGCCCGACGATCAGCGCCGGCGTGTCGAGGTACTTCGCCGCGAGTTCCTGGTAGCCAGCGGTCAGCGTCGGCACGACCGAGGCAACCACCATGTGGCGGATCTCGGTCAGGTTGCCTCCCCGAAGCTGCAGAATCTGTTCGACTTGGGCGGCGAGTTCGTCGACCGTTGCGCTGCGCACCGTCGAGACGCGCCAGTCATGAAGGAGGTGTTCGCCTTGGTAGACACCAGCCACAGTGTGGGTGTTGCCCACATCGATTCCGAGGAGCATGGGCGCTACTCCGTGTCGATGTCGAGCTGGTCGTCATCGCCTTTGAGCATCTCGATTGTGACGTCCTGAGTGGTGTGGATCTCGACGCGAGGAATGATCCGCGACGGGCGGTTTTTGTCCCACACCCAAACATCTTCCATCGTGATCCGGAAGAGGGGATACGACGACTGCGGGATGAACTCCCGGTCGAACTGGTTGCACAGGTAGGTCGCCTCCTGCGTGAGCACGCAGAAGCGAAAGAGCGGAAATACGTCGGCATACTCGCGCTTGAGGCGGAGTTCGAGCTCAGCGTCGTACTCGTCAAGCTCGTCGGTTTGCGACATGGCCGTGCTCCTGAGCGCCCTGTTTCCAGCGACTTCAGTGTATCCCCTTGCCCCCGTCAGCGGTCAGAGGTATCCGAGGCGGTCGAGGTCGTGATGGTCCATCCCGTAGAAGTGACCGAGCTCATGCAGGAGCGTCACCCGAATTTGTTGGCGCAGGCCGTCCTCCTGCGGCCAATGGTCGACCATCGGGTGGCAGTAGATGATGATCTGGCGCGGTGGCGAGAACGAGTAGCGATCCCCAAGCGACTCGCCGACGTAGAGACCGTAGAGGCCATGCGGGTAGTCATCCGATGACGCACACGCCTCGACCGTGACGACGATCTCGGCAAGCGACGCGGCAAACGGCTCCGGTACCTCGTTCATGGCGTCCCGAACGAGCTGTTCGAAGCGCTCCATCGAAACAGCTTCCGTCACAGCTACATGGTCGGGCGGGGACGCGACGATTTCAATGCCGTCGAGCCACACCGACCTCCCAGGGCCCTGATCCGTCGCCACGAAACGGCTCGGCTGGCTGCTCGGTCGGCTCGATCGCGGCTGCCAGGTCGGCAATCGATCGACCGTCGGGCAGGGTCAGGTCGGCGTCGATATCGAGGAGCGGGAGCATCGCGAACCGGCGCTCGAAAAGGCGTGGGTGTGGGATCTCAAGGCGTTCGTCGCGCCAGACACCACCCGACCACAGCAGCAGGTCGCAGTCGGCCACGCGCGGCCCGTAGCGGCGACCCTCGACGCGGCCCACCTCGCGTTCGATCGCTTTGACGAGTGCGAGCAGCTCCCGCGGGCCGTGCAGCGTCGCCACACGGGCGGCCGCGTTTAGGAACGCCGGTTGATCCTCGATCTCGCGGGGCGCCGTTTCGAAGAGTCGACTCGTGGCCTCGACCTCGACACCCTCGGCCTCTAAGCGAGAGAGCACCTGCGCGAGGGTCCGCGCGCGGTCCCCGAGATTCGCGCCAAGTCCGAGCCAGTAGCGATGGACGCCAGCCATCACGACGCGGCGCGGCGACGAATCGTCACCGCCGTTTCGCGCAGCGTGTGCGCGATCGCGACGTGGGGCTTTCGCACGGTCACCTCCACACCGGTCACATGGCGCTCCGCGAGCACGCGCTCGGCGATCCGCTGGGCGAGGTGCTCGAGCAGCCGGACCGGCGGCCCGGCGATGATTGCCGCCACGACGTCGCAGACCGTCGCGTAGTCGACCGTGTCCTCGATTTCGTCCGAGACCGTGGCGGGGCAGTCGTCAAGTTCCATCACGACGTCCACGACGAATCGCTGCCCGAGTTCCCGCTCCTGGGCGTAGACACCGTGGCGCCCTGGCACGTCGAGGCCAATGATGGACACCGTTGCGCCGCGCTCGGACCTCACTCGGACCTCACTCCTTGTTCGGCTCGACCGATCGCGCACCACGCCCGAAGTGCATCCACGGTCGGTGCGACGTCGTGCGCGCGTATGACCGACGCGCCTTCGGCGACCGCTCGCAGGGCCGCCCCGATCGAGCCGCCGAGGCGCTCCTGCGGGGCGCGACCGAGGAGCTCGCCGAACATGCTCTTGCGGGAAACACCGACGACCACCGGGAATCCCAGCGCGGCGACGCGGTCCAGTTCGCGGAGCAGGCGCAGGTTGTGCGCGAGCGTCTTCCCGAAGCCGATTCCGGGGTCGACAAGCAGCCGCTCCCCGGCGACGCCAGCCGCGAGCGCGGCGTCGGCACGCTCGGCGAGAAAGTCGACAACCTCCGAAACGACGTCGCCGTAGCGCGGGCCGGATTGCATCGTCTCGGGCCGACCGAGCATGTGCATGACGCAGAAGGCCGCCCGTCGCTCCGCGACGACGGCCAGCATGGACCCGTCCCCGCGACCGGCGGTGATGTCGTTGACGAGCACCGCTCCGGCATCGAGCGCCGCCGCGGCGACCCGGGCCTTTGTGGTGTCAATGGACACGGGTGGGTGGACACCGTTGCGCATCGCCTCGAAGACCGGGCCCAGGCGTCGGAGTTCCTCCTCTTCTGGAACCGGCGTCGCCCCGGGCCGACTACTTTCGGCACCGACGTCGCAGATCGCGGCCCCGTCGCGGCCGATCTGCGCCAGCCGTTCCCGTGCCGTGTCGGGTTCCAGGTAGCGCCCGCCGTCAAAGAACGAATCCGGCGTGACATTGAGGATCCCCATGACGCAGGGAGCGTCAAGCCATTCGAGGGGTGCGGCCACGACACGAAGCGTAGCCGTCGCACCCGCAAACCTCGTGAGCCGACGAGCACGGCGGGCGTGTGGTGCGCTCCCAACCTCCCAGCCATTCAGGGCAAACCGGCCGTTGTAGGGTGAGCAAATGAGCAAGGAATCGCGCGTCTAACTTGCTCGGCCGGTTGTCGAACCTCGTATCGACGCGCCCGTGGCGGGTACTCGCCGCCTGCGCCGCGCTCGTGCTCGGTGGCGTTCTCATCGGCATTCCGGGACTGGGCGCGCTCTCTGGCACGGGCTTTGATGTTCCCGGCAGCGATTCGGTTGAGGCCGCGAAACAAATCGAACGCGCAGCCGGGACCCAGGCAACCCCGGCGATCATCGCCGTGCTTCGCCCAAGCGAGCCGCTCGCGACGAAATCGGCGGCCGACGAGATCGCCCGGATCCGGGCGATCATCGCCACCGCGGGCGGCGACGGTGTCGCATCGGTGTTCGGACCCTCCGGGCGCGTGGGGGACCCGTTCGTGTCGAGCGACGGTGCGAGCGGCTACCTTGCGGTCACCGTACGCGACGACGACGCCGCCGAGCGGGTCACCCGCGCGCTCGCGGACGTGCCCGGACTCACGGTCGGCGGACGTTGGCTCGCAAACGAGCAGATCAACGCGGCGATTCGAGATGACCTCACGCGGGCCGAGTTGATCGCGTTCCCGATTCTCTTCCTCCTGTCGCTTTGGGTCTTTCGAGGGATCGTCGCCGCCCTGCTCCCGCCGCTTGTCGGCGCCATCGTGATCCTCTCGGCCTTCCTCGCGCTCTCGCTCCTGAACCACGTGATGGAGATTTCCATCTACGCCGTAAACCTCGTCACGGGACTCTCGCTCGGCCTCGCCATCGACTACAGCCTGCTCATGATCTCCCGCTACCGAGAGGAGCTCGCGAAGGTCGGCCCGGGCCCTGTGGCGATGGGACGGACGCTCTCGACCGCTGGTCGAAGCGTCCTGTTTAGCGCCATCACCGTCGCTGGCGCCCTCGGGGCGCTTGCGGTGTTCGCCCAGCGGTTCCTCGTCTCCATGGGCATCGGCGGGGCGATCGTGTCGCTTCTTGCCGGCGCGGCCGCACTGACGGTGCTTCCGGCCCTGCTCGGCCTACTCGGCCATCGCGTCAACGCGCTTGCGGTTCGGCCGCGGCGACCACCGAACGTTGACGCCGACGGGACCAGTCGAGGTGGTTGGTACCGGCTCTCGAATTGGGTCATGCGCCGCCCGGGCCGCATCGCGCTGGCGACGTCAGTCACGCTGATCGCCGTCGGACTGCCGACCCTCGGCATTCGATTCACCACCGTCGACGCAAGCGTGCTGCCAAAGACCGAGAGCGCGCGGATCGTGTCGGAGACGCTCCGTCGCGAGTTCAGGCTCGACACGAGCGCTCCGATCGTCATCGCGATTGCCGCGGCGCGAGACCAGTCGGCTGCGGTGAACGCGTTCGCCGAGCGCCTCGGAGGCCTCGATGGCGTCCAGGCGGTGACCCCTCCCACCGCGCTTGCCCAGGCGACATGGCGGTTGACCGTGCTTCCGAAGGGTCCAGCCCTGTCAACTGAAAGCCAGACGCTGATCAAGGAGATCCGGGCGATCCCGCACCCGGCCCCCGTACTTGTCGGTGGTCTCACGGCGAACTTCATCGATCAACGATCGAGCCTCGGTCGCCGCCTCCCCATTGCGATCCTGCTGGTGGCCAGCGTCACCGTCGTCGCGCTGTTCCTCATGACCGGGTCACTGGTGCTGCCGATCAAGGCCGTGCTGATGAACATCCTCACCCTCAGTGCGACCCTCGGCACGCTCGTGATGGTGTTCCAGTGGGGGCACCTCGAGGGGCTCCTTCGGTACACGAGTCAGGGTGGTCTGGACGTGACCCAGCCGATCCTGATCGCGGCGCTCGCGTTTGGCCTCTCGACCGACTATGCGGTCTTCCTGCTGTCGCGAATCAAAGAGGCCCACGATAGCGGGCTCGGGGAACGGGAGGCCGTGGCGGCTGGGCTCGAGCGGACGGGCCGGATCGTGACCGCCGCGGCGCTGCTCTTCTGTGTCGCCGTCGGGTCGTTTGCGACCTCGCGGATCGTGGTCCTTAAGGAACTCGGCCTCGGCACGGCGCTCGCCGTCCTCCTCGACGCGACGATCATCCGAGCACTCCTCGTGCCGGCCCTCATGGCCCTCCTTGGGCATCGAAACTGGTGGGCCCCCGCCCCGCTCCGACGACTCCACAACCGGATCGGCGTGCGGAAAACCTTCGGCGACTGAACCGGTCCGGGCGTCGAGGACGTCCGACGCCTTCTATCTCCAAGCGACGTTCGAAGGGCGACGTGCCCCTTGACCCGTCCGGCACGCCGAAGGGCCCGAACCAGTCGCTCGAGCCGTTCGCGGCCCGAAGCGAGAATGTGATCGTCTGCAAGTCGATGTCGAAGGTCTACGGACTGAGCGGGGCGCGGGTCGCCTATCTCTGCGCGGGCGCCCACCAACTGGAAGGCCTCCGCGCCATCACCCCGCCGTGGGCCGTCAACCTGCCCGCTCAGGTCGCCGCCGTGCATGCCCTCGACGATCCGGCGTGCTACGCGGGCCGCCATGTGGAGACGGCGGAGGCTCGTGAACGCTTGCGGGTCGACGTGAGCGCGCTCGGTCTGGATGTCGTCCCGAGTGCGGCTAACTTCCTTCTCTGCCACCTGCCTGAATCGGGGCCGACGGCGGCAGATGTGGTCGCCCGCTGCCGCGCGGAAAACATCCTGATTCGTGACGCCCGACAGATGGGAGCCTCGCTCGGTGCTCGCGCGATCCGGATCGCGGTCGAGAGCCCGCCCGACAATCAGCGGATCATCGGCGCACTCGCGCGGGCGGTCACCTGAGCGACCGCCTCCCGGGGCAGACGGTGACGGCCGGTCGGGACGCTCAGGCGGCGAAGGCCGGGAGGACCGCTGACACGATCCGCTCGGCCAGGTCGTCGTCGAGTGGCTTGCCGCTGAGCAAGAGCCGGTAGTAGACGGGCCCGAACAGCATCTCGTGGAGGTGCGGAGGGTGGATGCCCGGGCGCAGATCGCCGCGCTTGACCCCTCGGTCGACGAGGCGTTTGACCTCGGCCTGGCGAACTCCGACCACCAGTTCTTGGAACTGACGGCCGAGATCGGGATCAACGGCGAGCTCGGACACAAGGCCCTTCATCACGGCGCCCATCATCGTTGAGCCGAGGATTCGCACGGCGTCGTCTACGACGGCGACCAGTTCCGCGTGGGTGTCGCCGAGGTCCGGCACCGGGCCGAAGTCCTGGACCATCCGGATGAGCACCGCAAGCGCCAGCTCGTCCCTTGATCGCCACCGCCGGTACACGGTGGTCTTCGCAACGCCCGCGCGTGCCGCAACGCCCTCGACCGTGAGACGGCGGACCCCGCCCTCCTCAAGGAGCTCCCGCGTTGCCGCGAGAATTGCCGCCTCGGTCGCCGAGCTTCGCGGGCGACCGCCCCTGCGCCCCTGGAGAGCGGGCGTCGTGCTTTCGGCGCGTGGGGGAGTTTGCATCAAACGAAACGTAGCGTTTACGCGGGTTTGAGGCCTCTGCTAACGTGCGAAACGCAACGTAGCGTTTACTGACCAATCCGGGTCGGACCAAGACACGAAAGGAGCACCACATGACTACCGTCGCACCGGAGTACGGAGCCGTACGCCACATCCTGACGAGCCCGTCGATCAAGGCACGCACCGCGCCCCACATCGCCGAGGACGACTTCAACTGGACCGCGATCCTCGCAGAGGCCGGGAGCATGTCGGGTGGCGAGCAGATCCTCGTTCGCACGGCGTATGACCTCTGGGAGGCCGAGGGCAAGGTCGGAATCTTGGAGATTGCGCGCGGACTCGACCAGCGAAGCTTTGAGCGAGTCGTACACGCGATCGCACTCGCCCGCGGTGAAAGCCCCGCGCGCGCGAACCTTCTCCAGGCCGCGTAGCACGACCCTCGCATGACCCATCTGACGGCCGAACGCACCCGTCCGTAGCGGCTCAGCAAGAGATCGCACGGGCGGGCGCAGGCCACGACCGAGTCGCCCTTACGCCGAGCTGACATCCGCGTAGCGGAAGCAGTCGACGGTGTGGTCGTTCACGAGGCCCGCCGCCTGCATGTGCGCGTAGCAGGTCGTCGGCCCGACAAACCGGAAGCCGCGGCGCTTGAGTTCCTTGCTCATCGCCTCTGACTCGGGCGTCTTGGCGGGAACGTCCGACATCGTCTCCCAGCGGTTGACGACTGTCGCGCCGCCGACAAACGACCAAAGAAGGTCGCTCAGCGACTCCCCGGCTTCGCGCAGATCGAGGATCGCTTTCGCGTTCGCCACGGCCGACTCGACCTTGAGGCGATTGCGGATGATGCCCGGATCCGTGAGGAGCGCCTCGACGTGGGAATCGTCGAATCGAGCGACCACCTCGGGATCGAAACCCGCAAACGCCCGACGGTAGCCGTCGCGTTTGCGCAGGACGGTCGCCCAGGAGAGGCCGGCTTGAGCGCCCTCGAGGACGAGCATCTCGAAATGCGTTTGCTCGTCGAAAACGGGCACACCCCACTCGTCGTCGTGGTAGGCGACGTACGCGGCGTCGCCGAGCGGAACCCATTCGCAACGAGGATGCATCGGCCTCCGTCATCAAGATGCGGTTAACGCGGCGAGGCTATCGGGTTCGCCGACTTGCGCGGGCACCCGGCTCAGGCTACGTTCACCCGGTGCCCCAACACGCGAACCCATCCCCCCTCCTCCGAGCCGAGCCACTGGTGACGCGCGCCTAGCGTCGTCGACCATGTTCGTAACCTCGGGGCGGCCAATTGGTCGCCCTTTTTCGTTCTCGAGGACGAACACCGTGATCCCCAACGCCAACACACTCGACCGCGGCCGCCCCGTGCGCGCCAGATCCGCCCCTGAGCGCCGGGGCGTCGATGCCATCCGCCTCAACGTCACCGACGAGGTGAACGTCGGCTACCTGAGCTACAGCCGCTTCGTCGCGATCGTCCTCGAACGGGCGATTGCCCACTCGCGGAGCTTTGGCTGGACGACGTCGGTCAGCTCGCTCAACGCCATCCTTCCCGGAGCGCTCGCGACCGAACGCGACGGAAAATGGCAGGCCGCAATCATCGACATGGACGACGCGACGACTGGCCCCGTCGTCGCGCTCGTTGGCCTGCGCCGAGGTTGGCTCGAGCTACGCGTCGCCGCCGATGATCGGGCCGATCTTGTTCGAGCGCGCGACTGGATCCGTGAGCGCTTCCCCAGGGCTCAGACCCGCGAGGATCACCGCGTCGCAGCCACCTTCTGTTCGCGCGGTGACCACGGCGCGAACCTCTCCTCGCGTCGCCTCGAGGTGCCCACGTGGGCATCGGTCCGGGACAACTACTCGGCGACTGTTGTCGGGGCGTTGGACCGTCTCGTGGCGAGCGGACCTGAGCTTGCCGCACGCGGGAAGCTCCTGCTGTGGCACGGACCTCCCGGAACCGGAAAAACGAATGCGCTGCGCGCGCTCGCCTGGGAATGGCGAGCGTGGTGCGGGCTGCACTACATCACCGATCCCGAGGTGCTCCTCGGCGGCCCAACCGGGTACCTCACCGACCTCATCGCTCCCGACGACGATGACGAGCGCTGGCGCCTGCTCGTCCTCGAAGACACCGGCGAGTTGCTCACGTTCGATGCCAAGGAGCGGTCCGGGCAGGGGCTTGGGCGGCTGCTCAACATGGTCGACGGCATTCTGGGTCAGGGCTCTCAGACGCTCGTGCTCGTCACGACCAACGAGGAGGTCTCGCGTCTGCACCCGGCCGCGTCGCGACCCGGACGTTGTGCGGCCGAGGTCGAGTTCACCGAGCTCGGCGCGGAGGAGGCGTCGCGATGGCTTGTTCGAAACGGACAGGACGCGCAAACCGACGAACCGGCCACCCTCGCCGACCTCTACGGCGCGCTCTACGGAGCTCCGATCAGAAAACCGGCGCGCCCGCGGGTCGGTTTCGTGCGCTGACGCGCAGCATTTCTTGCATCAAGGCTCGCCTCGGGGGCCCTCACAAAGTAACGTTTGCCACGAGATGCCCCGTACCTTTGCCATGGTCCTCGCCGGCGGTGAGGGAAAGCGACTTTGGCCGCTCACTGCTGACCGCGCCAAACCAGCCGTGCCGTTCGGTGGAAACTATCGGCTGATCGATTTCGCGCTGTCGAATTTGGTCAACGGGGGGTCGCGCCACATCGCGGTCCTGACCCAGTACAAGAGCCACAGCCTGGACCGCCATCTCGCGACCAGCTGGCGCCTCTCGCCCCTCCTCGGCCAGTACGTCACTCCGGTGCCCGCCCAAATGCGACGCGGTCCCCGCTGGTTCGCCGGCTCCGCCGACGCCATCTTCCAGAACCTGAACCTCATCTTCGACGAACGGCCCGAGCACGTTTTCGTCTTCGGAGCCGATCACATCTACCGGATGGACCCGCAGCAGATGCTCGAAGCGCACCTCGCCTCAGGTGCTTCGGTTACCGTCGCCGGCATTCGTGTACCGCTCGCAGAGGCCGACCAGTTCGGCATCATCGAACTCGGCCCAGACGGCCGGACCATCGAGGACTTTCGGGAGAAACCCACCGACGCCGTCGGCCTCGCGGACGCCCCAGACCAAGTGCTCGCCTCGATGGGGAACTACATCTTTTCGACACCAGCCCTCATCGAGGCCGTGACTCGCGACGAAGCGCACGAGACCTCTCGCCACGACGTCGGGGGCAACATCATCCCGATGCTCGTCGCTCGCGGCGAGGCCGCCGTGTGGGACTACTCCACGAGCACCGTTCCGGGCATTACCGAGCGGGAGCACGGCTACTGGCGGGACGTTGGGACGCTTGATTCCTACTACGACGCGCAGATGGACCTCACGAGTGTCGACCCCGTGTTCAGCCTCTACAACGAGGACTGGCCGATCCTGACGCTGCCCGACGCCTTGCCACCGGCGAAGTTCGTCCACGAATCACCCGGGCGGGTCGGCATGGCGCTCGACTCGCTCGTGTGCGCCGGGGTTGTGGTTTCCGGAGGCTCGGCCCGCGGCTCGGTGCTGTCGCCGGGCGTGCGAATCCACTCGCGCGCCGACGTCTCGAACAGCGTCCTGATGCACGGCGTGGACGTCGGCCGCGACGCTGTCGTTCGTCGCGCGATCATCGACAAGAACGTTCGCATCGCCCCGAAAGCCCAGATCGGTGTCGATCCGGAGGCTGACCGGGCGCGCTTCACGATCACCGACGCCGGAATCGTGGTGGTCGGCAAGGGAGCCAATGTCGAGGCGTGACCCGCTCGCGGTGGCGCTCCTCACACGCGAGTACCCGCCTGAGGTCTACGGCGGAGCCGGGGTTCACGTCGAGTACCTTGCTCGCGAACTCCACAAACTCGCGAACGTCAGCGTTCACTGTTGGGGCGCCGAGCGCTCCGCCGACGCCCAACCTGGCGTCCACGCCCACCAGCCATGGACGGCACTCACCGGCGAGGCATTCGGCGCCGCACTCCAGGCGGTGTCCATCAACCTCACGATGGCCGCGGCAGTCAGCGGCGCGAACGTCGTTCACAGCCACACCTGGTACGCGAACTTCGGGGGGCACCTCGCCAAGCTGATCCACGGGGCCGCCCACGTGGCCACCGTCCACAGCCTCGAGCCGATGCGCCCGTGGAAGGCCGAACAGCTCGGCGGGGGCTACGCGCTCTCGAGCTTCTGCGAGCGGACCGGGCTCGAGGGGGCCGACGCGGTGATCGCCGTCTCAGGTGAGATGCGCCGCGACATTCTCAGCTGCTACCCGGGGATCGAGCCCGGCCGGGTGCGGGTGATCCACAACGGCATCGACGCCGACGAGTACACCCCCGACCGGGCAAGTGACGTCCTGGAGCGGTACCGCATCGACCCTGCGGCCCCGAGCGTCGTCTTCGTCGGTCGGATCACCCGGCAGAAGGGCCTCACCTATCTCCTCGACGCGGCCCTTGCGATCGATCCCTCGGCTCAGCTCGTGCTCTGCGCCGGGGCGCCCGATACCCCCGAGATCGGCGCCGAGATCGCCGCGAAGGTCGAGGTCGTCCGCGCCACCCGAGGTAACGTCATCTGGCTCGACCAGATGCTCGCAAAGCGTGAGGTGATCCAGATCCTCAGTCACGCCACGGTGTTCGTGTGCCCGTCGATCTATGAGCCGCTCGGGATCGTGAACCTCGAAGCGATGGCGTGTGAGACCGCCGTCGTCGCAACCCGGACCGGAGGCATTCCCGAGGTGGTTGTCGACGGCGCCACGGGCCTCCTCATCCCATTCGAGCCGATTTCAGATGTGGAGCGTGAGCCGGTCGATCGAGATGCCTTCGCCCGCGACATCGCGGAGCGTGTCAACGCGCTCCTGGCCGATCCCGCGCTCGCCCACACGTTCGGCGAGGCCGGCCGGCGCCGCGCGATCGAGGCATTCGGGTGGGACGGGATCGCCGCTCAGGTGCTCGACCTCTACGGGTCGATCGCACGCACCGACTGAACATGCCTCGACCGCCAGGAGAGGATCACGCGGGGAGGGTCGAACCAGAGCTGATCGATGACCCGACCGACGCGCGGATCGCCGACTACGTCGGGCTGCGTGATTCCGACCTTCGCGTCAGCGTCGAAGCCGTCGGCCAGACGGAGGGAGCCCCGTACGGGCGGTTCATCGTGGAAGGCGCGCTCGCGGTCGAGCGGCTGGTCGACTCTCCCTATCCCATCCGCTCGGTGCTCATCTCCGATCGGCGCGGCGCGGCGGCCGCGGGGATACTGAGTCGTCTTGCCCTCGGGGTGCCCCGATACGTCGCGCCGCAGGAGGTGCTGAACGCCGTCGCGGGCTTCAACCTCCATCGCGGCGTGGTCGCGTCGGCCGCCCGCCTTGCCATGCCGGGTCCCGACGCGGTGCTTGGTGATGCCAAGCGGGCCCTGGTCGTCGAGGGCGTCGTCGACCATGAAAACCTCGGCAGCCTCTTTCGCAACGGCGCCGCGTTCGGCGTCGACGCGGTGGTCCTCGACGCAACCTGCGCCGACCCGTTCTACCGGCGCGCCGTGCGCGTCTCGATGGGGCATGTCTTGCGGATCCCGATCGCTCGATCTGAGGGCCTCAGCCAGACGATCGAGGCGATGCAGGGGTCCGGATGGACCGTCGTTGCCCTTACGCCCTCACCATCGGCGATCGCGCTTGGAGACCTCCCCGTGTCCCATCCGCATTGGCACACACGCGTCGCCGTTCTTGTGGGGTCGGAAGGTCCGGGACTCTCGCGCGCGGCGCTCGACGCGGCGAACTGGCACGCCCGAATCTCGATGAGCGAGGGGGTCGACTCGCTGAACGTCGCGACCGCCGCAGCGATCGCGATGCACCACCTGCGCCCCTGACTGACTCACCGGGTTTGGAGCCGAACACTGCCTCGCTTCGCTCGATAGAGCGAGTGATCGGCGCCCTGCAGCGCCTCGTCGAGGGAGATTGGCGTGGCCGTAACCAGCGCTCCGACCGAGGCCCGAAGCCCGGGGAGGGCCCCGTCGAGAGCGCAGGCCGATCGTAGGCGCGACACGAGGGCGTCCGCCTCGTCTGCCCCGACCGACAGCGCGACAAATCGCGAACTCGTCGCCCCCGAGCCGACCGAGAACCCCCCCTCCATCGAGCACTGCCGCGAGGTTGCTCGCGATGAGGCAGAGCGCGCGGTCGCCGGTTGCGTGTCCGTGGCGGTCGTTCACTCCCTTGAAGTCGTCGATGTCGGTCATGACAACGACAAGGACCTCATCTGATCGTGTTGCGCACAACGCCTCGGCGTCGGCGACGAAGGCCCGGCGGTTGAGAACCCCGGTGAGTGGGTCCGTCCGCGACAGGTGACGAAGTTCTGTTGACGCCTGGTCGAGCACGTCGAGAATGCGTCCGAGCAGCCCGGCAACAATCGGCGCCACGATGCTCGGGACGATCGTCGCAATGGCAAAACCGGTGCGTGCGGCCGAGCCATGAAGGCCGGTGACGTGCATCATCACGGCGGTGATCGCGATCGACATGGCGACGGATGCCAAGGTGACGGCGCCCACAAACGACCTCACTCCACGCCGTTTGCTGACGCGCAGGAGATATCGCTCGAGTCGCGAGAGCGACAGGCGTAGAACTGGTGGACCGTTGCGGGACGCTGGCGGGCGTTCGACTTGGCGTGACGCGGGGTGCAGAAGGACGTCCCGGAAGCGGGGCTGGCGACGGCTGGAATCCCGCCGCGGATCGCGACGAGCGCGGGGGCGGTTCGTCCGGACGGGAGAACGATGCGCTGATTCCTACCATCCGGACTATACGGAGCGGCAGGACGGGCGATTCGGGCGAGGTCGGATTCGAGGCGAGGAGCCGCGCGGGCGGCGTGCTCGTCGCGACCCCTCGAGCGCGCTACACCCTCGCCGGAGTTCGGTCGCGCGTGCGTACCTCGAGGGCGTCTTGCTTGCGGACGGACTCAATGAGTGCGGCGGCGACGCGCGGGTCGAACTGTGTGCCCGAATGGAGTTCGACCTCGAGAAGCGCGGCCTCGTGGGTCATCGCCGAGCGGTAGGAGCGATCCGTCGTCATCGCGCTGAAGGCGTCGCAGCAGCTGACGATGCGCGCCTCGATGGGGATGTCATCGCCCGAGAGTCCATCGGGATAGCCACGGCCGTCGTAGTGTTCATGCGACGCGCGGACGACCACGCCCACCGCGCCCAGCACGCCCCCGACGCGCTCGAGCATCCGCTGTCCGTCGATCGTGTGGCACTTGATGATCTCCCACTCAGCGTCGTTCAGCGGCCCGGCCTTCTCGATGATCGACTCCGGTACCGCGATCTTGCCGATGTCGTGCAGGAGCGCCCCGAACTCGACGTTGCGGCACTGAGTCGGATTAAGTTTGAGCGCGTCCGCGACGGCGACCGATAGCTCCACGACGTTGCGACTGTGACTGCCCGTGTACGCATGGTCGGCCTCGATGAAGTCGCCGAGCAGCATGGCCGTTCCTCGGTAAGCGTTCTGCAGTTCCAGCCCGCCCTCAATCCGCGCCCGCCGGTCTCTCGCAAAGATCGCGATGACCGCGAAGAGCGGCAGGATAAGCAGGATGACCAGGGGCTTCCCGTCAGCACATGCAAACGCCCCGAGGAGACCGGCGCTCGACAGCAGGACGTCGACCACGTTCGACCACCCGGTCGCCATCGAGCTGAATGTCGCCAGCCGCCCGCAGAGCCGGAGGCGAAGGGCCATTCCAACGGCATCGAACGCGATCTGCGCGCCGAGCGCAAGGACATAGATCCACCAGTCCGCGGCGTTTGGACTCGTCACGCCCGCGACGATGAACACCGCTGCCGGGGCAAGGGAGTACCACGGATTTGCGAGAACGGAGATCACCCCGTCAGGGTGGCTCCGACCCCGCAGCAGGCCGGGCAGGAATGCGAGCAGCAGCGCCACCCCAGTAACGGCCGGAACGAGCGCTGTCGGTACGAGGAAGAGCATCGGCACGAAGGCCAGCTGGGTGGGATTGGTCCACCCGACCCCGATCGGGAATTCGACCTTGGATGCGACGGCGAAGCAGAACGTCACCGCCGCGAGCGCTGACCACGAGAGTGGTCGGTTCCAGTCCACAAGGGCTGCCATCGCGATGGCGAGTGTCAGGAAGAGCGCACCGACGACGAGGTCGGAGCGGCGTTCGCGATGGGTCATCGCGTGGCCGTGTGAGCGGGAGTCGGCGACCGGTGAGTCGGCGAAAATGTCCGCCGACTCACCAAGACCGTCGCTCAGGGGGCCAACCTGATGGGCGAGGGACCGGATATTCACTACTGGTGCTATCGGATGAGACGTCGCGTCACTTGACACTCTTGGTTAGGTCAACGACGACGAGCTGGTTGTGAAATTGTTATGGTCGGCGGACGCCCGTGGGCGCGCCGGACCGTCGCGGCGGAACGCCGGTCGCCTCAAACGCCCGATCGGCGGCGAGGTCGCGCGCTATCCTGGGTGTCCCCGTCGACAACCCCTCCCAAATCATTGGGACGACCGCGCGCAGGCGCGCCGGTCGCGTCGCGACACCTGGAGCCCCCTCACGATTTCCCGTGCTTTGACGGCGGGCGCGCCTCGACGCCGTCCGCCCGCGCTCATGATCGCTCTCGTGCTTGCCGCAGCGCTGGGTGTCTTCGCGGTGATTGCCGCGATGCTTGCCCGCGGCCTCCCCGAGGACCTCACGATCCTCACCTGGCTTCACTCCCAATCGTCATCACCGATCGACTCGGCCCTTCGGTGGGCGACGTACGCCGGTGGCATGTTCGTGATCGTCCCGATTGGTGTCGGGGTATTCGCCGCACTGCGCCGTCGTCGACGCGCCGATGCGTGGTTTCTCGTTGCGGCGGTCGCCGGTAGCGAGATCCTCAACCTCGCGCTGAAGCTCGCCTTTCACCGCGAGCGACCCAGCGAAGCCTGGTCTGCCGCTGCCGCCGGGTACGCATTCCCGAGCGGCCACGCGATGTCATCGTTGGTCTTCTACGGGGCTCTGGCAGCGTTGGCCTGGCATTCCCGGTGGAGATGGACGGTATGCGCGGGCTCGGCGCTCCTCGTGGTTGTCGTCGGCACGTCTCGCCTCGCGCTCGGGGTGCACTACCCATCGGACGTGATCGCGGGCTGGTGCGCCGGGGCCGCCTGGCTATCGGCCCTGACGCTCAGCCGCGCGCCACACCGAGGCGACGTCCGCGCGTTGGCACGTGGCGGGGCGGCCGCGCTGCGCGTCGGAGTCACTCGCCAACGCCGAAGGCTTGCAAGGACCCGCCCCGAGAACACCATCGCCGTCCTCGCCGGCCTCGTCGGGCTGTTGGGCATTGTCTCGGCGCTGACCCCGGGTATCGCGTCTCGCGTCGAAACGCTGCAGACCCTGTTGCCGACGATCGCGTCGACGGCCGCGCGGTTCGTCGTGCTCGCGGTTGGAATCGCCCTCGTCTGGCTCGCGAGGGCTCTCGCCGAGCGGCGACGTCGCGCCTGGCAGCTCGCCGTGATGCTCGCCGCCACGTCGGTCGGTGCCCACGTCATCCGAGGGTTGGACGTCGAAGAAGCGACCGTTGGCGCCCTGCTGGTCGTTCTGCTCGTCCGGTACCGCCCACGCTTCACCGTGCCGGGCCCGCGAGACATCACCGCGCCGTTTGTCGGCAGCGTCGCCGGACTCGTCGCCGCGGCGGCGTTCCTCGAGTGGTCCGAACACCTCGAAACACCCCCTCCGGGCGTCGTGACCCGGCTCGCGCAGATGATCGCAATCCTGCTCGCTGCCCGAGCGTTCGCCCTCTGGCTGCGGCCGCTCGGCGAGCGCGTACTCCAGGGTGCAGAAGAGCGACGCGCGGCCCATCGCATTGTCGAATCTGACGGGCACGACAGCCTCTCCTACTTCGCGCTTCGCCAAGACAAGCACTACCACTTCTCCGAGAGCGGTCGCTCCTTCCTGGCCTACCGCACCGTCGGCTCCGTGGCGCTCGTGAGCGGCGACCCGATCGGAGATCCCGGGGAGGTCCTCGACCTCCTCGCGGATTTTCAGCGCATGGCGCGAGCCCGAGGCTGGCGTGTCGCGGTTCTCGGGGCTGGCGTCCAACATCTCCCCGAATACCGGCAGCTCGGTCTTCGCTCGATCCGCCTGGGGGAGGAGGCGATCATTTGTCCGAACGATTTCTCCCTCGAGGGACGTCCGATTCGGAAGGTCCGACAGTCGGTCACTCGACTCCGACGCGAAGGGTTCGCCATTCGGTTTGCTCGGGCGAGCGAGCTCACGGGTGACGAGCGGGCACAGGTTGAGGCGATCTCGCGTGAATGGCTCGGACGCTGGCCTGAGCGGGGCTTCACGATGGCGATGGACGACCTGTTCAGTCATTCGCAGACCCACCTCGCTCTCGCGACCGACCAGGATGGACGCATCGGCGGCTTTCTCCACCTGGTCCCATCTCCTGCGAGCGGGGCCATCTCGCTCAGCGCGATGCGACGGCGACACGATGTACCGAACGGCCTCATGGAGTTCCTTATCGTCGAGACGATCAACTGGGCGCGCGAGCGGGGCGCTCCCGAGGTATCGCTGAACTTCTGCGTGCTCACCCACGCGCTCGGTCGGCAGAAGGGCGTACTGCGTACCGCGCTGCGCTTCGGTTTGAGGCGCCTCGACGGCGTCTTTCAATTGGAACGGTTGTTGCGCTTCAACCGCAAGTTCTTCCCGCAGTGGCGTGCCCGCTACGTCCTTGTCGAACGGCTGAGCGATGTGCCAATCGTGGGCATCGCGTTTCTTCGTGTCGAGCAGCTCCTCACCATTCCGTCCGCGCGGGCTGCCATGCGACGCAAGACCTCAGCACGCACGATCTGAGCCTCGTTTCGATCGTCGCCGAACGTGGCGTCCGGTCGGTATGCGAACATCTGTTCGTTACCGCGATGCGATGGGGGTACTCAGAATGAACACGCACATCAGTCAGATCCAGGTTGAGCGAGTCGTCGGACTCGTCCTCGGATGGCACTGCGTCACGGCCGCGCGGATTGACAGTTCGGACGGTCCGGCGTGGCGCGTTCGAGCGCGAGATCTCGACGGCCAAGCGGTGCGCGCGATCTTCGATGACGTCGAGATCCGCCGCGCGCTGCGGTCGCTCACACAACCGGTCGCGCTGCTCCAAGCGGCATGACCCCCAAGGCCAGCGGACCCGCGGTGCTCCAAATCGAGCCACGCGGACCGTTCAGCCTCGGCGAGGCCGCGCGCGTCTCTGGGGGATGGAGTCAGTCCGGAAGGGAGGTCGACGAGGCGCGCTCGCGTCCACATGGTGGCGAACGTTTCCGAGAGGTGAAGCTGCGGGCGACCTGAGCAAGCATGCTCGTTCGGGCACGGAGGACCTCTCGTAGACCCGCCGGGGTCAGGGCGGCCGCAGACGTGGACCGCCGGTACGATCCGGCTGGGCGACCATCGAGTAAAGCAACCGGAAGGGATGTCGTGGGAGCAGCAGTCCAGGGCGGGTCGACGCCGATCTCGACATCGCCAGAGTGGGAAGCGCTTCGCGCCCACCACGAAGTCATCGGCGACCGACACCTACGCGACCTGCTCGCCGAGGACCCGGGCCGTGGCACAGCACTCACAGCGACGGCGGGTGACCTCTACCTGGACTACTCGAAGAACCGGCTGACCGCGGAGACGATCGGGCTTCTCGCTGGCCTCGCAGAGCGCGCCGGTCTCAGAGACCGCATCGAGGCGATGTTTCGTGGCGACCCGATCAATCTCACCGAGAATCGCCCCGCGCTGCACGTCGCGCTGCGTGCACGAGCCGACGAGCGGATTAAGGTGGGCGGCCGAAACGTCGTGCCCGATGTACACGCCGTTCTCGCGAGAATGGCGTCCTTTGCCGAGCGCGTCCGGTCCGGCGAGTGGCGAGGACACACCGGCCAGCCGATCCGGAACATCGTCAACATCGGCATCGGCGGATCGGACCTCGGCCCCGCGATGGCCTATGAGGCGCTCCGTGCCTTCTCGCGGAGGGATCTGTCGGTTCGATTCGTCTCGAATGTCGATGGCGACGACATCGCCGAGGCAACCGTCGGCCTCGATCCCGCCGAAACGCTCTTCATCGTCAGCTCGAAGACCTTCACCACCATCGAAACACTCACGAACGCGCGGACCGCGCGCGAATGGCTGCTCGCGCAGCTCGACGCCCCGGAGGCCGTCGCGCGGCACTTCGTCGCGGTCTCGACCAATGCCGAGGCTGTCGCGGCGTTTGGGATCGACACCGCGAACATGTTCGAGTTCTGGGACTGGGTTGGAGGCCGCTACAGCCTCGACTCCGCGATCGGGCTTTCGCTGATGCTGGCCGTTGGGGCTGAGCGCTTCGAGGAGATGCTGGCGGGCATGCACGAAATGGATGTGCATTTCCGCACGACTCCGTTTGAGCGCAACGTGCCGGTCCTGCTCGGCCTGATCGGGGTCTGGTACGGGAACTTCTTCGACGCGGATACGCATGCCGTTCTTCCGTACAGCAACTACCTCGTGAAGCTGCCGGCCTACCTCCAACAGCTCGACATGGAGTCAAACGGTAAGTCAGTGACGCGCGAGGGGTCTCCTGTTGGTGTCCAAACCGGTCCGGTGGTCTGGGGTACGCCGGGCACGAACGGGCAGCACGCCTACTACCAACTCATCCATCAGGGCACGAAGCTCATCCCGTGTGACTTCATCGGCTTCGCCGAGCCTGGGCACGCGCTCGGCGACCACCATGATCAGCTCATGGCGAACTTCTTCGCACAAACCGAGGCGCTGGCGCTCGGAAAGACCGCCGAGGCGCTCAGGGAGGAGGGTATCCCTGAGGACCTCGTCGCCCATCGGACGTTTTCGGGCAACCGTCCGACGAACACGATCCTTGCGCCCAAGCTCACACCGCGCGTGCTCGGCCAGCTGGTCGCAATGTACGAGCACAAGATCCTCACCCAAGGGGTCATCTGGAACGTCAACTCGTTCGACCAATGGGGGGTCGAACTCGGCAAGGTGCTCGCCAAGCGGATCGCCCCGGAACTTGCCCCAGACTCGACCGCTCCGCTCGATCACGATTGCTCGACAAACGAGCTCATCCGCCGTTACCGATCGATGCGCAGGGCGTGACGCCGCGCGTCGCAGGCAAACGCCTGGTCGTGAGTGCGGCCATTGTCGACGCCGTGCTGCTGCTTTCGTTCGCGACGTTCGGGCGAGCCAACCACGACGAGGGCATTGGCGTGGCCGGAGTGCTCACGGTGGCATGGCCGTTCCTCGTTGCCTGGGTCGTTGCCGGTGTAGCGGTCAAGCTGCCGCGCGAACCGCTCAGCCCGAGGCGCGCGACGCTGGCGTGGTCGATCGCTCTTCCATTTGCGATCCTTGGGCGCGCCATCAGTGGCCGAGGTATCGATCCAGCCTTCCTCGTCGTGGCCGCGCTCTTCACCTTCGCGTGCCTCGTCGGCTGGCGCGTGCTCGCCACCTTGATCCGGCGCTAGGCGCGCTGAGGGCGCCCACCCGGAGCGATGTGCTGCGCCTGGCCGGCGGCGTCAAGGATCAGGGCCGTCGCGAAGCGACTCCAGACCTCGTCCTTCCAGTAGCCGCTGTGCCCTCCGGAGCCGATGCATTGGTCGGCAATTGAGATCGGGCCGACGCTCCGCGCCATGGACTGGCGATCGGCGTCGTACGTGGCGGGTTCTTCCTGCGGCGCCCAAAGGGCTCGGCCGATGTAGTCGCCCGAGCGGTAAATGTTCCACCAGTGGCGAGTGAGGGGGGCGAGTCGCGCCGGGGCGAGGTTCGGATCTTGCAGCCAATCGAACTGCCGCGGAAACCGCTCGTCGTACACCTGGCGAAGTGGGCTGCCGAAGGTCATCAGCGACACCCGCGGCGGGAAGCCTCCTGCGATCGCGCCACCATCAATCGGTGCGACCGCCGGTTCGCGGTTCGCGTCACCAAACAGGCAGGCGATGGTAAGGATCGTCCCTTGGCTGTGGCAAAGGACGACCAGGCCGTCGGGATGGTCTGCGAGCGCGTGACCGAGCACGGCTCGGTAGCGACGAATCATCCGATCTCGCGGCGCCTCCCGCCCGTCGCGAGCGGGGCGGAGATAGTTCGTGATATCGAACGCCACGTCGAGCCCCGTGCGAAGCCGCTCAAGCGCGCCACGGGCCCCTCCTCCCGAGCCACCAAGTGGGTTGATCCCGAGCAGCCGAACCCCGACAAGCACCGAGGTCGTGAGAAACGCGGCGGCCCTCCCGAGGGTGGGCACCCCCCCGGGGCCACCGATCCAGTCCGGGTTGATCACCCACGAGAGGATCGCCGCGAGCAGTGTCGCCCAGATTGCCGCGGCCGCGAAGGCACTTGCGGCCCGGCCGCCGAGCCCCCGCGGAATCCAATTGAAGAGCAGCCCGCCCATGATCGCTTGTCCGACCACCTCACGGCGCTCGGCGTCGGGTGGATGGCGTGCGAAGTAGCGGCGCAAGCGATGCGCGCGCCGGGCGATCCACCGACTCGCTGGACGGATCATGTTTGCGAGGTAGCCGGTTGCGGTCCCGAACGCAAAGAGTGCGAGCACAAGGAGCACGGCGAGCGCCCAGAGGAGCGGGCGCAAGGCGTAGCCGAACAGGCGCAGAGCCCAGTCGAGCGGAAACTGTGCGTACGCTCCGTCACCGACGCGCGCCTCATCGCGGATCGACCGAATACGAGCTCGGGCCTGGGCAATCGACGTGCGAATCTCGATGCGTTGCGCGAGGGTCGCCGTCCCTCCCTCGCTCGCGTCGGCCCGGAGGAGGTCCCGTCGGTGCGATTCCTGTTCGTCGATCTCCCGCACGAGCGTGGCAATCGCCACCTGGGCGGGCGTCCTGGCCAGTTCCTCGCTCACGCCGCTGCAGCTGCGCGGAACGCTCCAATCATTGGCATCGCGCAGACAACGGACTTCGGCGGCCTGGGTTCCCCACGTCCGATCAGCCACCGTCCGTTGGGCGACGACCGCGACGGACACCACGAGCGCGGTGCTTGCGATGGCGAAGATCAACGGGCCGCTCATCACGCTGAGGAGTGCCGTGTGTGCGGCACGATGCTCGGCGCTGCGCCCTTGCCCGTGTGAGCGAAAGAGGAGTAGCGACGCGACCGCCGCTCCAGCCAGGACAAGCAGGATCAACCAGACCGGTCGGAAGGCATAGGCCAGGGTGAAGACGAGGGCATTCGCGAGGCTCACCCGCCCGTCGGGCCACACGAGGACACACGTGATCACGAGCACGCTCGCGAGACCGGCAATCCCAAAGGCGACCTGGCGCGCCGAACTGTGCCAACCGCCGCGACGCAGCTTCGATGTCGAAACGGCAGCCGTTGCGAACAAGCCTGCAACGACGGCGAGCACCGGTATCACCGTTCCAGAACGACCTCCGTTCATCGTCACCGCGATCGTGAGCCCTGCGGCGATGATGGCGGTGACCATCGTGACCATCAGCACCGGGAACGCAAGCGCGTACGCCGTCAACGTCAGGAGCCGGTCGGCAGTCCTGGCGCTTCGGCCGCTCAGTCCGCTGCCGCGAAATGGTCTGAGTGCCTGCTGGCCGACCGTGGCGATCTGGATCGTCAGCGCATAGAGCGTCGAGAGAAAGCGGAGTAGCCCCGAGGGAAAGCGAGAGAGATCCGCCCAGTGCATCTCGAAGAGGTCGACGACCGGGGCGTCCGGTGCCTCCGGGGACGGGTTGAGCCGAGCCCAGTGCGCCGTGTGGGTGGTCGACTCACTGTCCCTGACGACGACTTGGTGGCGATCCGCGGTCGTCCAATGAGTCGAGCCCTCAAGGAGTCGACGGGCGACAGCATCCGATGTCTCGCCGGGGCCTTCGTCCCCGACACCTGCGACCAACACGACCGCCACACGGCGGGACTGATTGGCAGAGTCCGCGTCTGGGCTGCCCATACAGAAGAACGTATCCGGCCCGGAGGGCCGTGTCGACCTCGCGCTAGCGGTTGCCCGCCAGGAAGTACACGACCGCGATCGCGACGTATGCGGCGAGAAGCAGCGCCCCTCGGCCCCGGCTCGACCTGCCCCCGAACGTCGCTGCGGCGGTGACGGCGAGGGCGGCCGCACCGGTCGCCAGCTCGACGGGTCGGAAGGTCAGCGGGAGGGGCGTCAGCGCAAAGGACAGGACCATCACGGCCGGGATGAGGAAGACGGCCACCTGCGCGGCCGAGGAAAATGCGATCTCGGCAGCCAGGGCGATTTTGCCTTTGGCGGCCACGATGACGGCCCCGCCGTGCTCCGCGGCATTACCGACGATTGCCACAATGACTGCCGCCACGAAGAACTCCGAGAGTCCGGCGCTGTCAGAAAACGCCTCGAGGGAGCCAACGAGCGCCTCGGCAACCAAGGCCGTCATGACCGTTGCGAGGCCCAGCACAATGAGGGACGTACGAAACGACCAGGCGGCGAACGCTTCTGGTTCATCCGAGGTGTGCAGGCCGCGGTGCCGACGGAGCGCAAGCACCGTCACGACGACGTAGACGGCGAGCAGAATGATCGAGACCCAAAGCGAGGGCCACACCAGCGATTGGCGATCCGGGTCACCCTCGAACCCTGGAATCGACGGAATGAGAAAGAGGAGTCCGGCGAACGCGATCAGGCCGAGAGACGTCAGGCTGGAGGTCCGGTCAAGTGTTCCCCGTCCCCCCACCAGAAGCGAAGCGCCGAGAACGAGGAGGAGATTGCCGACCACCGATCCGGTGAGCGAGCCCCGGACGACCTCGGTCGCGCCCTCCTTGACCGCGAAGAGGGCGATGATGAGCTCGGGCGCGTTGCCGAAGGTTGCGTTGAGGAAGCCTCCGATACCGGGACCCGTGTGATGCGCCGCGTGCTCGGTCGCCTCACCGATGAGCCACGCCAACGGAATCAAGGCAAGCGCGGCGACCGTGAACACCGCAAGCTGTCCCACCCCGGCGTGTTCGAGGAGCACCGCGATGGGGCCGAGCAGGAGCAGGGCGGTAAGAATCCGGCGGACCACGGCGCGGGACTCTAGCGAGATAGCGTCGCGTTTTCCGGGGAGCCAGGAAATCGTGACGACTGGCGTGCCGAGTATTTCGCGCGGCGGTCGGTACCGCGAAACATCGCCTCTGGCGAAGTTGGAAATGCGAGCTACCGTGTGGGCATGACGACCACCGTTTCCCACGCGCTCATGATCGACGGCCAGTTGATCGCCCCCGGCGACGAGGCATGGCTCTCCCTCGATGACGGGCTGGTCCGAGGAGATGGTGTCTTCGAGGGGCTTCGGCTCTACGGACGGCGGCCACGCACCCCCGAGGCCCACCTCGAGCGGCTGGCCAAGTCCGCCGCGACGGTCGGACTGGAGGCCGATCTCGACGAGCTGCGCGCCGAGCTGGCCGACTTCTGCCAGTCGACTGCGAGTGAGGATTGCGGCGTCCGCCTCATGGTCACGCGGGGAGGCCAGCGAATCTGGCGTGAAGAACCCCTTCCGGTTCCGCCTGCGACCGGCCTCACCCTCCGTCCCACGCCCCACCGCGTGACGCCACTTCTGATTGGGGCGAAGACCCTCTCCTACGCGGCCAACATGCAGGCGATGCGCCTCGCGAAGGCGGCGGGTTGCAATGACGCGCTGCTCGTGCGAGCCGACGACGATGTCGTGCTCGAGGGGCCGACCACGTCCTTCGCCTGGATCGAGCGCGGCGTGCTCATGTTCCCACCGCTCGATGTCGGAATCCTGGACTCCCTGACCCGCCGGATCGCGGTCGAGGCTCTCGAGACGGGCGAGCGCACCGCAACGTTGGGCGAGCTTGCGTCAGCCGAAGGCGCGTTCCTTCTGTCGACGCTACTTGAGGCCGCGCCGGTCGCCGAAATCGCCGGCGTCGCCCGGTACGACGTGACGAGCGAACGTGTCCTTGCGATCCAGGTCGCGATCAGCAAGGCGACCAAACGATCCCTTGAAGCAACCGCGACCGCCTGATCGTTCAGACGGCCCGTGAGACCGCGATCGGAAACGCCTTCGTGGCGACGTTCCCCGCCACGTCTGAAGCGGTGACGACGACCGAATAGCTGCCCTTCGAGAGCACGCTCGTGTGGAGCCAGGCGTCGCCGGTCGGGCTCTTGAGCGTGAGGCGGTACCAGATGCTGGGCTCGAGCGAATGGCGCGTCGACTGGACGGTGTAGAGGAGGTTGCCCGCTGCCACTGGGACAAGACCATCCATCTGGAAGATGTCGAAGGGGCCCACCGCGGGCGAGCCATTTGCCCGATTGATGACGTAGGAAAGCCGGTAGAGGCCGCCTGTCAGGTTCCCCTGGCCTTGACGATCGACCGCGTTCACGAAGAGGGCGATCGCCCCGGAGAGGGCACCCAGCTGAGCGCGCTTGCCGTTCGGGCGGAAGGCGACGAGGTTCCCGATCTCGGGTGGCGCGGTGTCGGCGTGCCCGACGAACCCCCCGAAACGCAGCGCGTTGACTGGATCGCTTCCGACGTAGCGAGAAAAGTGAACATGTCCCTGTCCAGGGAACACGCGGCCGATGACCGTTTTGAACGCCGTGACGCGCTGGCCATCGCGCACGGGGTCGTCGAGGTGGACGTAGTCGAAATCGCCGACGCGGACGACCCGAGAGAAGTTGTCGTGGCCAGCCAACCGGGCGACGCCGGAGGTGATCGCGAAGACCTCCGTGCCGTCCGGGCATGCGATGTCAATGCCGTGGTGGATGTTTCGTCGACCGGCAAGGGCGACCGGGCTGAGCGTCGCAAGGTGGAGAGCGAGGGGGCCGCCCGAGAGACCTTTGGTCGCGCCGACAAGGCCTCGCGGTTCACCGAAGGGCGCCCGGATCGGATGGGGGCCGTCGAATGGACGGATCGGCCAGCGAAGGAGTTTTGATGGAGCGGTGCGCTTGCCGAGCGGTGGCCCCTTCGCCGAGAGCAGCGGCATGAGGCCGCGAAGGGCTCGGGCGTTGGCGCGCATGAAGTAGTCAGTTGGCACCGGCACGTCGCGCAGGAGATACCCCTGCCCCCGCAACCCGATCCCGTTGTTGATTTCACCGTCGGGATAGCCGGTCCGATGTTTCCAGTCGGCAACCGCGGCGGCGGTCGTCGGCCCGTAGGCCCCGGTGACAGAGACACCAAGCGCCCGTTGGACCGCCCGGACGTCGGGGCCATTCATTCTCGGTGTCGTGAGGTTGAGCGCTCTCGGCACGGGTCGGAGCCTCCTCGTTTTGGTGAGGCTACCCCGGATCGGGTCCCGCGTCACGTCAAGAGGTCAACCCTCGTGCCGGACGTGGAAGGACCGCAAAACAGTGTTGTGTATACTCATACACATGAAGCGATTGCAGGTCCTCATCGAACCGGAACTCGACGCGAAGCTGACTCGTGTTGCGGCGGCAGAGCACACGTCCAAGGGAGCGGTGATCCGACGTCTCGTCCGCGACGAACTTCCCGAACCGACTGGTGACTGGAAGCGTTGGCGTGGCGCGTTCGCGGGGAGTGACCTCGCGGGAGAGTTGGCGCACGACCGCGAGGCCGAGCGCGAGCGCGACGCTCGACGACTGCGGTGATCTGTCTCGATGCTTGGGCGATCATCGCGTTCCTAACAGACGACCATGGCGCCAACGAGGTCGCCGACGTCATTGCATCCGGGGCTGGCTTGATGAGCTGGATCAACCTCGGCGAAGTGGCGTACGTACTGACGCGTCGAGATGGCGAGCAGAAGGCACGGCAGGCTGTCGGCGATCTCGCGGCAAGCTTGCGCGTCGAATCGCCCCAGCCTGATCGTGTTCTGACGGCAGCGGCGATCAAGGCGTCCTGGCCGATGTCCTACGCCGACGCCTTCGCCGCCGCAACCGCGATCGCCCATCGTGCTGAACTCCTGACCGCGGACCCGGAGATCTTGGCGGCGAGCTCGGCACTCGGCCTCCGTGCCCGGCCGCCGGCCTACTGACTCGCGATCGCCAGAGTCAGTAGGCGAGGTCCCGGTCCGACAGGGAAATGAGTTGGCTATCCCGGCGGGCGATCCCGGGGAGCGAGACCAGGACGCGGTGTCGTCCGCATATCGGGAATATTCGGGCGACGAAGGACGCCACGTCGCGATCTGTCACAGCCAGCGGGTCGCCGCCAGCAATTCGCAATCAAGCGTCTACGCCCGCTCGAAGGGCAGTGCCGTCGTGAGCCATCCGACGAGGGCGCCGGGGTTGCGAGTCTGGGTCAGGACCTCGCCGGGGCCGACGAACTCGAAGACGAAGCCCTCACCGCTCTTCAGACTCTGGATGCTCCGCCCCTCGACCGCGCGGCGAAGGGTCATCTGGACGCCCTCCTCGAAAGCGACCATGTGACCGGAGTCGAGCACGAGCCGCTCGCCGTCTCCGAGACGGACCGTATCGAGGGCGCCGTAGCACGCGACGACGACCGGGCCGCTCCCCGAGAGTCGAATGAGGAATCCACCCTCGCCGCCAACGAGCGCCTTGAAGCCACCCCACTTCGCGTCGACCTCAACCTCGGCGGGTGATGCGAGCCAAGCGCCCCTTGCGAGGAAGAGCGCGCGGTCCGGTGTCAGCTCGCGGGTGACGAGGTCACCGGGGAGGTGCGCGGCGACGTCGACCCAGCCGCCCTCCGCTGGGGCCGTATAGGTCGTGATGAAGAGCGACTCACCTCCGAGGACGCTCCGCTTGAGGCCCTTCATGAGGCCTCCTTCGACCTTCGCCTCGATCGCGACGCCGGCCGAGGTCGCCATCATGGCACCGGACTCGACGCGAATGCGCTCGCCGGAATCGAGCTGGCAGCGGGCGACGCCGAAGGCCGGGGTATGACGGGTAACGATCTGCACAGGGAACTCCTCAGGGTGGTTGGGACCGGCGTCGAGAAGAAACGCAGGGACTACGGCGAGGCGCGCTCCTGGTTCCATGTCGGAACGCGTCCATGAGGCCGTTTGCGACGTCTGGCTCGAGGGTCTCAGTGGAAGCTGGCCGGTCGCCTCAATGGTTGCACGCATCTGTGAGAGATACTTCTCGCAGTACTCGCACTTTGCTGCACGGTATCGCCACCGCCACGGCCCTGCGGTTGCTCCTCACCGTCGAGCCTACGCCCGCCGGAGCGAGGTTGCTACCCGGCGCCGGGTCTGGCATGACCCCACGTCGATCGCGAGGTCCTCATCGCGGCACCGCCGTGATCGAAAACGTCGCGGTGAAGGCCGCGCCGGGCGCGACGACGGGGAGCCCGATGCCGGTGACAAGGGCATTGGTGGGAGCGGTCATCGGCTCGAACGCGATGACGTCGTCGTCTGCGGGAGCATAAACCTGCGCGCACGGGTACCCCTCGCCAAACGCGACCTCGACGTGCGTGTCGTGGCCGTCGAGGGTGAAGACAGGCGGGTCGCGCAGACCGGTAAAAAGGTCGTCGAACGTGCGATCGCCGAGGCGCGCTGTTTCCGGCTCGACCACCTCGACCACCCCGGTGGGAAGCATTCGCTCGTCGAGGATCGCGCGACGTGTGACCGGGAGGCCGACTTGCCAGTCGCGACGATCGTCTCGGGGAAGTTGGAGGTAGGGATGCCATCCGAACGCGATCGGCACCGGCGGTTCACCGGTCGAGCGAACGTGGGTGTCGAGCCTGAGCGTGCTCGCGGAGAGCGACGCCGACACGGTGATCTCATGCGGAAACGGGAAGAGCGATAGCAGGTCGTCTCGCTCGACGCTGAGCGTCGCCGTGGCCCGCGCGCCCTGCTCGTCTGCGAACCGCTCCGTAAGTGTCCAGCCGACATCGACAAGATGCAGTCCGTGGATGGGGAGCCCGTTGTCGTCGAAATGGACCAAGGGCGACGACTGGTCGAGCACAAACGACGGCTCGCCGAAGGATTCCGATTGGAGCCGATTCGCCCACGGGTGAAGCAGCGGGATCCCCATCGTCTTCGCACGATCGACGTAGGCCCGAACACCGGATCGCTGGCCGAGCAGCTCGTCGCCGCCGAGGGTCAGGGACGTCCCGAGCATCGCGAGGCTCGGGACGAACGTCGCGCGGAGCCCCCCCACCGCCGAAACCAGCGTGATCGCCGGTCGGCCATCGACCTGTCCATCGATCACCTTGTAGGCCGGCGTCAACAGGCGTGTGCGCAAACCATCGCGTCCGTTGTCAGGAGCCCACGCGCGCCGTCGATGTCGCTTGCCGAGCCGAGCCAGCATGGGCAGCTCTCGGGCATCGGGGGTGTGCGGCCGGCGATGAGATTATCGAACCCGAGGGGCCCGACGTGATGAACGATCGCCATCATTGGTGCTGACCCACCTTTCCGGGCGGCGTTCGCCGCATCGTCAGAAGCGTGTCCCGAGCGGACTGCTCCGTTACACGTCGTGTCGTGCTCGTATGAAGAGCGTCCCGTCCTCCTCGAGCAGCGAGACGACACTCATTCGTGCGGGCACGTCAAGGGCCGGACCTGAGAGGATCCGTTTGGAGTCGCCGGCCGCGATGCACGGAGCAATCGTGAGGCACAGCTCATCGAGCACGTTCGCGGCGGCGAGCTGCCCGTTCAGGGTCGGGCCACCCTCGGCGAGAATCGACGCCGCCCCGAGGCGCCCGAGTTCCTGGACGGCACGCATCATGTCGACGTCCCCATCACCAGCGAGCAGCACCTCGCCGACCTCACCGGCACGACGAAGCTCTGCGCTGGGCGCGTCGGCCACGGTCACGACAATCGTGGGTGTCGCCACATCAGCAAACAGGGGCGAGTCCCAATCGAGGCCGAGTCGACGCGACACGACGGCCAGCCTGGGCGTCGCGGCCTGCCCCCGGTCGAGGCGCGCTCGGGTGAGCGCCTCAGGGAGCCGAACCGCGCCGTAGGTCTCCGCGCGTGCGGTCCCCGCGGCCACCAAGATGACGTCGGCGAGCGAGCGAAGCGTGCGGAAGATCCGAAGGTCTGGCGCACCTCCGAGCCCGCCCGAGAGCCCGTCGACCGCCGTGGCCCCGTCGAGGCTGGCGATCATGTTCAGACGCAAGCTCGCGCGTCCCAAGGCGGACGGAAGGTCTCCGTAGACGGTGAGCGGATCGACATCGTCGATCGGTGTCGGCAGCAGTTGTCGCATCGTTCTCCCCGCGGATCGTCCCACGAATGAGCTACGCCGGGGCCAACTTCGTCGCGCCTGCGGGGTCAGGTCGACCTGCGGACCGATGCGTTCGATCAACCGCTCGTGGAGATCCCACAGCTGCCTGTTGTCGGCAGTCCGGCGCGCGGTGGCCGCAGCACCCGGGTTAGCGGATCGGGACGGCGTCCGGTTCGAGGGGTTCGGGCAGGAGTGTCTCCCCCATCAGGTGCCGGTCGACGGCCGCGGCGCAGGCGCGGCCTTCGGCGATCGCCCACACGATGAGGCTCTGGCCTCGGCCCATATCTCCGCAGACGTAAACGTCATCGACGCTCGTTCGCCACTCCGGATCCCGCGCGACATTCCCGCGGCTGTCGAGCTCGACGCCGAGGGTCTCGATCATTCCCAGGCGCTCCGGGCCGACAAAACCCATCGCCAGCAGCACCAACTCGCACTCGATCTCGAACTCCGAGCCCTCGACAGGCTGGAACGACGGCCGACCATCGACAGTCACCATCTCGACGCGGCTCGCCTTCAGCGCGCGAACGTTGCCGCTCCCGTCGCCTGAGAACTCAAGCGTCGACACCGCGAAATGCTGGTTGACGCCCTCGTCGTGAGCCGAGGATGACCGGTACATGAGCGGCCACGTCGGCCATGGGGTGCTCTCGTGCCTTGTCTCAGGTGGCCGCGGCATGATCTCGAGCTGAGCGACCGAGACCGCGCCCTGGCGGTTCGACGTCCCGAGGCAGTCGGCCCCGGTGTCGCCGCCGCCGATGATGACGACCCGCTTGCCGGCCGCGGTGATTGGGGTGTCGGCCCGCTCGCCCGACTGGACCTGGTTCGAGAGCGGGAGGTAGTCCATCGCCTGATGAATGCCGGCGAGATCGCGTCCCGGAATCGGAAGGTCACGCGCGGCTGTGGCTCCACCGGCCAACACGACCACGTCGAACTCTTGGCGCAGCTCATCGACCGACAGGTCGACTCCAATGTTGGTCCCCGGGCGGAAGGTGGTTCCCTCCGCCTCCATCTGTCCAAGGCGGAGATCAAGGTGTTTCTTCTCCATCTTGAAGTCGGGGATGCCGTAGCGAAGAAGCCCACCGATCTTCGGGGCGCGTTCAAATACGACGACGTCGTGCCCGGCCCGGGTCAGCTGCTGCGCGGCCGCAAGGCCCGCGGGCCCAGAGCCGACAACCGCGACGCGACGACCGGTTATCACGGCAGGCGGGAGCGGCTTGACCCAGCCCTCCGACCACGCACGGTCGATGATCTCGACTTCGACCTGTTTGATCGTCACCGCCGGCTGGTTGATGCCGAGCACACACGCCGCCTCGCAGGGGGCCGGGCACAGGCGCCCAGTGAACTCCGGGAAGTTGTTGGTCGCGTGGAGGCGCTCGATAGCTTCCTGCCACTGATCCCTGTAAACGAGGTCGTTCCACTCCGGGATGAGGTTTCCGAGCGGGCAGCCGTTGTTGCAGAACGGGATTCCGCAGTCCATGCAGCGACCCGCCTGAGTGCGGACCTTGTCGACCGGGAAGGCCTCGTAGACCTCGCGCCAATCCTTCAGGCGTTCGGCCCGGGGTCGCCAGGGCGGCAACTCGCGTTTGACGTGCTTCAGGAATCCGGTCGGATCTCCCATGATTCTCCTAGGCCCGCGAGGCGGCCATGATCGCCTCCGTCACATCGGTGCCCTTTTCCTCGGCCTCACGCTTGGCGAGGAGCACCCGCTTGTAGTCCTTCGGCATGACCTTGACGAAGTCGTCGACGGCGGTTTCCCAGGAGCCGAGAAGCCGCTCGGCGACAACCGAGCCCGTCTCGTCGAGATGACGGCGTACGAGGTCCAGGAGCGCCTCACGGTCGGTGTCGTCCATCGGCTCAAGGTCCACCATCTCGCGGTTCAGGCGACGATCGAAGATACCGTCCGGGTCGTAGACGAAGGCCTGGCCACCGGACATCCCCGCGCCGAAGTTGCGGCCCGTCCCGCCGAGCACCACCACGGTGCCACCAGTCATGTACTCACACGCGTGGTCGCCGACTCCCTCGACAACGGCCTTCGCGCCGGAGTTGCGCACGCAGAAGCGCTCACCCACGACCCCGCGGATGAAGACCTCGCCACGGGTGGCCCCGTAGAGGATCACGTTGCCGGCGATGATGTTTTCCTCGGCCGCAAAGGTTGCGTTCTTGGGTGGGTAGACGATGATGCGCCCGCCCGAGAGCCCCTTACCGACGTAGTCGTTCGCGTCGCCTTCGAGACGCAGCGTAATTCCCGGGGGGACGAAGGCGCCGAAGCTCTGTCCAGCGGAGCCGGTGAAGTTGGCGACGATGGTGTCGTCGGCAAGGCCCGGGCCGCCGTAGCGCTTGGTCAGCTCGTAGCCGAGCATGGTTCCGACCGTCCGGTTGGTGTTCGAGATCGGCAGGTCGATGACCACCGCCTCTCCCCGCTCAAGCGACGGCTGAGCAAGCTCGATGAGTCGGTTGTCGAGCGCACGCTCGAGCCCGTGGTCCTGGGTGGTCGTCTGGAACCTGCTCGCTCCGGCCGGAATCTCGGTCATATGGAGGATCGGGGTGAGGTCGAGGTTCTCGGCCTTCCAGTGGTCAATCGCGTGGGACGTGTCGAGGAGGTCGACATGCCCGATCGCCTCCTCAAGCGACCGGAGCCCAAGCTCGGCGAGAATCTCGCGGACCTCCTCGGCGATGAAATTGAAGAAGTTCTCGACGAACTCCGGCTTGCCGTTGAAGCGCTTGCGGAGCGTCTCGTTCTGGGTCGCGATCCCGACCGGGCAGGTGTCGAGGTGGCAGACGCGCATCATCACGCAGCCCGACACGACGAGCGGCGCCGTGGCAAACCCGAACTCTTCCGCGCCGAGGAGCGCCGCGATCATCACATCGCGCCCGGTCTTCATCTGTCCGTCAACCTGGACGACGATCCGGTCGCGCAGACCGTTCAGAAGGAGCGTCTGCTGGGTCTCGGCAAGGCCGAGCTCCCACGGCGCGCCGGCGTGCTTGATCGAGGTGAGCGGCGACGCGCCGGTGCCTCCGTCGTGTCCTGAGATCAGGACGACATCGGCGTGGGCCTTCGACACCCCCGCGGCAACGGTGCCGACACCCACCTCGGCGACGAGCTTTACGTGAACCCGGGCGGCCGGGTTCGCGTTCTTGAGGTCGTGGATCAACTGCGCGAGATCCTCGATCGAGTAGATGTCGTGGTGCGGCGGCGGCGAGATCAGGCCGACGCCCGGCGTCGAGTACCGCGTGTTCGCAATCCAGGGGTAAACCTTGTGGCCGGGCAGCTGCCCGCCTTCACCAGGCTTTGCGCCTTGGGCCATCTTGATCTGGATGTCGTCGGCGTTCACGAGGTACTCGCTTGTGACCCCGAAGCGCCCGGACGCAACCTGCTTGATCGCGCTTCTGCGCGAGTCACCGTTCGGGTCGGGCAGGTAGCGGTCGGCGTCCTCGCCACCCTCGCCGGTGTTCGACTTGCCGCCGATCCGGTTCATCGCGATGGCCAGGTTCTCGTGGGCTTCCTTGGAGATCGAGCCGTAGCTCATCGCACCCGTGGAGAACCGCTTGATGATGGCGGACACCGGCTCGACCTCGTCGATCGAGATCGGTGCGTGCGTCGCGGCCTTGAACTCGAAGAGTCCCCGGATCGTAGCGAGATGGCGCGACTGCTCGTCGACCGCGCTCGTGTACTCCTTGAAGATGTCGTAGCGCTTGCTTCGGGTCGCGTGCTGAAGCTTGAAGACCGTCTCGGGGTTGAAGAGGTGGTACTCGCCTTCGCGACGCCACTGGTATTCGCCGCCGCCCTGAAGGGTCCGGTGCGCGAGCTGCGCCGGGTTGGCCGGGTGGGCGAGCTGGTGGCGCCGGCTCGTCTCGCGCGCGATCTCGTCGAGGCTGATCCCACCGAGGCGGCTGACGGTCCCCGTGAAGTACTCGGCAACCAGCTCTCGGTCGAGGCCGATCGCTTCGAAGATCTGGGCGCCGGTGTAGGAGGCGACCGTCGAGATGCCCATCTTGGACATCACCTTGAGGACGCCCTTGCCGCAGGCCTTGATGTAGTTCTGGGTCGCCTTGACCTCGTCGCGAATCGCGCTGGCGCCTTCAGCGATCTGATCCTCGATCGTTTCGAGCGCGAGATACGGGTTCACCGCTGCGGCGCCGTATCCGATCAGCAGACACATGTGGTGGCACTCGCGGGCCTCACCGGTCTCAATGACCAATCCCACGCGCGTCCGGGTCTTCTCACGGATGAGGTGGTGATGGACGGCGCTCGTGAAGAGCAGCGACGGGATCGGCGCGAGGTCCTCGGTCGAGCCGCGATCGGAGAGCACGATGATGTTCACGCCGCGGGCGATCGCCTCCGATGCCTGACGGCGGACGTGGTCGAGCGCCCGCGCAAGACCCTCGCCACCCTCGGCGACCGGGAAGAGGCATGAGATGACCGCAGAGCGGAAGTCCGACGTCTCGCGGTAGGTGTGGACCTCGACGATCTTTCGCAGGTCGTCGTTGTCGATCACCGGTTGCTTCAGGTAGAGCTGGCGGCACGACTCCGGCCCGGGACGCAGCAGGTTGCCCTCCGGCCCGATCGTACTGCCGAGCGCCGTGACGAGCTCCTCACGAATTGCGTCGAGCGGGGGGTTTGTGACCTGGGCGAAGAGCTGCTGGAAGTAGTCGAAGAGGAGCCGTGGACGGGTTGAGAGCACCGCGATCGGGGTGTCGGTTCCCATGGAGCCGATCGCCTCGGCGCCGGTGGCCGCCATCGGCTCGATCAGCAGCTTGATCTCTTCAGATGTGTAGCCAAAGGTCTGCTGGCGCCGCAGCACGGAGCCGTGCGCCGGGAGTTGGTGTGCAATTCCGGGAAGATCGTCGATGTCGACGAGGTTGTCGCGCAGCCAGTCCCCGTAGGGATGGGCGGTCGCAAGCTCGTGCTTGATCTCGTCGTCTCCGACGATCCGACCCTTGGTCGTGTCGACGAGGAACATGCGCCCCGGCTGGAGGCGGCCTTTCTGGATGACCGTCGACTGGTCGATCGGCAGCACACCGACCTCGGAGGCCATGATCACGAGGTCGTCGCTTGTCACCCAGTACCGCGAGGGGCGTAGGCCGTTGCGGTCGAGCACGGCACCGACGACGGCGCCATCGGTGAAGATGATGGACGCGGGCCCATCCCATGGCTCCATCACGGAGCTGTGGAAGCGGTAGAAGTCGCTCCGCTCCTCAGACATCTCCTGGTGACGCTCCCACGCCTCCGGGATCATCATCAGCACTGCGTGCGGGAGTGAGTACCCGCCGACGTGCAGCAGCTCGAGCGCCTCGTCGAAGGTCGCCGAGTCGCTGGCGTTCGGGGTGCAGATCGGGAAGATCCGGTTGAGGTCACCCGGCAGTGCGTCCGTCGCGAGGAGCGCCTCACGCGCGCGCATCCAGTTGCGGTTTCCCTGAACGGTGTTGATCTCGCCGTTGTGGGCGACGTACCGGAACGGGTGGGCGAGCGGCCACGACGGGAACGTGTTCGTCGAGAACCGCGAATGCACGAGGGCGAGGGCGGACTCGACACGCGGGTCGGACAGATCGGGGTAGAACGCTCCGAGCTGTTGGGTCGTGAGCATGCCCTTGTAGATGAGCGTCCGGCCGGAAAGGCTCGGGAAGTAGGCCCCACCGTCCGCGCGCGGCGGACCCAGGTCCTTCTCAAGGCGCTTGCGCACGATAAACGCCATGCGTTCGAGGGCCATTCCCTCAAGACCGTCACCCGCGATGAAGATCTGATGGAAGCTCGGCAGCGCCCGCATCGCACCGATTCCGAGCATGGAATCGTCGTGGGGAACCTCGCGCCAGCCAAGCGTGCGCATGCCCTCCTGCGCGACGATCGCCTCGATCCGAGCGATCACGTCAGCGGCCGCCGCGGGATCCCGCGGGAGGAATCCGATGCCCGTGGCGTAGTGATCCTCGGCCGGGAGATCGAATGGGCAGACGTCCTCGAGGAACCGGTGCGGCACCTGAATCAGGATGCCCGCTCCGTCACCCGTGTTGACCTCGCTGCCGAGGGCACCGCGGTGCTCGAGGCTGCACAGCGCGCGGATACCCCACTCGACGATGCGGTGACTGCGCAGTCCCTTCATGTGGACCACGAAGTTGACGCCGCAGGCATCGTGCTCGAACTGGGGGTCGTAGAGGCCGTGCGGGTCGGGCAGGCCGGCGTGCCGCAACTCTTCGTGCATGCGTGCTCTCAAAAGGGAGTTGGACGATCCCGCAACAGGATCCCTACCTCCGCCGGTGGCTTTTGCGAGCCTCTCCTGGCGGTGCAGCCGAGTGAGAGTACCGGGAAACCGTGCTGAGTCCAACCTGTCTGCGCACGTCGACCGTCAATCACACGCAGGTCGGGCCGCCCGTACCTCGTTGGCGGGACCACTCTTGGCCCTGGGGCCAGAACAGTGGCCGAGAGAAACATGCCTGTGCAGCGCTAGGATCCCTGGTGAATGTCCGCCGACGGCCACTCGTCCAGTACGAGCAGGCATAACCTGCGCGCGGTCGCCAGTGCGCGCGGCCACGACCGATGCACCCCGAAATTCGGGATTTCGCCGGTTGGCCAAGCGAGTCGCGCTGGGCAAGCCGTGCTCCGCGCGGTCCTGATCCGACAACCCCTGTCCCGCGGCTGCGGGCGACTCCCCAGGTGCCTTCCGTGAGCGATGCGACGCAATTGACCCTCCCCGATCTCGGTGAATCGGTCACCGAAGGCGTCGTGGTGGAGTGGCGCAAGAGCGTCGGCGACACGGTCGAGGCCGGAGAGATCCTCCTCGACGTGACCACCGACAAGGTCGACGTTGAGATCCCGTCGCCAGTCGACGGTGTGTTGACGACGATCGCGGCGGCGGCAGGCTCGACGGTGACGGTGGGGGCACTCCTCGGCGAGATTGCCGCGTCGAATGGGGCCGCGCCGTTGCCCGCGCCCGAACCGGCGGCGAGTGGCAAGAACGGCTCGGCACCAGTGGCCGCGACAACGGTCGAGGTGATCCTCCCGCCGATGGAGTCGGTCGTCGAGGGCACGGTCGTGGAGTGGCGCAAGGCGGTTGGCGACGCGATTGCCGCAGACGAAATCCTTGTGGAGGTCTCGACCGACAAGGTCGATATCGAGGTTCCGTCCCCAGCTACCGGAACCGTGGCCGCGATCAACGTGGCCGCCGGCGACACGTTTGCGGTGACGAGCCCGCTCGCGGTGATCGCGGTCTCAGCCGGCACAGCGACGGCGGTTCCCGCCTCGACACCGGCGCCGAGCGCACCGCCGAAGGCCGCTCCGGCAGCGGCGACCGGCGATCTGCTGGCCGCGTCAGCGACCCCGCTGGCCCGCATCGCCGCAGCCGAGGCCGGCGTCGATCTGGCGGGCATCACCGGGTCGGGTCCGGGCGGAAAGATCCGTCGAGGTGACATCGCGGGCCCGTCAAACGGTCGCCCACCGGTCAGCAGCGCTCCGCCGTCCGAGGGCGCGGTGCTCCTCAAGGGGCCCGCCGCCGCACTCGCCGCGTACATGGATCAGAGCCGCGAGATCCCCACCGCGACGACATTCAGGACGATGAACGTCGGCGTGCTCGACGAACGCCGGCGCGCGTTCAACACCGCCCTCGCCGGAGCTGGCCGAAGCGAGAAGCTCTCCTACACCCACTTCATCGCGTGGGCGATCATCAAGGCCGTCGAGGCGTTCCCCGTCATGGGCACGGCCTTCGAGCGTGTCACCGAGGGGCCGCACAAGATCGTCCCGACCGGGGTCCACTTCGGGGTCGCCGTCGATGTCGAACGCAAGGACGGCAGCCGTTCGCTCCTCGTGCCGGTCATCAAGGGCGCCGAAACCCTTGGGTTCGCGGGCTTTTACGCCGCATTCCAGGATCTGATCTCGCGGTCGCGGATCAGCAAGATCACCCCGGACGAGCTCAAGGGCGCGACGGTGAGCCTCACAAACCCGGGCGGCTTCGGGACGATCGCCTCGGTGCCGCGCCTGATGGTCGGCCAGGGAACGATCGTCGCAACGGGCTCGATCGCCCTGCCGCCGGGCTTCGAACATGTCGACGCGGCAACGGTTGCAAACCTGGGTGTCGGCAAGGTGATGACGATCACGAGCACCTACGACCACCGGGTCATCCAGGGGGCCGAGAGCGGCGCCTTCCTGCGCCAAATCGAGATGTTCCTGCAGGGTGACGGTGACTTCTACGGCGCCGTCGCCACGAGCCTCGGCGTCGTGGTGGCGACCGCCGCGCCCACAGCCCGCCCCGAGGCGGCACTCCCGGTGGTCACGCCCGCCGCCGTCGCGGCCCCGGGTGTCGCCGATGATGAGCTGCTTCACGCGGTCGCCCTCGCGATGGCCGAGGTCCGTAACTACCGCACCCATGGACACCTTGCCGCCAAGCTCGACCCGCTCGGCTCGGAGCCCGAGGGCTGGGCCGCGTTCGACCCCGAGTTCCTCGGCCTGACACCGGCAATGATGGCCCGGGTGCCCGCCCGAGTGCTGCCGATCTTTCTGAAGGGCGAGACCTTCGCCGATATCTTTCCGAAGCTTCGCGCGACCTACTGCGGCACGATCGCCTACGAGATCGAGCACATCGCCGACCGCGACCAGCGGCACTGGTTGCGCGAGGAAATCGAGACCGGACGGCACCGAGGTTCGATGACTCCCGAGCGCCGCAAGGAGCTGCTCGACGAGCTGGTTCACGTCGATGCCTTCGACCGCTTCCTTCGCCGCACCTATCTCGGTCAGAAGACCTTCTCGATCGAGGGCGTCGACGCGCTGGTCCCGATGCTGAACGAGATCATCGACCAGTGCGCTGACGGTGGAGCGGCCGAGGTCGTGATCGGGATGGCCCACCGCGGCCGCCTGAACGTCATCTCGAACGTTGTCGGGCAGCCGATCGAAGCGATCCTCGCAGAGTTCGAAGGCCACATGGAAGTCGGCGGCGAAGACGATGAGGACGGTCTCATCCCGCCGTCGACCGCGGGCGACGTGAAGTACCACCTCGGCGCCGAGGGAACCTACGTCAGCCGCGCGGGACGCCCGGTCACCGTCACGCTCGCCCCGAACCCGAGCCACCTCGAGCAGGTCAACGCCGTCGTCCAGGGCCGCACGAGGGCGCGTCAGACGATCCACAAGGGTCGAGAGGCGCTGCACGACCCGACCGTCGCGGTTCCCGTCCTCGTCCATGGCGACGCGGCCTTCCCCGGACAGGGTGTCAACGCCGAGTCCCTGAATCTCCAAGCCCTGAAGGGGTACTCGACTGGCGGCGTGCTCCACATCATCGCCAACAACCAGATCGGCTTCACGACCGATCCGCCCGATTCGCGCTCGACGCGCTACGCGAGTGACCTCGCTAAGGGCTTTGACATGCCAATCATCCACGTCAACGCCGATGACGCCGAGGCGTGTATCGCCGCGGTGACACTCGCCGTGCGGTTCCGAAAGACCTTCGGCGAGGACGTCCTGATCGACCTGATCGGCTACCGCCGCCTCGGCCACAACGAGGTGGACGAGCCCGCCTACACCCAACCGGTGATGGCTCGGGTGATCAAGGACCATCCGATGCCGTGGCAGGTGTACGGGCGCCAGCTGGTCGACTCACGCACGATCACAAGCGACGACCTGCAGGCCATCTCGGCCGCTACCGACAAACGGCTCGGCGAAGCCCTCGCGAACGTCAAGCAGCAGCTCGCCGCCGGCCCGCCTCGCGCAACCGACCACGTTCACGCCGTCCGCCAGCGCCGACTCTCGATCAAGACCGCCGTCGATGCGGACCTCCTGCTGAGCTTGAACGAGCAGCTCCTGATCGTGCCCGAGGGCTTCACGATCCATCCGAAGCTCGTGCCACAGCTCGAGCGCCGACGGACGGCCATGACCGAGGGCGGCATCAGCTGGGCGCATGCCGAATCGCTTGCCTTCGCGACGTTGCTGCTCGAAGGCGTTCCGGTGCGTCTGACCGGACAGGACGCCGAGCGGGGTACGTTCAGCCAGCGCCACTTGGTGATGCACCACGTCAACGAACTCGAAGGCTGGCACGTTGGCCCGGGGCGGACATTCGCGCCGATCGCGAACCTCGTCCAGGCAAAGGCCACCTTCGAGGTCGTCAACAGCCCACTGTCTGAGGCCGCCTGCGTCGGCTTCGAGTACGGCTACTCAACCGAGGCGCCCGACGCCCTGGTGCTCTGGGAGGCGCAGTACGGCGACTTCTCGAATGGGGCCCAGATCATGATCGATCAGTTCATCGTGGCCGGACACGCCAAATGGGGACAGCCCTCGCGCTTGACCCTGCTCCTGCCACACGGTTACGAAGGGAACGGCCCCGAGCACTCCTCCGCTCGCCCTGAGCGGTTCCTCCAGATGGCGGCCCAGGACAACATTCGGATCGCGAACTGCTCGACCGCCGCGCAGTACTTCCACCTGCTTCGCAAGCAGGCACTTGTCGAGGATCTTCGTCCGCTCGTCGTGATGACGCCCAAGAGCCTGCTGCGCCTGAAGTCGGCGTCGAGCACGCTGGACGACCTCGCAAACGGTCAGTTCTCCTACGTCCTCGACGACCCGACCGGCCGGCCGCGACGCGACCAGGTGCGCCGGATGGTGCTCTGTACCGGCAAGGTCTTCCACGAACTCGACGCCCACCCGGCTCGCGCCGACGCCGACGACCTCGTCATCGTGCGCCTCGAGATGCTCGCGCCCTTCCCGCACGAGGCGGTCAGAACGGTGCTCGAGCGCTACAAGGGGTTGACGCAGGTCTCCTGGGTACAGGAGGAGCCGAAGAACATGGGCGCCTGGGACTTCGTCGCACGCCACCTGCGTCCTGTCATGCCCGCAGGTGTCGAGCTTGGCTACATCGGGCGCCACCCGAGGGCCTCGCCGAGCGAAGGATGGCCGAAAGCGCACCAGGAGGAGCAGGCCCGCCTGCTTGACGAGTCGTTTGGCATCGTCGCGGAAGCCGCTGCGGTCGAAGCGAACGGGAACGGAGTCCGATGAGCTCGCGTGTTGTTGTGCTCGGCGGTGGCCCGGCGGGTGACGTGGCAGCGCTGCGGGCGGCTCAGCTCGGTGCGCAGGTCGTGATGGTCGAGAAGGACAACCTCGGCGGCACCTGCCTGAACTGGGGCTGTATCCCGACCAAGGCGCTCCTTGCCACCGCCGACCTCCTGCGAAAGATCCGACGCGCCGACGAATACGGCCTCGTGGTGCCTGAGGTTTCGTTCGACTTCCCGAAGATGATGTCGCGCAAAAACGACATCGTGGCTCGCCTACGCGGTGGCGTCGAGGCCGCCTGCAAGAAACAGAAGGTCGAAGTCGTGAAGGGCGCGGGGGTTGTGTCCGGTGGCGCGGTGGAAGTCGACGGGCGCTCGATCCAGTACGACGTGCTCATCGTCTGTACGGGTACCTCGGTCGCCGGTCTTCCAGGTCTTGACATGGACCACCCGGCGATACTCACCTCCGACGACATCCTGATGCTCGAGGCGGCGCCGAAGGAGCTGCTTGTCATCGGCGGCGGGGTGGTCGGCTGCGAGTTCGCGAGCATGTTCGCGGCGCTCGGCACGAAGATCACCGTGGTCGAAATGCTGCCCCGCATCCTCGCTGGGATCGACAATCGCACGGCCTCGCAGTTTCAGCGCATCCTCGAAAAAGAGGGTGTCGAGTTTCACCTCGGGACGAAGGTCGCGAACCTCGACTACCGCGACGACTCGGTCGTCGCGACCCTCGAAGATGGCGCGACGATCGAGGCCCAGCGCGTACTGGTATCGATCGGCCGGCGGCCAAACACGACCGAGGTCGGCCTCGAATCTGCCGGTGTCGTGCTCGACGAGCGCGGCTACATCCAAGTCGACGACTTCCTACAGACCGCAAACCCGACGATCTACGGCGCCGGCGACTGCATCGGCGGCCTCCAGCTCGCCCACCTCGCCGAGGCGGAGGGCCACCGCGCGATCGAGAACGCGCTCGGCCATGGCGTTCGGCTCCCGATGGACCGGACCGTCGTGCCGAGCTGTATCTACACGCACCCCGAGATCGCGACGGTCGGCCTTCACTCCGACGCCGCGAAGGCCGCGGGCCACACCGTGAAGATGGGCTCAGCGCGCTACGGCGGGAACGGCAAGGCGCTCGGAGAGGGGGAAGGCGATGGGGTGGTGCAGCTCGTCGCCGACGCCGAAACCGACGAACTCCTCGGGGCGACGATCATGGGCTCGCATGCGGTCGAGCTGATCGGCGAGATCGGTATCGCGATCGCGGACGGGTTCACGATGACCGAGCTCGGGAGCGTGATCCACGCTCACCCGACGGTGAGTGAGCTGGTGATGCACGCGGCCCAGCAGGGCGAGGGGACCGCCCCGTACCTCTCGTAGTCGTGCTTGTGTGGCGGCCCGCTGCCCGCGGGACTGGTGCAGTGTCGACACATCCGTCGCGCCCGCCGACACCATTTGCGAGCTACGCTGAAACCGGGTGGTGGTCCGGGGTGGCCCCGATCGACCTCGTGGCGTGACGGTCCGACACGTCCATCCCGACCCGTGCAACGTGGCGGCCGCAATCGCGATCTCGGAGGAGATCCTACGTCAAGCCGCAGTGGGTGATGTCGCCATCGTTATCTCGTGGGAGATCAACGAAACCGCCCTCGTCCTCGGGCGTTCCGCCGGGCCGTCGATCGTCGACGAGGACGCCTGCCGACGGGCGGGTATCCCGGTCGTGCGCCGCCACTCAGGAGGCGGGCCACTCCTCTGGGACGCCGGCCTCGTCGCGGTCGATGTCATCCTCCCGAAGCATCACCCGCTGGCGCTCACCGACGTTGTCGAGGCCTACCGCTGGCTCGGGGAGGCCGGGGCGGCGGCGCTCCGCGACGTGGGCGTTCCCGCCGGGCGCCTCGATCCGGCCGTCGCCCGCGCCCACGACTCGATGGGCGACGCGGCCGTCGGCCGACTCTGCTTCGGAGGCCTTTCCCCGCACGAGATCGTCGTCGGCGCCCAAAAGATCGGGGGGCTCTGCCAGGCGCGACGTACCGCCGGTTCACTCCTTCAGCTGGGCGTCCTCGTCGATGTCGACAGCCGGCGCCTCGCTGGGCTCGTTCATCGAGATGGTCGCTCGATCGACGAGTTCGCCAGCGCATTTGAGGACCGCGTCACGACCGTCGCCGATCACGCCCCTGGCGCCGATGTCGCTCGAGTGCGAGCCGCGCTCGAGGCGCGCATCAGCGAGGCCCTCGCGGCAGGCTCCATGGAGTTCACGCCCGAGTAGTCGACGCGCGCGAGTCCGTCCGCGCGAGCCCGTAGCGTGCACCGCCATGGGTCAGTCCCAGCGTTCCGCGAACGCGCCACCGCGGCCCACCCGCCGCCAGGTCTATCGTCGACGGCGGATCGCCGCGGTGTTCGGGCTCGGGGGGCTCGTGGCCTGTGTTGGCGCGGTTGCGTTCGCAGTGGGTCGCGACGACGGCGCCCGGCCTCGTGCGAGCGCCGAGGTGTCGACGACTTCGACGACCTCCACGCCCGAGCAGACCACACCGGCGACCACGCCGAGCGTTCCCGCAGCCCCACGTAAGGACGCGGCCAGGGTGCGGTTTGTGGCGGTCGGTGACATCGTCATGGGAAGCCGTCCGTACGGCCTCCCTCCGGACGGTGGCGCCAGCTTCTTTAGGTCGGTCGACACCCTGTTCGCAGGTGGTGACGTCGTCATGGGCAACCTCGAAGGCACATTGGCCTCGGGGGGTTCGTCCAAATGCGGCACCGGAAGCGGTCCGAACTGTTTCGCCTTCCGGACCCCCCCGTCGTATGCCAAGTGGCTTTCGAAGGCCGGTTTTACCCTCATGAACGTCGCGAACAACCATGCATTCGACTTCGGCCCGCAGGGCCAGCGCGAAACCCTGACGGCGCTGAGAAGGCACGGCCTGCGCCATACCGGTCGCCCGGGTCAGATCACGATCCAGACGGTGAACGGTGTTCGCGTGGCCGCGGTCGGGTTCGCGGCCTACAAATGGGCCGCAAGCCTTACCGACATTCCTGCCGCGAAGGCCCTCGTGGCCAAGGCCGCGTCCCAGGCCGACATCGTCGTGGTCGCGATGCACGCGGGCGCCGAGGGCTCGGACGCAACCCACGTACGGCCCGGGAACGAGACCTACCTCGGCGAGCCGCGCGGAAACAGCGTCGCGTTCACCCACGCGGTCATCGACGCGGGCGCCGACCTCGTCTGGTCAAGTGGCCCGCACGTGCTGCGCGGTATGGAGTTTCATCGTGGGAGGTTGATTGCGTACTCCCTTGGGAACTTCGCCGGCTACAAGGTTTTCAGCCTCGGCGGGACACTCTCGACGAGCGCGGTTCTCCAGGTAACGCTGACCGGCGACGGGGTCTTCGTGTCGGGCAGGATCCGACCGACCCAGATCGTCAAACCGGGCCTTCCCTCACCCGGGGGCGGCGCGATCAGCCTGATCGCGGGCCTCTCCCAGGCGGACTTTGGCCTTCGTGGGGCAAAGATCGGCGCCAACGGGTCGATCACTCGGCGCAAGGTCTGAGAGCGACCGCACCCGAAAAAGCGTGGCTTCGATCGCACCCAGGCGCGCAACTGGTCTCGCTTGAGTTCCCACCATGCCTCGTTCCATGCGGCGACGTCCTCAACCGCCACGAACCGCGCCGGAGCGCGTCGGGAGCGTCGCGTCCCCGGCGTCGACAGCCATGCGCTCCAGTCGTGCCAACTGGGCCTGGTAGAGGAGCAGCCAGCCGTCGGGCAGGTCGAGCGATTGCTCCAGCCGGTCTCGCTCGCTGACAACGACCCCGCGGTCAGCCTGATCGATCGGACCGAGCGAACCGAGAGCGATCTCGATTCGGTCATCAGGGAACGCGATACCGAGGTCAAGGAGGGCGGGACAACGACGGCCCTCCGGCGGAAGCTCCGACCTCCCCACTGGTCAGCCTCGGCGGATCAGACGCTCGTCGAGATTCTCCGCCTCGCGGACGCGGGCGACCCACGGCCGGTCGCCGACGCGCGCGAAGTGCGCGGAGACGACGGGCCCGCCAATCGGGAGGTCGGGGAAGTAGTTGGCCCAGCCCACGAGCATGTAGGCGTAGAGATCGGCCGTCGAGAAATTCTCGCCCAAACACCAGTCCTTGCCAACGAGCTCTCGCTCCAAGTAGGCGCCGGCGTCGTTCAGCGCCTCCCGTGAGCGCGCGCGAACGCCGTCGTGGCCGGTCTCATCGGTGGTGACACGCGCCGGCACGAACACGCCCTTCCAGGCTGGATGGAAGGTGTTCGAGATCCACACCATCCAGCGGTACCACTCGCCCCGCTCGCGATCTCCGGACGCAGGGGCCAGCCGCGACTCGGGATAACGGTCGGCGAGGTACATGAGCACGGCGCCTGTCTCGTAGACGCAGACCGTACCGTCGCGCAGCGCGGGAACCAGGCCGAGCGGGTTGACGTCGCGCAGATCAGGAGGCCGCGACCGGTCCTTCGGGTCGACTGCCACGAGTTCGTAGCCGCAGCCGACTTCCTCGAGAGCGCAGTGGGCCGCGAACGAGCTTGATCCGGAGATGTGGAAGAGTTCCATCGTGACGAGACCTTTGGCTGGGACGTTGGCATCCTGGTTGAAGCGCGCCCGACACTCGGGCACCATGCGTGCTGCGGCGTTCGACCCGCGGCGGTCGTCCGCGCACGACCCGAGACCCAGAGCGTCCTTCGGGTCGGCAACGTGACGGGTGTCCCCCACAGGCTCAGGCCGCTTCGGCATCCTGGCAGGCGATCGCGAACGACCAACGACAGCGGAGTGCGATGACCCCGGCTATCCAGAGCATTGGCGATCTCCTGCGCCCTCAGGATTGGAACTCCGTGATCTCTCCCCCTGCCGAACTGGCGCACGAGGCGATGGCGCTGATGCCCCGCGCCGGGATCCTGGAGACGGGCGAGCTCGCCGATATTTCTCAGCGCGTGGCGGGCCGCCGCGACCTTTGGGAGCCGCTCGTTCTCAGGGACCAGGGTCGACGGCGCTACCGCCTCCTCCTCGAAGATGAGCGAATCGACATCTGGGTGCTTTGCTGGATGCCAGGGCAAGGAACCGGCTTTCACGATCACGACACCTCAGGCGTGGGTATCGCCGTCGCAACGGGGATGGTGGTGGAGCGCCAAATGCTCCTCCCGACTGGAGCGACCCGCCTTGAGCTGCGCCCTGGCGACACTCGCCAGGGCCCTCCGGGCTACATCCACTCGGCCGCCTGGGGTGCCGGCGAGCCGGCCGTCTCGATCCACAGCTACTCCCCACCGCTCTTGCGCGTCGGCCAGTACAAGGTGAACGAAGCCGGTGTTCTCGAGCGGCGCGTCGAGCATGGTCGGCAGGAGCTCATGGACAACTCGATCGGTTCGCTCGACCCGACGCGCGCGGACGGATAGCTCCTCCGGGCCGTCCGGGCCCGGAGTCAACACGTCGCAGTTCGGACCCCTCCCGCCGTCCGGGGCAGTCCTGACGCGAGGCAAAACGGCGCGCCGAACTTCAGGCGGCACGATTTTCGTTTCCAAAGTCTCGAACGCCCCTCGGCGAGCGGCTGGACTACGGATTTTTACAGTTACGCAACAAACAAGCTGTAACCCTGGCAACGCCAGATTGGTTTTCTAACCGAATGATTAGGCTGATGGCTAGACCACCGAATGGCGATACCGGCAGTTTGGCCATAGGAAAACGCTCTTATATCGCCGAGATTGACCATTACTTCACCGCGAAGTGTTGAAGACTTCGGTGAAATTTGTGCAGGGTAGATCCGCTCACGGCGGCGTGCTCTGCGCGACATCGCCGAAAACTCACGGATGACCAGGATTTTGCGGATGCCTCCAGAAGTCCACTCGGCAAGCAACGAGCGTCAACATCGCGATGGACCGCACACGCCCAGCCGGGTGCCGTCCTCGCCGTCTCGGAGGCGCGCCCTCCGTCGAGATGCCGTGATTTGTGTGGCGATGCTCGCGACAGCCCTTGTCCTTGTTGCTGCCTCCGCGCTCCTTGCGAATGTTCCGCTCTTGCGGGATGGCCTGCGCGGAAACGCCTTGGCGGCGTTCAGTGGCGCGGGTCTCGCCTTCGCGGTTCTCGTGAGCGCTGCCGGCCTTCTGATCACTCGGCGTGGCTCACGGAGCGAGGCGGCCGTGATGGCGATCGTTGTCGCGGCCACGATCGGCGTCCTCGATCTGGTCGCGGGTTCGCCTTCGGATCTCCTGCAGGCGGCGGCGCTCGTTGCCTTCCTGCCAATCGCGGTCGGCCGGGTTCGCCGACTCTTTGACCGCCACATGCCCCTCGCTCCACAGCGAATCGTCGTGATCGGATCGGGCGACATCGCCGAGCGGACCCTCGCCGCTCTGAGCGCCGAGCCCGCCGCCCTGACCGAGGTCGTCGGCTACGTCGATGAGCCCGACTGCTACGAGGTGGGTGGGCTGCGTCGGCTTGGGTCGGTCTCCGACCTCAGGATGATCGTGCGCGCGCACGCGGTCGACCGGATCGTGGTCGCATTCTCCAAGCGCACGGATGCAGACATCCTCGAATGCATTCGAGGATGTGACGGCCTGAACGTCGAAGTCAGTGTCGTCCCGAGACTGTTCGACGTGCTCCCAATCGGGGGTCGAATTGACGTTCTCGGGCAGCTACCGATCATCACCGTCGGACGGCAGGCCAGTTCGGGCCCCGGAGCGGTCGTCAAGCGCGCCACCGACGTCGTCGGGGCGTCCCTGCTCCTCGTGGTGTTCGCTCCGATCTTCATCGCGGCCGCGGTGGCCGTCCTCGTCACGAGCGGTCGCCCCGTCATCTTCACCCAGAAGCGGATCGGGCACGGGGGAAAGACGTTCAAAGTCCTGAAGTTCAGAACGATGAAGCAGGTCACCGACCGCAGCGCTGAGCGCATCACCGATCTCGCATCAGGAACCATCGACATCGCGACCGCGGTCGACAAGATCAAACGAGACGGCGAGCAACGAATCACGCGCGTCGGCAACCTTCTGCGCAAGTCCAGCGTCGATGAACTGCCGCAGCTTGTCAACGTTGTCAAGGGTGAGATGAGCCTCGTTGGCCCTCGGCCGCTGCGGGACTTTGAGGTCGCCCAACTCGAGGGCTGGCAGCGGCGCAGGATCGACGCGCGCCCCGGCATGACCGGTCTTTGGCAGGTCTCCGGCCGAAGCGACGTGAGCTGGGACGACCGCGTCCAGCTCGACTACCGTTACGTCCGACACTGGAGCGTGGGCGAGGACGTGAAAATCCTCGCGAAAACCCTTCCTGCGGTCCTCGCCAAGCGCGGTGCCGTTTGACAACGTCTGCGCCGAACGACACGGCCCGCCACGCGGGTATTGTCCGACGTCGCATGAACGAGCAACTCCTTCCGGCCGAGCTTCCCGACGATGCGGCGACTGACGCGGCGACGTTCCTGGTCATCACCCCGGCCTTCAACGCCGAACGGTGGATCGAGGAGGCCGTGCGGTCGGTGATGGCCCAGACGTTTGCGGACTGGGAGATGATCGTCATCGACAACGGCTCGAGCGACCGCACCGGAGAAGTCGTCGAGGCGCTGCTGGACGACCCTCGCCTGCGCTTGATCCGAAATCCGACGAACCGTCCCGTATCGGTGATCCGCAACGAAATCGCCGCGTCCGTCGAGAGCGCGTACCTCGTCATGCTCGATGCCGACGATCGCCTGCTCCCGAGCTTCCTCGAGCGTACGTCAGCCGAGTTCGACCGCGACCCGAACGTCGCGGTCGTGTCGCCCGACGCCCTCCTCCTCGACGCGTCCTCGGGCGGTCATTTCGACTTCACGCTGATGGAGTCCCGTTGGTGGAAGGCGCCGCGGCGGGTCAAACCCGGGGGAATGGTCTCGGCGCTCGCGACGCGCGACTTCCTCTATGCCGGAGCTGCGGTCCGTCGCGAGACCTTCGTCGCGCTGGGCGGGCTCGACCCGGAACTCTTTGGGTGCATGGATTGGGACCTCTGGATACGCGTGGCCGCAAGTGGCCGTGAGGTCTCACTGATCCGTGAGCCGCTCGCCGAGTACCGGGTTCACTCCGGATCGCTCTCTCGTCCGAACAGCGACCAGTTTGCGAGCAACCTGCTCACGAACGTTGCTCGCATGTTCGAACAGCTCAGCGCCCGGAGTGACCTTCAGTCGCATGAGCGCACCGCGCTGCGTCGCTCCCTCGCACGCGTGCGCCGACATGCCCTCATGGCGGACTCTCGCGCGGCGCTCCTCGCCGGCGATCGATCCCGTGCGCGGAGGCTGGCGATCAAGGCGTTCACCACCTTTCCAAGGCCGCGAAGCCTGGCCGTCGTGCTCGCTCTGGGCCTCAGCCCGGGCTGGGTTCGACGCAAGCACGAGAGTCGCGTTGCGCAAGCGCAGGAGACGGGCAAAGTCATCGGCTTCGGCCCATCACGTGATCCTCGGCTCCGTCGAGGACGACGCCGGCCCCCTCGCGACCGAACCGAGTGAGATCAGTTGAAGGTGCGCCAAGGCGGCGTGCGAATCTCTCGTGGCGACCCAACGCCGGCTGAGGTCGTGTCATGGCGACCGAGTCTTCCTCTACCCAGCCAAATGAACTCCCAGCTCTCCCAATGAATCGGCGAGTACTCATGGTTAACGCCCACGGCGCCGACGTCGCCTTCGGTGGCGCCGAACGCCACGTGGCCGATCTCGGAACCGGGTTGAATGATCGGGGTTGGGAGGTTCAGGTGCTTGCCGCGTTTCCGCAGGCGAGCCCGGCCGACCTTGCGACAACGACATTGCGACAACACGACTGGCGAACAAGTCAGGTGCGGCGTGTTCGAAACCGCGTCGACGACTTCGTGAGTCAGCCCACAAGCGCGATCCGCGAAGCTGTTGCGTCAGCAGCGCCGGACGTTGTCCACACCCACAACCTCTTTGGCCTCACGACCGCCGTCTGGGAAGTCTGTCGTCGCCTGGGCGTGCCCGTCGTGCACACCGCGCATGACTACTACCTCCTCTGCCCACGCGTCACCCTCTTGCAGCGAAATGGCGAACCATGCTGCGGGACGCCGAGATCCTGCGCCCTTCGACAGCGACGGCTCGGTCGGTGGGCGCCCGCCGTCGACACACTGATCGCGGTCTCGAAGGCAGTCGCGGAGCGAGTCGCTCCGACCATCCCGGACGCCCACGTCGAGGTAATCCACAACCCCGTGCGCCCGTTCGCCGAGCGGCCCCTCGCGGCCCCCGGCGGCGCGCTGCGAACGCTCGGGTATATGGGAGCCCTTGAGCGGGAGAAGGGGATCCCCGAGCTGATCGACGCAGCCAAGGAACTGCGCTTGGTTGGCATTCACGTCAGGGTTGCCGGAAACGGCCGCCTACGAGAGCTCGTTGAGGCAGCGAGCGCAGTGGGGGACGGCATCGAGTACGCCGGCTATCTGTCCGGCGCCGACCGCGTCGCCTTCGTCGAGAGCTGCGATGCGGGCATTGTTCCCTCACGCTGGGAGGAGCCGTACCCGCTCGTAGCGATCGAATGGCTCGTTGCCGGTCGCCCAGCGCTCCTTGCCGCGCGCGGCGGGTTGAAGGAAATTGCCGCGTCGCGCCCCGGTGCGCGCCTCATCGAGCCGACCAAGGAAGGGATCCTCGCGGCGGTTCGGATCCTCGCGGCGGAGGTTGAGTGGGCCAGCGCGCGCGAGGCCGTTCGCGAGAACGCGAGCGAGGACGGCGCCCCGACCTGGCTCGACGAGCACGAGCGCGTCTACGCGAGGGTCGTCGACGCTACCCCAACGAGCGGCCCGCTCGGCGAGGACTAGTGGTCTGTCTTCGAAATGGCGTATCGGTTGCGACGACAGACCACTAGTTCAATGGACGATCCGCGCTTTCGAGTGCTGCAGGTCGTTGGTGTCGCCGATGGCGGCGCGGCAGAGCACGTCCTCCAACTCTCGATCGGTCTCAGGGAGCGAGGCTTCGAGGCGGAGATCTGCGCGCCCGAAGGCTGGATCGCAGACCACGCGCGGACGGCCGGGCTCAAGCTGCATATCCTCCCCTTCTCCCGGAACCCACATCCGGTCCGTGACACCGTGACGCTGCGTCGTATTCGCCAGCTTGCGCGAACACGCAGACCCTCGATCATTCACCTCCACAGCAGCAAGGCTGGCTTCCTCGGCCGAATCGCCGCCCGCTCGGTCCGCGTGCCGTCGGTGTTCACCCCACACGCCTGGTCATTCCTGTCCGCCGGTGGACGCCCTGCTGCCGCCATCTGGACAGGACTCGAGCGGATCGGTCGCCGAATGGGAGCGACGACGGTCTGCGTCTCCGAAGATGAGGCGACCGCGGGCGCCGCAGCGCGGGTGATTGCACCCGACCGCGTAGTGGTCATCACCAACGGCGTTCATGTACCCGTCGAGCCGCCCCATCGCCCGGATCGCGACGACGTCACGATCGGCAGCATCGCGCGACTGAGCCGGCAGAAGGGCATCGACGTCCTCCTCAGAGCGTTCGCCGAGGTCGCGGGCGATCGTCCGCGCGTCAACCTCGTCATCGTCGGCGGCGGTCCCCTCTCGGGTGAGCTTCGGGACTTGGCCTCCGAGCTCGGCATCACGGGTCGCGTCGAGATGCTCGGGGCGAGCGCAGTCGCCCGCGATCGACTCCCAGACTTCGACATTTTCGTCTTGGCCTCGCGTTGGGAGGGCCTGTCCCTCGCCTTACTCGAGGCCCGAGCTGCGGGGCTGGCCTGTGTCGCCACAGCTGTTGGCGGCACCCGACAAGTCATTGTTGACGGGGTGGACGGGCTGGTAGTTCCACCGGACAACGTCGGGGCGCTCGCGGCCGGGATCCGGCGACTCGTCGACGACGGGCCGCTTCGTCAGGAGATGGGTCGCGCGGCTCACGCACGCACGCGTGAGCACTTCAGCGTCGAGCGGATGATCGACGAGACCGCCGCCCTCTACCGCAACGTTGCCAGCGCAAGCGCCGCGGCCGCGCACGCAACGCTTCGGCTTGGCAATCGGTGAAGGTCCTCCTCTCGGCGTTCATCGCAGGGGGACGAACCGGTATCCCTCGCTACGCGATCGAGGTGTCGCGCGCGATCGACGCCGTCGCCCCCGAGTTCGACGATCTCCAAATCAGTCTCGCCACGACGCCCGCTGGCGCCGAGTCCATTGGCGCGCGAAATCTCGGCGTTCGCGTCGTCGGCAAGCGACTACCGAACGCGGACCGGGCGCCGGTTCGCCTCGCGCTTGAGCAACTTCACGTTCGGGGACGCCCGGCGGATCTCGTGCACTACTTTGACTTCGTCGGCCCATGGCTCGGGGCGCGGGGACTGCCCTACACGACGACGCTCCACGACCTGAAGTTCATCACCAATCCTGACGCCTATACGGCGTCCCAGCGCCTCCAGAAGCGCGTCATGGCGCGGCGCGTCGCGGGTACCGCGGCTCGGGTCGTTGCGATCTCGAAGTTCGCCGGGGACGAGGCCGTCGATATCCTCTCAGTCGCCGCCGACCGTGTGCGCGTCATTCACTCCGGCCCGGGCTTCACACCCGCAAGCGGCGACGTGGTGGCGTCCCCCGTCCCGGGCGAGTACCTCCTGTGCGTTGGAACGCTCTCGTCGACGAAGAACGTGCCCTTCCTGATCGCGGCCTACGAGCGAAGCGGTGTCTCACAGCCCCTCGTGCTTGCTGGAGGTCGCGCTCCCGGCTTCGAGGATGTCGAGCGGGCGATCGCCGCGTCGTCGTGCCAGGAGCGGATCGTCGTGATCTCGGGGGCCTCGGATGGCGAGATCGATGCGCTCTACCGAGGCGCGACCGCCCTGCTCTTGCCGTCGCGCTACGAGGGTTTCGGCTTCACTCCTCTTGAAGCGATGTCGAGGAGCTGCCCGGTGCTGGCCTCAGACATTCCCGTCGTGCGGGAGATCTCGGGCGACGGGGTCTGGCTGCTGCCGCTCGACGACCTCGAGACCTGGGCGGAGGCCCTTCGCGCGATTGTCTCAGACGACAGATTGCGAAGCACGCTCCGCGCCGCGGGCTCTCAGACGGTGCTTCGCTACTCCTGGGAGAAGACGGCGCGCGCGCTCTGCGAGCTCTTCCGTGAGGTGGGTCTCAACGATCAGCCCCGAGACCGCCGATACGGGCGATCAAACGCTCGCCGCGGCCTCGGGTAAGGCCGAGCGCCCACCGAGCATCCTCGGCGGCCACAATCGGTAGTACCTGAGCCGTCAGGAGGAGCCCCGCGAGCCCGGCGAGCAACCCCGGCCCGAGACCGAGCCCGCCCGGGATGGCGCGCATCGTCGCGTACATCGCGAGATACCCGACGATCGACGCGGCGAGCATGTTGGCCTGGCGCCGCCAACCCCAAGCGATCGGGCCGAGAATCGTCGACAGGTAGAGGAGTATCGGAAGGCCGGTCACCAGCTGCGCGGTGAGGCTCGAAACCGCTGCCCCGCGCGCGGCAAACGTCGGGATGAGCGCGAGCGCCAGCAGGAGATTGAGCGCCGCTCCGATTGTGCCAATGACAAGCGGGAAGCGTTGACGGCCGAGCCCGGCGAGGATGCCCATCGCGACGAGCACGAGGCAGATCGGAGGAAAGCTGAGCACCATGATGCGGAGAATCACCCCCGCTTCGTGGTACTTCTCAGTGAAAACGCCTTCGATGAGTACCGGCCCTCCGGCGAACGCCGCCGCGGTGACTGGCAGCGCCAGTCCGCCGGAGAGGCGAAGCGCACGGCTGACCCCGCCACGAATCCGTTGATCGCTTCGGGCTCCGTCGAGGGTCGCAACGGCAGGCATCGCGACAAACGACAGCGCCCAGGGAAGCTGCGTAAGCGCCGCGACCGCGGCGAACGCGATCGAGTACTGGGCGATCTCGCCGTCGGCCACGTAGTGATCAAGAAAGAAGAACTCGGAGCGGCGCCAGACGATCAGTGTGATCACCATTGCCCCCCCGAGCATGATGGCGTAGCGGACAACCTCACGACGGAGCGGGTCCGGCACAAGGCGCACGCTGCGCCCGAGTGACGGGAGGGCTGACCGAGCCATCACCGAAAAGACCACCAGATTGACCGCCGATGACGCTGCTGTCGCCGCGAAGATCCCCACGATTCCGTAGCCCAGCTGGAGAAAGATGATTGCCGCGATCGTGCCGAGGGTTTGGAAACCAACGTCGATCCGCGACAAGCGACGCCACCGCTGCATACCGATGAGGACCGAGCTCGGAATGCGGTTGAGGCAGTTGACGATGGCCGAAACGCCGGAGACGATCCAGGCGGTACGAAGCTCGGGTCGGGCCAGGGCAATCGTGAACATCACGGCGCCGCAAACAACGGCGAGGCCAAGCGCGACCTTACGAGCCCAGGCATAGAGCGGTGCGACGAGTGAGGCGTCGCCGGCCCCGATGACACGCGCGACGTAGCGTGAGATGGATGTCGAGAACCCCTCGACGATCAACGAGATCAACGATATCTCGACGAACGCGATGAAGCTTTGGGCGCCGAGACCGTCCGGTCCGAGCGCTCGAGCCGCGAACACCGAGAGCACGAGGGCGCTGACCTGCGGGGCGATCTTTGCGAACGCGACCCAAGCCGTATCGCCCATCACGGACGTGCTCGTAGTCGCGGCCGCCCCTGTTGCAACCGCTGCGGGCGGCCTCTCGGAGTGACCGGCGGCGTCGCTTGGCGACGGATCCGCGTCGGGGGATTCGGTCAAAGGGGAGATCTTCGGTCTCTGGTCGGTTGTTCGGCGCGAGGGGACGTCGTCGCTCTCGCGACGCTCTCGCTCCCGTCACCGTAAGCATGCCAGGCGGACCCATACGTCCCCGCGGTGGCGCGCGGATCCCGAGACACCACGGACCGAGCGACCACATTCGGGGACCGTGTCACGCTCACCGCTCGAGGTGGCAGAGCGGCCACGGTTCACCACGATGCGGGGTCCCGAACAAACGACAGAACAACCCCGCCAGCCGCCCGCCCCGGAAGGTTCGATATGTCTTGCGACCACACGTTTGGGGGGTTTCCCGTCACCGTAACTCAGCTACCATCCCGTTCGGCGGTTTTAGGGAAGTTCGCGAACATGTGAGGTCGATGTCCGATGAGGCGTAGCGAAGGTTTCGCCGGGTGCGCTGCTCAGCCTGCCCGAGCCGTCACGGTCATCCTCGCGGTCAGCCTGCTCACCTTCACAAGCGCCGTTGCGGTGTCTGCTTCCTCTCCGCTCGGCCAGCCAGATCCCCCGCCGCAAGCCGCGCCGAAGCCATCGAAACCCGCGCCGACTCAGCGCCGTTCGGCTCCCACTCCGACGCCACGTCGATCAACGGTGACCACACCAGCGACCCCTCGGGTTTCCACTCCCCGCCCTCGGATCGCGACACCCAAACCGACGACGGCGGCAAAACCCCGAGTTGGTACGCCCACTCCGCGCCCCGCGGTCACGAAGCGAACACCCGCCCCGACGAGCACCCCGGCGGTGACGACGCCGGCTGTGGTCCCCAAAGCGACCCCTCGCGCGAGCGTCTCGACATCGCGTTCCCGCTTCGGTGATGATGCGCGCCAGGCGATGAAGGTCGGCGGCCTCCTCCTGCTCGCGGCATTGGCCGCGATGGTCGCGGCAATCCCCTTCGCCGTCGACCGCGTCTCCTTCGAGCGCCGCGGGGTACTGCGTTCGCTCTCACGTTTCTGGCCCGAGTCGACCGCGCTTTCGGCGGCGACCGGCATCCTTGCGGTGCTGGTCTGGCTCCAGGCCTGATCGTCCGGAAGGTGTTGCGCCTGATGGGGACGGAACCTCACCTCGCGATCGAGCGGCGAAGTGCGAACGTGGCCAGCAGGAGCGGGACCGCGTAGGTGATCAGGCCGCTCAGGAGGATGGTGTAGGTCCCGTCGATCACGAGGTAGAAGAGCGGCACGAGTATCCCCGCGATCACCGCGGCACCGGGATCGACGCCACGGGCCAGCGGCCGCCCGAGCGCCCGCAATCGGGCGACGAGCACGCCAACGAGGACGCTCCCGATGAGAACACCAGGCCAGCCGAAGTCGAACCAGAATTCTCCGATATGCGTGTACGGGCGCCCCCCCTCGTAGAGCTCACCCCAGACCAGTCGGCGGAAGGTGATCTCGTTCTGTTCCGGCTTACCCGGGTAGAAAATCGACGGCACCGAGGATGCGACTCCCGCAAGCAGTCGTCCACCATGCTGGAACGGGATCTGCTCCGGGACGGTCGCGGTCAGAAGCACCACATCGTCAAAGAGCGAGTTGTCGCCGAGTGCGACGCTGGGGCTCGTCGACGACTTCAGGCCCGCGAGAATCGCTGAGGCACCGGGCTCCCGCGTTGCGACGACGCGAGCTGTGAGCACGGTGTTGGTCACCATGAGGCCGACCACGATGAACGCGCCGACCTCGCGGGCGCGAAACGGACGGCGTGCCAAATGGATCACGATGAGGATCGCCAGCAGCGGAAGAAGGGCTTCGGTCCGCGACCCTCCAGTTGCTCGTAGGAGGACGAACGCCAGGGTGACGGCCGAGAACACGAGCCCCCAACGCCCACGCAGCGGCCCGTAGGCAGCCCACAGCAGCAGACCGACAACGGCCGATCGAATCAGGATGGCCGCCTCGAAGCTCCCGGGTGAGAGAAGCGCGCCTCCGACCCCGACCTGACCGGCGAGCTGCGTTCCAAATCCCACGATCAGGAGAAGCGCCACCACAAACGCGAGCCGGTGGGCGGCGGGGCGGCCCTCAAGCAAGCGTGGCATCCGACTACTCGTGGCGCGGTAACCAACGGCAAGGCCGATGACGAAGCAAACGAGGAAGGCTCCTCCCAGTCCGAGCGCGACGGTCATCGGCCCCTCGAGGTCTCCGGAGAAGCGATTCGTGACGAAGTTGGCAAGCTCGAGCGACCTGAGGTTCTCGAGCTGGGCCTTTGCGTTCTTCGGGAACTCATGGAACTGGAGCTGTGTCCGGTTGCTCCAGATGTACAGCGGACGAATGCAGAATGAGGTCAGCAGGAACGTATACGTGATGAATTCGAGCGAGAGGAGGCGCCCTCGGCGCCACTCAAAGGCGATCCCGCAGAGGCTCGCGATACCGATCGTCCACGCAATGACCGGGACTCTGGACACACCGCTCTGAGAGATCGCGAGAAGCCCCAGTAGCAGGGCAATCGCCCCGACGGCCACGGCGTCCATACGACCAAGCGGCCAGCGATGCCACAACCCCGTGCCGCGCCCCAGACCGTGACCCGGTCCGAGGTGCTGGGTGCTCACGAGTGAGGGGTCTCGGTTCGAGAGGAGCTTGGGTCACCGGGGGCACCGAACGACGGGCGCCCGGCCTCACCAAGCCTCGACACGGCACCGCCGGGGGGTTCTTCGCTCCCATCGAGCGATACGCCGTTCAGAACGGCGCCGAGGACCGGCGTCGTGGTCTGGTCGAACCACCGGCGAAGCTCGACGAGGTTCGCGCGACTCGATTGCCGGACTCGCCCGACAACGAGGATGGCGTCGACCCATCGCGAGAGCGCAATCGTGTCGCCTCCCTCGAGCCACGGCGCACTGTCGAGGTAGACCCGGTCGTGACGCGAGCGCAAGAGCCCCAAGAGGCTGCCGACGGCCTCCCCGGCGAGCAAGCCCCCGGAGTTCGGGACGGGAGGGCCGCTCGGGACGATGATCAGCTCGCCCTGCGAGTCGCGGCGCGACGAGTCCGACCGCGCTCCGCGACCCGGGCCCTGTGACGGCCCGGACACCGGAATGGCCTCAGACGCGTCATCGATTTGTGTGTGGCCCGCGAGAACCGCCGTGATTCCCTCGTGGTACGGGGAGAGGCCGAACGCCTTGGCGATCGCGGGATGACGGAGATCGAAGTCACAGAGCGCAACCGACCTGCCCGCCGCTGCCTCGGCCGTCGCAAGGTTCATCGCGACCGTGGAAGCGCCGTCGTCAGCGCAAGCACCGACGACCAGAATCACCCGTTTGTCGCGCAGCGGATCGATGACGTCGAGGGATGCGAGCAGCGTCCAGAAGCCTTCAGCGCTCCGGGTGTGGGGCGCCGACAGCATGAGGGGACCGACACCCGGGGCATCAGACTGGTCGATCTGGGGCACGCGTGCAAGCACGCGCGTACCGAGAATTTCGGAGAGATCCTCCGCGCTGCGCACCCGCCGGCCCTCGATCTGCGAGAGGCCCATCACGAGTGCCGAGCCTCCGAGCAGTCCGAGGAGACCGCCAATGGCGAGCCAGAGCTTCGGCCGAGGTCCGACCTTCGCAGCCTTGCCCGCAGGCGCGAGGATCGAGTTGCCGCTGCCGAGCAAGATGTTGGCCTGGAGGTCCACCTGCTTGCCTGTCAGGTCGCGCAGCACCGCGCTTTCGCTCCCGGACGCCTCCAGAACCTTGATCTTGTTGGCCAGCTTCTCCTCGGCGGCGACGAGGGGCCCGATGTCGATCTTTCGGCGATAGTCGATGAAGGAAGCCGCGACCGCATTCGAGATCTGTTGGGCGGCCCCGGCGTCATTCCACCGCGTGGCGATGGTGATGAGGTCAGAATCGATCTGAGTGCCGGCGGAGACGCGCAGATCCAACCGGGCACGATCCGCCGACGAGAGGCGCGCGGTCGTGGCGGCTGTGTCGAGCACCTCGGGCACCGTGACGAGCTCCGCGAGCGTCGCGACGAGTCGATTGGTGTTCTGCTCGTTGGTGCCGCCGGTGATCTGCGAGGCGACGCTTGCACCGCGCACGTAGACCTTGGCGGTCGCCTCGTAGGTCGCGTCTTTCTGCTTCTCGACCACGTAACCGAAAAGGGCGCCAAGGACACATGTCGAGTAGAGGAGTACCTGGAAGCGACGAACCGACGTCAGGAATCCCGACACCCCACCGGCAGCGTCTCCACCAACAGGACGCGCGATCCTCAGGAGTTGGCGGCGTATGGCCTGCAAAACGTCGTCGAAACTCACGCGGGGGAGTCTACCGCCTCCCCTTTCCCGCAGCCCCTTTCGCCGTTCCGTCGCCGACCCCCACGAAGTCGCCCTCCACCGGAGACAATGGCTGGGTGGCACAACCAAGTGATCCCCTCGCCGCGTTTCACCCGCTCGTCGCTGAATGGTTTCGCCGCGCGTTCGAGGCGCCGACTCCGCCGCAGACCCTCGGCTGGCCGCCGATCGCAGCCGGTGAACACACGCTCATCGTCGCCCCGACCGGCTCCGGCAAGACGCTTGCGGCCTTCCTTTGGGGCCTCAGCAGCCTCCTTACCGCCCGCCTCAGCGGCCAGCCAACTGGCCGGATCCTCTACATCTCGCCGCTCAAGGCGCTGAACTACGACGTCGAGCGCAACCTCCGTGGACCGCTCGCGGGGCTCCAGGACGCGGCGCGGCGCCAGGGGTTCGAGCTTCCAGAGATCACCGTGGGTGTACGCACCGGCGACACCCCGCAGCGCGAGCGCCAGCAGATGATTCGGCGCCCTCCCGACATCCTGATCACGACACCGGAGAGCCTCTACCTGCTCCTCACCTCGCGCGCGGTCGAGACGCTCCGCGACGTTCGGCAGGTGATCGTGGACGAGATCCACGCGGTCGCGGCCACCAAGCGCGGCGCGCACCTGTCCCTCTCGCTCGAACGACTGGCGCGGGCGGCGACCGGGCCCGTGCAGCGCATCGGCCTGTCGGCGACACAACGACCCCTCGATGAGGTCGCCCGCTTCCTTGGAGGCCGAGAGCAGTCCAGCCCTCGGCCCGTGTCGATCGTCGACGCAGGCCGCGTCAAGGAGCTGGATCTCCAGGTGATCGTCCCGGTCGACGACCTCCGCGAGCTCGCAAACCCGGGTGCACCGTCGCCCGAGGACGAGATCCTGATGGCCGGCTCCGAGTCGCGTCGGCGCTCCATCTGGCCCGCTGTCTATCCGGCGCTTCTGGAGCTCGTACGGGCTCACAAATCAACGCTCGTCTTTGTCAACAACCGTCGCCTCGCCGAACGGCTCGCCCTCCGGCTGAACGAGCTCGCCGACGCCGACATCGCGCGCGCCCACCACGGGAGCCTCGCCCGCGAGCAGCGGACGATCATCGAGGAACAGCTGAAGGCCGGGGACCTTCCGTGCCTCGTCGCGACAAGCAGCCTCGAACTCGGTATCGACATGGGCGCGATTGACCTCGTCATTCAGGTCGAAAGCCCCCGCAGCGTCGCGCGCGGGATTCAGCGCATCGGTCGCGCCGGACACAACGTCGGCGAAGCCAGCCGGGGGAGAATCTTTCCGAAGTACCGCGGCGACCTTCTCGAATGCGCAGCGGTGGTTCAACGCATGCGCACGGGCGACATCGAATCCATGCGCGTGCCGCGCCTCCCACTCGACGTGCTCGCCCAGCAAATCGTCGCGATGTGCGGCGACGACTCCGAGGACAACGCGTGGAGCATCGACGACCTTTTCGAGACCTGTCGCGGGGCGGAGCCGTTTGCCGGGCTTTCCCGCGAGCAGCTCGAAGGCGTGCTCGACATGCTCTCGGGCCGCTACCCGAGCGACGAGTTCGCCGAACTTCGCCCGCGACTCGTGTGGGATCGAATCGCAGGGACGGTTCGTGGGCGCTCCGGTGCCCTGCGCCTTGCGGTGACAAACGGCGGCACGATCCCAGACCGAGGCCTCTTTCCCGTCGTGATGGTCGGCGACGGCGCTCGCGTCGGCGAGCTCGACGAGGAAATGGTCTACGAGGCCCGCTCAGGGCAGACCTTCCTGCTCGGGGCGTCCGCGTGGCGAATCGAAGAGATCACCCGCGACCGAGTGATCGTTTCGCCCGCGCCGGGCGCTCCGGCGGCGATCCCGTTCTGGAAGGGCGACGGGGCCGGTCGCCCGGTGGAGCTCGGCCGGGCCGTTGGGAAGCTCGCGCGCGAGGTCGCCGCGATGACGCCCGCCCGGGCCCAGAAGCGTCTCCGAGAGGAATCCTCCTTCGATGAGCGGGCGGCGACAAACCTCATCGCGTACCTGGCCGATCAAGCTGAGGCGACCGGCGCCGTTCCGAGCGACACGACCGTCGTTATCGAGCGTTTTCGAGACGAGATCGGCGACTGGCGGATGTGCGTGCTCACGCCGTTTGGCGCCCCGGTGCACGCGCCGTGGGCGATGGCGATCCAGGGGCGCCACCGGGAGCGAACCGGCTCGGAAATCCACGTCATCTGGTCTGACGACGGCATCGCAATCCACCTTCCTGAGGCCGACGAGTTGCCAGGAGCCGAGCTTGCGCTGATCGAGGCCGATGATCTCGAGGATCTGGTCGTCGCGGAGCTCGGGTCGACGGCGCTCTTTGGCGCGCGCTTTCGCGAGAACGCGGCACGCGCGCTCCTGATTCCGCGTCGACGCCCCGGCCAACGGACCCCGCTTTGGCAGCAGCGGTTGAAGGCCTCGTCGCTCCTGCAGGTCGCCCGTCGGTACGGCACGTTTCCCATCATCCTGGAGACCTACCGGGAGTGCCTGAACGACTGGTTCGACCTTCCGGCGACGCGCGACATTCTGCGCCGGATCGAGTCGCGCGAGCTGGCCGTCGTGGAAGTCGAGACACCGGCCGCGTCGCCGTTTGCCGGGTCGCTCCTGTTCGAGTACGTCGCGGCCTACATGTATGACGACGACACCCCTGTGGCCGAACGGCGGGCGGCCGCACTCTCGCTCGATCGCGACCTGCTTCGCGAACTGCTCGGCCAGGAGGAGCTGCGCGAGCTAATCGACCCGGGCGCCCTCGCCGCGCTCGAGGAGGCGCTCCAGCTCTTTGCGCCCGACCGCCGTGCCAGGGACGCCGACAGCCTCCACGACGTCCTTCGTCGAATCGGTGATCTGACCGCCGATGAGGCTGCTGCGCGCTGCGAGTCACCCAGCTCGGCCGGCGAGTGGCTCGACGCGCTGGATGGGGCCCGTCGCGCCTGCCGGGTTCGCCTCGCCGGCGAGGAGCGTTGGATCGCCGCCGAGGATGCCGGGCGCTACCGCGACGGGCTCGGTGTCATGCCCCCGTCCGGCCTTCCCGCCGCGTTCTTGGAACCGACCGAGGAGCCCCTCCTCGGCCTTGTCAGACGATACGCGCGAACGCACGGGCCGTTCACCACGAATGATCTTGCGCTGCGGTTTGGACTCCCGATCGACGCGGCGCGAGTCGCTCTCGACGCCCTGGAGGGCAGGGCATCGCTCGTGGTCGGGGAGCTTCGTCCGGGTGGAAGCGGACGGGAATGGTGCGACCCCGAGGTGCTTCGACGACTTCGTCGCGCGAGCCTTGCCGTGCTTCGCAAGGAGGTCGAGGCAGTCGACGGCGTGGCGCTCGCGCGTTTCCTCCCCGCCTGGCACGGAATCGGCCGGCCCCGACCGGGGAGTGGCCCTGACCGCCTGCGCGAGACGATCGGGCTCCTCCAGGGTCTCGCCCTGCCCTTTGCGCAGTGGGAGGGCGAGACCCTCCCACTGCGGGTCGCCTCCTACAGCCCGGCCTGGCTCGATCGCCTCCTCGCCTCGGGCGACGTGGTGTGGGTCGGTGCGGGGTCGATGGGCCGCGACGGTGGTCGAGTGGCGCTCTACCTCCGTGAGGAGGCGACGCTCTTTGGCCCTCCGGCCTGCGACGCGGCGCCTGAGGGTGAGGCCTGCGCGGCGCTGCGTGCGGCGCTCGTGGGTGGCGCCAGCTTTTGGGACGACCTGAGCGCCCTGCTCGACACGACGCCGGAGGAGACCTTCACGTCCCTCTGGCAGCTCGTTTGGGCCGGCGAGGTCACAAACGACCTCTGGCTGCCGCTGCGCGCACCCCGCCAAGCTCCCCGCCTTCGTCCATCTGTACGCCCGCGCTTTGGCCGCCGCGGGGCCTCGACGACACGGATCCCACCGGCGGTCGCCGGACGCTGGTCGCTTGTCCAGCACCGCTTCAGCGCCGCGCCCGACGACAGCGAGCGGCGCCGGGCGCTCGCCGAGCTGATGCTCGAGCGGCACGGGATTCTGACGCGCTCGGCGGCGCTCGCCGATGGGATCCCGGGTGGCTTTTCGCGCATCTACAGGGACTTGACGGACCTGGAAACGCTCGGCAGGTGCCGGCGGGGGTACTTCGTCGAGGGGCTCGGTGGAGCGCAGTTCGCGCTGCCCGGGGCGGTCGAGCGGCTGCGGGATCTTCGGGAAGCAAACGCGGAGCCGGAGGCCCTCGTGCTCGGCGCCGCCGATCCCGCCCAGCCATTTGGCGCGACGATCCCCTGGCCCACCGGCGCGGGGGCGCGACGGACACCCTCACGAACCTACGGCGCAACGGTCGTTCTGGTCGACGGCGGGCCGATCGTCTACATCGAGCGCGGTGGCCGGTCGCTTCTGACGTTCGATACCGGACCGATCCTCGGGACGTCGCTGAAGGCGCTCAGCGCGTGGGTACGCGAGGAACCCAGGCGCCGCCTGCGGATCGAGCGCATCGACGGTCAGGCTGCGTTCGATTCGAGCATCGTCGGAGCGCTCAGCGAGGCCGGCTTCCGCTTGGGAGCGAAGGGCTACGAGCTCGCACGCTGACGTTCTCACGATGTGAGAATCTGGTGCCAGGCTGTGAAGGCTTCGCGAACCCCGACCGGTTACTGACGCAGGCCCCGGTGGGTTGACAGAATGTCGGCTATGAACGACCAGCCGCAGGTAACCACGCGCGATCCTGACCAGCGCAGGCGACACCGCCCCGTCTGGGTGAACCGCATGCTCGTCGGTGCGGTCGTAGGGGTCCTCCTGATCATCGCCGTGCTCATCGGAATGGCCGTCATCCCACGCTGGTGGGCCCAACGCATCGCGGATCAGGTCAATGGAAGCCTTATTTCCGGGACGGGGATCGGTCTCTTTTACGGCACTGTCTTCACGTTGCTGCCCCTCATCGCCCTTCGATTCATGCTGCGCCGCCGCAAGCACTGGAAGTTCCGCGTGTCGATGCTGGCTCTCGCTGTATTGCTCGCCCTGCCCAATCTCTTCACGCTCGGAATCGTGATCGGCAACGGCAGCGCGGCCAAGGCTGGGAGTATCACCCTCCATAGCCAGGCGCCGAACTTCCAGGCCGCAACCCTCGCCGGTGCCATAGCGGCTGGGCTCATCTTCCTGCTCGCGAACTACCTCCTGTTCGCTCGGCACCGCGCGAAGGGTCGGGAGGCAGACCTGCGCGGCCAGCTCAAGGAGCGCGACGAACGACAGAAGGAAACGCCTCCGAGTAGCGCGTGAGTCCCGTTCGCGAAGGCGCCCTCTGGCTGTTCGATATCGATGGCACGATCGTCGGTCGCCGCCCGGGGCCCGACGCGCACGGCGACGCGATGGTCGATGCGGTCAGCTTCGTCCTCGGCCGGGAGATTCCGCGAGCCGACGTCAGCCAGATCGCGTCCCCGGGGATGACCGACTGGAATATCCTGGTGCTGGCCGTCGAACAGGCCACCGGTCGGATTCCGAGCGAGCACACCGTGCGCGACGGGCTGGACTTCGCGGCTCGGCGCTACCCGGCGCTCTTGGCCGCAGTCGTTCCGCCCAGGCCGCTCGACGGAGCGCTCGAGGCGCGGTCCGCCCTTCTCGAGGCCGGCGCGCGGGTTGCGCTCGTGACGGGGAACGTCGAGCAGATCGCGGTGACCAAGCTCGGCGCCGCAGGTCTTGCGAGCTATCACGAACCCAGCCAGGGCGGCTTCGGGGACCAGGCCCGAGAACGCCCGGAACTCGTACGGATCGCCACCGCGCGTGCCCGCAACGCCGGCTGGAGCGGGACCGACGTGGTGGTCGTGGGCGATACTCCACGCGACATCGACTGCGCCCACGCGAACGGCGCGCGGGCGATTGCCGTCACGACAGGGCCCTACGATCGATCCGCGCTCAGCGCCGCGGACCAAATCGTCGACTCGCTCACCGAACTCCGAGAGCTCCGCTGATCCTAGATGCTTGATTCCGAATTGCTGATCAAGGTCCGCCAGCTGCGACACGTCGCCACTCAGCGTCCTTGGTCGCCCCCATATTCCCGATATGCGGGCTGACACTGCGTTCTTGACTGTCTCGGTCTCGCTCACCGGACCTTTAGACCACAATTCGGAATCAACCATCTAGTGGTGCCCGATGCAGTCGCGATCGGCCAAGAAAGAGGCGACAATGACATGGTGAGGACACGCCGTTGACGCCGAAACCTGCGCAGCGAATCGAGGTCATCTGCCCGACCTGCGGGTTGATCGCGGAGCTGTACCGATCGAAGAAGGCCGCCCGCCCGCGGTTCTGCGAGTGCCCAGTCGAACAGTCAGTCCAAGCGGCGACCCGCCCGAGGCTCTGCATCCATTGTTCGAGGCGCCTCAATCGCTACAACACCGGTTCGGCGTGCGGACCCTGCAATCATGCGCGCAATCGCGGAATCCTGAGCCCGGGTAGCCGCTAAACCGCTGATTCTCACCCTCACATTGAGGCTTAGAATGGAGTTCAGTCCAGCGTCTCGAACCGATTGATCCGCTCGATCTGGCGCCGGTCACGCTTCGTCGGTCGCGAACCGAGGTTCGCGCCAGGAGTTTGGGCCATTCGAAGCTGCGCAGATCGAAGCTCACGGGCCGCGCGGCTCGCCTCGTCTTCCACGTAGAGGCGGGAAGCGACGGTCGCCGAGCCACGGCGATCGGCCAGCGCGCGCACGGTGAGCGTCCATTGGAGCTGTCCGACCGTCAACTCGACGACATCACCAACAGCGACGTCCTTCGACGGCTTCGCGCGGACACCATTGATATGAGCCCGCCCGCCCTGCACCGCGTCCGATGCCTGCGAGCGCGTCTTGAAAAAGCGAGCCGCCCAGAGCCACTTGTCGATTCGAACACGACTGAGTTCTACCGGCATGCGCTCATCATCGCATCGGGGGTCGGGCTTGCGAAGATAGGGGGATGCCCGAGGGACAGGTGAGCCACCGAAATGCGCTCCGCTTCAGTGCGGCACTCTCCGGACGCACGGTGCTCGCCCTTGAGGTCGCCCCACGCCTTGCGCCCCAACGACTCGACGAGCGGCTCGTCGGCGACACCATCGTTCGTGCCGAGGCGCGAGGCAAGCACCACCTGCTCCACTTCGGGAGCGGACGGGTTCTTCACTCGCACCTGATGATGAACGGCAGGTGGCGACTCGCGCCGGTCGGCCGCCCCGTCGCCCGAGGGGGGCTCTGGCTGGCGATCACGACCGACCAGTGGGTTGCCGCGCAATACAACGGACCGATCGTTCGCCTGCTCGAAGCGCATGAACGGGTCGGGGTGATCGACGCGCTCGGCCCGGACCTCCTGGGCGCGGACGTCGATCCCGCGGCGGCAACCGAGCGTGCGCTGATGCGGTGCGAGGCGACCATCGAGGTTGGAGACGCCCTCATGGACCAGCGCCTCGTTAGCGGAATCGGCAACGTCTACAAGAGCGAGACCTGCTTTCTGGCCGGTGTCGACCCGTGGCGACCGGTCGGGACGCTCACTGCGCAGGAGGCGCGCTCCCTCGGTGAGATCGGGTCGAGGCTCCTTGCCGACGGCGTCCGCCAGGGCGGACGAATCCAGACCTACCGTGCCCCTGGCAGTCGGCCATTCAGCCGTGAGGATCGCTGGGTATACGGCCGTCGCGCGAAGCCGTGTCGCCGCTGCGCAACACCGATCCGCGCGCGCGGGCAGGGCGACTCGAACCGCACGACCTACTGGTGCCCGACCTGCCAGAGCTAGCGCGCTTCTGTCGCGGCACCGCGGCGGAGCACGTCGCGGCGCTCGTCCACGAGGGCGAGCTTCGCGTCGTCACGACCCCTCGAAGCGACCGCGCCCGGGCATCGCGGCGCGCAAAGGTCGTCGCCCTTCCGGAGGTTCGCTCACTCCGCTCCTACCTCGTGTGTCTTCACGAGATCGGCCACGTGCTCGGACCGAACCCGCCGAAGCGCTTGGATCAGGAGGTCGCCGCGTGGCACTGGGCCCTTGTTCACAGCCGCTGGGAGCCGACTCCCGCCTGTTGGGCGATGATCGGCCGGGCGCTTGGCAGCTACGTCGCCCGCGCCGTGCAGCGACGAAACATGGCGGTGCCCTCCGAAGATCACCCGATCTGGCCACTCGTTCCCGTGGACCGGCGGGAGGTCATCGAGATCGAGGACACCTCGCCCGACCCCCGGCGAGCGGCGTGGCTCGTGTGGTGCCTCGTGCGAGAACGCGTCCGCGATCCCAGCTGGTCGCGCGGATAGCTGTGGACTTGTCGGCGGTCTGCCGATACTCCTAGAGATACCCACCGCAGCTCGGAGGACCGCTTATGACGCGCCGCTCGGCCATCGCCGGCACGCTGGTACTACTTGCCGTCGCCCCCATCGCCGTCGGGGCGCGAGTCCCCCTGCCGCCTGGGCTTGCCGGCCGGTACGTGGCAACGATCGAGAGCCCCACCAGCCTGTCCGGAACGTGGACCTTGACGATCCGTAAGAACGGTAACTACTCGGTCGTCCACACGGGAGCCAGCGCGATCAATGTCGCGGGTCAGCTGCAAACCCAAGGACGGCATCTGGCGTTTCTGAACGAACACGCACCCGGCCGGGGTGGCTGCGGACCGAAGGTCGGAACCTATCGCTGGTCACTCAGGGGCAAGGCACTTCGCTTTGCCCGCGTGTCGGACCACTGTGGCGGTCGGCCGGTGGTGCTTGTCTCAGCGCCCTTCCTGCGGCGCTGAGCGTGATCGTTCGGCCCGGGCGGCGTTCAGCTCCGCCCCGAGGATCAGGATCAGGCCACTCAGCCACAGGAAGATGAGGTAGATGACCACGAAGCCGAAACTTCCGTAGGCGAGTTCATAGGTGTCGAAGCGCGCCGTGTAGAGACCGAAGAGTCGCGTTGCCCCGAGCCAGCATGCCACGGCGGCGATCGCACCCGGCAGGCTCTCGCGCAGTCGGAGAACTCTCCGACTCGGGGCCAGCCGGTAGAGAATGAGCGTGAAGGTGATGAGGGACGCGATCGAGATCGGGTACGTGGCGATACGGCCGATCCGGGCTGCTCCTGAGCCGCCGAGGAGGCCGACGACCCGCGACACGAGACCCGCGCCGCCGACGAGCGCGGCGGTGGTCGCCAGGACGAACACGCTGGCAGCCGCCGCGAGGACGATGGACACGAGCTTCGACCGAACCCAGTTCCGGCGAGGGACACCAAGCGCGTCGTCGATGCCGTCCACAAGCGACGACATCGCGTTGCCGATGACATAGAGCGCGACCGGCACCGCGATGACGAGCAGGGCGGTCGCGCTCCCGGCGTTGCGTTCGGCGATCTGGAGTGAGCGAAGCAGAAGGCCGCGGAGCTCCTCAGGGACGACCCGGTCGAACTCGGCGGAGGTCCGCTCGTATGCGTCCGGCCCGGCCGCCTTGCTGATCGACGCGACGACGACGAACAGAAACGGCACCGTCGCGATGAAGGCGTTGTAGGCAAACTGACTGGCCTGCCCGGTCGATCCATGGGTGAAGGCGCGTCGAGCAACCGCGGCAACCAAACCCCAGAGCGCTCGCAGGCGATGGCGCGAACGCGTCAACTCGCCCTCCTGAGTGGGTACCCGCGCTGTCCGACACCGTCGCGCGTGTCGACGAGCTCACTCACCCACGATGAGACGATCTCGACCGAAGGGCGGCACGATCCATCAGCGCGTCCTGCGAGTTCGAGGACGACCCGTCCCGTCCCGGGTCATCGACTCTCACCCAGAGCCCGTCAGATCCAAGCTGCCAGGCAAGCGCCGTGTCGCCGCGCATGAGGTCGAGGGCCGCTCGTACTTCGGTCTCCGCCACTCGATCAAGGATTGGGGTGACCAGTTCGACGCGATGATCGAGGTTGCGTTCCATGACATCCGCGGAGCCGATCCAGTAGCGCGTCATCTCGCCGACCGTGAACGCAAAGATCCGGGCGTGCTCGAGGAAACGCCCCACGACCGAGGTGACTCGGATGTTGTCAGACACGCCGGGGATGCCGGGCCGGAGGCCGCAGATGCCGCGAACCAGGAGTTCGACCTGGACACCAGCTTGGGAGGCCCGGTACAGCTCCTCGATGATCGGACCGTCGATGAGCCCGTTGACCTTGATCTCGACGAGGCCTGGCTGCTCGGGTGTGTGCCCCTCGACGACCCGGCGGATCTCGGTGATCAGACCGTCGCGGATGTGTGCTGGCGCGACGAGCACCTGCCGGTAGCGCGGTGGCCGAGAGAATCCCGTGAGGAAGTTGAAGAGGTCGGCGACGTCTTGGGTGACCTCGTCGTCGCAGGTAAAGAGGCCAACGTCCGTGTAGAGCCGAGCGGTGGTCGGGTGGTAGTTCCCGGTCCCGATGTGCACGTAGCGTCGAACTCGATCACCCTCCCGACGCATGACCAGGGCGAGTTTGGCGTGCGTCTTGAGGCTTGGCGGGCCGTACACGACATGGACGCCGGCCCGCTCGAGCGCCTTCGCCCAGCGGATGTTGCGTTCCTCGTCAAAGCGAGCCTGCACCTCGACGAGGCAGACGACCTGCTTGCCCTGCTCGGCCGCCCGCACAAGCGCCGGCACGATTGGGGTGTCACCGCTCGTTCGATACAGCGTGTGCTTGATCGCCAGCACGTCCGGGTCCTCACCGGCCTGCTCGACGAACTCCGCAACCGACGTCATGAAGTCGTCGTAGGGATGGTGGACCAGGATGTCCTTGCGTCGAATGGCGTCGAAGATGTCAAGCGGTGTCCGACTGTCCCCGCGCAGTCGCGCTTGCGTGCGCGGCTCCCACGGCCGGTAGCGCAACTCGGGTCGATCCAGGTTGGCGAGCTGGAAGAGGGCGGTGAGGTCGAGTGGTCGCGGCATCGCGAAGATGTCGCGCTCGGACACGTCGAGCGCCGACGACAGCTCCCGAAGGATCCGCTCCGGCACGCCCACCTCGACCTCCAGGCGCACGACCTCACCGAACCTGCGGCGCCGAAGCTGAGCCTCCACGGCGCCGAGAAGGTCGTCGGCTTCGTCGGAGATGGAGAAGTCCGCGTCTCGCGTCACCCGGAAGAGCGCGGTCCCGTCGATCGCCATCCCCGGGAAGACCCGATCGAGGTGACCCTCGATGATCTCTTCGATCAGGACCCAACCGGCGCTCGTCTCGAGGAACCTGGGCCCAGGTGGCATCTTGACGCGGGCAAAGCGCGAGTCCCCAGAGTCGGGATCAGAGACGACGACGCCCAGGTTCAGCGAGAGCGGGGAGATGTACGGGAAGGGGAGCCCGGGACCGACGGCAAGCGGCGTCAGCACCGGCTCGATCTCGCGCTCGAAACGCCGGCGCAGCGCCGACAGTGCCCTGGAGGGCAGCTCCGCAAACGGGACGATGAAGATCCCGGAGTCCTCGAGCGCGCCCGTGACTTCATCGCGCAGGATCCGGTACTGCTCGGCAAGGAGATCCCGCGTGGTCGCATTCACCTGCTCGAGCACCCGCTCCCGCGGCATCAGGTCGCGTGCGGAAGGCGGTCGACCCGCGTCGATGGCGTCCTGGATCCCCGCCACGCGCACCATGAAAAACTCATCGAGGTTGCGCGTGAAGATCGCGAGGAAACGGCAGCGCTCAAGGAGCGGGATGTCGCTACGGGCCGCGAGTGCCAGGACCCGAGCATTGAAGTCGAGCCAGGACAGCTCGCGATTGATGTAGAGCGAGGAGTCGGTGAGGTCGACGACGTCTTCGGGCAGCGCGGGCAGGGTGGCCATGGCCCTATTGTCGCCGTTTCGGGGCCGAACCTGAAGTAACTGGCGTTGCGAGTATTACCGAGGGCTTCCGGACTCGCGCGACGCGCGGAGCCGGTAGCGGCCGCCCGGCCCTCCGCTGAGGCGCACCTCGACAATGTAGGCCCCCGAGCGCGACGCCGTGAAACGGACACGCTCCGTCGCGGATGGGCCGAGGCTGGCGGCGACGGTCCAGGGGCGAGGGCGTCGACCGGCAAGCGCGCTCGGCGGCGTGCCGGGGCGCCAGACGACGAGGTCGAGGTCGCTCGTGGACTCCGACGAGAGGCTCACGTCAAGGGTCTGCCCACCTCGAAGGATCACGAGACGGCAATCGCGCGGATCACTCCACCCGGCGAGCTCGGCGCCGATTTCACGCCGTCGCACGGAAGCCTGGAGAAGCGGCACGAGCCGTGCGGCGAGCTTGGGATCGTCGTCGGGCTCGGCGGCGTCGGGAGGCGGCGCGGGCAGCGTCAGCGCGGACGCGAGGTCGAGCAAGCCGTGGCCAGTCCGCTCGTCGACCCCACTCGGAGCGATATCGCGGGCGGTTTCGACGACCATCGCGCGCAGCTGCGAGGGGCGAAGCGTCGGATCCCGAGCCAGGAGGCGGGCCGCCGCGCCACTCACCATCGGAGCGGCGACGGAGGTTCCGGTGCGCGTCACGTAGGTCCCGGTGCCCTCGAGGCTTGTCCCGGTCGAGAGGATCTCGCTCCCCGGGGCCGCGACCGCAACCTGAGGCCCGCGGGTCGAAACGGCAAGCGGCAGACCTCCGGGCCCGATTGCTCCGACCGCCAGCACGTGGCGGTAGGCGGCGGGATATTGGCGCCCACCTTGGGCCCCGCCGGTGTTGCCGGACGCCGCGACCACCAGCACACCCGCTCGAGTCGCGTCGTTGATGGCGGTCTGCTCGAGCGCGGAGTAGCCACTCCCGGCAAACGAGATGTTGACGATCTTCGCGCCTTGGGCCACGGCGTAGCGCAGGCCCTGGATGAGCGACGCGCTCGTCGCGACGGTTTGATCGCCGTCGGCCGCTCCGACCGCGATTGGAAGCACCATCGCGTCGGCGACACCGCTGATGCCGATCGCGTTGTCAGTCAGCGCAGCGATGATGCCGGCCACATGCGTACCGTGTCCCTCGATATCCATGAGGGGCTCGCGGCCGGCGACAAAGGTGGCCGCCCGGGCGCCGTCGATGTGCCCGACGAGGTCCGGCACCGGGGAGACTCCGGTGTCGAGAACGGCCACGATCGGTTGGCGAAGCGGCGGCTCTGGGAGACTCCAGTCGATCTCGCGCAGGTACCCCTGTTGCGGAAAGCTGGGATCGGAGGGGACGCCCGAGCCGCGGTCAGACGAGGTTCTCGGTCGGTTGACCTCGACCGCGACGACGTCTGCGCGGGTTCGAAGGCGTTGGAGGGCGGCCGTTGCGGGACCGGGGCGAATCGGCACGGCGTACGTTCGTGCTCCCGGCCAAAGCGGGGTCGCGGCGGGCCCGAGGCCGCGCATCGATGCCCTCGCGTCGAGGGTAACGAGTGCCGTTCCCGGCGGGACGGCCGGCACCGACGTCGCGTACATCAGAGGCGCCGACCGAAGAAAATCATCCCCACGAGCCCGGCGATGACCGCGAGGGCGACCAGCAGGCCAAGCGTGAACGAGACGAACACCGCAAGCGGGATCGCGACCACGAATGCCTGAGCGACGGCGAACAGGCCGACGATGTCCCGGAAAAGACCACGTCGCAACCGAACCCAAAGCATCACCGCAAGGGCCAGCGCAAGCCCTGCCGCCATCGCGCCGAGGAGTCCGTTCTGGTGCTTCCAGATGAGCACGACGACCTCAGCGAGCGCCAGCGAGAGCGCAAGCGGGAGGAACTTGCTGCGAAGGGCGAGATGCGCGCGATCCTTCGGACCCTGGGGCGTTGCCCGGCGCCCGGGTTTGTTGCGTCCGTCGATCTCTCGCAGGAGCCGATCGATATCGGGATCGCTCATGACCGTATTCTGCCGGCTCGCTCAGACAACCCGTGCCGTGGTCCGTGTTGGTACGGCCAAGGTCGGATCGCCAAGAGCGGACGTATCCACCCATGCGTTCGGCACTCGCGCCGTCACCTGAGACGCGATCCGCTCGGCGTCTGCGGCAGTGCGGACGAGCCCCGCGACCGTCGAGCCGCTGCCACACAGGAGCACGCGGCACGCCCCGGCGGCGGCGAGTTCACGCGCCACCCGGCCGAGCGCGGGAGCAAGCGCGAGGGCGGCCGGCCACAGATCGTTGCGGGCATTGGCGACGAGTTCGTCGAACGAGCGAACGGTTCGTGTCGGTACTCGGACCGGGCGCGCCATTCGATCGAAGGCTCGGTAGACCATCGGTGTCGGTAGGCCGATTGGGATGCGGGCCAAGACCGCCCATGCGGTCGGAACGGTTGCGGGCTCGAGGACGTCTCCCCGGCCGCTTGCCCGTTGCGTCCCACCCCTGATGAAAAACGAGACGTCCGAGCCGACGACCGCCGCCAACTCGATGAGCACCTCGTCGGTGAGTCCGAGCCCGAAGAGCCGGTTGGCGCCGACCAGCGTCGCCGCCGCATCGCTTGATCCGCCACCGAGGCCCGCTTCGGACGGGATGCGCTTCGTGATCGTCACCACCACGCCGAGCACGCGCCCGACGTGCGCGTCCAAGGCGTCGAGAGCGCGCCAGGCGAGGTTCTCACGCTCGGGTACGCCCGGGCAGATCACCCGTCGCCTGGCGCTCGTCGTCAGCTCGACATCGTCGAAGAGGTCAGGCAGCTCCGCCATGAGCGAGCGGATCGGGTGGTATCCATCGGGGCGCGGCGGATCGACCTCGAGCGTGAGGTTGAGCTTCGCCGGCGCCCGGAGTGTCAGCCCGTCCATACCAGGCGCTCGGACAGCTGCGCGAAGACCGGCGGGCTGATGGCCTCGGCGCGCACAGCAGGCGCCAGTCCAAGTTCATCGAGGGTCGCGACGAGCGCCGCCCGGTCAACGCCGGCGGCGGTGAGGGCATTCATGAGGGTCTTGCGGCGCGTGGCGAAGGCCGCTCGGACAAGCGCGCGGGTCGGTTCGTCCGGTGCCGGGGCGGTCCGTGTCAGCCCGACGAGCGCCGAGTCAACGCGGGGACGGGGCTGGAAGACCTCCCGCCCGACGGAGCGGCGAAAGTCGCCCACCGTCGCAAGCTGGATGAGCACCGATGGACCGCCGTAGAGCTTCGACCCAGGGCCCGCGAGCCAGCGTTCCGCAACCTCACGCTGGACCATGACCACCCATCGCACGGCCGTCGGGAGCTGGCAGATGGTCTCGATCACGATCGGCGTCGCCACGTGGTAGGGCAGGTTCGAGACGACATGGGTTGGTGCCGGGTCGAGCCCCGCGAGGTCGATGCGCATCGCATCACCCTCGTGGAAGGTGATGTTGTGGTGGTCGTCGAGCACGGCCCGGAGCGCGGGGATGAGGCGACGATCGATCTCGACCGCGTGAACGTGGCCGGCGGCGGCAGCGAGGGGCGCCGTGAGCGTACCGACCCCGGCGCCGATCTCGAGCACCACCGAATCACGTGTGAGTCGCGCTTGGCGCACGGCGAGGTCAGCGAGGTTCTCGTCGAGAAGAAAGTGCTGCCCGAGGTCGGTGTCGGGGGTGATGTCGTGCTCGAGGAGCCGGCGTGCGGTCCCGACGCGGGCGCTCGAGATGGGCCCCGGATCAGTCAAGCGGGGCGATCCCGAAGAGCCGTCGGGTGTTGGCTGTCGTCAGGGCGTCGGCCGCGTCAACGGGGAGCCCGAGCGCCTCGGCGAGCCCGGCGAGCGTGTGGGAGACGAACGCCGGTTCGTTCGGCTTCCCGCGCCTGGGCTGCGGCGCGAGGTACGGCGCGTCGGTCTCGACGAGCAGGCGATCAACCGGGAAGTTCGCAGCGGCCGCCCGCAGATCGGCGTTCTTGGGGTAGGTGATCGGCCCAGCGAAGCTCGCCCAGTACCCACGGGCGGCGACTTCCTTGACGCGCTCCGGCATCGAAAAGCAATGCAGCAGCACGGCCAGATCCGGTGGGGCGTCGGCGAGGCGTCGGAGCGTGTCGTCGGTCGCCTCGCGCGTGTGGATGACAAGCGCCATCCCGAGGTCGGCCGCGATCTCGATTTGGGCGTCGAAGGCCCGCATCTGCTGGGCCGGCGTGGCCCGATCGCGGTAGTAGTCAAGGCCGCACTCACCAATGGCGACCACCTTGGGATGTGCCGCGAGGTCGCGAATCCAGGTGACGTCGGAGGCCTCGTAGGCGGCGGCCTGGTTCGGATGGACGCCGATCGCCGCGTAGACCTCGGGGTGGGCATCGGCGAGGGCAACGGAGCGCTCGCTCGACTCACGCCCGCAACCGATGGTGACGACCTGCTCGACCCCGGCGGCCCGGGCGGCGTCGAGGATCGCCTCGACCGTCCCTTCGCAGGAGTCCAGGTGAGCGTGGCTGTCGATCACTCCGGCTCGTCGGGTTCGACGCGCGGAAAGAGGGGAGCCTCCGGGACGACGGGCACGCCGACCTCACCGGCGCCGAACACCGCCCGATCGAGGCTCACCTTGCGGGTCGGCTGGCCGAGCTGGGCAAGCGCCCGTTCGCAGGCCGTCGGCATCACCGGCCACAACAGAATGGCGACGGCTCGCAGTCCCTCCAGGAGGCCGAGGAGCACACGGTCAAGCACGTCGGCTTGTGCGGGATCCTTGGCGAGTGTCCATGGCGCGCGTTGCTCGACGAGCTGGTTCAGGCGACGCACGAGCACCCAGGCGGCCTCGACCGCGCGCGTGATGTCGAACCGATCGAATGCCTCACGCGTTGCGGCTACCTGGGCGGCGACCTCGCTGGCGAGCTCAGGATCGGCTCGGGTCTGCGGGGCGAGCGTTCCTCCGCGGTAGCGCCCGACCATCGCGACGGTGCGGTTGAGGAGGTTGCCGAACTCGTTTGCGAGCTCGGTCGCGTATCGCTGCTCGAAGCCCTCCTGGGTGAAGGTCCCGTCCTCACCGAACCGGATCTCGCGGGCGAGGTAGTAGCGCAGGGCGTCGATGCCGTAGCGCTCGATGAAGGGGAACGGGTCGACGACGTTGCCCGTCGTCTTCGACATCTTCTCGCCACCCTTGAGGATGAAACCGTGGATGAAGAGCTTCCTCGGGAGTTCGAGGCCGGCGGCCATGAGGAGGCCTGGCCAGAAGACCGCGTGAAACTTCAGGATGTCCTTGCCGAGAACGTGCACGGTCGGCGGCCAGTAGCGCGCCTCGAGGTCCTGGCCCGGCTGGGCATATGTGAGGGCGGTCCAGTAGTTGAGGAGCGCGTCGACCCAGACGTAGATGACATGCGAGTCATCCCACGGCACCTTGACGCCCCAGTCGAACGTGGAGCGGGAGATCGACAGGTCGTCGAGACCCTGCTTCACGAACTGCATGATCTCGTTGCGCACGCTCTCGGGCTGGATGAAGTCGGGCTGCGTCTCGTAGAGCTCGATCAGGCGCTCTTCGAAAGCGCTCATGCGGAAGAAGTAGTTCTTCTCCTTCAGGATCTCGACCGGCCGGGAGTGGATCTTGCAGAGCTTCTGGCCGGCAAAGTCGCCGTTCGGGGTCTCCATGAGGTCGTCGAGCTGCTTGTAC
>JANMDN010000046.1:0-159847 GCA_031376285.1 Actinomycetes bacterium
CGCGGGCAGGAGCGCGAGGACACCGAGGCAGACAAGGCGGGAAGCCCGTCGGGGCCAGCGAGCAGTCAATTCGTCCTCCGAGAACGGCACGCCGCGGACGCCGGGATGGCCCGCGAGGTGCTCGCTATTTCACACAAGCAAGGGACCGATCCTGCGGCCGTTTGCCGCAGGCGTTACGAGAATGTGAGCTTTGCGACGGTTTGATGTTCGGGTCTCGTTCTCGCCCGACACCGAGCGCTGACAGACGCGACCCGAAACGATTGAATCCGGAGGATTCGCGGAGCAAGGCGCGACGAACGTCTACGGGAGCCGATCCATTGAAATCACGAGTTGCGAGACCGGCAGGGGTGCGTTGGATGAATCTGGCGCTTGGCGCGGCCGCTGCCGCCATGTTCTGCACCCCGTCGCTCGGTGCTCCGCTCCCTGGCGCTCCAAAGTGCCGGATCTTTCCGGCAGACAACGTTTGGAACGCCCCGGTTAACCAGCTGCCGCTCGCCGCCAACTCGGCTGCAATGGTCGGGGCCATCGGGCTCGACGCGTCGCTTCACCCGGACTTCAGTAATCAGGGGAACTACGGAATCCCGTTCAACATCGTTGGGCGGAAGACGTCTCGTCAGCGCGTTCGATCCTTCGAATACGCCGACGAATCGGACCGTGTGAAGTATCCGATCCCGAAGCGCCCGAAGATCGAAGGCGGCTCCGACCGGCACATGCTGATGATCGACCGCGACGCCTGCCGACTCTATGAACTCTTCGGCACGCAGCGCGCGGGCAACGGCTGGCGGGCGGGCTCGGGCGCGGTCTGGAACCTCTCCTCGAATGCCCTTCGGCGAGACGGGTGGACGAGTGCTGACGCTGCCGGCTTGCCGATCTTCCCAGGCCTCGTTCGCTTCGATGAGGTCAAGCGCGGAACGATCGATCACGCCCTCCGCTTCACCGCTCCGCGGAGTTCAACGTCCCATATCTTCCCGGCGCGCCATGACGCCGGATCTGACGACACGAGCCTCCCGCCGATGGGTCTTCGGGTGCGCTTGAAGGCGTCGGTTTCGTTGGACGGGTTCGGCCGGCAGTCGAAGATCGTCCTCACGGCCCTGAAGCGCTACGGGATGATTCTCGCCGACAACGGCTCCCCTTGGTACGTCACCGGAGCGCCGGATCGGGGTTGGAACGACGACGACCTTCACGGCCTCGGGAAGCTCACTGGCGCCGACTTCGAGGTGGTCGACACGTCGGGACTTCGCTGACGGGATGGTGCGACGCGGGCGACGCAGAGGCGCCGCGAGTTGTATTTTGCCCGGGCCCGTCGATTCCCGGTCACCGCCGGAAGGCCGCGACGTGAGGAGTGATACCTGGCGCCCACCATCCCGAAGGATCCAACGTCGTGACCAGTACGCCAGTCGTCATCGCGCTGACCACCGCCGCCTTCCTGGCGACTGTCCTCCTTGCCTGGCTGGTTCTGAGCCTTCGACGCGGAACGAGCCCTGAGGATGGCGAAGCTGACGAGTTGACGCCCTCAGAAGCGACTCATGCGGGAGCCCCGGAGCAGACCGCGGCGGCGAGCCTCCGCTCCATTCGTGGGATCGGTCCGGCGACCGAGGCCCGGCTGCGGGAGCACGGAATCGAGAGTGTCGACGACCTGGCAAACCTTGACTTCGAAGCTTTCGAGGAACTCCGGAGGGCGATCGGCCGACGCCCCGAACAAATGTCTTGGATCGCCGAGGCGAGACGCCTGAGTCCTACCGGAAAGACCGAACCCGAGATCACGTAGCCGAGCTCGTCATTCACGCCGGCCCTGCTCGGCGCAGCTTCAGGCGAGACAACTCATTCCGTACGATCATGTACAGTGTTGTACATGATCTCTGTCAGCGACGCGCGCGCGACCCTGCCCCAAGTTCTCGATCAGGTCGAGCGTGGGGAGGAGATCGTGATCAGCCGACACGGCAAGGCCGTTGCCATCGTGATCAGGCCCGATGCGCTCCGCGCTCGCCGTGCAGGTGCGGCGTTCGGTGTCGCTAATCAGATTCACATTGCCCTCGATGAGGCTCGACTTCGACCCATCCCTCCCGAGGGCATGAGCGTGGACGACGCTGAGCGGCGAGTCGGGCAGCTGCGCGCAGAGCGCGACCGCGGCGTGTAGTGGACGGCTTCGATGCCGACGTACTGATATACGCCGCCGCTCCCAAACACCCACTCGGTGTGCGGGTCGCCGCGCTGCTCAGCGTTCCGGATGCGGTCCACGTGGGCTCGACGCTCCTGCTCCCCGAGCTGCTGACGAAACCGATCCGGCGCGGCGACACCGTCGAACTTGCGGCGCTCGTCGGACTGCTGGCACGGATCGTCCTGCGTCCCGTCGACCAAGCGGCAGCTGAACTCGCCGTCGCGCTCGGCGCGTCGTACGCCCTGAAGGCCGCGGACGCGATCCACCTCGCAACCGCGATCGCAGCCGGGGCGGATCGCTTCATCACGAACAACCGGCGTGACTTTGATCGTCAGGTCACCGAGATCGCCGTCACGTTTCCAGACGCGCTGCCGTGACTCCCGGCGACAGCGGGCCTGCTAGCTTGGTCGTGATGTCCGAGGAGCGACGCGATCGCGCGGAGAGAACACCGCGGGCAGCGTCCGACGGCGCGACCGGCGCTCGGCTTCGTTCGGTCATCGAGACGCTTGAGGCCATCACCTCAGACCGCAGCCTCCTTGGCACGCTCTCTGAAGAGGAGCGTGCTCGCCTGCGCGCTGCCGCTGGCGACGTGTTCAACCCCGACGTCGTCCAACGGCGTCAGTGGAACAAGGATCTCCGTCGCCGAGCGAAAGCCGAGAAGCAGGCCCGCGATGAGGCAGTGCTCTCGGAGACTGGCATCCGGGTACTTCGCGAGCGCCCCGTTTTCACGACCCCGAACGTCACGGCGCCAAAGGCCACCACGTCGCAGACCGCCGAGATCCCACGCGTCGGCGGCGATCATCGGACCTGCTACGTCTGCAAGGAACCCTACGACGAGATCCACCACTTCTACGATCAACTTTGCTCGTCCTGCGGCGACCTGAACTTCCTGAAGCGCACCGAGACCGCGGATCTGCGCGGGCGCGTGGCGCTCCTGACGGGTGGGCGAGTGAAGATCGGCTACCAAGCCGGCATCAAACTGCTTCGGGCTGGCGCGCACGTCATCGTGACGACCCGCTTCCCGCGCGACTCAGCGACCCGCTACGCCAGCGAGCCCGATTTCGAGCAGTGGAGCGAGCGGCTGGAGATCTTCGGGCTGGATCTGCGCCACACCCCGAGTGTCGAGGGTTTCTGCGCGCACCTGCTCGAGACGCGCGATCGCCTCGACTTCATCGTCAACAACGCGTGTCAGACGGTGCGTCGCCCGCCGGGCTTCTACCGGCACATGTGGGATCTGGAGATCGCGTCGATCGACGCGATGGCCCCGGAAGCGCTTCGACTCCTCGGGCAGTACGAGGGCCTCCGACGTACGGAAATGCTGCCGTCAGGTACGCCTGTGGCGGCCGGCGAGGTAGCGAGGCTTGCGGCGGCGGTCAACTCGGCTGAACTCTCGAAGGTGTCGCTCCTCCCCGAAGATCTGGAGGAGGACCACCTCTTCCCCGAGGGTCAGCTCGACAAGGATCTTCAGCAGGTCGACTTGCGTGGTCGTAACTCGTGGCGGCTCCTGCTTGACGAGGTGTCGACCGTCGAGTTGCTTGAAACGCAGCTCGTCAACGCGATCGCCCCGTTCGTGCTGAACGCGCGCCTCAAGCCGCTGATGCTTCGCACGCCCGGGCGCGACAAGCACATCGTCAACGTGTCGGCCGTCGAGGGGCAGTTCTACCGAAAGTTCAAGACCACCCGCCACCCGCATACGAATATGGCGAAGGCGGCCCTCAACATGATGACGAGAACGGCCGCCGCCGACTACTACGGCGACGGCATTCACATGAATAGCGTCGACACGGGCTGGGTGACCGACGAAGACCCGATCGAGATCGCGGAGCGCAAGACCTCCGAGCACGGCTTCCAGCCACCGCTCGACATCGTCGACGGAGCGGCGCGGATCGTCGACCCGATCATCGTGGGCGCGAACACCGGCGAGCACGTCTGGGGGCAGTTCCTCAAGGACTACCGGTCAACCGACTGGTAGCTGATCAAGTCAAGTTGTCAGCCCGCTCAAGGGTTCACTCGGACTCGAGGCGCGACTTGAGCGCTTCCAAGGCGGCCGCAAGGGGCACGCGCAGCCGGCTCTCGATGTCGTAGGCGGGGTCGTCGGAGGTCGCGGTCTGTCGCCAGAACACACGCGAACCAGTGGCGATCTCGTCAACGCCGATCGTCGCCTTGTGGCTCGTTAGACCGGGGATGCCTTCAGTAACAACATAGGAGTACCGCCGCGCCGCGTCGTCACGGTCGACGAGGTCCTCAAGCAGTACGGCACCGCTTGCCATCGTGACCTTGCGACCGCCGGGCGTGGGCTCACACGCGGCTGCTGGAGCGAACCAGTCCGTGATGCCGATCGGGTCGCCAGCGACCCTCCATGCGGTGTCCGCGGGCACGGCGATGTCGACTGAGACGGTGAAGTCGTTGGCCACGGGGTCTCTCCTCGGCGCGGATTGGACGACGGAACTCAGCCTACCTCGCAACCCTAATGGAAGCGGCGTTCCGAACCGAATGCTCGGGCCCAACGACATCCGCGGCCGTGGCCATCTGGCCACTACCGGTGGCCACCGATTCTCGCTACTTTCACCACCGTGAGAGTTCGGGAGACGCGCGGTTTTGCGTGTGGTGACACCTCAAGCGAACATCTCTGAGCATTGCTCGCCATCGTACGTCGCACGGGAGGTTTGCCCTCATGAATCATTTTCGTTCGGCCCTCACAACAGCAGTTGCCATCGCATCTCTGACAGCGATGTCGGCCGTCGCGACGGCAACGGTCGGGGATCGAAAGGACCTCTCAGACCGAACTACCGACGCCTCACAACCGCAACTCGCCGCAAACCTCGGCGGCGCGGCGGTGGCAGCTTGGCGCGAGCGTCGCGGTCGCGACTGGATCGTTCGCGCGTCGACCAGGTCAGCAAGTGGCGACTGGTCGGCGGCGCGCGACCTCTCGCTTCCGGGTGGCACCGCGGAGGGTCTCGATGCGGCGATCGGCGGTGGCGGCGCGGCGGCGGTGGTGTGGCATCGCGCGATCGGGGCAAAGACCGTCGTGGAGGTTGCGCTCGGCTCGCCCGACGGCTCGTGGAGCGCACCGTTGACGCTCTCGGACCCGACCGAGAGTGCCTTCGGACCGAAGATCGCGGTCGGTAAGGACGGTGCGGCGACCGCGATCTGGTCGCGATCAGATGGCCGCAGCGCACTCGTGCAGTCCTCTTCTCATCCGTCGGGTGGAGCCTGGACGGCGGCGGTCAATATCTCCGAACCGGGTCGCAGCGCGACCGACCCGCAGCTCGGCCTCGATGACGCTGGCGATGCAACGGCGATCTGGCGGCGCTCGGACGGGTCGTTCTCGCTTGTGCAGGCATCCAGGCGACCGGTCGCAGGAGCGTGGACTACGCCGGTCAACCTCTCCGCCCCAGGCGGGGACGCGAGTAGCGCGCGACTGGCCGTCACACGCGCAGGGCTTGCGGTTGCCATCTGGCGTCGTTTCAACGGCAGCGAGCGGGTGATCCAAACCAGCGAACTCGCGCCCGGAGGCCAGTGGACACCCGCCGAGGACCGTTCGCGTGGGGCGAAGAGCGCCCAGTCACCACGTCTCATCGAAGGCGACGGCGGCGCGTTGATGGCGCTCTGGGCGACGCCGGATGGACTCTTCGCGATCAACCGAGGAGCCCAGGGCTTCGGCGCGCAGAAGTTCCTGACCTACGGCGACGGCGACGATAGCCTTGCGCTCGACCCGAAGGGTGGCGTCGCCCTCGTGAGAGGTGGCTACGGCTCGGTGAGTGGAGCGTTCAAGGTCCAGGGTGACCAGGACTTCAACGAAGCGGAGGGACTCAGCCCCTGCTACGAGGCGGACTCGGAGGAGTGCTTCACGGCGTTCTCATCCAAGGTCGCCGCAACCGGCCCGGGGAGAGCCGTCGCCATCTGGCTCCACTCACGGGCCAACCACGACGTGGTGCAGACGGTCGACTTCGATGAAACCCGACCGCCCCCGCCCGCCGACGAGTCGACGGACACCACCGGAGCGGAGGAGAACCAGGCTCCGGTGCGGCTCGAAACCAGCCGCGGCCAGCTTCGACTCACGCGGGCCGGGTGGGCCCGCCTCCCGCTCTTCTGCGGCGGCGCAAAATGCACCGGCCAGGTCACGATTCGCGCCATGCTGGCCCCGCGTGGCACGACCCGGTACGAGTCCGAGGCCCGCACCCCGCCGGTCCACGCCACCAGCAGAATTGCTCTGGACGCGCAGACGGACGCAATGATCAGCCTTCGTCCTTCGCCCCGACTGCGCCGCGCGGTCGCCCGTTTCGGGAGCGTACGCGTGCTGCTCACCCTGACCGCGAAGGCTGGCGACCGGCGCGTCAACGTGCGGCGCGTCGTCACGCTGGTGCCTTCGACCGCACCGCCGCCGCTTCGGTAGCGCCTCTGAGCCCGCCACCCCGAGCACGGAACCTCGGTGGCGTGGTGGTCAACAGACGTAGACGCGCGACGGGCCGGTGGTGTCGCACCCACCGGCCCCGCGGTCTCGGCCCTGAACCCCGATCCTTCGAGGTCCAGTCGCCGACCTCAAGTTCCTTGGGCGCCTCGGGCGTCGCCTGTGCGACCGAGCTCCTCCCCCGAACCCACCGACGATCTGCGTCTTGACCGTTGACCAAGGGGCCGGGACTGCTCGACACATCGATGGTCGTTGCCACCGAGACCGGTTTGCTGCGTAAAGGATCTCCCGACCGACGCAGCGCAGCCGTATCAGTCGTAACGCTTGTGAACCTCACGCTGGCGTTCTCGCCGCAACAGGCTCGGAGGGGGAGACCCGTGCTCGAACGCAAGGTTGACGCGCGCCGGGGCCGGACGCCCCACATCATCGTCGGCAAACGCCGGAGAGCACGTCTGGGGGCAGTTCCTCAAGGCCTGACGACCAGACGACAGGTAGCCGTTCCGCAGTCTGCGGATCGTCCACCATATGTCTGCAGATTGTCCACTTGCGAGGTGCAAAACGTCCATTACTTGTGCAATGATGCATGAATGTTTCCGGCCCCGGGATATCGCCAGATCCTGGCGCGACATCTGCTTGGCCCGGTGCGCGATGCACTACTGGACACGCGTGTTGTCGCGGTCGTCGGCCCCCGTCAAGCCGGGAAGTCCACCCTGGTGCGCCAGCTTGTCGGCGAGCTAGTCGGCGCCACCTACGCGTCACTTGATGACCCAGAGGTACGGGCGCTTGCAAGCGATGATCCAATCGGGTTCATCGAGGGGCGACCCGGACTGTTTGCAATCGACGAGGTCCAGCGGGTGCCCGACCTGATCCTGGCGATCAAAGCCAGCGTCGACCGCGACCAGCGGCCGGGCCGATTCCTGATCACCGGCAGCTCCCAACTCAGCGCCAACCGCGCTGTCTCCGAGACCCTCGCGGGACGTATCGAGCGCCACACGTTGTGGCCACTGAGCCAAGGCGAACTTGAACAGCACAGGGAAACGTTTCTCGACCGACTGTTGACGGGAAACCTACCGGCGGCCTTCACATGCACACTGGGCAAACGCGACTACCTCGAGCGTGCGGTCGCTGGAGGATTCCCGGAGGCCGTACTCCGCCAAGGGTCCCGCCGGCGCGCATGGTTCACCTCATACGTAGGGACCGTCATCGAGCGTGAAGCACCCGGCATCTCGGCTTCCCCGAGGACCGCCGACTTACCCCGGCTGCTGCGCCTCGTGGCGGCCCGTCACGCGGGGCTGATCAACGTTGCCGATTTGGCCGCAGACGCCCGGCTCCCACGGACCAGTGTGCTGCGCTACCTCGATGTACTGGAAGCACTGTTCCTCACCGTCCGGATACCGGCATGGTCGACGAACCTGAGTCAACGCGAGATCCGCGCGCCCAAGATCTTCGTTACCGACCCCGGACTTGCAGCCGCACTACGCCGAGCCGAGGTCGAGACGATGGTGCTTCCCGAGGTTTCAAAGGGATCGGAGGGACCGATTATCGAAGGCTTCGTCCTCGCCGAACTCCTGCGCCAGGCCGCCGCCGCCGCTGACCCACCAGCCATCTCTCACTACCGCAGCAGTGACGGCGTCGAGATCGATCTCTTGGTGGAGGCCCCCGACGGGCGCGTCGCCGCAATCGAGGTAAAGGCAGGGGCCGGGATAACGCCCTCGGCACCCCGCAACCTGGCAGCGCTGCGCGACCGCCTGGGCGACCGCTTCATCGGCGGTGTCGTCCTCCACGCCGGGCAGCGCGGCACCGTACTCGGTGAACGAATCACCAGCGCCCCAATCGCAGCCCTCTGGCAATAGAGTTGCCATCCAGCCCGGACGCCCCTGACGGGTCAGACGGTCGGTTGCGACGACGAGGCCCTCTGGGTTCTTCGGCACGTACATCGCTTTGTCGCCGTAGCCAGTTCATGCCAAAAGGCGTCGGCCCGACTGGCGCTCGTCATTGAGAATACGTCGATGCGGCCAGGCTCACGGGCGCCAAGATGTCGGCGGCGAATCTCTACAACACCGACCTGACCGGCGTAGACCTCACAGGGGTGCTTCTGTCGCGTCCAACCTGTGGTGGCATGCGGAATGGTGCAACCCTCACGGGCGCGGATGCCCGTAGGCGAATGACGAAGGCGCAACTTCTGATGGCAAGCTCGACAATGCCAACCTTAAAAGCGCGATCCTCTTACCGAAGCGCGATCCTCGTACCGGCGGACGTTTAGGGGGTGCGAGGCTGACCGGCGCAATCCACCGGCGCCCACTGTGACCACGTGATGTGTCCAAACGGGACTATGGCCACGAGCGACTGCTGGTCACCGCGTCCAAGGCGTCACCCGATGAGCAGTGGCGCTTCTCCGATCCGGGCGAACATCCCTGTATCCAGCGTTGCGATCCGTCCGTCGTTTCGTTCTGCGGTGAGCGCGAGCTGCGCGTCGGTCACTTGCCGGTGGCCTTGGATGTGGCCAGCGACTCGGGACAGCGCTGCGGCGTCGCAGTCGTCCGGCCAAAAGCTGTGGCGACCGATCTTCCGGATCCTCGAAAGCATCGTGATCGCCGAAGTCGCGTCGGTTGCTCGCCCAACCACCGCGGGGTTGAGGCACATCCGAACGAATCCGAACTCGGTTACGGAACACGTCGCCCAACCTTCGTCGGCGACGGAGTCGAACCACTGCGCCGCAGTCGTGTGGTGCACGTGTGACGGCCATGCGACTGCGACGAGGACGTTGACATCCGGGAGAACGATCAATCGTCGTTCATGCCGGCTCGAACCATCTCATTGGTGATGGCGACTGCGTCGGCAGTGATCTCGAAGACCGGCAATCTGCCGACCGTCGTGATCGTCAGTGGACGGGACAGGGCCTCTCGCGCGAGCGTTGAGATCGCGCGCCCGATGCTGATCCGATCCCGGGCTGCGATCGCCCGAGCCGCTTGCAACACGTCGTCTTCGATGTCGACTGTGGTTCGCACACGGGCATCATATCATCAGAACACGAGATGTCGTCGCACTCCTGACGAGCGGTACCCCCGGGAATCAGGACCGACGTCATCGGGATCTTCCCGAACCGACCCGCGGTGATCGGCAGTTGACCCCGCGCGATGGCCCGGATGGGCCACCACGAGCCGAATCCGAACTACTCATATGGGAGTGCTGTTTGTCAAGTAGGCAGCGCTCGTAGTCCCGTTTTGCGGGGGTTTTTTGGTGTTCGTGGTTGGGGTGGTCTGGTGAGCGCGTCGGGAAGTTGATGCGACGCGCGGTCAGACTGATATGCGCGGGTTGGGTACCGCATGACCGTGTGGGCGTCGGGAGCGGGCCGCTGGTCTAGGAGCGAGCGTCGCCACCGTTGGGGATGGCTGCTCATAGTAGTTCCGCGGGTTACTCCTCGCGCGTCCCGACGCGCTCACCACACCCTCCTTTGTGTGCCGTGTGGAGCGGACGGTTAGGTGTCGAGGATGGCGAGGCTTCAGCACCATCCAGCGAGTTCGCGGGCGACTGCGACGGCACTCACGGTTGTGCGTTTGTCTCGATGATCGAGGTTTTGCCAGCGGCGGTGAAGACGCTGGTTAGCTGCCTCGGCTCGTTCTCGGACGTGGGCGGGTTGGGCCTCACGGCGGCGCAAGAGCTCACGGCTTGGCCGGTACGGGCGACGGTGGTGCCAAGCCGCCTCGACAAGCAGACGCCGCGCGTGGGTGTTCCCGGTCTTTGTGATCGACCCTTGGCGGCGTTTGGACCCGGTGGAATGCTCTGAGGGCACAAGTCCGAGGTAGGACCCGATCGTGTTCCCGGTAAACCGGTGCCAGTCACCGATCTCCACAGCGAGGCCGAACGCGGTCAACGTCCCGACGCCACGCAAACACGAAAGTCGCCCGACTACACCGGCCCACGCGGACTCAGCCGCGATCTCCAATATCGCGGCGTCAAGGCGGTCCCTACGCGCCAAAACACTGATCACCGCCCCGTACGCGTCATCAAACGCGATCGCCGTGCCCCGGTGGGTCAACACCAGGGAACGCAACCAAACCTCGTGAGCTTGCGTCCAGGCGTTTGCCTCGTAAACGAGGCCCTGGCGTAGCAACAGCTTCGACAACCGGTGCCGGGCCCGCATCAGATCACCGCGGGCATCCTCACGAGCACGAACAACATCTCGTGCCGCCTCCTCGGCCTCACTCGGGACCCTGACCGCGACAAGATCCCCCATCCGCAGAAGCCGCGCGAGGCGAATCGCGTCACGACGATCAGTCTTTACCCGGTCCCCTGGTGGCCGCTCAAGTTTGCTCGGCGCGGCGACCACGCAACCGATCCCAACACGCGCAAACGCCCGCGCGAGGCCGAACCCGGTCGGCCCAGCCTCATACGCAACGCGAACCGGGCCCGCAAGACCCACGACCCAGTCCACGACCTGCCCGACCCCGCCAGGCAGGCGCTCAGAGCGCACCTCCCCACTGACCGCGTCAAGTACCCCCGCCACGACACTCCGGGCGTGCACATCAAGCCCAACAAACATACGATCCGACATCCGGCGCCTCCCGTAATTGCGGCTCTACCACCGCGATCCTCGATCACAGTGGCAACCCGCGCCAACTTACGAGCGAGGCGCCGGGCACCCCATACGGTCTTGGAGATCGTTCCGGGCGGGTCACCACGGATGATCCCCCCTTGGCCGAGTCGACGAATATCGTCAAGCAACCTTCCCCGCTGGGAGCGCCCATGCGCGAAGACGACCGATCCGCTGGGCATGACGCCGGGCCCGGGCGCGAACTTGATGCTCCGGCTTCTTGGGTGGCGCGCCTCGGTACGGTGCTTTCTTCGGCGTTGCGGTAGCGGCGGGGCGGGTGCGCTCGAACGGGCACTGCCCGGCCTGTACTTCGATGCCGATGCTGAGGTTCCCGGTCGTGAGCGCGGTCGGGTTGAGGATGACCGAGCCCTCGTCGGTCGAGGTGAGCGTCGGGATATTCACGCACGCCGGGAGACCGAGCCCGGAGCCGGTCAAGCCCGTGCCGGTTGGGTGCTCGACCGTCAGGTTTCCGCCGCCGTTGAGTGTCGATGCGGATTGGGTGACGCGGAGGTTGTCGCCGGAGTTCCCAGAGAATGTGTAGGTGGCGTTCTGGCCTGGAGTAGTGAACGGAACAACCGTGGGCGTGGCGCCGACGGTCAGATTCCCGGTGAGATCGGTGACGTTGTAGACCTGCAAGTTCACGGTACCGGTCAAATCCGAGACCGGATCAAGGACGAGGGTGTAGGTCCCAGCGGCAGTCAGCGTGACCGTGTCGATGATCGAGTTCGGACTCTGCGACAGCAAGATCGACGCAACGGTTCCTCCTGGGCCCGACAGGTTGAACTCGGTTTGACTGAAACCACCGTAGGTGCCTGAGAGTGACCCGATCGCGGTGACGCTGACGCGCTGACCGACCGTCCCGGTGAACGTGTACGAGGCGTTCTGCCCCGGTATCGCGATCACGCTCGCCACCGCGGTCCCGCCCGGCGTGATCGGGCCAACCAAGTCCGTCACCGTCCAAACACGCACCCGGACCGACCCGACCTCGGCATCTGCCGGGTCGATGAACAGGGTGTAGGTCCCCGACGTCGTCAACGAGACCGGCTCGATGAACGGTGGCACGATGGCAGGAAGTCCGTTCGTGCCGAGGAGTTTCGCGCCGGTCGGGTCGAAGATGTTCACGCGGGCAGACGTCAACCCGGAGGGCTGGTCGAGCATGAGGCTCACTCGTTGGCCAGGCACCCCGAAAACGACAGAGCGATGTTCTGACCCGGGACCGTGTTCGAGGTGGTCGTAGGCGTGCCATCGGTCGCGATCGTCCCCGTCGTGTCGGCAGGCACACCGAAGAGCTGAACGGTCGTGCTCGCGAGGCTCTCCGCCGAGGCGCTCACCAGGATCGTGTAGGTCCCCGTCTGGGGGAGTGTGAACGGCTCGATGAAGTTCGCCCCCGAGGTCAACAGGACGCTGCTGGTGGGGGTCTTGATCGTCATCAATCCGAGCTGACCCGAGATCGGCGTGTTCTTCAACGAAACCTTCTGCCCCTGCGTGCCGGAGAACGTAACCAGAGCCTTCTGCCCCGGCGCGGTCGTAGAAACGGTCACGCCAGCGCCACCGATGGTCGCCTGGGCACTGATATCGGCCGGGACGTCATAGACCGTAAACGTCTGCGAACCGGTCGCAGGGGTGTTCGCGTAAAGGTAGAGGGCGTACGTGCCGGTGATTGGGATGTCGAGGGTGTCGATGAACCCGCCGCCACCGGATTGCATCGTCGCGCGGAGGAACGACCCGCCGACCCAATCACCATTCGGGTCAATCAGACTTGTCTGCGCAAAGGGCCCCGCGGTCGCCTTGATCGCGACCCGCTTACCCTTCGTCGCCGAGAAAATCACGAGCCCAAATTTCCCGGCGTTCGCTGCGCTCTGGGTCGCCAGGATCGACCCACCAAGCGCAACTCGCCCGGTGTAGCCCATGTTCGCCGCCGTCCAGCCCGTCGGCACCACCTGCGGGTTGTCATACGGTGTGAGGTAGAGGTCAGCTGAAGCGACCACCCGGCCGCCAGGCGTTGCGACGGCGACCGGACCAGACCCAGTCCCCGGAGGGATCTTCACCGTGAGCAGGGTCGCCGTCGCCGCGGTGACCTGCGCAAACGTGCCGTTCACCGTGACGTTGTTGTTGGTCGGGGTCGTCTCAAACCTTGTGCCGGTGATCGTGAACGTCTGGTCGGCGTCACCCTTTGCGACCGATACCGCTGAGATCGTCGGCGTCGTCGCCCCAACTGTGAACGAACCGATGCTCGTCGCCGTCGTCCCAGACGTCGTGACCGAAATCGTCCCCGTCGCAGCGGTCGGCGGAACCGTCACCGTCAGCTTCGACCGCGTCGCGGCCGTCACCGTGGCGGTCACCGTCCCGAACTTCACGACGTTCGACGCTGGCGTCGCGGAAAACCCCGTCCCGTAGACGGTCACCGTGTCACCGACGACACCTCTCTTCGGGCTGAACTCTTTGAGCGTCACCGCATACGAACTCGCCCGACCAATCGACAACAGGTTGCCGGCCGGGTCGTAGCTGTAGCTCCCGGTATCACCATCCGGGTCGATCACGCTCGAGAGGCGACCAAGATCGTCGTGGAGGTAGGTGATCGGCGACGACGGACCCGGCGCAGAACGCTGCCCCAACCAACCGCGCGACGTCACCCCGACCTGATCGTGGAAGACCTTCTTCTGGCCGGTCTGCGTTCCCGCGTAGTTGTCGACCCCGAACCGCAAGTACCGCGGATTCGTGCTCGTGGCCCCGGTCAACCCCGTCAGGGTGATCCTGTCGACACCGTTGACACGCACGACGACCGAATCGTTCCTGAGCATCGACAGCTCGACCCGGGTCTTGGTCGTCCCATCATTCGGAACAACAACCGTCGTCGATTGCGAGATCGCCGTCGATCGAAGCGCCCCAGCAGGACTCGAAAAGAACAGCGTCCGAGACGAGTTCAAATACAGCTCACCAATGAGCGCGTCGCTTGTCGACCGGACATGAAACACCGAGATGTTCGCGTTGTTGGTCTGCGCTGAGGGAAGACGCAGGCTCGTACGCGCGTAGACGCGACCAAGTAGTCGCAGAAACCACGCTATAGTAGTCGCAAAAACCACGCCAGTCGCATGGCGGAATTCAGGCTTCGCGTCTGTTTCGCCGACTCCAAGACCCTTTCGAGGTCACTTTGTCTGATCACGTCCTCATCCCTCGTCGCGGCGAATCAGCAGTTCGCAGGTCGATCGGTGACACGCGCGTCACCCTGATTGTCGGGGCACGCCAGGTAGGAAAGAGCACGCTGGCGCGCCTCGTCGCAACGTCCCGTCCCAACGCCGTTGAGCGACGGCTCGATGAACCGGCGGTGCTCCAGGCCGCTCGCGCAGATCCGCTCGGCTTCGCTCGCCATGACGGTTTGATGGTGATCGACGAAGTCCAGCGGGCACCGGAACTCCTACTCGCCATCAAGAGCATCGTGGACCTGGATTCCCGACCCGGTCAATTCCTACTCACCGGGTCGGCCAACGTCCAGGGAATGTCGCAGGTGGCTGACGCGCTTCCCGGCCGAATCGAGACCATTGAGCTCAGCCCGCTCTCCCAAGGTGAGATCCAACGAACCCCTGACGAGTTCCTGACCGCGCTCTTTACGCAAGGCGTTGGCGCGCTCCAAGGCTACGGCACCGACCTGTCGCGATCCGACTACGTGAGGCGCGCAATCGCAGGCGGCATGCCCGGTTTCATCAATCTCGAACCAGATCGGCGCTCTCGACTCCTCGGACAGTACCTCCGGGGAATTGTCGATCGCGAGGTCCGTGCCTTGAGCCGTATTCGAAGGCCGGTCGACCTACGTAGGTTGATCGCGCTGCTTGGAGCGATTCATGCGCAGCCACTGGTCGTCGAGCGCTTGGCGCGCGATGCCGGCCTTAAGGCGACGACGGTCGCTGAGCACGTCCACCTTCTTGAGATGCTGTACCTCCTGCGGCGAGTACCAGCCTGGTCGAGCAACCTGACAAGACAGGCGACGGCAAAGCCGAAGGTCGTTTTTACCGACAGCGGTATCGCAGCGTCGCTCATCGGCGAGAGTCCGACTCAGCTTCTTGAGCCGGGGGGGCGTGCCGGCAGCCTCATCGAGGGCTTCGTCCTTGGCGAGCTTCAGCGCCAGATCACAAACGCAGGGCTACCGATGCGCCTCTGGCACTACCGCACGCGCGGTGGCGTCGAGGTCGACGCCGTGGTCGAGCACGAACGGGACGGCCGGATTCTCGGAATCAAGGTCAAGTCCGGCGAAACCGCACAGCCAGCAGACGCTCGGCACCTGCGCCACCTCGCAGAGAAGGTCGGCGACCGTTTCGTCGGGGGTTTGATTCTTACCGCACAGCGAGAGGCGCTCCCGCTCGGGCACGACATCTGGACCGCCCCAATCGCTGCGCTCTGGGACACACCCGAAACCCGGTGACGTGCACCAAGCGGGCTTGTTTCTCGGAGGCCTTCCGTGGAACTGCCGCACCCTCTCCCGTGGATCTGCCGCAGTTTTGGGGCGGCCCTTCAGCCGCGTCGACCCGTGATGACGAGCGCGCTCCCGAGCGCCGGACGCTGCGTCCGGACGCCCGTCAGCCCCGCTGCGCGGTGGGCTTCGAGGAGCTTCGCCAGAGGAAGGCGCCGATAAAAGTCCGGGATGCTCCGATGGAGAAACCTGGCCGCCCCAGCCCACTCTGGCGACACCGCGCGGCCGACCAGCGGCAAGGCCCACCGCGTGTGCGCCCACCAGCCCCAGCGAAGTGGTCCGCGCGGCGGGAGCCCGAACTCCAAGCTCGCAAACGTTCCGCCCGGACGGATCACCCGCACGAGTTCCCGAAGTGTCGCGAGCGGATCATCGACGTAGCGAAGCAGGTAGGTCACCGTCAGATGATCAAACGTCGCGTCCTCGAACGGGAGCTGTTCCGCACTCCCAACGACATAGGTGACCTCCCCGCCACGACTCCGCGCCACGTCGAGCATCTCGGCGCTCTGGTCGATCCCCGTGACCCTGCAGCCGTGGCGCTCCACAAGCGCCCTCGCGACAAGGCCTGTCCCGGTCGCCACATCAAGGACCGACTCCGATGGTCGGGCGGGCACAGCAGCCACGAGCCGTCGTCGCCACCCGGCCTCAAGGCCGAGGCTCAGCAGCGCACCCGCCCGGTCGTAGCTCGACGCAAGCGGCGCAAACAGCGCCTTCGCGTGCGTCGGTCGGTCGCTCAGTAGAGCGCCCGCGCCAGCCGACGGCGGAACTTGTTCGTCAGCGGGTGTTGGTCGCCGAGCTCGGCAAATGTGCCGACCATCGCGCGCTGAAGTGCCTGACGGGTCGGGGCGTCTGCCGTGGGGATCGCGTCCAGGAACGAGGTGAGCGCTGAGTCCAGGTCGGCCCGCTCGAACGCCGCAAGGCCCGCCGCGATGTCTGGCCCCGGTGCCGTTCGGAGTTCGATCCGGGCGATCATCCCGTCGGCTCGCTTGTCGTGGGTCACGGGCCGCAACACCGGCACAACCTCGTCGACGCGGCCATCGTCGGTCAGAATTCGGGCAAGGCGAAGCCGGGCTTCGACGTGGCCGGAGTCGGCCTCGATCGCCGCGCGTAGCGACGCCTCGTCTCCGAGATCAGCGAGGCGATCAGCAGCCGAGGGCACGAGCCGGGCGAGGAACCGTTCGATCACGTCAAGCGGCTGCAGGCCGGTGAACTCGTCGACGATCGCCCCCGCCCGGAACGCCTTGACCGTCGGGATGCTCGAAACACCGTAGGCCGTCGCAAGGCCGGGGTTCGCGTCGATGTCGACCTTTGCGAGCAGGATTTCCCCATCGTGGGCCGCCATGGATCGCTCGATCAAGGGCGCGAGCTGGCGACAGGGCTGGCACCACGCAGCCCAGAAGTCGACCACCACGGGCAGCTCCCGTGACCGCTCGACCACCTCGAGTGCGAAGGTTGCCTCAGATACGTCCACTGCCAGGTCTCCAGTCCGCGATGGTTACCGTTCCAAGATACCGGGGATCGCCTCACGCGGGCGGCAACCCGTCGGATACCCTCACGCCCGCCGAACCACCCTCGACGACCGGAGCACCGCGCGTGTCGGAGCAGCAGTACATCTACTCGACCTACAAGATGACGAAGGCCTACGGGCCCGACAAGGTCGTGATCAAGGACATCTCGCTGTCCTTCATGCCGGGCGCCAAGATCGGCGTCCTCGGGGCAAACGGCGCCGGCAAGAGCACGCTCCTGAAGATCATGGCGGGGCTCGATCAACCGTCCTCAGGGCACGCGGCGCCCGCGCCAGGCACCCGGGTCGGCATCCTCCTCCAGGAGCCCCAGCTCGACGAAACCCTCGACGTCCGCGGCAACATCGACGTCGGCGTCGCCGACACGCGCGCACTGCTCACCCGCTTCAACGACCTCTCGACCAAACTCGGCGAAGGCCTGGGTGACGACGAGATGCAGACCGTCCTCGACGAGATGCAGACCGTCCAGGATGCCATCGACAGCGCCGATGCATGGGATCTTGACCGGCGAATCGACGTTGCGATGGACGCATTGAACGTCCCGCCCTCGGATGCCAACATCGCGACGCTCTCGGGAGGCGAACGGCGTCGCGTCGCGCTGTGCCAGCTGCTTCTCTCCCATCCGGACCTGCTGCTTCTGGATGAGCCGACCAACCACCTCGACGCCGAGTCGGTCGCCTGGCTCGAGCGCTTCCTCGACGAGTACACCGGCACGGTGGTCGCCGTGACCCACGATCGCTACTTCCTCGACAACGTCGCCGGCTGGATCCTCGAGCTCGACCGAGGTCAGGGCATTCCGTGGAAGGGCAACTACTCGTCGTGGCTTGAGCAGAAGACGCAACGAATGGCGGTCGAGGAGAAGCAGACCTCGGCCCGCCAACGCACGCTTCAGCGCGAGCTCGAATGGGTCCGTATGGCGCCCAAAGCCCGCCACGCCAAGAGCAAGGCTCGCGTGAACGCCTACAACGACCTCCTCGCCGAAGAGCAGAAGGCGACCCTCGGTCGGGTCGAGATCAGGATCCCGGACGCGCCACGCCTGGGCGATATCGTCGTCGAGGCAGAAGGGCTCGGCAAGGGATACGGCGACCGCATCCTCGTCGAGGATCTCTCCTTCTCGCTTCCGAAAGGCGGCATCGTCGGCGTGATCGGCCCGAACGGGGCCGGCAAAACGACCCTGTTTCGTATGATCGCCGGCCAGGAGACGCCCGACTCGGGGACACTCCGCCTCGGCGAGACGGTGCAGCTCGCCTACGTCGATCAGAGCCGCGAGGACCTCGACCCGGCCAAGAATGTCTGGGAGGAGATCTCCGGCGGAAACGACACGATCATTCTCGGGCGCGACCAGGAGGTGCAGACGCGGGCCTACGTCGCCTCGTTCAACTTCCGGGGTGGCGATCAGCAAAAGCGCGTCGGCGATCTCTCCGGTGGGGAGCGAAACCGCGTCCACATGGCCAAGCTCCTCGCCTCCGGAGGCAACCTGCTCCTGCTCGACGAGCCGTCGAACGATCTCGACGTCGACACGCTGAGGGCGCTTGAGGACGGGCTCCTCAACTTCTCGGGTTGCGCTGTTGTGATCAGCCACGATCGGTGGTTCCTTGACCGCATCGCGACGCACGTGCTCTCGTTCGAAGGTGACGGCCGCGTGGTCTGGTTCGAGGGGAACTACGCCGAGTACGAGGCCCACCGCAAGCGCACGCTCGGCGACGAGGCGAGCCGTCCGAAGCGCTTCAAGTACAAGCGCCTCACCGACGGGTAGCCCACGATTGCGAGGTGCTTTCGGGCAGCGTCAGGCACCAGGTGGGTGTCTGACTGCGCTGCACGGACGTGGTGCCAGACACGGGCTACTGGTTGGCCGCTCGATGAGCTGGCATTCAACCGTCGAGGTCGAACGCGGCTCGAATCGCGTCGGCCAGTTCGTCTTCTTGAGACTGCAGAAGAACCCCGATCTGTTGACCGAGATCACCAACTGGGATGGTCACGATGTTGTCGCAACTCACGACCGAGTCCATGTCGAGGCCGTTCGCGACGCCGACGGGCACCTCGGTGGAGAGCCCGCGAACCTTCGTCGTAATCGTGGCGACAGTGAGACGAGTGAGATGGGGACGCACGACTTCACGCGTCAGGACAAGAACCGGTCGCATCCTGTCGAGCTCAGCCCGGTGAATCGGGCGCATTAGGGGAGATCGATGGGGAGGCGAGCCGCGTACTCCGCGAGGCGCTCCATATCGTCATCGTCGTCGTCCTTGCCGATCCGAGAGAGAATCTCCACGTCACGCGCCCCCACTGCGCGCCGACGCTCGCGTTCAAGGGCCCGCGTCATCACCGTGGCGCGGCTCTTCTCGGATCCTTGCGCAACCAAGTCGTCCATAAAGGCGACGAGGTCGTCAGGCAATCGAACGGCGACCTGTCGACTCATCCCACAATGGTACCACTTTGGGATCGCAGACGAATCCCGTTGCAGACGTCCTGAAACGTTGACCTCAGATCCGGCCGCAGCGGGCGGCAACGTGAAATGCCGGCAGGGTTCGGTCTGAATTTCGCGAAACGCCAGCCGAACGCTTGAAAGGTGTCCGCCGAGGTGGGCACCGCCAATCGACTGGAGGGGTAGTGATGCAACACCGCATCAGAAGTGGCGCCAACCGGCGCAGCGCGCTTGCACGGGGGGCTGTGCTCGCGACAATCGGAGCCGCGGTCGCCGCCACGACGGCGGTGGGCCTGAACACCCTCACCCTGAAGACAACGGCTCCTGCGCTGAAGAACGGTGGGCTTCCGTCAGGGCTCTCGCTGGGTGGTGGGTCGGCCTGGTTTGTCAACTCCCTCGGCCCAGGCGTCGCCCAAATGAAGGCACTGAGCGACGGTACGCCGACGCTCGTTGCAGAAGACGCCTCAGGGGTCCGTCTCGGGGACCGTCCGATCGACACCACCTTTGACGGAGCGAACCTCTGGATTGCGCTCGACGGCGCGAAGGCGATCGCACGCCGCCGCGCGGATGGCTCGTACTCACGCGACGGTAGCCTGAAGGGTGCGGCCCGCCACATCTCGGCCGGCCAGCAGCTCGTCACCCCGGGCCAGTCGTCGAGTGTCATCTGGTTCACCGAGCCGAGCGTCGACACGATCGGCCGGATCACCCTCAGCGGTGATGTCGCAACGATCAAGGAGTACACGCCGGACGGTCTTCGCGGCTTTGCGCCCGACATGATCGTGGGGCTTGCCAACGGCACCGCGATCGCGACGTCGGCCTCGTCGCCGCGGATCGTGCGCCTCACACCAGGGGCAAACGACACCATGAACGTCGGTGACGTTGTCTGGGGTGGCACCACGCTTCCGGGTGGCCTCGCGGCCGATCGAAACAGCGTGGTCTGGTTCACGCAGCCGACCGGCGGCAAGGTCTGGCGCGCGTTCCCGAACAGCAACCAAGCCGTAGAGGCGACGAGCCTGACCGGGTTGATTCAGCCCGGCCCGATCGCGGTCGACGCCGGCAACGGGATTTGGATCGGGGATCTCGGCGCCAAGGCCATCGTGCGTGCGAACTCGAACGCGCAGCGGGTTCCCGGCACGGTTTCGTCACCGAACCCAACCGAGATCGAGGTCGACGGTACGGGCCGTAGCGCGGTGGTCTGGACTATCGATGGTGGGCAGGTCTCCCGCGGCACGGTGGCTCGCCTCTCGACAGCGGTGGTTGCGGTGAGCGACACCAGCCTCGCGATTCGTCGCGGCAAGCCGGTCAAGCTGAGCGTCAACGCCAGCGAATCGGTGAACCTCCGGGTCTCGTTCCTGCGAAACGGCGTCCGCTGTGGGGCGACTGAACGCCTCGCAAACCAGGGTGCGGGGATCCTAACGTTCGGCATTCCCGCCTCGTGCGTGCCGAAGGGCAAGGCTGCCCTGAAGCCGGTGGTGTACCGACTGAACCTCCGAGCGGTCGACCTTGACGGCAACGTGACGAGCGCTCCGCGCGTCAGCCTGCTGGTCCGGGCCAAGCTCGTAAAGCCGGTCGCGTAGTCCCCGCACGTCCTCTCCGCAGGACGTGCATCGTGCGCCCCCGACGGCTTCGGCCCCGGGGGCGCACCGCATTTTGATTCGAAGCACACGGCTGAGGTAATCTGGCGGGCCACACAATTCGTTGACGGAGGAGCCGCCTGTGAGCAGCATTCGCGACCCGTTCGGCGCCCGCGACACCCTCGATGTCGCTGGTCGCTCGCACGCCATCTACCGCCTGAGCGCGCTCGTCGACGACACCGCGCGCCTCCCGTTCACGGTCCGCGTGCTCCTCGAGAACGTGTTGCGAAATGCGGGGTCCGAGTTCGTCACCGAAGACGACGTCCGCGCGCTTGCCGCCTGGACGCCTCGCTCCGGCAGTAACTTCGAGGTGCCCTTCATGCCGGCCCGTGTCGTCCTTCAGGACTTCACCGGCGTCCCCTGCGTGGTCGACCTCGCCGCGATGCGTGAGGCCATGAAGACCCTCGGTGGCGACCCGTCGAAGATCAACCCCTTGGTCCCTGCCGATCTCGTCATCGACCACTCGGTACAGGTCGACCTCTCCGGATCGCCGCAGGCCTACGAGGCAAACGTCGCCCGTGAATACGAGCGAAACGGCGAGCGCTACCAGCTCCTTCGGTGGGCGCAGCAGGCCTTCGACAACTTCCGTGCCGTTCCGCCGGGGACCGGGATCGTCCACCAGGTCAACCTTGAGTACCTCTCACCGCTCATCCAGGCGCGTGAGTTCAACGGCGAGCTGACCGCATTCCCCGACACCCTCGTCGGCACCGACTCGCACACGACCATGATCAACGGGCTCGGCGTCCTCGGCTTCGGCGTTGGTGGCATCGAGGCCGAGGCCGTGCTCCTTGGCCAGGCACTCCCGCAGCCGGCGCCGGTCATCGTCGGGATGCGCCTTTCAGGCCGCCTCCCGGCCGGCGCAACGGCAACCGACCTCGTCTTGACCGTCACCGAGATGCTCCGCGCGCAGGGTGTTGTCGGCAAGTTTGTCGAGTTCTTCGGCCCAGGCCTCTCCGGGCTGCCGCTCGCCGACCGCGCGACGATCGCCAACATGGCCCCGGAATACGGCGCCACAGGCGGAATGTTCCCGATCGACGACGAGACGATCCGGTACCTGAAGCTCACGAGCCGGCCCGCCGAGGTCGTCGCACTGGCCGAGGCGTACGCCAAGACTCAGGGCCTCTTCCGAACTGATTCAGACCCCGATCCAGAGTTCGACGAGATCGTGACGCTCGATCTCGGCGATGTCGAGCCGAGCCTTGCCGGGCCGCGCCGCCCGCAGGACCGTGTTGCCCTCGGAAACGTCGCCTCGGGCTTCCGCGAGAGCTACCCCGAGGGGCTGACCCAGAACGGCGCCGGGCCGCATTACCCAACCGTCGATGTCGACATAGACGGCACGAGCTTCCCATTCGGAACCGCGTCGGTCGGAATCGCCGCGATCACGAGTTGCACCAACACGTCAAACCCGGGTGTGATCGTCGGCGCCGCGCTCCTCGCCAAGAAGGCCATCGCCCGTGGCCTGACGACGCCTCCGTGGGTGAAGACAAGCTTTGCCCCCGGAAGTCGGGCCGTCACGCAGTATCTCGACAAGGCCGGCCTGACCGAATCCCTCGACGCGCTTCGCTTCAATCTGGTCGGCTTCGGCTGCACGACCTGCATCGGGAACTCCGGACCGCTTGCTGAGGAAATCGCGACCGCAATCGAAGACAACGGCCTCGTGGCCGCGGCGGTGCTCTCGGGCAACCGCAACTTCGAGGGCCGGGTGCACCCGCAGATCCGTGCGGCTTACCTGGCATCGCCGCCGCTCGTGGTGGCATACGCCCTCGCGGGGCGGGTCGACATCGACCTCACCTCGGAGCCCCTCGGGACCGGGTCGGATGGCGCGCCCGTCTTCCTGTCGGAGATCTGGCCGACCGCCGACGAGGTCGAAGCAGCCCTCAAGAGCGCGGTCACGTCAGAGGTCTTCGCGAGCGCCTACGCGAGCGTCTTCGACGGCGACGAGCACTGGCGGGCGATCAGGATCCCCGACGGGAAGACCTACGAGTGGGACGGAGCGTCCACCTACGTGCAGAACCCACCCTTCTTCGATGGGCTCTCGCCCGAGCCGCAAGGGGTGAAGGACATCCACGGCGCGCGGGCGCTGCTCGTGCTCGCCGACTCGGTCACGACCGATCACATCTCCCCCGCCGGGAGCATTGCGACGGCCTCACCCGCGGGCCGCTTCCTCGTCGAACATGGTGTCGACGTCCGTGACTTCAACAGCTACGGATCGCGTCGCGGCAACCATGAGGTGATGATGCGCGGTACGTTCGCGAACATCCGCCTGCGTAACCAGCTCGCGGGCGGCAAGGAGGGCAACTGGACCGTCCACCTTCCGACCGGCGACGAGATTGCCGTCTACGACGCGGCGATGCGCTACCAGGAGGAGGGAACGCCCCTCATGATCCTCGCCGGAAAGGAATACGGCACGGGATCGAGCCGTGACTGGGCGGCGAAGGGCACGCTGCTCCTCGGTGTGCGCGCCGTGATCGCGGAGTCCTTTGAGCGCATCCATCGCGGCAACCTCGTCGGGATGGGCGTACTACCGCTGCAGTTCCTCGAAGGGGAGAGCCACGCGTCCCTGGGGCTCACTGGCCGAGAGACTTTCCACATCGAAGGCCTCGACACCATCGAGCCGCGCCAGACGCTGACCATCCGCGCGGTCAACGAGGACGGCAGCGAGCGGACGTTCCAAGCGCTTGCGCGGATTGACGGCCCGACCGAGCTGAAGTACCTCCACAACGGGGGAATCCTCCCGACGGTGCTCCGCCGCCTCTACGCGGAGAGTGCCCACTCGTAGTTCCTGCCCGAGCGGTCCGTCGCGCGAACGTCGGCGCGGCGGACAGCACAGCGGCCCGGTCGTGTTGGGGATGTGCGGAAGCTGTCAGAAGTCGGGTGGGGCCCTGGACGCAAAGCGCGACCTCCCAAACGATGTGGCAGGTCCGGTCCCCGAGCTGGGAAGTCAACACCATTGCGCCCTCGACGACGTTTCCTCGCAAGCATCTGCCTTGGCTCTGTCACCTTCGCAGTGGGGTCCGCGGGGGCCCAGCCGTTCGACCTTCGCGATGGGCAAGGCCGGGTGGTCCACTTCGACGCACCCGATGCGGCCTCGGCGCTCCAGCTCAACCAAACCGTCAACGCGCTAACCCACGGGCGCGAAGTCAGCACCGTCACGATCCGCGTCCTCAGCCCGGCCTTGGTCGCGGCGACCTGCGGGACCGATGCGGCGGGGTGCTACCAGGCGACATCGCGCGGATCCTCCACGATCTTCGTGCCGACCGGTGGCCTCGGCCCGGACGTGCTCACCCACGAGTACGGCCATCACATCGAGCGATCGCGCCGAACGAGTTTCACGGCCTTGGGCAGCGGGATGCCGGCATGGTGGCGCACGCGCGGTGTGGACGGCCTATTGCAGGCGGGCCAGGTTGCCCGTGACTATTCGCTCGGCTGGGATCGATCGATCGCCGAGATCTACGCCGAGGACTTCGCCGTTCTGAACGGTTCGAACCGCCGGTGGCGGATGCAAGTCGGGATCCCGGGGCCCGAGATCCTCGCGGCGCTCCGCACCGACCTGGCGGGCGCCGCTCCCACACCGCCTACGCCCGGGCCCGCGGGAACGCCTGCCGTCTCACCCCAACCGGCGACGGGCGGCGCGCCCGCTGCCGGACCCGCCGGATCAGCCTCCCCTGCGCGGAGGTCGATGGAGGTGCGAACGCGTGGTCTGCTGGCCCCTGGGCATCGCAGGTTGCTTCCGTTCACCGTCCCGGGCCCGGGCAACGGCATCGTCGTCGGGATTCGCCTGGCCGGAAGGAACCAACGCGCGTCCGCGCGCGCCGACATCCGCTGCGCGGGCAAGGCCCTCGGCGGGAAGGCCGGCCAGATCAAGCGCCCGATCTCCTTTCGCATTCCGGGACCGGGAGCCGCGAACTGCGTCCTCGTGGTGAGTCGGGCCTCCGCGCCGGTCGGCTTCAGCGCCACGATACGGGTCACCCCGCCATCGTCAGCATGAGGGGAGAACGCGGGTGGACCGGACCCCCCTCAGCCCGCGTCGCCCCCGATCCGCTACCGTTTTACCAAGTTCGACGAGGGCCCGGAGCCAGCCGTGCACGAGGCCAAACTTGACGCGGGAGCGCCCAATGCCGGTAGCAGATGTCTCTGTTCGTCCCCGTAGCCGCCGCGGTTTCGCGATTCTGATGGGATCGCTCGTGACGCTCGGTGCGGCCTCAGGGGCGGTCGGCGCGCCGGCTCCCACGAAGACGCAGACGGCGGAGGTTCTCTATCCGGTGGCGGCTCGAAAGGCTCCCAACGCGTCGAGTGCGAAGGCCGTCCAGCTCGTCCACTACACCGCGTTCTCGCGTGGACCGAACCTGCTCATGGTGACCGGCACGAAGCTCGACGACGAAGGCAAGATCGCCTGGGTGCAGGTCCAGCTTCCTGGGCGTCCGAACGGGCGGCGGGCGTGGGTGCCACGCGAGGCGGTGCTCCTCGAGACCACGCGCTACCGCGTTCGTGTCCGTGTCAAAAGCCGCAAAGTCGAGCTCCTTAGGGGCGGGAAAGTCGTGAAGTCCTTCGGCGCCGCCGTCGGGACCGGTGGCACGCCGACGCCCCTCGGCAAGTGGGCCATTCGGGACGTGTTCCCGGCCCCTGGGAGCCCACTCGGTCCGAAGATCCTCGTACTGACGGCAAACAGCACCGTGCTCAAAACCTTCGCCGGGGGCAAGGGCGAGGTCGCGATCCACGGCTGGCCCGACTCGAGCGTGCTCGGCAAGGCCGTCAGCCACGGGTGCGTTCGCCTGAGCCAAAGTTCCGTCGCACAGATCTCCAGCAAGGTCGGCGCGGGAACACCGGTGGACGTCGTCAACACCTGAGACCAGCCGGCGGGCTCCCGTTTGGCTGCGGGCGCCGAAATATTGATTTGAGCGAATCGGGCGTTTCGGGCGCACCGATCGATGCCGTGCTTTTCGGGTTTCGTCCTATCGTGGCCCTCCATGACGACGAGCGCGCACCTCCCCACCGAAACGTCCACCGCGAAGCCTTGGGGCTACGCCGTTCCGACACCGGAGGGGTATGCCGCGTTTGTGCCGCTGCCCGCCCCCCGAGATCTGAACCTCGGCCTCGACGTGCTTCGTCAGCTCGACCGGGCGACCTACCGGTTGGGGATGCTGAGCGGCCTTGCCGCGAATCATCCGTTGGCGGGGATCGTGAGCGATATCGTGCTTCGCCGGGAGGCACTCGCAAGCGTCCGGATGTCCGACATGTCGGCGACGACGGTCGACCTGGCATCGGTCGAGGCGGAGATCCCGAGCGCGGAACGCTCGATCGGCGCGCTCGAAGTTGCGAACTATGTCGCCGCTTACCGCCTCGGGACGCAGCGCCTCGCAACGATGAGCCTCTCGCGCCGACTCCTCGGCGAGCTGCACGAACGCCTCCTCGCCGGCTCGGCCGACCACGAGGGCAGCGCGGGCCGCCCTCGAAACGACCAGACGTGGGTCGGGGGCTCCTCCGGTCACGAGGCGGTCTTCGTCCCGCCTCCGGTTCCGGAGATGACGACGCTGCTCGACGACCTGGACCGCTTCGTTCAGGACAACAACCTCCCTGCGCTCATCCAGGCTGCGGTAATCCATTTCCAGATCGAGGCGATCCGCCCATTCGACGACGGGAACGGTCGCCTGTCGCGCCTCGCCGTGCCGCTCGTGCTGAACTGGCGCGGGGTGCTTCCGCATCCACTCCTTTCGATCTCCCCCTTCTTGGCGACGCGCCGCGAGGAGTATGAGCACCGGCTGATGGAGGTTTGCGCCCACAGCGACTGGGCCGGTTGGATCCGCTTCTTCCTCGACGGCGTGATGGCGCAGGCCGAGAAGATCGCCGATCTGGTGAACGATGTCGCCGCCCTTCACGGGAAGTACGACACCTCGATGGACCGTCGGGGCGTGCCGAAGGCCGTCCCCAAGCTGATCGACCTGCTCTTTGCGACGCCGGTCGTGTCGACCTCGTTCGTGCAGCGCGAACTCGGCATCTCACTCGCAACGGCGCGCGCGTCGATCGCGACGTTGCAGGATCTGAAGATCCTCACGGAGATGCCCGCCCGCGGCCGTTCGAAGGCATACCGAGCCAACGGCATCATCGAACTGCTTGACCGGGAGCGGTAGGGCAACTGGGAGCGCGTCGAGCCGCGGCCGAACGCCGCGACCCACAACCACATCAGTGATGCGGTACCTTACGTATCATGCGCACCACTGTTTCGATTGACGACGATGTTGCGGCTCTTCTTGAGGCCGAGCGCAAACGTGCGGGCGAGACATTTCGGGAGACTCTGAACCGCTTGCTGCGTCGCGCGGTTCGAACGAACACTGGTACTCCGCCACCGTTACCATTGCTGCCAGGCGAGCTGCTGGTTGACATCAGTGACGTCTCGGCGGTCGTGACCGAACTCGACGACGACAAAGACCGCTCATCGGGTCTCTACTGAGCATCCTGGTCGACACAAACCTTCTGGTCTATGCGGCACTCCCCGGATCTCCCGAGCATGAACCGGCCAGGCGCTGGCTCGAGGCCCGCTTTGCGGATGAGGACTCATTCGTCGGCCTCTGCTGGCCGACGCTGTACTCGTTGACTCGCCTGGTCTCAAGTCGAAGAATGCTCGGGGACCTGGCCGTTCGGGTTGTGGACGCGTGGGCAGTCGCCGACGCGTATCGGCGGCAGTCAGCCGTGCGGATGATCGAGACCGGGGACGCTCACCCGCGTATCGCGATGGAACTGATGGCGACGCCGGGCCTCGGGAGCCAAGATGTTCCCGACGTCCAGCTTGCGGCGCTGGCAATCGAGCATGGCTTGACCCTCTGCAGCCACGACCGCGGCTTCGCGCGGTTTTCCGGCCTACGCCTGCTGGATCCGCTCGAGACCGGACAACCCGACTAAGACGCACCAGCCTCAGCAAGGAACGCCGCGAGGGGTACAGAGAGGCCGGGCCGGCTGACGATGAGTCCCGTGTGACCGTCCGGTCCGGCTGGAATTTGGATGATCTCCGCGCCAGCCTCCGCAGCGACCAACGCACCGGCCGCGAGGTCCCACGGGGCGAGGTCGCTTTCGAAGAAGGCATCCACCCGGCCGGCGCCAACCCACGCCAGGTCGAGGGCCGCCGCCCCGAAGCGGCGGATGTCGCGGAGCATCGGAAAGAGCCGCGCGATCGTCGCGCCCTGGCGCTCACGCTCACGCGGGTCGTAGGAGAAGCCCGTCGCGATGAGCGCGGCGCCAAGGTCATCGGATTGTTCGAGCCGAAGCGGGCGATCGTTCAACGTCGCGCCAACGCCACGCACCGCGCAAAACGTCTCACCCCGTGACGGGTCGTGGACGACACCGACGAGCGCGCCGACATGGTCCTCGCAGGCGATGCTCACGCACCAGTGCGGGACACCGAAAAGGAAGTTCACGGTACCGTCCAGCGGATCAACGACCCAGCGATACTCAGCCCCGTCCGAGCGGCCGCCCTCCTCGGCGAGGATTCCGTCGTTCGGGCGCGCGTCGCGGATCGTGGCGAGGATCGCCGCTTCGACGTCGCGGTCGGCGTCGCTCACCAGGTCGGCGGGTGAACTTTTCGTATCGACACCGGAAGCGGGTCGGCCGAAGCGCTCCAGGAGGATCACCCCCGCTCGCTCCGCGGCCGTCAGGGCGACGGCGAGCAGATCCCTGGTCTCTGTCATCGGAGGAACTCCACGATTGCGGGCAGGACGATCTCAGGTCGTTCGAGAAATGCGACGTGGGCGACCTCGGGGACCCTCAGGAGCGTCCCGTTTCGCACACCGCCGGCGATTGTCGCCGAGTTCGCGGGGTTGACCGACCAGTCACGCTCGCCAACGATCGAGAGGGTCGGCTGGTGGATTTCTCCGAGGATTGGGCGAAGGTCCATCCGCGCAATCCGGCGAAGGGACTCGGCGACGACTCGCGTCGGCGTCGCCCGGAGGTGGGCTCCGAGATCCTCGGCGAGCTGGGTGAAGCGTGGGTCGCCTGCCAGTCGATCGACATCGAAGACCGAACGCCGATAGGCCGTGGTGATGCGCGACGGCCGGCGAGCCATGACCGCGAGCGCGAGATAGGACAGCAGCCCACCGATACCGGGGAGGCCGACGATCTTGACGAGTGAGTTTGGTCGGACAAACCCGCGGGGGGCAGGAACGACCGGGGTGCAGATCACCACAAGACGTCTGACAAGCTCAGGATGACGGGCCGTGAGAACGAGACCGACCTGCCCGCCAAGTGAGTGCCCGACGATCGAGAGCGGTCCGCGCTCCGCAATGAAGCCTTCGAGCGCGTCGGCGTAGCCGAACGCGTCGTGACGCATCCCGCCGGGCAAAGGGTGCGCACCCCAACCGGGCAGATCGATCGCAAGAACCCGCATCCCAGCGGTTTCGAGCTGCGCGGGGAGATCTCCCCATACGCGCCGGAACCCGGTCCAGCCGTGCAGGAGCAGCACCGGCGGTCCGTCACCGGTCTCGGTCAGCCAAGCGGGCATCGTGGAGTACGCTACCGGGCATGGGGTCGTCAGTGAGTGCCCTCGAGCTGGTTGCGCCGCGCGGGTACTGCGCAGGCGTTGACCGAGCCATCGAGACCGTCGAACGAGCGCTCGTCGAGCACGGCGCACCCGTTTACGTTCGGGGCGAGATCGTCCACAACCAGCACGTCGTTCGCCGGCTCGCCGAGATGGGCGCGGTCTTTGTCGAAACCATCGCCGAAGCGCCCGAGGGCAGCCTGATGATCCTCTCTGCGCACGGATCCGCACCTGAGGTCTACCAAGAGTGTGAGGACCGGTCGCTTCGGGTGATCGACGCGACGTGCCCGCTCGTCAGCAAGGTCCACGCCGAGGTTCGCCGCTTTGCAAGCAAGGGTGCGACCGTGTTTCTTGTCGGCCACGCCAACCACGATGAGGTCGTCGGCACGCGCGGCGAGGCGCCGGAGCGCGTCATCGTCGTCGAAGATATCGCCCAGGCCGAAGTCGTCGAGGTCGACGATCCGTCAAACGTCGCACTGACCACGCAGACGACGCTCTCCCTCGACGACACCGAGGCAATCGTCGGCGTGCTCCGGAGACGCTTTCCGGCACTCACGATGCCGGGCTCGAGCGACATCTGTTACGCAACCCAGAACCGCCAGGACGCGGTGAAAGATGTTGTCGAACGTGGGGCGGACCTCGTGATCGTCGTCGGTTCGGTGAACTCCTCGAACTCCCAGCGCCTTGTGGATGTCGCGAAGGCGAGGGGCATCGAGGCCTACCTCATCGACCACGCCGGTGAACTCGATCTCGACTGGCTTGAGGGAAAGCAGCGTGTCGCGTTGACGGCTGGCGCCTCGGCCCCCGAGCTCCTTGTTCAAGAGGTCGCCGAGGCCCTTCAGTCGCGCGGCTACGCCCGCGGTGGGCACGAGATCCCAAGCGACGAGGGCGTGGTGTTCGCCCTCCCTCCGGAGTTCCGCCCGTAGGGTCGACGCCCCTGGCCTGTCGGCGGTCCGCGCCTCACGGTCGAAGCCTTGGCGCCTAACCCAGCCAGCAAGTCTCTCCGCAGGTCACCCGAGTAGGATCAAGGAGTGACCGGCGCAGCGTTAAAATGGGCCCCCGTCGAGGATCTCCCTCTCGGCTGGGAGGATCTCTCGTGTCCAGAGGTCGCCTCGCTCGAATCGATCTGGCGCGAGACCCGTGGGGAACTCGATCAGTCGGCTCTCGATGAGTTCAACGTCCGACTCGCTCGTGAGTGGGCCATCGAAACCGGTTTAATCGAGGGGCTCTACGTCCTCGACAGGGGGATGACAAATACGCTCATCGAGGTCGGCTTCGATGCATCGTCGCTGCCCCATTCAGAAGGTGCTCCTGATGCTCGAACGTTTTCCCTTCTACAAGACCAAGTAGGGGCGCTTGATCTCGTCTTCGACGTGATCTCGGAGAATCGAGCGCTATCAACGTCGTTCGTAAAGGAACTCCACGCCCTCCTCACCAGACATCAGGTGACAACGACGGCGATGGATCACTTGGGTCGGCTCGTCGACGTCCCACTCCTGCGCGGCGACTGGAAAACGCAGCCGAACAATCCCAAGCGCCCTGACGGTCGCGTCCACGAGTACTGCCCGCCGGAGCAGACCGCGGCCGAAATGGACCGGCTCGTCGGTCTTCACATCGAGCATATTTCCATGGGCGTCCCGCCGGAGATCGAGGCCGCGTGGCTTCATCACCGGTTTGCTCAGATCCATCCATTTCAGGACGGTAACGGGCGTGTCGCCCGCTGCCTCGCGAGCTTCGTCCTCATCAAGGCCGGCCTGTTCCCGTTGGTCGTCGATCGCAACAATCGAGACCGCTACATTTCCAGACTGGAGCAAGCAGACGCCGGTGATCTTGTCGGCCTCGTTGACCTGATTGCGGAAGTCGAACGGCGACGCCTTCGCCAGGCGATTGGGATTGCTGACGCGATCGGACGAGAGGCAGCGCTTACTGACCAGGTCATCGGGTCGTTTGGCGACCATGCACATCAAGACCTCGACCGCGTCGCCGCCGTCTTCGAACTCGCTGACCAGATTCATGCGAGCGTCGATCAATCGCTCGGGCACTTCGAGAAGCGTCTCCAAGCTGCAGCCGCCGGCGCCTTTCGGATCGGGACGGACAGCTCTCGTCGCGAACCATCTCGCGCAAAGTACAACCGGTATCAGAAGATCCAAATCGCGCGAGCGCACGAGCATTTCGCGGCACTGGACGCGTACGACCAATGGTCGAGTCTCCGTGTCGAACGTGCGGAACGCCAGCTCGAACTGATTGTGACGATCCACGGAATTGGCCCGGTCTTCCGTGGGCTCTGCGCGGTGTCGATCGCGGTCTACGAGCGAACTCAGGACGAAGACGGCCATCGCATGGTTGTCGACCTCGACGTCACAGTCGCTGAGCCGTTCGTGATGAATCACCACGACGGCGCCGAGGACACGACGCGACGGTTCGAGGCGTGGTTCGAGAGGGAAGTAACGATCGCCCTCGCGGCACTCCGACGGCGTCTCGGATAGCCGGCGTTACCCGCTCGAACCTTGAACCGCGTTGCCCGGTTGTCAGTCTTCGCTCGGCTGCAATGCCTCGGCGTGTGCCTGGGTGGAAAACGCGCCGATCTCGGGCATCGGGCCGCTAAGCGCAGCTGTTTCCACGAGGCCGATGAGGACATCGACAACCGGCTGGCTCCACTGGCCGTCGGCGCCGCGGCGGAGTTCGGCGATTGCCTCGACGGCGCTCCACGGTTCACGGTAGGTCCGGCCGCTCGTGATCACGTCCCAGGTGTCCGCCACAGCGAGGATCAGCGCGCCGTCGGGGATCTGGTGGCGGCGGAGGCCATCGGGGTAGCCGGTCCCGTCCCAGTGCTCGTGGTGGTAGCGCACCCACGCGGCCTGCTCGGGCGTGAGCACTCCGCGGACGATGTCGCCCCCAAGGGAGGCGTGCGACCGCATCTTCGAGAACTCGTCTGAGGTCAGTGGGCGAGGCTTTAGGAGGAGACGATCCGGAACGCCGATCTTGCCGATGTCGTGAAGGAGGGCCGCTTCATGGAGCAGCGCCGCTCGGGCCGGGGCCCACCCGAGCGCGAGCGCGATGTCGACCGCAAGCGACGCAACCCTGGGGGCGTGGTGACGCGCGACCGGGTCTCGCCCATCGACTGCCCGGGCGAGCGTGCGAACGGCCTCATGCGCTGGGGAGTACTCGTTGCGATCCCCTTCGCGGTCGCCGTGCATGATGTCGGCCATCTCGGCGGTGTGCCGAAAGACCACGTTGCGCCCGAGGTCTTTTGCCCGGTAGAGGGCCGCGTCGGCCATCCGGAAGAGCTCCGCGGCAGTCGAGGCCTCCTGGAGATCGCAGACCCCCGCAGAGATCGTCACCCTGCCGACGGTCGGAAACGGGCGCGCGGAAATCGCCTCGCGGGCCCGTTCAGCGACCCGCCACGCGGTCGCCCCATCGGTCTCGGGAAGAATCCATGCGAATTCCTCCCCACCGACCCGCGCGAGGGCGTCGCCCTCTCGCATCTGGCGTCCGAGGCGCTCTGAGACCTCCTGGAGGAGCCCGTCGCCGACTTGATGGCCGAAACGGTCGTTCACGCGCTTGAAGAAGTCCAAATCGAGGACGACAAGGCTGAGCGGGCGTCCAAGCCGGTGAACCCGCTTCACCTCCGCCCGCAGGGTGTCGTGGAAACTTCGGTGGTTGGCAAGGCCGGTCAGGTGATCGGTCGAGGCGAGCGCCGCCGCGGTGCGAAGCTCACGATTCACACGACGGTTTTCGATGAACGCGTCAAGGATGCGCAGGACGACCGCGGCAAGGGTCGCAACGGTGAGCGCGGTGACAAGCGACGGGATCGTCTTGACGTTGCCGACCGCAAGGACGGTCACGGCGCTCAGGCCCAGAAGCGCGGGAATCACAAGCGATCGGGCCGCGCTCGGTACGAGGGAGGGCGTTCTGTCGGGAGGCTCAACCCACCCGGCCAGGGCGAGAAGGAGCACCCCGCCGAGGCTCAGTATGTCGAGCGGCGAGGCCCCGGGTTTGAGGGTTCCGTCTGCCATCGCCTGCAAGGAGAGGACGTCGCCCAGGAGGATCGCGCCAACCGCCAGCGTCGCGAGGAGCCATGAGCGCCCCGGCCGAAGACCGAGAAACGACACGACGCCAGCGACGAGCCCGAACAGGACGGCGTCGGCGATCGCCGGCGTGGCGGACGCGACCAGATCACCCGTCGGCGTGCGGGTCGCGGCGAGCGACGGCGCGAGGAACATGGCTGCGGCCATCGCAAACCAGAGGGCAGCGATCACGCCGTCGAGGAATGCCTGCGGACGAAAGCGCATCAACCGGTCGCGCATGAGCGCGATCGTCGCGGCCATGGCGAGCAGCGAAAAGGCGACAAGGAATGGTGTCGTGAAACGAGCTGCGCCTGCGCCACCCTCGCCGTCGGTGGCAAACCAACACACCAGTTGTCCGGTCGCCCATGCGCAAATGGCGAGCCCCATCAGGAGCCATGCTGTTCGCTCACGTCGCGCGAGCGCCGCCCTGCCAAAGCACCCCAGGGTCGCGGTGAGGACGATCGCGCAATAGAGAATGGCTCCGGACGACACGCCCAGGGAGACCGCGGGGTGGGCGCCAAACAACACCCAACTCGCGTAGGCAATCCAGGCCACCAGCCCGAGACCCCCGAGGCCAAACGCGGCCAGGCGTACCGATCGTGGTTGCTGGGAAATCACGGCGCCTTCCGGTCAGATCGCGCGCCGGAGTTGGGGCGCTTCCTCTAAGTATCGGCGCGGAACCTCCCGACGATTAGGGCTGATCACTCCCGCTGAAGACGCTCGGACCGTCGACGATGGTGCCCGGAGGGAGGCGCTGGCCGAGTTCTTGAGCATCCAGGGCGAACCGGGGATCCACCTCGACGTCGTGAAGCGGCTCGCCATCGGCGCCGTGTGGAACGGCGACCCCGGCGGCGGCCAGCCAGCGTGCGTAGAGGCGATTCAGGTCGCGGCGCGTGGTCGCTGGCGAGTCGTCGCCGGTCGCGTTCTTGATCGGCGAGAACTCGTCCGCGCGCTCGGCTTCGACGGTCACCGTCGCCCTGGCAAAGGGCAGCGCGTCAAAGAGGAAGCTCTCGAACTTGATCGCGTTCGAGTCGCTCGGATTGACAAGCGTGCCGTCGACGTCGATGTAGGGCACCCGCTTGATCGCGCGGTGGAGCGGAAGGCGTCCGCCTCCAGCCGTCAGCCGCTCCACGAGGTCGAGCTCGAGAGCGTGAACGGCGATCGACCCGGCCCAGAATGCGAGCCCACCGACAGCGGTCGTCTGGCTGGCAAGCTCGTCGGGCAGGTCGCTGTACTCCACAAGAACGGTCTGGTCGCCGTCGCGCGCCACGACGCCCATCCGCTCACCAGCGTGACGTTTCCGGACGACGACGCTCGACATCTCAGCGCCGGCAAGCCGGTGGTGGCCGACGAGTTCCGGCCGCGCCACCCGGACCAGCGGGTTGTCGACCTGAAAGGAGAAGATTGTCCGCACACCATCCGCCCGGAGCGCGTCAACCACGCCATTTGCCCGGAGGGCGGTCAGGAGTCCGCCGTGACCATCCGGTGAGAGCGCGAGTGAGTCCGGCGCAGCCAGGAGCACCGCGCCGGTGGCTCGGTCGACCGCCGGAAGCGTCCCCTGGATGAAGAACTCGACCGATCCGGGCGCAAGTCCGAACCAGTCGTTCTGCGCAAAGCTCGCTTTGGTCGCGGCATCGTTGTCGGGCGAGGTCATCAGGTACCACGGGAGCGTCGCGCCGTAGCGGGTCCGGAGCGCGCCGACCTTCGCCGCGTGATGGGCAAATAGTGTTCGGCCGGTGATCGGCGCGAATGGAAAGTCGCCTTTCGGGCCGTCGAACCCGAGGCGGGTTCCTTGGCCACCGGCAAGAAGAACGAGCGCGATCTCCCCAGCGGCGAGCGCCGCCTCACCGGCCTCCCTCGCCCGTGCGTCGCGGGCATCGTCGTCCGGCCCATTCGGCACCTCGACGACCTCAGGCGGTTCGATCGCCGTGACCGCGTGGTGCTCGGATCCGAGGACGAGACGGGCGACGAGGTCGGATACGAGATCGAGGTCGAGGGCGTCGACCTGCGCGGCGAGTCGTTTGCGCGACGGCCCGCTCAGCCGCTCGACGGCGGCAGCGAGGTGGCCCTGCCCTGCGGCCGCGAGTCGCTCGTGGTTCATACGGTGAGGGCGACCTTGACGACGCCGTCGGCGCGGCTCGCCATCAGCCGGTAGCCGTCGGCGGCCTGTTCGAGCGGAAGCGGGGTGGTGATCATCGGCGAGGGGTCGAGCGTGCCGGCTTCGACGAGGCCGAGCAGCGTCGAGAAGTACTGCGGCCCCGGAACGAGGCCCCCGGAGATGGTGACGTTGCGGACGAACTGGTCGAACCAGTTGACCTGTGGGACCTTCCCCATGAAGTGGTCCATACCGAGGCAGGCGATCGTTCCGCCGGCGCGCACGCAGGCGTGTGCGGTCGCCATCGAGCCGGTACCGGAGATCGTGTCGATCACGGCGTGCGCGCCCTCCCCGTCGGTGGCCTCCATGACGAGCGCCTTGATTTCCTCGTCGTCGCGACTCTCGACGACGTGGGTTGCGCCCAGCTCACGTGCGATGCGCAGGCGGTCGGGATGGTGCCCGAGGCAGATGATCGGTCCGCATCCGATGGCCTTCGCGCCATGGATCGCCGAGAGCCCGACCGCCCCGTCGCCGATCACCACGACGCCCTGCCCCGCCGTGACCCGAGCGGACTGGAGTCCATGCCAGCCGGTTGACATGACGTCGACAAGTGGAAGGAGCGACGCCTGCCGATCAAGACCCGCGAGCGACTGCGGAATGGGCCGGAGCGTTGTGGAGGCCAAGGGGACACGCACGAGCTCCGACTGACCCCCCTGCGTTCCGCCGCCGTGCTGCCACAGGCGCGGGGCCCAGCCGAAAAGCGACCAGCGCAGACACGAGTACTGCTTGCCTTCCCGGCAGTAGACGCATGCTCCGCACGCCACACTCGCCGAGGAGAGGACGCGGTCGCTGGGGGCGAGTCCCGTGACCTCGTTACCGACGGCCTCAACGGTTCCGATGAACTCGTGCCCGAGGCGCGAGCCGGGGTCGAAGCCAAAGGCCTCACCCGCGTTCAGGATGTGAAGGTCAGAACCGCAGATGCCGGCCATCGTGACGCGCACGATCGCGTCGGTCGGCGACTCGAGGGTTGGCTCGGGAATGTCCTCGACACGAACATCCTGATTGCCCTGGAAGGTGAGTCCGCGCATGTGTCATCCCCGGGTCGATGAGTCGGCCGCGAGGATACCGTCATCGACGCCGCGGCGGCGCCGCGCCGGGTCTAGAGCAACGACCTCGAGAGTGCCTCGGAAATCGGCATCACAAGGCCCACGTAGAACGGGCCGAAGAGCCCGTAGCGCGCGCTCACGAGGTCGTAGCGCATCTCCTCGACGATCGCCTTGATCGCGACCGGGTCATCAGCGAGCAGCGTGACTCCCCACTCCCAGTCGTCGAGCCCGGTGGCCCCGGTGATGAGCTGGAGAATGCGTCCCGCGTAGCGGCGCCCGACGGTGGCGTGGCCCTGCATCAGGGCCTTGCGTTCGTCAAAGGTCAGCTCGTACCAGTTGGCCCCGACCGTCCGGGTTTTTGCCATCGGGTAGAAGGCCAGCATCGCCCGATCGGGCAACCGTGGGTGCAGGCGCGCGTCGAGGTAGTGCTCGATCCGCGCTCGCCACGTGGCGAGCGCGCCCTCGACATCGGGCTCGCCGGCGCCTTCGAGGCGCGCGCGCTCGTCGTCCTCGGTGCTCGTGTACGGGCTCGACTCGGTGAGCGACACAAACGAGTAGGCACAGTCCACCGGCCCCGCAAGGACTGCCTTCGTCAAGCGATCAAGCGCGTCGAGGTCGGGTGAGATCGCCATGAGGCCGAAGTCCGCACGGCCACCGAGCACCGAGAACGCGATGACCTGCTGCGGGTCGATGGCGACGAAGTCTGCGACCGCGGTCGCGATGGCCTCGCCGCCGGCCTCGCCGCGCCGCGCCGTCAACATGAGGTGGACGACACCCCAGCCCTCCGATGGGCGAACGTCGCGCGAACCGGTACTCATGTGGCGGGACGGTACCTCACCTCGGCGCCCGTGTCGGGGGTACGCTCATCACATGCGACGACGCCGCGATCCGGTGGGACCAGGACAGGAGTCGGTCTGGGACTACCCCCGGCCGCCCCGGCTTGAGCCGACAGGTCGCCGCGTCGAAGTGATCTTTGGTGGCGCCGTGATCGCCGACACGCGCCGCGGGTTCCGCGTTCTCGAAACGAGCCATCCACCATCGTTCTACATCCCGCGTGAGGACTGCGCCGAGGAACATCTCGAGGCGGTGGATCGAACGAGCTGGTGCGAATGGAAAGGGCATGCGTCCTACCTGAGCATCCACGCAGGCGGCCGCGTCGAGACCGGGGCGGCGTGGTTCTACCCGGAGCCGACTCCCGCCTTTGCGGCGATCACCGGCCACGTCGCGTTCTATCCCTCACGCATGGACGAGTGCCGCGTCGACGGCGAGCGGGTCCGCACCCAGGAGGGTGACTTCTACGGCGGGTGGATCACCGACGAGATCATCGGCCCCTTCAAGGGAGCACCCGGAACGCTCGGCTGGTAGGCGGCCGCTACCGCTTCGCAAACCGGTAGACGGTGCCACCACCGGAGGCGACGTAGAGCTCCCCAGCGTTGTCCTGTCCGAAGGACGTGGGGTTCACGATCTTGCGATCGAGCTTGCCGGTGATCTCGACGAGCCCGCCCGGACGTGGCCCTGCGGCGATCGTCCAGAAGCGGCCTGAGCAGTAGTCGGCGAAGACGTAGCGCCCCTTGAGCGGTGCCACCGCGGCGCCCCGGTAGACAAAGCCACCGGTGACCGAGCATCCCTTTGCGTGGCCGTACTCGCCAACCGGATCGAACGTTTTGCCGTTTGCGGCGTTCCCACCACCGAACGGGTGGCGACCCTCGCGATTGTTCCACCCGTAGTTGCGGCCGCCTACGCCCTTCGGAGCCCGGTCAATCTCCTCGAACGAGCCCTGCCCAACATCGCCGATGTACATGTCGCCGTTGGCGCGATCAAACGAAAAGCGCCACGGGTTGCGCAGGCCGTAGTGCCAGATCTCGGGTTTGGCCCCGGATCGACTGACAAACGGGTTGTCCGGAGGCGCCGTGAAGGGCGTCGCGCCGTCCACGTCGACGCGGAGGATCTTTCCGAGGTGGGTGTCAAGGCGCTGGCCGTTTCCCTGCGGGTCACCGCCGGAACCGCCGTCGCCGAGCGCGATGTAGAGCTTGCCGTCGGGGCCGAACTTCAGATCGCCGCCGTTGTGGTTCGCAAACGGCTGGTTGACCGTGAGCAGCACTCGGGCCGAGTTGACGTTTGCAACGTTCGGGTTGGCCGATCGACGGAACTCGACAATCCTGGTGTTACCGGCCTTGTCCGTGTAGTTGACAAACAGTCGTCGGTTGGTGGCGTAGCCGGGGTGGAACGCGAGGCCGAGGAGCCCCCGCTCGCCGCCTGAGCTGATGCGTGACGTCACGTCGAGGAATGGCTGTGAACGGAGTGTCTTGCCACTCAGGACGCGGACCTTGCCCCCCTGGAGCACGATGTAGAGCTGGGGCGTGCCGGGCGCGGCGACAACTCCGAGCGGGGCGCTCAGGCCGGTCGCGACGGGCGTCATACGGATCGACGGCGCGGCCGATGCGCAGCTTGCAGCCACCACTCCGGTCGCGGCCAACAGGACGATTGGGAGACTTCGGCGGCGCGTCATGGTCGTCGAGTGTAGAGACCTTTTCGTTCGACGCAGAGCCAAACGGCAAGGCCAGCGAGGACGGGCACGGTCGCCGGAATCTCGGACCGGACGTTGAAGAGCAGTCCCCAGGCGAGTGCCGCGCTTGTTGTCGCCACGGCCGCGAGGAGCCTCCAGCGCACCTTGGTGTGAAGCAGCAGACCGAGAATCGCGGGGGCCAGAACGTCGAGCCATCCCATCAGGGCGGTTCCGTAGGTCGCGTCCTGGAGCGCCGGCAACGGGCGGGCGGATGCTCCGGGAAGGGAGGCCGATGGTGGAACCGCGTCATGAAGCGCCTCGGTCGCCGGGCGCACCGAGTCGAGCCCGAGCACGAGCACGGCGTCGAGCGCGATGAGGGCGACAAGGCCTGCGGCGAGGATGCGCTCGGGCGTCATCGCCCGGAGCACGGCTGCCGCGAGGATGCAGGCGCCGGCGATGAGCAGGAGTCCCGAGGCGTCAGCAAGGCGGCCGTCGACCCGCCACGCGACGAGAAACGCGGCGAGCGCGAGTGGAGGAGCGCCCCACCAGCCGACCCAACCGAGCACTCGCGGGGCGATCACGCTGCCAGCGAGCGCCGCGATCCACGCGACCGACGCGAAGAACTGCGCTCCTGAGTCGACACCGCGAATCGCGATCAGGCCGATGACGAAGGCCGCAACGGGCGCCAGGAGACCAAACGCCGGCCCGACGTCGAACGTCCATAGACGGCGACGCCACGAGGCCACGACGACGAGCCCCTGAACCGCGCACAGGACCGCGTATGACGACGAAAACGGGAGCGTCACGCCGGGCCGGGACCCGAGTCGTGGTCGCTACCGAGGTGCGTCAGGCTTTCGTCAGCATCGGTTCGAGCACCGGTTGCAGCACTCGGCTGACCGTTACCGGCAGCAGGCGAACGAATGCGTTCAGCTCCTGGACCGGCGCGTTTGCGGAGATGCCCTTCGTGAGGCGCTCGAGCACGGCAACCTCGCGTGGACCGATCTCGAGGGCGACTGGCTCAAGCGCCTCCGTGAACTGCTGGCGCAGGTCATCGGGAAGGTGCGTCAGCGCGTCGAGGACTTCAGCTGGAATTGGGTCGTCCGTCATGCCTTGATTATCGCACACCGTGGAGGGTCTGAAACGAAGAGGGGCAGGGTTCAGAACCTCGACGCGAAACGGGGAACGGACTCGGTGTTCGGCGGGGGAGGTGCGGATGACGGTCCTGCTCGGTTTCCTGGGGCTTGCCTTGGGTGCGCTCGCGGTGTTCGACCTCCGACGTTCGGCAGCTCGCGAAGACGATACGACCGGCACGCAGACCCTCGCGGCCCTCGGCGCGGCGTGCCTGGTGGCGATGGCGATCGTGGCAGTCACGATTGGCGCCTGGATCGCGGCAGCGGTCGCAACGGGCGTCGCCGCCATGCTCGGCACGCAGCTGACCCGGCGCGACGGCAATGTGTCTGAGCCAGGCGTTGTGGTCGCGCTACCTGAGCCAGTGGCGGCGACGAACGAATCGCTTCGACGCGCGGCCTGACTGAAGGCGGTCCGCGAAGGGGCCGAACCACCATGCGAGGAGTCGAACCTATTGTGGTACGCACGACCCGGGGACTCCCGGGTCGTTACTCACCCCTCGTGTGGCGCGGGGGCCAGTTGCGGCTCAGGGGGCGAAAGAGCCAGCGTTCGACGCGGTCGAGGAGTTGGCGGTCCTTGTCCGGCGCGCGTTGGGCGCGCAACGCCACGGCCATGCCGAGGCCGTCCTCGATCGAGGAGATCGCGTCGTGGACGGGCACCGCCCGCAGTGGCGTTTCATCGTCGGTCTTCAGCACCTCGCGCCGAAAGCGGCTCTCGACGAGGTCGGCGACGAACTCGACGGCCACAACCAGTTCACCGACCGTCGACGCCTCGATCGTGCAGACGATCGGCATCACGCGGCCCTCCTCCTTTGCCACCGCGACGATGATCCGACCGCGCTTCCCACCCGCCGCGCTCTGTCGCCAGGCCGCCACCGGCGAGGCTTCGATGAGCGCGGCGATGGCCGGTGATGTGACGGGTGTTCCCGCAATGAGGCGGGCGGCCATCGGCGCGTGACGTTCGTTTAACATCACCGCCATTCCAGCCGCGACCTCCCGGCCGCGGCACCCACCGAGATCGGCGACCGTTTCGAGGACGTCGATGACCTCATCAACACCAGCCCGGGCCACCATCTCGTCGACCAAGGTCTCCACGAGGTAGGAACGACTCAGCGCGGCGACGGCTCCGGCAAGGCGCGCGGGGTCCTCGCGCCATGAGCCGAGCTCGCGCGGAATGCGCTCGAGCGCCGCGCGTCCGTCGAGATCCTCGCCGATATCGGCAAGGCACGCGGCGGCGACGTCCTCGGACGGGTCACCCGCGCGCGCGAGACCCGACTCGACCAGTCGACGTCCCGCGACGACGTCGCCTCGGGCGAGCGTGGCGCGAACCGCGCGGTAGTGGTCCTCACCATCGCCGACCGGCAGATGCATGCGCGGGCCGGTCGTGTCGGCGCGCGCGGGGGCCGCCGCCTCGACGTCCGCGCGGAGCGCCCGGAGACGCTCCAGCGCGCCGGGCGACTGGCTCGGGAGTGCCGCCTCGAGGAGGTTCACAAGGCGCTCCTGCGCGCGGATCGCCGAGTCGGCCGCGCCGTGTGCGAGCCGCTCCTGCACGGCATCTCCGAGGAGACCGGCTTCGAGCTGCGCGACCGCGTCCCAATCTGAGCCCGGGCGCGCAATCCAGCCGAAGCGCAGCTCGAGACCAAGGTCGCTGACGATCTCTCCCAGTGGCTTGCCGACTTGACGGAAGGCCGGGGCGTTGTCGGCCATGGCGGTGAGGCCGACCGACGCGAGATGGATCGGAAGTCCCTCGGTGAGCGGGCCGGCGACAAGTTCTTCGGCTCGCAGGGCCGCCTCGAGGGCGACGCGCGTCCGGTCACCCTGCGGGGGATCGTCGAGACATTGAACGCGGAGCGAGAGCGGCGAGATGTTAAGAACCGTGACCGCGATGAGGTCGCCCGGTTTTGCGCCGGGGGGCGGGGGTGGCCCAACCTCGAGGCCGGCAGCCATGAGCGGCGCCAGATCACCATCGACCGGCAGTTCACGGACGGCGAGATGCGACGAATGGGCCCGCACGGTGAGGACGGCGCCACGCAGCGCCTGCTCGATGCTGACGTAGCGGCGGTCGGGCAAGCAGGCGATCCTCGGATCGTCGGCAAGCGCGGTTCGGATTGCGGCGCCGGCCGCGATCGGGTCGACGGGGAGATACCCGGCGAGGGCCGTTGCGATGTCGGTCGCGTCGGCCGGGCCGTGCGCCAGCCGGCCGAGCGCGAGCGCCGCGATATCGACGTCAGCCACCCGCGACCGTCAACGCTTGATCGTCACTGGTGTGCCAGGCCGCAGAATCCGGCCGAGGCGCGTCACATCCCTGTTTCGCAGTCGAATACAGCCATGGCTTGCACGGGTCCCGATGAACTGGGGCACGCTCGTGCCGTGGATCGCGACGCGGCCATTCCCACCGGCGTACTCGTTCAAGACGTTCGAGAAGCCTGTCAACGGCAGCACCAGCGGGCCGAGGAAGTTGTTCGGGTCGCCGGTTCGCACCTTCTCGGCGATGGCGAACTTGCCGAGAGGAGTCGGTGTCGCACGCGTACCCACCGCCACCTGCGTCCTCCAAGTCCGCCGGCCTCGGAAATAGAGGGTCAGCGTGAGGTCACTTTGGTCGATCACGACCCGGTACTCGTTGCGCGTGATGACCGCGTAGTCACGCAGGATCCAGGCTTGCGAGCCGTTTGGCCGCTGCGGCACGAACACGCGCAACCAGGCCCTGTCATGCGAGTCGCAGGCGCGGCCGGTGATGAGCAGGTTGACGTCGCCGCCACCGAGCGGCGCGTAGGGCCGCAGGTAGCGGAATGGTTTGCGCAGAATCACGGGTCGGGTGCGTAGGCCGGTCACCCCGACCAGGCGTGCCGTCCATGCTCGTCCCGGCGTCGGAGCGCCGGGGAACCTAGGTCCGCCGGTCGTTCGACAACGCTGCGCGGCTGGGTTGGCCGCCAAGAGGGTCCGCGATCCGGTCGGGCTCACGCTCTGCGTTGGCGTCGTGGCCGTCGCGGGCCTCGGCGGGTCGAAGGGGCCAGCGGCCAGGGCGTTTCCCGCGCACGGCATCGCTACCACCGCGCCACAGATCAGCCACACCCGGACGGGCGTGGTCGGCCTGCTGGCATCATCTGTCCGCATCAGTCGCATCTCCGCAATAGTTTCGGGGTTCGTGCACGGTTCACAACCCCAGAGCGCCTAAGACCTTACGAAAGGGTTCTGGCGCGACATCCAAACCGCGACAGGTGGAGCCCGAACGCGTGATTAGTGACCTGCTGAACGTTTTTCACGATCTCGCCAACTGGGCGGCGGACTACGGATGGATCGCGGTGCTGCTCATCGTCGCAGGCGATGGAGTGTTTCCGCTGTTCCCAGGTGAGAGCGCAATCATTTTCGCGGCGGTCGCCGCCAGCCAGGGAAAGTTGAGCCTGCTCTCGGTGATCCTCGCCGGGGCCATCGGCGCCATGATCGGCGACAACATCGCCTACTTCATCGGGCGAGCCGGCGGCGACCGCATTCGACACTTCCTGGCACGTCTGGCCGGTAAGGAACGAATGCTCGCGGCCGAGGGGATGGTGCAGCGACGAGGCCCGGCGCTCGTCTTCGCGGGTCGCTTCCTGCCCGGAATCCGGATTGCGATCAACCTGTCCTGCGGCGCAGGGGAACTTGCCTACCGACGGTTCTTCCTGTTCGACGCGCTCGGCGCGATCGTCTGGTCAGCTCAGGCCGCCCTCCTTGGCTTCATCTTCGGTCAGCAATTCGCCGATCGGCCATGGATCGGTCTGCTGATCGCCCTTGGCGTTGCCGGGGCGATCGCGTTCGCACTCGCACATCAGGAGAAGCGCTCAGTTCGACGCGCGCTCGCCTCCTCGAAGGAACGAGACGCGTAGGGCTCACTGGGTGATGCGGCGCACGAGGCGCTCGGTGAGGCGCCACGGACGGCTGCCGTAGCGCTCGGGTGAGTAGGGCTCGGAGGGGCCCAAGAGGTACCGGCGTAGGCCGTACGCGCCGGCTGCGGTTCGGGCGACCGAGTAGGCGGCGCCCGGGAGACGATCCGCAAGCGACTTCGCCGTCAGGGTCATCACCGAATGCCGCGTAAGGGCGGCGCGAACGGCCCGCTCGTAGCCCGTGAGGTCGTTCGCCCTCCCCTCAAGGACGTCGAGCGACGCCTCAGCCGCGAGCTTTCCGGTGAAAAAGGCTTCGAACATCCCGTCGCCGGAGAGGGGGTCGACCATGCCGCCGGCGTCCCCGATCAGCGCGGCTCGCCCCGTTACCAGGCGGGTTTTCCGGAGACGAACGGGAAGGCGCCAACCGCGAACGTGCTCGAGACGAGCGACATCGACGCCGTGCGCTTCGCAGAGTCGCACGAGGTGTTCGCGCAGGTGCGGTGCCTCGGCCTCCCAGCCCCCAACTCCGAAGTTGGCATGATCGCCTTTGGGAAAAACCCAGCCGTACCCACCGGGAACGGTGCCCATCTCAAGCACGGCTCGGCGGCGATAGCGCCCGTGGATTGCGGGTGAGTAGGGAAGGTTCCCCTCAAGGGCAACGCCGTACTCCACCTCCCCTCCGACGCCGAGCGCCTTTGCAGTGATGCCGTTGGCGCCGTCCGCGCCGATGACCACATCGGCGGCGGCGGCGAAGCGGTCCGCTCGGATCTCGAACCCGCCGGAGCTCCGCTCGATCGATCGGACACGGACGCCGTCGCGGAACGTTGCGCCGACCGTCTGGGCCGAGTCGACGAGGAACTGGTCGAGCCGACGTCGCTGGGTCATAAGGACGTACGGACCGTCGTCGCGACGGTGCTCGACAGCCCGGCCGAAGCGAAGCCGGAGCACCACGCGATCGACGACCTCCTCGATGACCGGGTCGACGCTGAAGGGCAGGAGCCGCACCCCGCGCATCGTCAGGCCGCCGCCGCACGGCTTGTCACGCGGAAAACGTGACCGGTCCAGGAGCAGCACCGAGGCCCCCGCCTCCGCCAGACGGTAGGCGGTCGTTGATCCGGCGGGCCCGGCACCGATCACGGCAACATCAAAGCGCTCCACCCGCTCATGCTCGCACACGCGGCTCGCTGCGAGGTTGGGCCTCACGTCGCAAAGACCCACGACGTGTCAAGTGATGGCCGCGGGCTGCCGATGCAGGTAACGCAGTCACCTCCCAAAGGCCTCATCATGCGACGCTCCCTCAGGAACCCTCGTCCATCCCGCGCTGCTCGACCATTTGATCGAGTCGGCCTCGTCGCCGCGTTGGCGCTCTCGGGCATCTTCGCGACGCAAGGGTTCGCGCTCGATCCCGGCGCGACGATCACGGCTGGCCCGCAGACGCCTGCCGACGCGAAGGCTGCACTCAGCTCGTCGAAGACGGTTGTGATCGCGTTCGTCGTCCCGGGCGCCGCCGATGATGACGAGGTCGCCGCGTCGATTGCGCGCCTGCGAAGTAACGCGAGCGCCTCGCGCAACGTCCGCTTCCTCGTCTACAAGGTCACCTCGAAGAAGCCCACCTTTGGCGATCTCCCGAAGGTCCTGCAGATTCTCGGCACGCCCACCGTGGCCGTCATCACCCCCGACGATCGACTCCAAAACATGTGGACGGGGCTCGTCGACGACGTCCTGATCGGCCAGAGCATCTCAACCGCGCGCGAAAGCGCGGGCCGTGGCGCGGACTCCTCGCCAGCACCGAAGGTGACGACGAAGCCCACCAACAGACTCGGGCAACGAACGTCGAAGAAGGTCGCCGCCGCGGCGGCGAACGCCAAGGGGTTGGCACTCGCGAAGAAGGTCAACGCCGCATACGCGAGTGCGCCGGGCGTCGAGATCAAGAGCACCGGGAAGGGCAGCTCCATGTCCACAATCGCCCTAACCTCGGGCTTGCCAAGCCAGCTCTCCAAGGTTTCAAGGTCCGGTAACACGGGTATCGAGCTCGTCGACACGGGAAGAGCAAGCTTTGTCCGTCCGCTTGGGGCGTCCTGCTGGCAAAAGTCGGGCCGTAGCGCCGCCAACTCGACCCGCCGTGGCGTGATCGATCTCACGAAGTCGACCTTCCGTCTTCAAGGACGGTCGGGGAAACTTCTGCGACTTCGCGGCTCTCAGACCTCCGGCACGGCGACGATCGTCAGCCACTACCTGATTGACCCCTCGTCGTACCAGCTTCGCTCCGCGACAGCGGGAGGCGGGTCTGCGGCCGGGACGGTGCTCAAGTACCGAACACTCGCGACCGCGCCGACCATCCTCGCCCCATCCCCTCTCTGCTAGGCGCCACCCGCTCGCTGCGCGATTTTCTTGACTGTCAAGAAGGGGGGCCTTTTTGACAGTCAAGGTGTGACGAAAGTGTGACAACGCGCGTCTGGACCGAACGTTTGATCGTCTGGCGTCCGCCAGTCGGCATATCCTCGATGGGTGAGCACCGGGTACCCTCGACATCACTCGGCTCCGCCGATGCTGCCCCACATCGAGGCGCAGAAGAACGCGCGGGATCGTCACACGCCTCGGGACCCGTTGGCCGTCGATCCGGCAACGCGTCGGGTCTATCGACTGCAGCCGACGCCGCCTCGCGCCGCCTCTGAGGAGATCCGGGCGGCACTCGACGAGGAGCAGCTCGCGGCGGTCGAACAGGGCTCCGGGCGGGCGCTTGTGCTCGCCGCGGCTGGATCCGGGAAGACGCGCGTCATCGTCCACCGCCTCGCCCACCTTGCCCAGACCGGAACGCCGCCTGAGGCCATGCTGCTTGCGACCTTCACCCGGCGCGCCGCCGGTGAGATGACCCGGCGCGCCTCGAACGTCTGCGGGAGCGACCTCAGTGGAGCCGTCGCCGGGACCTTCCATGCGCTCTGTCATTGGATCCTTCGTCGCTACGGACCTCTCGTCGGACTCCCTACGGACTTCACCATCCTCGACGCCGAGGACCAGGCTGACCTCGTCGCTGCCTGCCGTGATGCGGAGCTTGCCGGTCTTGAAACGCGACCGAGCCTCCCTTCCCCACCGGCCCTTGCGACCACCTTCGGCCTCGCCGCCGAACTCGACCGGGAGCCCGCCTCGTACGCGGTCGAGCGCAATCCGCGACTGCTTGACCGCTCAGAGCTGATCGCCCGCATCGCAACCGGCTACGAAGAGCGCAAACGAGCGCTCGCGATGGTCGACTATGCCGACCTCGTCGTGCTCGCAGATCGGCTGCTTGCCGAACACGACCGTGTTCGCGAGGAACTCGCCGCAGGCTTTCGGGCGGTGCTCGTCGACGAGTTCCACGACGTGAACGCGGTTCAGTCGCGACTCGCCGAGCGCCTCGCCTCGGTACACGGAAACCTCATGGTCGTCGGCGACCCAGACCAGTCGATCTACGGTTGGCGCGGTGCGGATCCCGAAGCGGTCGCCAAGTTCGCCGACGTCGCGGACACCAAGGTCTTCCCGCTCCAGGGCAACTACCGCTCGACGCCTGAGGTTGTCGCCTTCGCCCAGGAACTCCTTCCCGGCGGCAATCGGTTCGGTCGGCAGTTGCGCGCGCACCGGCCGGCATGCGGGGTCGCGCCGGTTATCGCGCACTGCGCGACCGTCGACGAGGAGGCCGTGTTCGTCGTCCAGCGCATCGCCGATCTCATCAACGAGGGACGCGAACCGGGTGACATCGCGGTGCTCTACCGCGCCCACCACCACTCCGTCGACCTTCAGCTGGCCCTCACCGCGGCCGGAGTTGAGTTCGAACTCTTCTCAGGGGCCCGCTTCGTCGAGAGCGCCCACATCAAAGACGCGGTCGCGTTCCTTCGACTTCACCAGAATCGTCGCGACGAGCTCGCCTGGCGTCGGGCTCTCGGCCTCTTCGAGCGTCTCGGGCCGGCGACCGTCACGCGCTGCCTCGATGGCCTACGACGGGGCAACGAGCCCACAGAGGCGCTCGCGAACGTCGCGGCCCGTGGCGCCGCCGCAACCGCCCTTGCTCGCGCCCGCCAGGTGATCGCAGACGTCCTCGCCGAGACTCGGCCCGAGGCCATCGTTCGCCTCGTCGCGAACTCCGACTGGTATCGCGAGCGCCTCGCCAGGGAGTACCCCAACTGGAAGGATCGCGAAGGCGATCTTGCTCGCCTGGCAGAACTCGCGACCAGAGCGCCGAGCATCTCGGCCTTTCTCGCGGACCTCCAGCTCGCCGAGCGCGTCGAAGCCGACGAGGATATCTCCGGCCCAGCCCGGCGGGTCGCGCTGTCGAGCGTGCATCAGGCCAAAGGTCTCGAATGGCCCGTGGTATTCGTCTTGCAGGTCGAGTCAGGCAGCTTCCCGTCGGGCTGGTCGGTGAGCGAAGGAAATCTCGAAGAGGAAGAGCGCCTCTTCTACGTCGCGATCACCCGCGCGCGCGACGAGCTCTACCTCTGCCGGCCGATTGCGGCCCGGCGGCCCTGGGACACCGGACCAAACCGCCTCGTCTTCAACTCGGGCCAGGGGTTTCTCGATCGAGACCTCGGTGCGCTGGTGGAGGAATGGTCCGTGCGGCGATGATCGTCGAAGCGCCTTACGAGGCGATCATCTGCGACCTCGATGGGTGCGTTTGGATCGGTGGGAAAGCGACGCCGGGGGCCGTCGAGGCACTCGAGCGTTGGCGCGCCGGCGGCGGCCAGGTCATCTTCGCGACCAATGAACCCCGCCATAGTCCGGAGGCCCAAGTCAAACGCCTCTGGTCGCTCGGGATCAAGGCATCGGTCGACGAGATCGTGACCGTCGGAGCGGCGATCCAAGCGCACCTCGCCGACAACCACGCGGGCCAGACTGCATTTGTGATCGGCACCGAATCGCTGATTCGACATGTGATGGCCGCCGGCCTTCGACCGACCAACAATGCAACAATCCAACTTGCCAGCCGGGCACAGGTCGTCGTCGTCGCCTCGCACGACAACGTCAGCTACGCGGAGCTTCGCATCGCCGTCCAGGCGATCGCCCGCGGAGCGACGTTGCTTGGGTCGGGACGCGACCGCACCTTCCCGATGCCCGACGGCCCATGGCCGGGCTCAGGTGCCATCCTGGCCGCCATCGAGTACGCGACGGGGGCGACCGCGCGAACCTTCGGCAAGCCTGAGCGCGACATCTACGACCTTGCCATGGAGCGCATCCACGGCGGCCGAGTGCTTGCGATCGGCGACCGCCTTGATAGCGATATCGCAGGGGCGGCCGCAGCCGGCCTCGATAGCGCGCTTGTGCTCACCGGCACAGATGATCTCGAAGCGCTTGCGGCTTGGACCGGGCCGCGCCCCCGCTATGTCGAGCCGAGCCTCGCCCAACTTCTGGGGCACCTCGACGTGCCCGTCTGACGCGAGCGAGCCGGATCCGCGGGACAGAGCGATCCGGTGGGGCGGTTCAGCTGTGCTTGGATGCCCCGATGCCGGCCTTGTTGGCGCGGACGAGGAGCGCGGCTTGGGCGCGGGCGATCGCGAGGTGCCGCTTCGTGTCGATTCGTCCCGAGGTGCTGGGCGGAGCGGCGATGACATCGATTCGGGCAAGCAGGGAGCCGGACCGGACGTAGATCTGCTCCATCACGATCGGGCCGAGGTCACTCGAGGCCCGGACGATGTACCCCGTCGAATCGATGCCCTTGATGTTTATCGGGATTCGCGTGGCGCCCGTTGCTTTGACCGAGCCTCCGAGAATTGATTGGAGGATGTCCGCCGCCTGAACGGCGATGCTCGAAGGCTCGCGCCGTTCGATACCGGCGATCACGCTGGCGGCCACGGTGTCGCGGCGAAAGAGGCTCACGTCGACGGTGTAGGCACCATGGCGCAAACCGACGGCGGAGCGACTTCCCGCGGCCTCCACGCTGCGAACGATCGACGCCGTGACGGCCGTCGAGCGGCTCCACTGCTCGCCGCTGATTCCGACGCTCAGCCCGAAGGCGCGGGGTCCGACGGTGTAGCGGGCGAGGTCGGGCGCACCGACCGGGCGCGCCCAAGGAAGCCGGACCGGAGTTGGCGCGAGGCTCCCATCCAGGATGGCGATCGCCCTCGCGTCGATCCGGGCGGCGAGCTCGCCCACTCGGACGCGGGACGTCGCAGGGTCCTCACCGTTCAGCATGACCTCGAGGACCAGCGCTCCTCGCTGGATGTAGGCGCCGGTGCTTGAGACGGTCACCGTGCCCGCTGACGAACGGCCGACCGCAGCGGCGGACTTCTCGCCGGCGGCAATCGAGAATGGCTCCCAAAGGTCGAGCTTGACGCCGTTACGCGTCGTTCCGACCGCGGCGGCGCCTTCGGCGAACTCTCCGTCCAGGAACGCTGCCGCGTGGGCGGCGTCGGAAAAGAGCGTCGCCCTCGACCCGACCCCAGTGAGTAGGCCCTTCTTGCTGCGACCAATGAGGTCGCCCGAGACGGTGTAGTCGAGGTTGTAGCTCGCGATCCAGCCACGCGCACGAACCTGGGCCAGCGTGTCATTTGGAGCGAAGGTGAGGTCTGCGATCTGCGTCGGTCGAGTTGGGCCGGAGTCGTCATCGAGCGCCAGCGTTGGCAGGCCTACGCCGAGTTCGGCCTTCGGAAGGACGAGGGCGGCGAGATCAGCAACGTATGCCTCACGGGCCGCCGCAATCGGCGCAGACCCAAGGAGGAACGCCATCGCCGAGGAAACGATGCGTCGTCGACTCATCAATCGATCATTTCAGACGCGGACGGTTGGTCATTCGAGGTCGGTTCTGACGGCCCCTCTCCTCGAAGTGCCCGGCGGTCAGTTTTCCCCGACGGGAGCCTTGGCAGATCCGCGACGATCTCGATCCTGGTCGGTGCCCTGTGGCGGCCAAGGCGCGCCGCGACATGGCGACGAAGTTCGTCTGGCGGCACGTTCGCGCCGTCTGCCGGGACGACGAAGGCCACCGGTCGCAGGAGCCCGCGTTCGTCCGGGAGGCCGACCACCGCGACCTCCGAAACCGCGTTGTGCTCATGCAGGGCGCTCTCGATCTCGATCGGGCTGATCCAGAGCCCATCGACCTTGAAGAGATCGTCGACCCGCCCGACGTGGCGAAACACACGGTCCTCCCGTATCAACACATCGCCCATGCGAAGCCACTCACCGTGGACAAGCTCGCGCGTCAGGTCCGGGCGGCGCCAGTATCCGCTCGTGTTCGACGCGCTCCGGATCCAGAGTCGTCCGGGCTCGCCGTCGGCGACGGGAACGCCGTCAGGGTCAGCCAGGCGAATGTCGATTCCTGTGACAACCTCACCCAGGCGCCCCGGGCTCGGACACCCTGGTCGGGTCGAGATGAGGATGTTCGAACACTCCGAGCAGCCGAGGCCCTCGATCAGGTCGATGCCGAGTTCGTCGCGAATGCGCGTACCGATCGGTGCGGGAAGGCTGTCCCCTGACGACACGCCGAGGCGCACCGAGGCAAGCGCGTCGCCGACCGGGTGACGACTCGCGAAGTCGGCGAGCTGCGCCCAGAAGGTCGGAACAGCCGTGAGAACCGTCACGCCGTCACGGGCGACCATTTGCAGCACCGAGCGGACATTCGGGAGCGGCGCGCCGAGCACGACGGCCGCACCGAGCCCCAGCGGACGGAAAAAGCCGTTCCCAAAACCGAGCGAGGTAAAGAGACGGGCAACGCTGAGGCAGCGGTCACCCGGCCCGAGCTCGAGCACCTCGGTCGCGTAGGTCTCGATGCCGGCCCGGAGGTCGCCGTGCGTGTGCATCGCGCCTTTCGGCCGCCCGGTGCTGCCCGAGGAATACACGAGGTAGCCGAGATCCCCCTCGTGCACGGCCACCGGCGAGCGGGGGGCGCCGTCGTGGAGCCACGCCGGATCGAGGACGCGCCAGGGGCCGGACAGGATGGCTGTCTCAGCGCCCGCCACGACGGCCGTTGGTTCGCAATCGACGAGAATCTCGTCGGTCCGATGCTCCGGAGCCAGGGGATCGATCGGCACCGCGACCGCTCCGAGCGACGCGACACCGAGGAACGTGGCGAGCCAGTCGAAACCGTCCCTGAGTGCGATGACGACTCGCTCACCACGCCGCACGCCTGCCCCCGCGAGGGCGCCGTGCGCCCGCTCGGTCGCGTCCCATAGCCCGTCGAAGCTCCACTGGCGTTCCCCGGCGATGGCCGCGACATCGCTCCCGCGACCGGCGATGCGATGGACGTCAACGAGTCGATGGACGAGGTTCTCCTTCGTGGAGACACCGGCCCCAGCGGAGGTCGCGATCACCGAGACCGGGGCCAGAACCGCCTCCGCAAGCGCGACGATGGCCTCGTCGGGGACCCGGTTCGGGAGTACGAGGATGGCGTCGCTCGCTCCGGCCAGGCGGTACTCCTCAAACCGGCCTGCAAGCTCGTCGGGCGGTGCGACGATACCGGTCGTGGCGACCCATCGCCGGAGCCCAGCGAGCGTGGTTCCGATCGCGCGAGCCTCGGCGGCGATCCAGCCGTCGGTCTCCGGCGTCAGCGGGAGCACGTAGGTGTAGATCGCGGCGTCGAACTGGCCCGAGCGCTCGGCACCCTGATGCGACTCCGTCGCGAGCGCCAGGCGGCGGCCGAACTCGGCCGGCCCGACAAACGCGGCAACGATGCCGTCGGCGCGCTCCCCGGCGAGGTGCAGGAGCCTCGGCCCGTTGGCCGCCAGCCAGACGGGCGGGTGAGGACGCTGAACCGGCTTTGGGCGGCAAGGCGCGCCCGCGAGCATGCCTTCGACACGAGCGCCATCCGTCTCAGCCCAGAGTGCGTGGAGCACATCGAGGGCCTCGATCAGCCGCGTCGTGCGCTGCGCACGAGACCCAAAGGCCACCCCATAGGCGGCGTGTTCGGCCCGATCTGATCCCGTACCGAGGCCGAGAACGATGCGGCCATCCGAGATCACGTCGAGGATGCTCGCCATTTTTGCGGCAAGCGCGGGAGGTCGATATGACGCCGAAAGAACGACAGTGCCGAGCCGGGCCCGGCTCGTGACGGGTGCGAGGGCCGCCAGTGTGGTGAAGGCATCGAATGCGTCGTCAGTCGGCAGTCGACCGGGTGTCCAGAGATGGTCGTTGGCCCAGAGACCGTCGAATCCGAGGCGTTCCCCGAGAACGGCGCTCTCGCGAAGCGCCGTCCACGATCCGGCGTATTGCCGAACGCGAAGCCCGATGCGAAGCGGGTCGACCGTGGTGGGCCTGCCTCAGCTAGGCCGAGCGGAGCACGACAATGACGTGCGCGCTTTGGGACTGCTCGGCGGCGCTGGCAATCGGACCAGCGGCGGGAAGCGGGGTGACCTGGGCGATCCCGAGATCTCTCGCGGCCTGTTCGGCCGAGGAGCGCCGACTCGTGCGGAAGTAGACAACGGACACGCCCTCGGCCGTCGGGGCATTTCCGGTGCTCACCGTTTCGTAGCCGAGCGCCCGGATCTGGGTTGCTTTGGTCGCGGCCAGTCCCGTGACGGCCGTGGCGTTCAGGATCGCCACGGTGACCTGACTGCGGTCCGGCGCCGCGAGGGCGACATCGGTTTGCGTGTCGGTTGTCTGTCCGTCACCGGTGACGGTCTTGGAGGGTGGCGGCGTCGTGACAGCCTTGAGGTACTCCGAGGAGAGTTCCGGAAGATTGTTGCGATTGCCGCCGCCCCCCTTCAGCACCCATCCACCGACGAACCCGAGCACGAGGCACGACATGCCGAGAACCATGGGCCGCACCCAGTGTCCTGAGTGACTGGTTCCGAGCGTGTTGCGTTCAGCGGTCATAGTCGGGTTGCGTTCTTCGTCGAGGGAGTCCGGCGACTGTATCGCCGCGACAGGACGTCAGAAACACGGTCGATTCGCGAGACGCCGACCGCCTGGGTATACTGCCCGCCAGAGGACGATGGCCGCCTGCGACCCGATCTCGTCGCCGAGCCTCGACGCCGCCACCGTTCCTTCGTAGCACCTTCGCTCGAACGCGGCCTTTGTGCCATCGTGAGGTGGAATACGGAAGACGGCATGACAGAACCCACGGCTGGGTCTGATCGCTCCGCTGCCTTGTCGGCAGCGTTGGCGGATCCGCGGACTTCGTGGCCACACGTCGAGCTTCGAGACCATCAGCTCGAAGCGCTCGACCTGCTCGCTGGTCGTATCGCCGCTGGCGTCTCCCGGACGTGGGTCGACGCGCCCACTGGCTCGGGCAAGACGATCACCTTTTGCGCGCTATCGGCCGCCATCGACGGGTCAACGCTCGTGCTCGTGCCGCGGCGAAACCTCGCCGACCAAACCGCGGTCGCGCTCGCCCGATACTTCCCCGAGATCCGCGTAAGCGTTGACGGTATCGACGCCATCGGCTCGCGCGGCGTCGCGATCTGCACGTACCAGGCGGCCTTGCGCCACGCGAACGAAATGCGCTGGGACTCAGTCGACCTCCTCATCTGCGACGAGGCCCACACCACACTCGGCGCGCAGACTCGCCGCCTTCTGGACCGAGTGGAGAATGGGCTGATCGTCGGCTTTACCGCGACGCCCGCAACGACAACGGGCCACGTGGAGCAAGTCTTTGGGCCGGTCGCGGCGACCCTCGACCGCCTGTCGGCCATCAACCGAGGCATCCTCTGCCCCTTGCGAAGCCTCCGGGTCGAGCGAGCGGTCGACCTCTCGGATGTCGCGCGCGTTCGCGGCGACTTCGACCAGGCAAGCCTCGGGCGCGCACTCGACAAGGCCCTGTGGCACCGGGCGTGCGCTGACGTGTGGATGGAGCATTTCGCGGATCTCGGCCTTGCCGGCGTGGCCTACACGGCAACGGTCGCCCAAGCTCATGCGCTCGCCGACGAGTTGATCGGGCGGGGCGTTCGGGCGGCCGCGGTCTCCGGCCAGACCCCGAAGCGCGACCTGACGAAGATCCTCAAGGACTTCGGCAGCGCAAAGCTCGACGTCCTGTGCAACGCGGATCTTCTGACCGAGGGATGGGACGAGACGCGCGCCGCGGTCGTCATGCACCTCGCCCCCACCACATCTGAGCGCGTCTTCGTTCAGCGTCTCGGCCGGGTGATGCGACCGGCTGAGGGTAAAGAGGCGGTTTCGGTCGAGTTCCTTCCTGTTGGGGACTTGATGGGCGTCCAAACGAGCCATGAGGTCTTCGGACTCGGTTGGTACAAACCGCTCGGGCGCGTGGCGGGCCCACCGGAGGGCGGCGAACGCGGCAAGCTTGCCCAGGCCGCGAAACTCCTCGCGGAGCAGGAGGGCGAGCGCGCAAAGCTTGTCAACCCCGGCGCCGACTACCGCGACATCACCTCGGGCCTGACCTCAGGTGGTTGGCGCGACGCGGACCCGGGCGAGCTGCCCCACGGAGTCATGGAAGAATGGATCGAGTCCGCTTCGAAGAGCGTTGAGTGGCGAGAGGTCGCGGACCTCATCGAGGCGGGGATCAATCCGGAGGGTGCCCTCGCGTGGTGGGGTCTCACCGGGGTTGTGAGCCGACGCGCGGCTCCAGGGGCAGACCAGCCCCTCTGGCGCGCGTGGGCGACCGCGCTCCTCGTCCAGCCAGATCTTCGCCAGTATCTTCCGACCGATGCTCCGCGCGCGGTGCTCGACCGTCTTCGGATGAGCTCCCGCGAGCGACTGCGCGCGCTCTGGTGGCACGCTGCCGAGAGCGGCAATTGGGAGCGACTTCCACAGCTCGAGCAGCTCGGCCGAGCAAGCGACCGACGTCGCCGTTGGTCGGCGCTCGAAGAGGCATCCTCGTGGGCTCCTGCCTGGGCCTGGGATGTGTCTCGAGGGCTGGCCGACGTGGGCCGACCGGGACGAAACCACGAGCTTCATCGGATCGCCTCGTGGGAGGCTCGCCACATCATCGTGAACGGGGGCGAGCTCGGGATCCTCGGCGCGTGGCTACGAGCTGCCGGTGGCCCCTCCCCGTCGGCCGTCGCTGCGCCTGAGGGCTCGACGCTTCGCTTGGCGCAAGCGGCGCGCTTGGTCTTGATGCTCGGACCAGACGATCTGCCGGCGCGCGCCGAGAGCATGCGCCGTGTCGTCCAGGCCGTTGTGCGGTGCGGAGGTTGGGGGGAGATGATCGGCGCCGTCGATGGCGCTGACTTCTCGAGCCCCGATGGACGTCGAGCGCTCCGCGCGGCCGTCGCGGCGATGTTTCCGAAGTCCCTCGCCAACCGCAGGTCATGGACCTCACTTCGTCAGAAACTCCCCCGGCTTCCCGATTGGGAGAGCTTCACCGGCGCGACCGAGGCGCAACCCGACGGCGAGCGCTCCTCACAAGCCCGCCGAAGGCGGCGCCGTCGGCTCCGTTCCACCCAGGTCGACGGAAATGGAGCGGTGACGGCCGCCGAGCTCAATGGCGCGTCCGCGACCGCGGCGAGCCCGACGACCACCGGACAGCCGGTCGCTGCCGACGCGGTTGCGACGACCAACGGAAGCGGTAACGGCACCGGCAACGGCGCCGCGCGGAGGCGGCGACGACGACGTCGAGGTCCACGCAACCCTGACGCGAGCGCGAACGGGCAGGTGTCTCAGACGGCAGACGGGCCTGGGCTGGTCGAATCGTCCAATGGGAGCGGTCCCGTCCACGAGCCGTCACCGACGCCCACGCTTGCCGGAACGCGCCACCGCGAGGACGACGGCCCGTAGTCTCGGACACGCCGCGTGCACGATCGGCACGGAGTCGACACAACATCGACTCAGGTCGTCGCGCACCGCGTGACCCGATTCCAATTACCATGAAACTGGGTGGTGGCTCGGGGTGGCCCCCTGGGCCGTCGGGGGTTTGCGGCGCAGAGCCGTGTTGGACGTCAGCGCGTCTGGGGTCCTCCGGGTGGCGGACTGCGTGGCGACCGTCTACCCGTAAGGGTTCGTCACATCGTGACTCACCGGGTCTCGATCGAAAAGGGGCCTTTCGCGGAGCGGACCACTCTCGTCGTGATCGACGCGGTCACTCTTGCCGAGTTTCGCGCCTTCGCGACGGCACGGCTCGTCAGCCGTTCCTTGAGTGCTGCCTCCAGGCGAACCACGTAGCGCACAGTCCGAGTCGCCCCGGGGGCCAGGTCCCCGAGAGCCCAGGTGAGGGTGGATCCTGCAAGGGTCGGCGACGGGTTCCTCGGCGAAGGACTCACCCGAACCCCTTTCGGAAGACGCTCACTCAGCCGGACGCCAAAGGCTGGAGCGGCACTCGTGTTGGCCACGCGGACGGTGATCTCGTATGTCACCTTTTGTCCTCTCCGGGCGTTGGCCGGTCCCCGCTTGCGGATCGTGATCTTCGCCCGGTCGGTGCGCTTCGGCCCTGTTCCGCTCACGCCGCCCTGAGGGGATTCGCCTGTGGAGGGGTGGAAGCCGTCGCCGGGGGTGTAGATGCCGGCGTCGATGGACACGTCCGCTTGGCCCGCCACCAGCGTGCGAACCGTCGTTTTGCCCGTCGCCGGGTCTGCGTCAGAGTCGTTCGCGGCTCCGTGCGCTCCACGCACGGAAAAGAGGTACCCGGAGGGCAGGCTCGAGAAACGAACGCTGTACTGGCCCGGGATGAGGCTCCCCAGCTGGTAGCGCCCCGAGCCGTTTGTCGAGGCCGTCGCCACTTCAGCGCCACGGCTGTCGTAGACGGCCACCGCCACGCGGGGCACTCCGGGCTCGCCCGGCGCCTGCCCACCGTTGCCGTCGTTGTCGAACCAGACGAGGTCGCCGATCGACGCAGGCCGGAAGAGGCCAACATCGACGGTGCGGTTCGTGTCGTTGTCCAAGTCGCCGTCGCCGATGGGCTCGGCGCCACCCGTCAAACGCACCGCCGTCGTACGAACGGCGCCGCCTACGTCACTGCCGTTGTCGTCCCCGTCACGGTCATCGTTCGGGCCCGAGCCCGGCTCGAATGCCGCCCTCGCCCAACCATTGCGGCCAGTCGACGTTGCGTAGCCAGCCGGGGGAACGACTTCGATCCGGTAGTCGGCAGGCGCGAGCCCCGCGAAGCCGTAGTGGCCGGCGGCGTCGGTGGAGGTCACGTTGAGCTGTGCGCCGCCCTCGTCGAGCAGGCGGACGGTGACCCCTTCGATTCCAGGCTCTCCAGCCTCAGCGAGCCCGTTGTTATTCAGGTCGTTCCAGACGAGATCGCCGACGCTGACCGGACGCGCGAAGCCTGCGTCGAGGGCGTGATTGTTGCGACCCCCGATTCCGGTGGTGACGTCGATCGCGGCGTACGCTCCCATCGGTGCGGCGTCAGAGTCGCTCGCGTCGGAACCACTCGCCGTCGTCGCGTCCTTGCCCGTGAGGAAGGTGCCGCCGAGGGCCGACGCGTTCGGACCGTCGAGTGGAATCCGGAGCTGAAAGCTGGACCTGGGTTGGAGGCCGCCGCCGACATCATCACCGCTGCCCACCGCGGGCTCGGTGGTGCCCGAGTTGAAACGGTACGAGCCGTCGGCGGTCGTGATTGCCGTACCGACGAGCGCGGCGCTCGGTCCGGTCGTCCAGAGCTCGACCGTGACAACACCGATGCCCGGCTCACCCGCGTCCTGGACACCATTTCCGAGGTCGTCGCGCCAAACGCGGTTGCCGATCTCGATCGGAGCCCCGTCGCAGAGAACAGCGACGCCTCCGACGCCCGGGGCGGCGGCGGCGGACGCAATCGAGTCGCCGACCCGGTAGGCCTTGCGATATGTGCCGCCGCTTGTGCTCAGCCAACGGAGTGCATTTGCCCGAGCGGCTCCAGCGGGCGTGGCGACGCTCACACCCGTCACGAAGTCCCGGGCGCCGGGAATCATGGCAAGCGACCCGGAGGTGACTTCGTCACCACCGACGACGGCGTTGTCGTCGACGTAGAGCTCTGCCCCACCTGGTCCGGCGCCGGTGCCTTGTACGCCGGTGCCGTCGGTCCCGCATCGCCCGTTGTCTTCAAGAGCCCATGTGCCCGGGCCCGCTGCGCAGGCGCGCAAGACGTCGCCGGCGCCCGCTCCGGTAACCGCCGCAGCCTGCGTCGGGTCGCTCGGCAACGCGATACCCGTCTGATCCGCAAAGCGATCACGGATGCCGAGAACGAGGTTGTTCCGGTCGAAGACGATCTGGGTCAGGAGCGGCTGCGCGTAGACGTGCTCACCGGCCGCCCCGAGATCGGGGTAGGTCGCGGTCCAGGGGCGCCACGCGGCGCTCGAGGCTCCGACGTTGGTCCGGGGGTAGTTGAGGGTCGTCTGGAAAACGGGAGCGGGCGAGAATGCGAGGGTACCGGGATCCGCGCGGTAGACGTAGGCCCGCAACTGCGTTGGATTGCCCGTGCTCTGAGCGGTGCAGGTCAGTCCAACGTAGACGCTTTGCCCTTCGACGGTAACCGCGAACGGACGGACATCACCGGTCGTGGGACATCCCGGAGGAGAGAGCGGCACCTGCCGCGCGATGATCTCGCCGCCGGTGGTGGGGTCGATCGCAAAGAGCTCGCGCGACGCGAGATTCATGACGTACATGCGGGAGGCGTCCTCGGCCATCGCCAGCCCACCGAACGATGTGGCCCCGACGGCGCCAAACCCGACGTTCCCGCCATCGGTCGCGAGGTCGGCGTCGTGCATGTCCTCCCCGGCTCGCGCGACGTAGAACGTATCGGTCACCTCACCCGAGGTGGGGTCGAGCGCGTAGATCGCGCGGGGGCCCCCCGGGCCGAATCCGGCGTGACGCCGGAAGTAGGCAGCCGCGAAAAGTCGCTTGCCGACCCGGTCGTATGCGAGGCCCCACGTCGACCCGATCGCGTCGTTTCGAACCTTGAGCGGGGGCGTTGCCGGTGCCAGGTGACCGGAGTCATCGACGAGTGCGGCCGAACCGGACGCCCAGGGCACGCCGATGATCGCGGCCTGCGCGTCACTTGTCCCGCCGACTGCGCTCCCGAGCCATGTGCAGCTTGCGGCAACCATGGGGTTGTCCTGGCAGTAGTGGTCGGGGCGAAGCACACCGAAGACCGCGGACGGGTCCGGGCCGGCGAGGTCGACAAACTGAACCGCGGTGCGCGAGTCCGGACCCGCGGGGCCGGGTCGAAATCCGGCTGGAAGGTCGGCGAACTCGACCCGCACGACGCCGCTCGTCGGGAGCCCGGACACCTGGAAGTCGCCGCTCGACGTGGTCGCGGTCGAGCGAAGGAGTGCGCCGCTTGTGGAGTAGACCTTGACACCGACCCCGGCAACGCCCAGGTCGGTCGCGGTGGCCAGCGACCCATTGCCCGAAACGTTCGACACCGTGGCGGTTACGTCCCGGGTACCGTTGGCGTTGTAGTCCTCGAAGACAAGGCCGCCGAGCGTCCCGCCGGACGCGCTCGCGTTGTTGATGAGCTTCGTGCCGAAGATCGCTCCGGCGCCGGCTCCCGTCAATACGAGAGCCAGCAATATCTGACGCGAGCCCTGGCCCGTCAAGGCCCGTGCTGCCCGAGCGTCGGCGCTACCGCGAGTACGGCGACCCATTCGATGGACTCCATTCCACTCTGCGAGCCGGCCATCCATGGCCGACCACAACGTCACGGTAGGTCTATCGGCATAACCTCGCGCTCACAGAAGGTCGGGATTTGACCCATACTTTCGTTCAGCTCGCGCGCAGGCGCTCCCGCATGACGTCAAGTGCTCGGCGTAGCTCGGCCTCGGTGAGGACGCGAACCTCGGCGTTGCGGATTCGGGTGACCCGGCCACTGAGTGGGTCATCTCCGGCGGCCGCGTTTGCCACGAACCGGATGGGAACGTCGTGTGCGGTGAGGAGCGACTCCCGGCCCGGTGCGGCCAGGAGCTGCGTAAAGCCGGCGACGTAGCGAGCAAGGGCGTCGAAGCGACTCTCCCCACCCGGTGGGGCTTGATCCGGCCGATGCTCGCCGCGCCAGGAGCGGTAGTCCTCGATATCGGCGCCCTCGAAGATTCCGACGCGAAGGTCGCCCAGGTCGGGGTATACGCGAGGCGCGGGAAGTGAACGATCCGCAAGGATGATGGCGAGGGTCTCTCGGGTTCTCGGAAAACCCGAATGGCCGCTCGCGTCGAAGTCGACACCGGCGAGTTGTCTGGAAAGGTCCGCGGCCTGTAAGCGACCTACCTCGGTGAGCGGCACGTCGACGTTCCCGTCGCCGTTCAGGCGCTGAGCGACGTTGTAGGTGCTTTCACCGTGCCTGATCAGCGTGAATCGCCGCGCAGCGAAGGAGCCGTGGGGTGCGGGGGACTCGCTCATCAGCCGTGCCGGAGCCTATCCTGTCGTGGTGATCGCTCCCGACCCCCCAGCGCGAGAGGCCCTCGGCGATGCCCAATGGGCACGAGTTCGGCACCTTGCCGAGCGTGTGTCAATGCTTGAGGCGGCGATGGTCGACCGCCACGACGACGAGGAGCTCGAGGGGCGCCTCGCGCGGGCCCGGATCAAGGCCGCGAGAGCGACGGAGCGCGCCCTCCTCGCGGATGCTCTGGCCGACGAGCTGACTCGCGTCGCCCGCCCTCGCTCGTAGCGCGCCGCGCGGGACGCGGGTCTACGACGCGATCGACCTGGGATATCCCGTCGCCTCAACCTGGGACGTCGGCGTCGCTACCGACCCGTGACCTCGTCGCCGATCTCGGCGCGGATCAGGGGCAGAACGTCGTCAGGCTGCGGGTACCTGCCGAGCATCGACTTCGTGAAGATGCGCTCGCCGTTGAGGTGGATGTCGAAGATGCCCCCGGTTCCGGGAACCACCTCAAGCGAACGTATGACCGGGCCCCAGCCCGCGAGAATCGGCGCCACGAGACTCGCGGCGTTCGGCGCCGCGCCTCAGGGCTGGCAGTACTCGATGCGAATGGTGTGCTTCGGGTGGACGACCATGCCCGGAAGAATGCCATTCACGACAACAGTCGTGGCGCACGAATGATCTGTACTGCTTGTGTATGCACCGAACGCAGATCTACCTCACCGATCTTCAGCAGAATCGGATCGCACAGATCGCCGTGGAGCGACAGTCCTCCAAGGCGGCGGTGATTGGCGAGATCCTCGACCAGGCGCTTGGGAATGGTGCCCCTGAGGCCGAGGACGTCGCAATCATCAGGGCCACGAGCGGCATCTGCTCGGACCATCCGGAAATGGCTGAGCGCGGTGCGAGGGCGGAGCGCCGACGAGCGGCTCCTATCCCTCGGGCTCTAGTCTTTGACACGACGGTCCTCATCGCCCACCTACGCGGTGAGCCGCGGGCCCGCGGACTCCTCGGGGCCACGTCGAACATCGGAAAGTGCCGAACGTTGAGCCTTGCGCCAGCCTGGTAGCAACGCCACCCAGGATCGGTCATCATCCTCAGATGGACGACCAACCGAGCCCCGACGCTGTTGCCGACGCGCTCCTCGCTCGGGCAATGGTGCGCTTCTCACGCGCGTCCGGCCCCGGGGGCCAGCACCGGGACCACACCGAGTCCCGCGCCGAGCTCGTGCTCACCCGGGATGCCCTCGAAGGACTTCCTGAGGGCGTCATCCGACGCCTCGTCTCGGCGCTCCACCTCGAGGACCGGCCGCTCCGGCTGAGCGCTCAGGCCGACCGCTCGAAGGAACGAAACCGCTCGGCGGTCGAGACACGCCTCCGGGAGCGAGTGGTCACGGCCCTCACACCGCGAGCTCAGCGGCGACCGACCAGCCGAAGCCGGCATATGGTCGCCCGCCGGCTCGACCAGAAAGCTCGGCGCGGACGGGTCAAGGACCTCCGAAGCCGGCCCGGCACGGACGACTGACCGGTTCGACCTCGATGAGATAACTCGTGTGCAGTAGCGGGTGACGAAGTCGAGGATCTGGTCGTGCGACGAATCGACCTGGTCACCCGAGTATCCTCGATAGCCGCCTGGCGCGACCAGGCCAGGCGAAGCGAGACTCGTGCCGACATAAGCGCGGCCCGCTCCGGATCCTCGTACTTCCCGGTCGGATGCCGGTCGGTGCCCGCACGAGAGCAGATGTCCAGCGGCTCATCGACGCAATCGCGACGGAGCGCTCGCGGTCCACGTCGCACGTCGATCACGCAAAGTCAGCCGCAGCGGCGCGAGGGGAGTCAGCCGGGGTAGACCCAGCCGATGTCCTCGTTCGCGACGCCGATCGAGGCATGGGTCTGGACGAACTTCCACACGCCGTCCTCCACGCAGAAAACGGCACTCCAACGCGGAGATACATACCTACCGTCCGGCATGGTGATCGTCACGCTCGTCGTCGCCCAGCCCACGGTCCCCTCACTGAACGCCTCAACGTTGGCCGGCGCGAACGTGGCCTTGCCCCCTGCGCTCTCGACCTCGCCCCGGAGGAACTCCGCAACGCGGATGCCGCCTCTGAAAACCTCGTCGGGGTCGCTCCCAATGAGACGCGTGCCGTCGCCCGGCGAGACGTGTACCTCGACGAGCGAGGCTTCACCCCTGGATGCGCCCTCGAACCAGGCGACGACGAGCTGTTCGAGTTCAGGCGATCTTTCCATGGGCCCCTCCTGGTTCAGGGTGAAAGAGTCGTATACGACGCGCCGAGCGCCGTCAAGGCGCACCGTGCCTTCCGATGGCTGGGATGCACTGCGTGGAGCCTGTTCGGCTCTTCGGAGCGGGGAGTTGGGTAGCCGAGGGTAGCTCGCAGGGCGTCAGGGGGAAACGCCGTCGAGGTGGACGCTGCCCGGCTTGGGCAGGTGTCCACGACGAGGATCCCCGAGGAAGCCGCCATGCAGATATACACCTCGAGAAGGGATCGAACTGGATTGCCTTCCCGGAGTGCCGTCTCCTGAGATTCCAGCCCGACATCCAGGCTCCCACGCTTGCGCCAGGGCGATATCGAATCAGCGTGGCCGGTGTATCGACAGTCGTGACGATCGCCCCACCGCCCAAGAGATTCCAGCGCGGCATCTATGACTCCGTAGGGCGAACCGCTATGGACTGCGCATCTCAAGCTGGGCGACGAGCAGCACCATGCCGAGCGCCGCGAGGACGAGATATCCGCGCTGGCGGCGCACGCTCGGGCCGACCCACTCGGCGAGCGACCAGGTCAGTGGGATCGCAAGAAGCGAGAATCGGGCACTCGAAAGCACGCTTCCGCTTGCGATAGGAAGCGCGATCGCGAGCAGGCTGAAGATCACCCAGGGAGATCGCCAGCCCATTTGTCGGGCCAGTCGCTGAAGTAGCCAGACGGCCCCCGCCAGCGCCGCGAGGTCGCGAACCCCTGACGTCCATTGAGCGCTTGCCCGAAGGTGGACGACCTGCGTCACGGCGGCAGCGATCTCATCAGGCAAAGCCGTGAAAAGCCCCGTTGCAATCTGGCCTCGCGACCAGGCTCCTTGGGCCTCGAACGGGAGGCGCCATGACCCGCGGGCGACCTGCATCCAGCCAAGGAAGCCCGCGAACGCAATCGCGGCGGGAACCGTCCCGAGCGCCGCTCGACGCCAACGGACCGTTTGGGCGCCATTCGAGTTGAGGGCGATCAAACCGACGAGAACCGCGACGAGTAGTCCTGGCGGGCGCGAGATCGCTGCCGCAGCGCCAACGAGCCCGGCGAGGGCGAAACGCCCGCGAGTCGCAAGGAGCGCCGCCCCGGCAACACAAAGGAGCACGATCGCCTCGCTGTAGGCCATCGACGCGTACACCGACATCGGCACGAATGCGAGCACCCACACGGAGCGGCGGGCCGTCTCGGCGCCGACCACCTGGCGGCCGAGGATGCCAAAGAGCGCCAACGCCCCCAGAAACGCGAGATTGCAGACGAGGATCGCGAACCAGAACGGATTCAAGCCGACGGCGCGCCCGACGGCCATCACCCCGGGGAGAACCGGGAAGAACGCGAGGTTCGTGAACGTCTCGCCGACCTGGCCGACATCGTGCTCGTATCCTTGCCGAGCCACGCTGAGGTACCAGGTCGTGTCCCAGCCACCGATCTGTGCGATCCACGACGAAACAGCCGGGTCGACCCCGCGCGTGGGCGGTCCGAAGATGGCCGAGGTGACGAGCGCCGTCGCGAGCACAACGAGGCGCGAGATCGCCCAAGGGAGAAGCGCCACCCGAAACGCGGCCGTCACGCGGCGACCCTCAGTCTCGGCGCGCCCACCGGCCAGGCGGGGTCAGGCGGCGTCGAGGTAGCGCCGCATGAGCGGCACCGCCCGCGCGCCGATCCGAGCGAAGACAAGCTGGAAGACCGGGTTTGCGAGCTTCCAGATGCCCGTCGGAAGGATCCGAGCGTCGTAGGTCACGCTCGACCCGGAGCCCTCAGGTGCGACGGTGATCTCGTCCCGCAAGCCGATCCCATTCGGGAGGCTCGCCTCGACCACGAAGCGCCCCGGAGGCTCATGGACGGTCGTCCGGTAGCGAAGCACCTGGGTTCGGCCGCCAAAGCGGGTCGTCACGTCGTACTCGGCCCCGAGACCCTCTGCGCCAATCCGAACCGACGCCATCGTCGCCGGATCCCATTCCGGCACCCGCTCGAACGCCGCCATCCGAGCAAACGCCTCGTCAGGGGGGAGCGGTGTACTGATCGTCGCGCGGAAGGTCGCCACTAGCGGGGAGTGTATTCCTCAGATGTGCCCGCCTGCTCAAGGTCAGTCCGCGATGGGTCGGACGTCGACGCCCAGCTGTTCGTAGGTCGTGGATGCCCGCTTGTCGAGCGTTGCCAGACTGGCTCCAATGTGACGAGCGGTCCAAGCGATCAGGGCGTCGTAGACCGCACCTCCAGCAATGCCGAGCGCAACGAGCCGCTGGCGGAACGCGGCGTGTTCAGCTGGTGGCAGCTGCGCGAGTTCTCCGCCGAACCAGGAGTCGAGGAACTCACCGACGACGGCCGGGGTGGCCCGGTAGGGCTGGGGCAGGCGGGTCAGCACCGAATAGGTCTCGAGCGCGGCATGAGCGGGAAGCAGCGCCTCGTGCTCGGCGTTCAGGAAGTCGAGCGCCACCCGATGGTGCTGGTTCCAGGTTGCGAAGGCGGCGATGGCGACGCTGGAATCGACCGCGATCACCGCCGAAGCCGCTCCAGCGTCTCCCGAACCGCCTCCTGCGACAGCGTTGGAAGCGGCTCGTCAGATACCGCGACCAAGCCTCGGCCGCGTCGTTCCAGGCGCATCTCGGTTGGCGACAGCTCGATTTCGATCCGCCCGTCGCGTTCGATCACGTTAACGGTCTCACCACCGCGAAGTCCAAGCACGTCGCGGACCGTCCGAGGAATGACAATTCGACCGGCACGATCAATGGTGGTCTTCATGGCATTAGGATACCATCGCCACAACGGTGACCCGCAAGGGTGAGGTCTCCGGCTCTGGTTGAGTTCGGCGCCCGTGACCGCGTTCGTCGTTCCCACCATTCGGCAGTCCGGGCGCTGACATGGGCGCGCGACTCCGATCGAGCGCTCGAGGATTGCCGCGAGGCGTCGTCGCGCTCGGGTTCGTCAGCATGTTGATGGACGCGTCGTCCGAGATGATCCACAGCCTCCTCCCGGTCTTCCTCGTGAGCGTCCTCGGGGCGAGCGCGCTCTCGGTCGGCGTCATCGAGGGTCTCGCCGAGGCGACCGCGTCGGTGACGAAGGTGTTCTCGGGAGCGATCAGCGACTGGACCCGTAAGCGCAAACCGCTGGTGCTCATCGGCTACGGAGTGGCGGCCTTGACCAAGCCCCTTTTCCCGCTGGCAAACGGCATCGGCGCGGTGGTGACCGCCCGACTCATCGACCGCATCGGTAAGGGCGTGCGCGGCGCCCCACGCGACGCCCTCATCGCCGACATCACCCCGCCCGAGTCTCGGGGGGCCGCGTTTGGGCTGCGCCAGTCGATGGACACTGTCGGCGCGTTCCTCGGACCGGCGGCCGCCGTTGGCCTGATGGCCCTGAGCGGCGACAACTTCAGGTTTGTCTTCTGGATCGCCGTCATTCCGGCATTCGCTGCGGTGGCCGTGATCCTCCTGGCCGTACGCGAGCCGGAGCGCGTCGGCCCGACGGTGCGCCGCTCGCCGCTTCGTCGGGAGCAGATCGTCAAACTGGATCGGCGCTACTGGCTCGTGGTCGGCTTTGCGGGAGTTCTGACCCTCGCTCGTTTCAGTGAGGCGTTTCTTCTGCTTCGGGCACAGGGGATTGGCCTCGGCGCCCGGTACATCCCAATCGTGCTCATCGTGATGAACGTGGCGTACGCTGCGAGCGCCTATCCCTTCGGGCGTGCGTCCGATCGCCTCGGCCGGAGGGGCCTCCTCGCCATCGGCATCGTATTGCTGATCGCGGCCGACCTCGTGCTCGCGGCTGCGGGTGGCGTGTTCGTCGTGATGGTCGGTGCCGTCCTCTGGGGCGTCCACATGGGCGCGACGCAGGGCATCCTTTCCGCGATCGTCGCCGACCGCGCCCCTGGCGACCTTCGAGGAACCGCCTTTGGCCTCTTCAACCTCGTCACAGGCGGCGCGCTTCTTGCCGCGAGCGTCCTTGCCGGAGCCCTGTGGACCGCGGTCGGGCCCGCGTCGACGTTCCTCACCGGAGCCGCACTGTCGGCCATGGCGCTAGTCGCGTTGACGGTGAGTCGCCCGCCTCCAAGCGCCTGACAGCGCCCGCCTCGAAGCGCCTGACAGTCAAGAACGGCCCGATGCTTGACTGTCAAAACCACCCCGGTTTGTGACAGTCACGAAGACGTTCGCGCATGGATTTTGGCTCTTTCTGGCTCTCGACGTCTCGCGACCGTCGTCGCGGACGACCGAGTGTCGCTGCACGGTGAGGTCGTAGACGGCAACTCCGTTGTCGCAAACGCCTGGCAAGCCACCGGGGCTCAGGAGGAATATCCTGTGCGGATGGAGACCACCGCGCAGGCACCGACGAGTCCTTTGGGCGACCGCGATCCTGAATCGCTCGCTGCACCCGAGCTGATCGAGGCGCTCGTCGGGCGTTTTGGCGACGGGCTCGTCCTCGCGTGCTCGTTTCAGAAGGAGGAGGCCGTCCTTCTGGAGCTGCTGTTCGCGGCCAACCCGAAGGCGCGCGTCTTCGCGCTCGACACCCACGTGCTCTTCGAAGCGACCTACGAGTACTGGGCGGCCGTCGAGGAGCGCTACGGGACCAAGATCGAGGTGTTCGAGGGCCCGTCGCTCGGACGCCAAGCGGCGGCCAACGGACCAAACCTTTGGGAACGCGCTCCGGATCAGTGCTGCGCGATCCGTAAGGTCGAGCCCCTCGGTCGGGCGCTTGTGGAGCGGGACTGCTGGATCACGGGCGTGCGTCGCGACCAGGCCCCGACGAGGGCCAACACGCCGAAGCTCACCTGGGACGACACGTTTGGCCTCTGGAAGGCGAGCCCATTGGCCGACTGGTCAGACGACGACTGCTGGGCATTCATCCGCGAGCACGACCTCCCGTACAACGCACTCCACGACAAGGGCTATTCCTCGATCGGCTGCACGCACTGCACGATGCCCGGCGCCGGCCGTGAGGGCCGCTGGGCGGCGACCGAAAAGACGGAGTGCGGGCTGCACCCGAGCTGACCGCCTGAAAGCAGTTCGACCCATTCTTCGTGATTGCGGCCGGGCCGGACCACTCACCCAGGGGTCGGTACTACTCGAGTCAATACCAGGCGCTACTGTCCACACATGGCCAAGGTGATGATCTCCCTACCCGACACGCTGCTGCGAGAACTCGATGCCGAGGCATCTGAGCGGGGAGAGACCCGAAGCGGGGTCATCCAGCAGGCCGTTCGCCGCGAACTTGGTCGCCCAGATCCAACGCGGTTCAACGCGACACTCGCGAGGGCGCGAGCCGCTCTTGCTGGTACCGGGAGCTTCGACGCCGCGGGTTGTATTCGCCAGACACGGGACGAGCGCGCTGACCGCGCTTTGTGACACAAGTGTTGTCATCAAGTGGTTCTTGAGCACGAACGAAGACGATGTCGCCTCAGCCAACGAGATCCTCATCGCGCACCGCGATGGACGTGCCGCGCTTCGGGTGATCTCGCTCGTCCGCGAGGAACTCGCGAACGCCCTCCTTCGCGGGCGGGGGCAAACGGCAAGCCAAGTGCGCGAGGTTCTTGCGGCGGCTCGAAGAACTCGTACCGGTGATCGAGCCGGGCAGTGACGAGCGGTCCATCGCAATCGACTTGGCAGGCCTTCACCAGCTCACCGTCTACGACGCGACCTTTGCAGCCGTCGCAAGTGTTCGGGGTTGGACGCTCGTGACGGCGGATCGACAGCTCCTGAACGCAGGACTCGGCGTGGATTTGACGACCGCGGCGGCATCAATCGAGCCGCTCTGAGTCTCCCAAGTGGGGGGTGATCGAGTGACGCTCCTCGCCCGCGAGAAAGGGAGAAGTTGGCCAGCCGGGAACGAGGTTCGCAGCGCCGATGCCGAGGAGGCGCAATGGTCCCAAGATGGTCGCGAGCGAAGCGTCGGCGAAGACCCGCGTCGCGCAGGTTCGGGCAAGGTCGGGTCGGCGACCGCCTCCAAGCGGTGGCACTCGGCTGCGAGACCGGTTCGCGCGCCCGGGGGCAGAACTACTCGACCTCGAGCCCCTCAGCCCGAGCGGCGGCGGCCTGGTCGGCGTCACAGGTGATGAAGATCAGCCCATCACCCGCCAACTCGCGACCATCCGTGAGGGCGACCGCGAGATGGATGGCATCAAGCGCTCTCAGGCGATGGCGTCCGCAGAGGGCGCGCGCCGTCGGGAGGATCCGCACTCCGTTGAGGGCGATGAAGAGGAGCGGTCCGTTCGCGGCATCGGAGATCGCCGAGAGGATCAGGTCTGGGTCGTTCACTCGCCCGTCGCGAACCGCCCCTTGGAGGGCGGCCGTCAACTCCACCTCGGCGATCGCGGATGACACCAGGGAGACTTCGCTCGACAGGAGGCGTTGCCGCGTCTGCTCATGTCCGTTCTCGTCGATCAGGTAGGCCCGGAGAATGGCGCTCGTGTCGCAGTAGGCAATGCTGTCCGATGTCCCCAGGGGGGTCAGGGCTTCGGACCCCGTGCCCACTCGAGGCCCTCCAACACGGCGTCACCCGCGCCGCGAAGGGCGTCGATCGCCGCCTGCCGATTCTCCTCGGGGCTGAGGGAGGTCGGCCGCCTGGGAAGGCTCGACTCCGCCAGCATCCCAAGGGCGGCCGCACGCACCCGCAATCGCTGGCGGGGATCCTGCATCACCGCCAGCTCCCGTTCCAGGGCGGAGATCATCACGTCGTTCATCGAACGTCCCACGGACGCCGCGTGGCGCCTGATGCGCGCGTGAAGGTCGTCATCGACACGGGCCAGGATCTGCTTCATGGACAAGATGCTATCACCGTACGCTATCGCCCGCCAGGCATCGTCTTGGGTCAAGGCAGGGATCCTCTCGCGGACTCGTCTACCCGACCGCTTCCACCGCAGTGCGCAACTCGCACGGCAGACCAGTTTCTGTCGAGCGGTGCGTCAGTCGTCGCCTACGAAGAGCGACAGCTGACCGACGGGAACGAGATTTGTGACGCCGATGCCGAGGAGACGGAACGGGCCTGGGTTTGCGTCGGCCAAGCGGTCGAGGAGTCTCCGGGCGATACCCGCGATTGTCGGCCCGTCTGCGGTTGGGTGCTCGAGCGTCTGCGCCCGCGTCAGCGTTCGGAAATCCGCGAGGCGCACCTTGAGCGTCACCGTCCTCGCCAGGCGTTCGCGACGTTCGAGCGATGCCGCAAGCGACGGCGCCCACTCGATGATCAGGTCACGAAGCGTCGCCAGGTCGGGGACGTCGCGCTCAAACGTTTCCTCCGTCGAGATCGAGACCGGCTCGGCGGGAACCGATGCCACCGGGCGCGGGTCGATGCCGCGAGCGCGCTCGCGCAGCTCGCGTCCCATCTGCCCGCCGCCTAGGGCCGCGAGGTCCACGTCGGCAAGGCTCGCCAGGGCGCCGATGGTGTCAACGCCCGCCGCGCGCAGCCGCTGCTCGGTCTTTGGGCCGACGCCCGGCAGCAGTCGGATCCCGAGCGGGGCGAGGAAGGCCGCCTCCCCACCGATCGGCACCACCGTGATTCCACCCGGCTTCTTCTGGTCTGAGGCGATCTTCGCGACGACCTTGCAGCTTGCGACGCCGAGTGAGCACGAGAGGCGAACCCGTTCACGCACCGCTTGCTGGATCTCGTGCGCGTGCTCAGGCGCCGGTGAGCGCAGCGCCAGGTACCCCTCGTCCATCCCGAGCTGCTCGACCGCCGGGGCAAGCTCCCGCAGGACCTCCCAGAGGCGATCCGACCATTCGCGGTAGGCCGGCATATCGGGTCGTACGAAGACCACCTGTGGACACCGGCGAAGTGCCTCGGCGCAGCTCATCGCACTCCTGATCCCAAACGCCCGGGCGGCGTAGCTCGCCGTCGCCACAACACCCCGCCCACGCGGGTCGCCGCCGACGACCAGTGGACGACCGCGCAGCTCCGGCCGACGATGCAGCTCGACGGCGGCGAAGAAGGCATCCAAGTCCAGGTGAGCAATCATGGTCTTGGTCGATTGTGCCGATCTGAGCGACGGAGGCGGTTCTCGCGCGACCCGAACCCCCTCGATCCTCATTCGTTTCTTAGCCAAACGACCTACCGTGTGGTCGTACCGTCTCGGACAATCCTTGAGGTCATGTCGCAACTCCCTCCCATCGACGCGCCGCCACCCCACCCTGAACGCCTCCCGGTGCTCGCGAAGCTGCCGACGCCCGATGGGGCCCTCCCGCCGCTCGGTCGCGAACCGGCGACGGGGACAGCGGCCGGCAGCATCCCCGAGACGCCTTCGGGGGTCCTTCCCGGGCGGCGCGTCGTGGCCGGGGCGGCGCTGGTGCTCGTCGGCCTCGTGAGTGGCGCAGCCGGGGGCTACCTCGCGAGCCGCGGCGGCGACCAACCCCGAGCGGCGGCGACCGCCACCGTGACACAGCCGCCAACGACGGTGGTGGTCGCAGACACCGCGTTGCAGGATGCAATCGCCCAGGTCGAGCCATCGATGGTGCTGATCAAGGCGCGCGACGGGGGTGGGATCAGCCAGGGAAGTGGCGTTATTACCTCTCCGCGCGGTCTCGTGGTGACTAACGAGCACGTCGTTGGTGCGTCCAGGCGGGTTGTGATCGTGACCGCCGACGGCCGGAGCGTGAGCGGCCAAGTGGTCCGCACCAACAAGGCTCAGGATCTGGCGATCGTGCGGCCAGCAAGCGTGGTCGGCCGAGGCGTCACCCTCGCGCAGGAGCCCGACGCCGACCTCCACCTCGGCGACTCCGTCTTTGCGATCGGAAGCCCGTTCGGTCTTCGAAATAGCGTCACCACGGGGATCATCAGCGGCCTGCGCCGCGGCAAGAGGGATGACCCCCAAAAGCTGATCCAGACCGACGCGGCCATCAACCCCGGTAACTCCGGCGGCGGTCTCTTCGACCTTCGCGGACGCCTCGTCGGCATCCCCACCTCCATCGCAAGCCCCGTGCGTGGCAACGTCGGTATCGGCTTCGCCGTGCCGGTCGCCCGTGTCGCACAACTTCTCGAGAACGCGCCTTAGAACGCCGCCAAGGAGCACGATGTTTCCCCCCCACTCAGTTCCAGCCCCCGAGTCCACCGCACGGGAGCGCCTCGAAGCGGTGCTCTACGAGATGCGCCGCGTCATCGTTGGCCAGGACCACCTGCTCGACCGCCTCATGGTCGCACTGCTCTCGCGGGCGCACGTGCTCGTCGAGGGTGTGCCGGGCCTTGCCAAGACACTGACCCTCGAGACGGTCGCCCGAGTCTGTGGGGGCAAGTTCTCGCGCATCCAGTTCACGCCCGACCTCGTCCCGGGTGACGTCGTCGGGGGCCAGATCCTCGACCGCGTCGAGGGTGGCCTGAAGACCCGCCTCGGGCCGGTGTTTGCGAACTTCGTCCTCGCCGACGAGATCAACCGCGCGCCCGCCAAGGTGCAGTCTGCGCTGCTCGAGGTGATGGCCGAGGGCCACGCCACGATCGCCGACGAGACGCACTCGGTGCCGAAGCCCTTCTTCGTGCTCGCGACGCAGAACCCGATCGAGAGCGAGGGCGTCTACGCCCTGCCCGAAGCCCAGCTCGACCGCTTCGCGATGAAAGTCGTCGTGGGCTATCCCTCCAAGGAAGACGAGGAGGAGATCGTCCGCCGGATGGCCTCCGACCCGCCCACGCCGCGGCAGTTGCTCGACCCGGAGCAGATCCTCGAACTGCAGGAGACCGCCGACGGGGTGTTCGTCGACCATCGCGTGCGCGCCTACGCGGTGCGACTCGTCAACGCGACGAGAAACCCGGCCGATGAGGGCCTCCCGAACCTTGCCCCCTACCTCGACCTCGGGGGATCCCCACGCGCGTCGCTCGCGCTCGTTCGTGGCGCCCGTGCGCTCGCCGTGATGCGTGGACGTAATTACGCGATCCCCGAGGACGTCGAGGCGCTCTTCCACGATGCGCTCCGTCACCGGATCGTCTTAAGCTACGAGGCGCTTGCCGCTCAGGTTCGTCCCGAGCAGGTGCTCGACGAGATCGCGAAGGCCATCCCGATGCCAGCGGTGGAGATCGGTGCCGGACGCGCTGCCTAGTCCGTCTGCCGCGACGACGGCCCGCTCCGCGGCCGCCCGCGCGCTCCTGCGCCGGGTCGAGCTCGTCGTCGCGCGTCAGCTCGACGGGCTCCTGCAGGGCGAGCGGCGGGGGCGTCGCCCGGGCCCCGGGAGCGAGCCTGCGTTGACTCGGCCGTACGAGCCTGGCGACGATGTCCGCTGGGTCGACTGGCGACTCTCGGCGCGCACCGACGACATCCAGGTGCGCGTGCCAGAAATCGAGCCGGTCCTCACCGCGTGGGCTCTCGTCGACGCGTCGGCGTCGATGGGATTCGGGAGCAACATCCGGACGAAGCTCGACCTCGGCCGTGAGGTGCTCGTGGGTCTTGGGCTCATTCTGGCCCGGCGAAGCGACCGACTCGGCCTCGTCGTGACAACCGGCGACGGCCTACCCGCCGTCCACCCGCCGCGCGCGGACCGCCGTGGCCTGCTGCGGCTGCTTGCGCAATTCGACGGAGACATCGCCGCTCCGACCGGTGCCCGAACCGACCTCGCGGGGGCCGTCAACGCGATCGGGCAGATCGCCCGTCACCGTGGGCTCGTTGCGATCATCTCGGACTTCCCGAACCAACCGGGGCTCGAACGCGCGATCGGGTCGCTCTCGCGCCGACATGAGGTGCTTGCCATCGAGATCCGCGATCGCCGGGAGCGCGAGCTTCCTGAGCTTGGGTCCATGCGCTTGCGTGATGTCGAAACCGGCGGAACAGTGCTCGTCGACACCTCGGACCCACGCTTCCGGGAGCGCTTCGCGTCGGCCGTTGCCGCCGATGGCGCGGCCCGTCGCGCGATGCTCGCTCGCGCAGGCGCCCGGCACCTCGTGCTGACCGCCGACGAGGACTGGGTGCTGCCGCTTGTCGGGGCGCTTCGACGTCGCAACCTGAAGCGGGCGGCATGAGCTTCGGCTGGCCATGGGCGCTTGCGCTCCTTGCCCTGATCCCAGCCGTCCTCCTGGCGATGTGGGTGCTCACCCGGCGCCGACCCCCGTCGGGGGTCGCGTTTCCGGACCTCGACATCCTCGCCGCCGCGGCGCCCCCGCCGCGTAAGCGCCGATTCATCCCGCTCGCGCTCGCGACCCTCGGTGCGACGGCGCTCGTCGTCGGCCTCGCTCGCCCGGAGACGACGCGCGTCGTTCCTCGTGAGCAGGCCACGATCGTACTTGCGATTGACGTCTCAGGGTCGATGGAGGCCGACGACGTGAAACCGACGCGCCTTCGAGCCGCCCAGGACGCTGCTGGACGCTTCGCTGAGAAAGTCCCCCGCCAGTACCAGATTGGCCTCGTCACCTTCTCAGGTGTCGCCACGACGGTACTCCCTCCGACGACCGACCGGCCGGCGCTTCGCCAGGCGATCGAGAGCCTCGTCGCGGACGGGAACACCGCCATAGGTGACGCGGTCGTGTCGAGCCTCGACGCGATCCGCTCGACCCAGCCGCAGGCTGGCGATGTGCTCAGCTCGGCCCGAGTCCTGCTTCTGTCTGACGGAAGCAACCGTGTCGGCGTTCCGCTCGACGAGGCAGCCGAGCTGGCGAAGAAGGCCGGTGTGCGCGTCTTCACGGTGGCGCTCGGCACACCGGACGGTGTCACACCCGACGGGATCTCCGTTCCCCCTGACGTCGAGGCGTTGAAGCGTCTCGCCAAGGACACCGGTGGGATCGGGTACGAAAGTCGCGACGCCGAGTCCGTGGGAACGGTCTACGACAACCTTGGCACGTTCATCGGGACCGATCGCGTGCCGGCGGAGGCGACCGCCTGGTGGGCCCTCGGCGGCTCGATTCTGCTGGCGCTCGCAGCCCTCGCCGGCTGGCGCTTCGCGCCGCGGGTGCGTTCATGAGATTCGAGAACCCGTGGTGGCTCGTCGCGCTTGTCGTCGTACCGCTCGTTTGGGTCGGCGCGATCGTTTGGTCGCGCTCCGGCCGGCAGGCGGCCGCTCGCTACGCCGACCCTGCGCTCCTTCGGATCGGTCCGTCCAAGCGCGTACATCTGCTCCGCCTGGCCGCGATCCTCACCGCGACCTGTGCGATTGCCGCGGGGCCCATCGCTCTGGCACGACCGACGAGTGAAAGCGACCGGCGCCAGGAGCGCGGGTCGGTGGTGCTTGCACTCGACGTGTCGAAGTCGATGACGAACACCGACATCGCACCGAGCCGCCTGCAGGCTGCCATCGCGGCGGCCAACCGCTTCCTCGACGTCGCGCCCGAGGATGCGGCGATTGGCCTGGTTGTCTTCGCCGACGGCGCGAAGGTCCTCACACCGCCCGTCACCGATCGCGTTGCGGCGAGGCGGCTCCTCACGAACCTCGAGGTCCGCGAGGGCACCGCCATCGGCGATGCCATCGTTGCCGGGCTCGGTTCACTCCAGGCATCAGGCGTGTTGAACCCCATCCCGCCGACACCGGCTGAGTCAGCCGGGCGGATCGTTCTCCTGACCGACGGGGACTGGTCTTCCGGGCTCGATCCGCAGTTCGCGGCCGAGCGGGCTCGTGCCCTGCGCGTTCCGATCTACACCGTCCTGCTCGGAAACGATCCGGCCCGTGAAGGCCGCGCCGAGACTCCGGCCGAGGCGCTCGCCGCGATCTCGACCCAAACCGGCGGCATCTTCACCCAGAGCACGACGCCTGAGGACCTCGCGGCGGTGTTCAAGGACCTCGGTTCGAGCCTCGCTCGCGTGCGCGAGGTGCGCGACCTGAGCGTCTGGGCCGTTCTCGGCGCCCTCGGGCTCTTGTGGATCGCGGGTGGCCTCGCGACCATCGCCTGGCTGCTCGGCGCACATCCAGCCGGGAGCAAGGCTTTCATACGTATGTCCTGACACCGTAAGCGCCGCCGCCGGGGTAGGATCGCCCGATGCGCGCCAGGATGCTTCTTACGACCGCCCTTGCAGGGATAACGCTCTCCGCCGTGCCGTCTGGCGCGGTCGCGAAAGAGCCGCCGAACCAGAACGATCCGTGCTCGTCTTTCGGCAAGAACACGTGCGACACACTCGGCAAGGGCTTCTACCAGCGCTACCAGTACGGGATTCGTTGGTTCGGCGAGTACAGCGGTGCCGTCGATGGCGAGGCGCACACGTATTGCATCGACCTGCGCTACTGGTACCCGGCCAAGCGCTACAACTTCGTCGAGACCGACGCCGGTGAGGGCTTCAAGAACACCGACCGCCGGCCGGTTTCTGTTGCGAACCAACAGCGCATGGCGCACGCCCTGTGGAACTCCGGGCGCAGCACCGATCCTCAGCGGCAAGCGGCGTTGATGCTCTACGTCCACTCGCTTATGGGCGACGCGGCTCCGGGTGAGGTCGATCCCAAGGCGATCAGCCCCAAGGTCGCCGGGATTTTCGCGTCGATCAGCGGCCAGGCCGACCGCTTCCGCGGGCCCTACAAAGTCGAGACATCAGTCTCGGACGGGCTCACCGTCGGACGCCGGGGCACCGCGAAAATTCGTATCCTCTCGGCGACCGGCAACCCGATGCCGCGGCTGTCGCTCGCCCTCGACGCGAACGGCGCGAGTGGCCTCCCGAAGCAGGTCCGCACCAACTCCAAGGGCGTCGCCGTCGTCGCGTTCACCCCGACCACCATTGCGGGCGTGAGCGTCGCCGTGCAAAGCGACGAGGTCGCGTCAACGCTCCCGAAGATCTTCCGTCCGACCGCGAAGGGCGCCGCCCGAAATGGTCAGCGCCTCGCCGCCCCGAACTCGCAGCGCCTCACGGCGACGATCGAGGAGCCGGTCGCCCGAGGAGCCGCCCGCGTGACCACCACAGCGACTCCGAGCAAGCTCCTCGTCGGCGAGACGGTGACCGACAAGGTCACGATCCGCAACGTGCCGAACGACTGGACCGCCGCGATTCCGGTGAGCCTCTACGGGCCCTTCCGTCGCCTTGAGGACGCGAAGTGTGAGGGCGAGCCGGCCTGGACCGGAAGCGTCAACACCAAGGGCCCCGGTGTTGTCACGACCCCGCCCGCGACGCTCACCAAGCCCGGCGTCTACACCTACCAACTCCTGGTTCCCGACGACACGAACCTCGCCGGTGGGCCGACGCCGTGTGGCGAGGCGTCCGAGAGCGTGCGCGTCGAGGTGCAGCCGCGCGTGCGGACCGTCGTCAGCTCGGCGAGCGTTCGCCCGGGCACCGAGATCACCGACAAGGTGCTCATCGAAGGCCTCACCGGCGAATCGATCGCCGTGAACGCATTCCTCTACGGGCCCTTCGCTTCGCGAGAGGCGATCAAGTGTGACGGCGTCCCAATCTGGTCCGGAACGGTTGCCGCGCCGGCCGACGGCGAGTACCTAACCGCACCGGTCGCCGTGACGACCCCCGGCTACTACACCTACCGGGAGACCATCGCCCAGGGCGACTTCACCCGTCCGACCGAAACCGCGTGCGGCGATGTCGCCGAGACCGCCGTGGTCGTCGGCGCCCCAAAGGTCACGACCCAGGTCAGCGCGCAAGAGACAAGGCCCGGCGCGACCATCACCGACCAAGTCGTCGTGACAGGGCTCGGGGTCGTGACCGCGCAGGTTCAGGTCGAGCTGTGGGGCCCATTCGAGACCCTCGGCGCGATCGTCTGCTCGGGTACTCCGCTTTCGACCACGCCGCTGACCGTCAACGGCGACGGCACCTACACGAGCACGCCCGTGCGACTCGACCGGGCCGGCTATTACACATTCCGCGAATCCCTTGCGGGAAGTGCCGCCAACGACGCCTCCTCGACCGCGTGTGGCGAGGCCTCAGAGACGACCATCACCCGCGCCGTGCCGAGGGTGACGACCATCGTCTCGGATGAGGTCGTGCGCCCTGGATCTGCGATCTTCGACACGATCCGCGTGACCGGCCTCGGTAAGACGCCAGCGACCGTCGAACTGGAACTCTTTGGTCCGTTTGCGACCGACGACGCGATTCGCTGCAACGTCGCCCCGGTCTGGAAGGGGCGTGTCGCGGTCACCGGCGATGGGGAGTTCAAGTCGCCGAGCACACGCGTCGAGAAGGCAGGGCTCTATGCCTACCGCGAGCGTCTCCTCGGTACGGAGGTCGTCACCCCAACCACGGGTGAGTGCGCGCTGGTCGCCGAGACATCGCTCGCCGCGCCAGTGATTCTGACGGGCAAGGGCGCGGATCCCGCGCCGATGAAGCGCTCGCTTGCAAGCGACCCTGCGGTGACGCGAGTCGCGATCGCCGACCTCGGCGTGAACGCGCCGGTATCGGCGGTCGGCATCGACATCGCGGCCGGCAAGCTCGCGGTGCCTGACCCGATCAACCAGGTGGGTTGGTGGTCTGGCGGCGCGGCTCCGGGCGACGCGGCGGGCACGGTGGTGCTCGGTGGCCACGTCGACAGTGCAAGGGCCGGTCGCGGCGCGTTCTTCCGGCTGAAGGATGGACGCGCCGGGAGCCTGATCCGCGTGACGAGTGCCGACGGACGGACGCGCTCATACCGGATCACCACGGTTCGCACATACGTCAAGACCGCCCTCCCACTCGGTGTTTGGACAACGCGCGGCCCACGTCGCCTCGTCCTTGTCACATGCGGCGGCCCGTTCCTCCCAGCTGAGGGTTCGTACCGCGACAACGTGGTGGTTACGGCGGTACCGGCATAGCACGAGTCTTTGATGCGTTGGTGCTAGTATGCGTATGTGCCAAAAGTTCGAACCACGATCTCCATCGATGACGATGTGCTCCGGGCGTTGCGTGTGCGGGCGGCTCGAGAAGGTCGACCCGACGGGGAACTGATCGAAGCCGCACTGCGGCGCGACCTTGGCCTGGATCTCCTTGAGCGGCTCTGGCGACGAAACGACATGACGCCCGATGAGGCGGAGGCGCTCGTCGTCGAAGCCAAGCGTGAGACCCGCCGCCCAACGAGCGTTTAGGCAACCGACTTGCGGGCGGTCGTCGATGTCAACGTGCTGGTTTCGTCGGTGCTCTCCCGCTCTGGAGCGCCAGCGCGGCTGATCTCCGCATGGCTTGACGGCGCGTTTGAAATGGTCGTCGCGCCGATGCTGCTCGATGAGCTGCGACGAGTCCTTGCCTACTCGAAGATCAGAACGCGCATTCCTGAGGTCGATGCCGAACAACTCATCGTGCTCCTCGGCCGAGCCCTCGCGCGCGAGGACCCACTCACAGGCCCGAGTGTAGAGATCACCGACCCAGACGACGCCTACCTCGTGGCGCTTGCTGCGACCGAACGCGCGGTCCTGGTGACCGGAGATCGGGGACTACTTGCGCTGGCCGACCGGATTCCGGTGATGGCGCCGGGTGACTTCCTGATCTGGCTCGAATCGCAGCAACCCAATTGATCAGTCCCGCAAACGCCCACTTCTCGTCCATCCGTGACAGATGTTGGTGGCCAGATGCCCTGATCGAACCGAACCGGGTCTCGATTTGGAACCCGGCCCACCGGCCCGGGGTATCCTGCGTCGGCCGAACTGACAGGAAGGAACACCACTCAATGACCAGCTTTCCCGAAGGCGTCGAGCTGCGCGCGCCCGAGAGTGACGTAACCCGCGCGATTCTCACCCCCGAGGCCGTGGCCCTGGTGGCGAAACTTCACCGCGCCTTCGATGGCCGCCGCAAGGAACTCCTCGCCGCGCGCGTCGAACGCCAGGCACGGATCGACGCCGGCGAGCGCCTCGACTTCCTCCCGGAGACCAAGCACATCCGCGACGACCCGAGCTGGCGGGTCGCCCCGACCCCGGCCGACCTGCAGGACCGCCGCGCCGAGATCACCGGTCCGGTCGACCGCAAGATGATCATCAACGCGCTGAACTCGGGCGCGAAGTGCTTCATGGCCGACTTCGAGGACTCCAACACGCCGACCTGGGCGAACACCATCCAGGGGCAGATGAACGTCCGCGACGCGCTCGCCGGCACGATCAGCTTCAAGAACCCTGACGGCAAGGAGTACACGCTGGGCGACACGCTCGCGACGATGATCCTGCGCCCCCGTGGGTGGCACATGTCCGAGCGCCATCTGATCATCGACGGCGAGCAGGTCTCCGCCGGCATCTTCGACTTCGGGCTCTCGTTCTTCCACAACGTGGCGGGCCGCCTCGCCAAGGGCGTCGGCATCTACTACTACCTGCCGAAGCTCGAGAGCCACCTTGAAGCGCGCCTCTGGAACGACATGTTCGTGATGGCGCAGGACGAACTCGGCGTGCCGCAGGGCACCGTCAAGGCGACCGTCCTCATCGAGACGATCGTCGCCGCGTTCGAGATGGAGGAGATCCTCTACGAGCTGCGCGAGCACTCGGCGGGCCTTAACTGCGGGCGCTGGGACTACATCTTTAGCTGCATCAAGAAGTTCAAGCGCGACCCGAACTTCGTGCTCGCCGACCGTGGCCTCGTCACAATGACGACCCACTTCATGCGCTCCTATTCGCTCCTGTGCATCAAGACCTGCCACAAGCGTGGCGCATTCGCGATGGGCGGCATGGCGGCGCAGATCCCGATCAAGAACGACCCGGCGGCAAACGAAGAGGCACTCGGGAAGGTCCGCGCCGACAAGGAGCGCGAGGCCGGCGACGGCCACGACGGGACCTGGGTCGCGCACCCCGGACTCGTCCAGATCGCCCTCGATGCGTTCGACCCGATCCTCGGCGACAAGCCGAACCAGATCGACCGTCAGCGTCCTGACGTCGAGGTGACCGCTGACGATCTCCTGAACTTCGGTCCCGAGGGGCCGATCACCGAGGCAGGGCTTCGACTGAACACGAGCGTCGGCATCCAGTACATGGGCGCCTGGCTCGGCGGCCTGGGTTGCGTGCCGATCAATAACCTCATGGAGGACGCGGCGACCGCGGAGATCAGCCGCAGCCAGCTCTGGCAGTGGATCCGAAGCCCCAAGGGTGTGCTCGATGACGGCCGCAAGGTGACCGCTGAACTCTTCCGCGAGATCGTGGGCGAAGAGGTCGACAAGCTCCGTGCGCAGTACGGCGCGGGTTGGACGCCGACCTACGACCAGGCCGTTGCCCTGTTTGACCGCATCACGACCGACGAGGACTACGTCGAGTTCCTCACGCTTCCGGCGTATGAGGCGCTGAAGGACTGAATGTGACGTTGTCGCGGTGGCTCCGTCGGCTTGGCGGAACCACCGGCGGCGACTCGGAGATTGCAAGCGTCGCGCTCTCAATGGGCGCGGCGATCCTTGTGCTCGGAGCGACGTTTGGAGCGCTCGCCACCGCGAGTGGTGTGAGTGTGCTGCTGACGTGCGCGATGAGCCTGGTGATGTACGCGGGCGGTGCGCAGTTCCTCGCCCTCAGCCTGGTCACCGGCGGGGCAGGCGCAGCGTCGGTGATCGGATCGGGTGTGCTGCTGAACGCCCGACACCTACCGTTCGGGCTGGCCCTCTCAGGTTCCATCCCCGGGCGCGGTTGGCGGCGCCTGATGTCCTGTCATCTGCTGACCGACGAGGTCACGGCGGTGACGCTGCGCTTCCTGGATCCGGTCCGTGCGAGGCGAGCGTACCTCGTGGTCGGCATCGGCAACTACCTCACGTGGAACCTCGGGACGTTTGCGGGCGCGCTCGCCGGGCAGGCGGTCGCCGACGCGCAAGCCCTCGGACTCGACGCGGCCTTCCCCGCGAGCATCCTCGCGCTCCTTGCTCCGCATCTTCGCGACCGCACGAAGTGCCTCGCGGCACTGGCCGGCGCGAGCCTCGCGCTCGCCATGACCCCGCTCCTTCCCGTCGGTGCGCCGGTACTTGTCGCAGCTGCGGGTGGTCTCATCGTCAGCCTGTTCTCCGGTCGCGGCACCGCCAACCGATGAGCTGGACCATCATCCTCGCCGTGTTCGTCGGCACCTTCGCGGCCCGGGCGGTCGGACCGATGATGCTGCGCGGACGGCTGATGCCAGCGCGAGTCGAGCGAGGGCTGGTCGCGGTCGCCGTGTCGCTTTTGGCCGCGCTCGTGGCAGTCGGAACGCTGACAAACGGCACCGGACTCGCCTTCGACGCCCGCATCGGTGGCCTTGCGGCCGCAGCGATCGCGGTGGCGCTCCGTGCGCCGTTTGTTATCGTCATTGCCGTCGCGGCCGCGAACGCCGCGCTCCTGCGGCTTGCCGGAATCGGTTGACGGCCGGCGCGGCGCGTCGACTCATTGGCACTGAGTCACCGGTCGCCGCAAGATACCCTCCGCACGTGGCGCGACCGGTCATTGGCATTACCTCGTACGCGACCCAGGCCCAGTGGGGGCCGTGGGACCTTCCGGCCGCGCTGCTGCCCTTGAGCTACTGCGACGCGATCGATCGGGTCGGGGGCAGGCCACTTGTCGTGCCCCCCTCCGTCGAGGGAGTTGCAGAAACGCTCGACGCCCTCGACGGCCTAATCCTCTCGGGAGGCAACGACATCGACCCCAGCGTCTACGGAGCGCCGACCGACGTGCAGACGACCAGCACGCAGCGCCGCCGGGACGATGCGGAGCTTCTCCTGGCGCGAGCGGCGCTCGCCCGCGATATGCCGGTGCTCGGCATCTGCCGTGGAATGCAGATCATCAACATCGCCTACGGCGGATCACTTGAGCAGCACTTGCCGAATCGTCTGGGTAGCGAGCGCCACCGCGAACGGTGGGGAGCCTTCTCCGAGCACGCCGTGGACGTGACCCCCGGGAGCCGTCTCTGCGGCATCCTCGGACCACGCCCGGTCGTCAAGTCGTCGCACCATCAGGCGCCCGATCGAATCGGGGATGGGCTCGTGTTGGTCGGCACCGCCGAGCCAGACGGCACGTGGGAGGCGGTCGAAGATCCAGGGAAGGCCTTTGCGATCGGCCTCCTTTGGCATCCTGAAGAGGCCGACGACCTGTCGATCTTCGAGGCGCTCGTTGCGGCCGCGGCGACGTACCGAGGCGGCTGAGCGGGGTTGACCCGCGGCGCGACGGGGTCGACAATCGGCGGGGCGGCGTTTCTCAGGTCGATCTCAGGCGTATCTGGTGAACTGGACGGGCAAACCGCCCGAACGGGTGGGCGATACGAAAGGCTGCACATGCCATGACCGAAGAGACGCCCTCCCGATCGGGCTCGAAGATCGTCATCGCGGCGGTTGCCCTCGGTCTCGCCGTGGGCGGCTACGGCGTCGCGAGCGGGGTTGGCGGATCGACCCCAGAAACGTCCCCAGCAGTCACGAACCCAGCGTACGACGCGGCAGCGGACCGTACGCCGGGGAGCTACGACCGAGATGGTCACCGCGGAACGTGCAAGAAGGACGGTACCAGCGGCGGTACGGGCCAGTCCGCCCCCTCGGCCGACACTCCGCAGACCGACGCCGCCGCGGAGATTTGATCGGGACGAAATAGCCGCGGCCGGCGACTTGGGAGCTTCCAAGTCGCCGGGCCCGCGTAGCCGGTCCTGATGTACCTGGGCTCAGACCTGGAGAAGCGCCGCCCGCAGCGCACTCTCGGGCTCGACGTACTCCCTGACCTTCGGGGAGTCGACGTCGGCGACGATGACCTCGCCGACCTCGTCGTGGACGGCCGCGAAGATGCCGCGCGTCTTCATGTGCTCGGCCTGGCGCTGATTGTCTTCGGTCGGCGTCAGGTAGTGGATCGACACTGCCTTGTATCGGACGATCAGGAAGAGATGCAGGAGCGTCATGAGGCGCTTACGGCGAAGCGACTCGTCGGTGTTCTGGTCGCGCACCGAGAGAATCGCCCGTCCACGACGGTCCTGAATCACCCCGAAGACGATGTTTGCGACCTTCTTCTCGTCTGGGTTGATGACGCTCAGCTCGAGCAGCTCGGAACCTGAGGAGGTGTGCGGACGAAGTAGCACCCGAAGCGGTCCGGCGATGCCGTGATGCGTTGACCAGTCGGCGATCCAGCCAGCGAGGAGCTTCGTCGGCACCTCTGTCTGGACAAGGTGCTGGGACTGGGTCGAGCCCTCGCCCATCGCCTTCGTCGTCGCGGTCTGGCCTGAGACCGACGCGAGCGCGGCGTCGGCGCGAGGCCCGCCCACGAGCGTCTGTGGGGTCCGGTACGGCGACTCGATGAGGCGCAGGCGGCGCTGCAACCGCGCGAGCGCGAGCATCCCGTCAGCGCGAAGCGATGTCGAAAACTCCTCGGCCGCGAGCCCGTCGATCTGGTGCCCACCGTAGGTCATGAAGTTGAAAACGAAGCCCATCTTCCCGAGCTCCAGGGGGAACTGGCGCATCTCGTCGTCGCTCATGCCCGTCGTGTCCCAGTTAAAGGACGGCGAAAGGTTGTAGGCGAGCATCTGGTTCGGGAACACCGCGTGGATGGCGTCGGCGAATTCCTTCGCGTCAGCAAGCTCTGCGGTCTTGGTCTCCATCCAGAGGAGATCGGCAAACGGCGCCGCGGCGAGCGACTTGGCGATCGCGTACGGAATGCCGCCCTGGATTTGGTAGTAGCCCTCGGGGGTCTTTGCGAGGTCGGGTTCCCAGGCGACGTCGAGACCCAGCGACTCGGCCTTCGCGCGAGCGTCGAACCACGACGCCGTCGCGGCGAACACCTTCCACTGGTCGATCGTCATTTCGAGAACGGTGCCCTCGTCGGCGCGGAAGGCGATGGCGTCGGCGACGGCCTGACCGAACGTCTTCAGACCCGACGATGCCTGCCACGCCGCGAGGAACGTATCGGCGACGGCGTCGAGTGTGGCCTCCGGCGAGGCCCCGGCGCCGGCCGCGTGTGCCGTCGCGGCGGCGTCGATGACCGCGGTGAGTCCCGCGGCGTCGAGCCACTCGTCCGCGGCTGCGTACTCGCTCGCGGAGACCGCGTAGATCATGTGGCCATTGATGTCAGCGACGCCGGAGGAGTGCAGGCGGCGCATCACGGCAAGGTAGGCGGCCTTGTAGGACGGAACCTCGCGGTTTGTGACGCCGAGAATGAAGGGCTGGTCCCGCTCGTCACCACAGCTCTCGAGGAGGTTCGCGGCCTCCGCGTCGGTGCGGGCGACGATGATGCCTGGCACGCGCATGATGTCGAGCTGAAAGCGGGCCGCGCTCAGGCGCTTGATCTGCTCATCGGACGCCACGAGCACCTTGCCGCCCTGGTGGCCACACTTCTTCGCGCCAGGCTTTTGGTCCTCGATGTGGTAACCGGGGACGCCAACCTCGACGAAGCGGCGCACCAGGTTGCGAACATGAGCGTCGCCACCATGACCGGTGTCGGCGTCGGCGATGATGAACGGCGTGAAGTCGACCACGGGTGTCGCGGCGCGCTCAGCCTCACTCATGCGGGCACGCGCGAACTGCTGATTGCGATCGGCGGTCAGCAGACCTCGCACGAGACCAGAGGCCTCGTCGGGAACCTGACTGAGCGGGTAGCTCGCAAGGTCCGGCCCTGGGTCCTCATCCTTGGAACCCTTCGCCGATGTCGCCCAGCCGCCAAGGTAGATGCCCTCGATCCCGGCACGCTTCATCGCCACGGCTTGACCTGGCGAGTACGGCCCGAAGCTCGTGATGGACTTGCCTTCCGAGAACAGCTCGCGAAGCCTGGCGTAGAAGCGTTCAGCGGCGTTCCGGGCCACGGCGTAGTCCGTCGGAAGCGTGCCCTGCTGCTCGACAACCTGCCTGGGCGTGTGCACGCGGGTGATCTCCGCGAACCTGTCACCACCCATCCACTCGCGAGTGGCCTTCACCTCGTCCTCGAAGAAGGACCCCATACTCAAATCCCCTTTGGCGCTGTTATGTGACAGACAATCCTACGGGCCCGACGGCGAAAGGCCACTGACTCGGGTACCCCGTCTGACCCGCCGCTTGACCCTATTTTGTACCGAACAGCCGGTCGCCCGCGTCTCCAAGGCCCGGCACGATGTACGCGTTCTCGTCGAGGCGGTCATCGACCGCGGCGGCGAAGACCGGAATCGTTGGGTGTTTGTCGAAGAACACTCGCAGTCCCTCCGGCGCGGTGACGAGCGCCATGAACCGAACGTTTTGGTCGGCGACGCCGTGCCGATTGAGCACGTCGACAGCCGCGGCAGCCGAGTGACCGGTGGCAAGCATCGGATCGCACACGATGAAGAGGCGACCTTCGGGCTCCGGCAGCTTGACGAAATACTCGATGGGCTGCTTCGTCTCGTGGTCGCGATAGAGGCCGATGTGCCCCATACGCGCCGACGGGATGAGCTCCAGGAGGCTCTCCGTCATGCCGAGGCCCGCGCGGAGGATCGCGACGACCGCGACCTTCTTCCCGGCGATGACCTGGGCATCGGTCTCGGTCAGGGGCGTTGTGATCCGCTTGGTCGTCATCGGAAGGCTGCGGGTGATCTCGTAGCCCATGAGGAGCGACGTCTCGCGCAGCAACTGCCGAAAGAGGATCGTCGGCGTCCGCACATCGCGCATCAGCGAGAGCTTGTGCCGGATCAGCGGGTGCTCGAGGACGTGGAGGTTTGGGAACTCTGAGGTGTTGGTCGTCATCTAGCTGGGCGCCCTCGGCGTCCGCCGAATCTCGCGCGCGCACGGGGGCCACCCCGAACCACCACCCGGTTTCAGGATATCCGCGCAACCTGTGAGGCCGCTCGCGACGGGTGTCTCGTCTCTGTCACAGATCACGGTCGGTCCTGCCGGCCTACCAGTACGCTGGATAGCGGCCGGGGCGGGTGAGGTTGTTGTAGACGAGCGCGACGGCGACGAGGATCAGCGCTCCGATCAGGGTGGGGAGCCACAGGAACGACCAGCCGGCTCCAATCAGGTACACGATCACCGGGTTCGAGCCGGCCGGCGGATGCACGGTTCGAGTGGCCATCATCGCCGCAATCGCCCCCGCGACTCCGACGGCTGGGGCCCACCAGTGGAACCCGAATACCTCGACTGAGATCAACCCGATCAGCGTGCTGATGAAGTGCCCCGCCACGACGTTGCGCGGCTGCGAGAACGGCGCGTCGGGCACCCCGAAGATCAGCACGCAGGACGCGCCGAATGACCCAAGGACCAGGAGCTCTTCGAGGCCCGTTGAGAGGCCAGCGAGGATCCCAATCGCGACGAGACCGCCGAGCGCTCCCAGCCCGATCGCCCGCCACGGCGCGCGCGGCGGGACGGGGAGGCCCTGCCCGCGAAACTTCTCGAGGAAACTTGCGAGATCGTGTACGCCAGCGCCTGCCACGTCGCTCCCTCGGTCGCGTCGCGGGCAGCCTACCGGTGTCTCTCGCCGGCGGCTCGAGGGGCGCGGGGGGCGTGGCGGCTAGAAGTCCCCGCCGCCGCCCATGTCCCCGCCGCCACCGAAGTCTCCGCCACCGCCCATGTCACTGTCGAAGTCTCCACCGCTACCGCCGTCCCCACCGAACGAACCGCCCGAGTCTCCCGACCACGAGCCCCCGCTGTCAGTGGCCCATCCGCGGTCGGGCGTGAGGATGTCGGAGAGAATCATCCCGCCGATCACCGGGACGAGCCAACCGCCCCCGAAGCCGCCGCCCCCACGCCAACCGGAACCAGGACCGGGGATATTCCAGTACGGAACGTTCTCCCCGCCGACCGGCACCGTCCGCACAGGCGGGCGATCGCCCGAGGCAAGTCGATCGGCGCAGGACTGACACACGGGCAGATCGACGCTTCCCTGTGGGCCCTCGATTGGGAACGTGGCCAGCGCCTTTCCATGCTTTGGATCGAAACTGCAAAGGCCTTCGAGGAGCGGCGAGTCGGAGCTCGGGACCGGTTTGCCATCGAGCATCGCTCGTGCCGCTTGGGCCGCTCGCAGTCCGCGTTCGAGCCCTTCGCCGATCCGGCCGATCTCCGCCTCGGTGGCTGCGGAGGCGAGTTTGTCCCGCGCCGATCCGTACTCGGCGACGGCCTGGTCGTAGTGTGCGCGCGCGGCGGGGGCACCGTCCGGAGCCAAGGAGATGTCCCCGTCGAGGTCGCCAATGTAGGTCGCGAGGCCGTCGATCAATGGATCGAGGGCGGCCTTTCGGGCGTCGAGTGTTGCCTGTGCCGCCCGACGCCGACGACGGCGTCCCACGACCCGGAAGAGCATCGTGAGGCCAGCAAAGACGGCGACCATCACTCCAAGAAACGCCGCGAAGCGGATGCCGCCGGAGCTCGTGGACCCGTCCGAACCACCGCCGTTCGACGACGGCGCGGATGGAGGCGGGGTATCGACGGGCTCGCCTGAAGCGAGTTGCCGTGCGATCGCGATCGTCCCGGTGATCGGGTCGCTCCGAAGCTGGGGTTTGAACGCATTGAAGACGCGGTCGGCGTACACGCTGGTGTAAGGGCCAGCGATGCTCAGCGAATTTCCGCTCGATGTCAGCGTGAGCGCGAGAACCTGGCCGCGAAACGACGAGCCGTCCCGAAGCTGACGGCGAATCCCGGCGGCGTACTGGCGCCCCTCGGAGGGCTTGCTCGCGAGGACAATGAACTTCGTTGGTTTCCCGCCCACCGTGATCTCCGACGAGGCCGTCCGCAGTGCCGAGACCTGATCACTCGTGATGTTGGCGCCCGCATCGACGACGACGTCGGTTGTGCGCATGTCGTCGATGACGGCCGCGGAGACAAAGGCCACCGGCGCGCTCATGGCCATGACCAGGAGTGCGCAGCGAACGACCCTCAGGGCTCGGCGCCCGACCATGTGTAGGAGGCCTAGCTTTCGCCGGTTTTTTCGTCCGGCCCGTTCGCGATCTCAGCGAGGGCCCGCACGAGCTGCACGGACATCCCGTCGTCGGTGGCCACCTGCACCTGGCTGCCGTCGGCGTCCTGAAAGGCGAACATCCAATGCGGGACGAGACCCTGCTCGCCCTCGTGCGGCGGGGTGACCGAGACACCCACAACCTCAGGGTTCAGCGCCATAAAGAACCCGGATGGCATGACCGTGGGCTCGGGCGTAAAGCCCTGTCCGTCGGGCACATTCGCCCGGATGGGCTCGGCCTGGGTGATCGCGTTCATCACACCTTCGGCGTCGTTTGTGCTCATGAACACCTGCAGCAGGATGCTTGGCCCGCCGCGGAACTCGAGCACCGCGCGCGGAATCGAGACAGGATCCGGGGCGTCGCCGCCTTCTTCGACCTCCACTTCCACCTCGACGGGCGACCAGGCGAAATCGGTGGCCTGAAAGACGATCATTTGCCGCATGGAGCAACCTCTCGGATCGGGACGCGTTCCCGGCATTGTCCCATACCGTCGTGGCGCACCGTTTGGAAGACGGGTACGCCCCGACCAGGTCCTCGCGGCGGTTTGTGCCATGCCTGAGCCGGCCCTTGTTCGCCAGCACGGGCGGTGGATCGTGGCGGCCGCTCCCGCCGAGCGCGTCGAAGGTCGCGATTGCCTGGCGACGCTCAACCGGCCGGTGCTCGCAAACCGAGCGGCCGACGCGATGGCCGACGGCTGGATCGGCCTCTTCTCATACGACGCCGCGACGTTCATCGAACGCCTCCCGGATCCCCTCCCCGACCCGGGTGGACCTCCCATCGCGACCCTGGCCAGGTACCCGGCCGTCTTCGCCGTAAACGACGACGGCACCTGGTCGATCGAGGCGGTCTCACCACGGGCGACCGCTCGACTGCTCGACGGGGTCGATCCGTCTGCGTCCTGGCCGACGCCGCCGGCAGGCCTGCGCGGCCCCATGCCAACGTCGAGCCTCTCTCCCTCCGAGCATCGGCGCGCCGTCGACGAGGCACGCGAGTTCATTCGGGCGGGCGACTGCTACCAAGTAAACCTCGCGATGCGCCTCACGGCGGCGTGGTCAAGGGGCGGTCCGGCGCTTGCGTCGGGTATCTGGGACGCAGCCGGCCCGGCGGCCTACCGCGCCTACCTCGCCCTTCCAGACGGAGTGCTGATCTCGGCGTCACCGGAGCGGCTCGTCCGCACCGAGCCCGGCGCGACGGGACCGAGCGCTGTCAGCGGTCCGATCAAGGGGACCGCGCTCCCCGGCAAGTACGAGGAGCTCCAACGGAGCACGAAGAACCGGGCCGAGCACGTGATGATCGTCGACCTCATCCGAAACGACCTCGGCCGGGTTTCAGTGCCCGGTGGCGTCAGTGTGCCGCGCCTGACCTATCGCCTTTCGACCGACTACGCCGAGCACATGGTGAGCGACGTTCGGGCTGAACTCCGACCGGGGGTGAGTGCTGGCCACATCCTCACCGCGCTCCTACCGGGCGGGTCGGTGACCGGCTGCCCAAAGATCCGCTCGATGGAGATCATCCGCTCGCTCGAACCGGTGTCTCGCGGGCCGGCGTTCGGGAGCGTCGTCGCGGTGGGCCGTGACGGATCCCTCGACGCCAACATCCTCATCCGAACGGCATGGTTGCGCGGCGAGGTCGCCCGCTACTGGTGCGGGGGTGCGGTCGTCTGGGACTCCGACCCTGACGAGGAACACGCTGAGGCGTGGCTTAAGGCGTTCCCGTTCCTGAAAGCGATCGGGGCCGCGTGACGCGTGTCGCGTTCGTCGATGGCGAGCAGGTCGAGTGGCCAGGGCCGGCGACAATCGACGACCCGACGACGGTTCCGGGTGCGGGTCTCTTCGAGACGATGCGCGCGACGCGTGGCGATATCCCGCTGACGTCGTGCCACCTGGGGCGGTTGCTGACCTCCGCGGAGGCCCTGGGCCTCCGGTGCCCGACGCGGGCGACGCTCGAAGGTTTCCTCCAACGCGCCGTTGCGGAGATCGGACCGAGCGACCATCGCGTTCGCCTCGTGCTGGAGACCTCCGGACACGTGGTCATCCAGGTCGCCGAGTTCGAGATCGATGACACGCCCATCAGGTTATCGACCGTGATTGGCCCGGTCCAAGCCGAGGGCTTCGCCGAGCACAAGACGACCGCCTATCTCCCCTACGTTCAGGCGCGCCAGCGGGCCGAGGCGGCCGGAGCCGACCATGCCCTGATCGTGGGGCCCGACGGGTCGGTGCTTGAAGCCGACCACGCAAGCATCGTTGCCCTCATCGACGACGAGTGGGTGACGCCGAGCGCCGAAGGCATCCTTCTTGGCATCGCCCGAGCCCTCCTGATCGAGCGCATCGGCGTCCGGCCGACGACGATCTCAGTTGCCGACCTCGCACGCGCAGGGGCTGTTTTCGTGGTCAACGCCCTCCGCGGGGCCAGCAGGGTGGCGGCACTGGACGGTCGCGACTTGCCGCTGCCAGGTGAGGTGCTTGGACACATCCGCAACGCGCTGCCGGAGTTGCATCGAAGGGCCCTGGACAAGGACCGCCCCCGACGCAATCCCTGATCTGCAACGCGACGATCGGAGCGCCAACCCCGAATCCCGACCTGGCCCAGGGCATCGGCCTGAGGGCAGGCCCAGAGCGGCCTTTTGCGATTGGCGACTTTTCTACCTAGCGTGGTGCGAATCTACCTCAATGGCGTTGAGCGTAAAGCACCCTGAAGCTGATCGGCTCGCCCGTGACTTGGCTCGTGCCACCGGCGAAACGATTACTGAGGCCGTCATCACTTCCCTACGGGAACGACTCGCTCGCGAGACAGGCGGGACCCGACCGGAGGCGCGAATCGCGCAGATGCGTGCCATCGCGCGGCGCGTTTCGATGATGCCGGTGCTTGATCCTCGTGCAACGGAACAAAATCTCTATGACGAGGCCGGACTGCCGGCGTGATCGTTGTCGACACCTCGGCGCTCGTCGCCGTTGTCACCGGCGAAGCTGCCGGTGAGCGTTGCGTGGAAGTCCTGAGCAAAGCGACGACGATCTGTGTGTCTGCGGTGAGCCTGGTGGAGGCAGGCATCGTTCTCGAGTCTCGTCACGGGGCGATCATCGCTGGCGAACTCGACCTTCTTATCCAAGCGCTCGGCATTGCCGTCGTCCCGGTTGACGTCGCACACGTCGCGATGGCCCGTCAGGCGTACCGGCTCTACGGCAAAGGGCGCGACCCGGCGGCGCTAAACGTCGGGGACTGCTTTTCCTACGCGCTCGCCCGCCTCAACGTGGCCCCGCTGCTCTTTGTCGGCAACGACTTCGGTCGGACGGATATCGAACCCGCCTGATCGGAACCGGTGGGCCTCGCCTCTTCGGCTACCCAGTCACGCCCCGCTGAAGGCCGCTGAGCGCTCTTGAGTTCACGATCCGAACCCGATCGACGCTGACGACCGGGTGGGGCAGGTTCTTCGCGAATACCGTCAGACGGCTCACGTGTTCACCGAGGGTGGCGTTCGTCGATGCACGGAGCGTGATCGTAAGCGACCGGCGCTGACCTGGCGGCACCGGGCTCGTCGAGATACGCAGGACACCGTTCTTGGCGAGTCGCGCCGTCCCTCCGCGCAGCGACCCGAGTCGGACGCCCGACGGGAAGATTCCCGCCAGCGAGACGCCGGAGGCGATCCGCGTTCCGGAGTTCACGATCGTGACGCTGTAGGTCGCCTTACCTCCCCGAAGGAGCCGGCGCGGCCCGTCAACACCCACCGAAAGGCGCGGACCCGGTACCTTTGCGACGCCCAGAATGGCCACCGAGCGTGCATCCGGCGACCGGTCGGGAACACCGGCGCGCGCGACAACCCCCGGAGCGTCCGCCGTCGCAAGGTTGGTGATGATCCCGCCCTGCGGACGAGACCGAACGCGGGCCACCACGATCAGGGTCGTCTCGTAGCCAGGGGGCTGGGAACCGAAGTCCCACGACAGGTCCCCGCCGACGACCTTCGGGTTCTGGGTCGCGCTGACGAGCTCCAGGGTCGTTGGCATGTCGTCGACCACACGCAGGTAGGCGGCACGCATGTTACCGCCGACCTTGACGTTGATCCTGAACGTGACGCGGTCGCCAACGCTCGCCCGCTCCGGACCCTCGATCGTCTTCGACACGGCGATCGTCGGCGCCGACGTGACGTGAGTCTCCGCGGTGGCTGAGGCCGCCGCGACCTGCGTGCTCGAACCGTCGGCGAGCGTTTGTAGGGCCGACATCCGCGAGAAGTTGGAAATCACGGTTGCGTTGTCGATGACCTCGATGGTCTGAAGCTTCAGCGTGCGAGCCCCCGACCCTCCGGGAGCGACCGCCCCGACGACCCAGCGAAGCGCACGTACGCGCTCCGGGTCAGCTGGCTCAGTGCCGGTCCACCCGTTGTCGACAAGGAACGTCGCGCCGGGAGCTGAGCCGGGGACAAGGCGCGTGTTCGGGGGCAGCTCGTCGACGATCTCCGTGTCGCGGGCCGTGTCGGTGCCAGTGTTCGCGAAGCTGACCGCGTAGGAGAGCACCTGCCCCGGAGCGACCGGGCCCGCGAGGTCAACCCGCTTGGTGAGCGAGAGCACCGGCCGCGAACGAACGGTCGTGAGGGTGGTGTTCGACGGCGACGTCGCCCCGCTTTCGCCTGCCGTCGCGCTCGCCGCGTTTGACAGCCGCGTACCGCTTGCCACCGGGATGTTCACCTCGACATCGAAGCCAAGCGGGAGCGGGGCTGGGGTCGGTACCTCCGGGAACGAAACGTCGGCCGCGACGAGCGGCACAACCCACCTGATCGAGGTCACGCTCGACGGATCGCTCGGGCAGCTCACATACACCCGTGGCAGGCCTGGCCCGATCGCACAGGTCACCCCCGCGCCGTTTGAGGCAATCGAGACCACTCGCGTCCCGGGCGGGGGTTCGTCAACCACCACGGCGTTGGCCGCGTTGGCATTGCCGTGGTTTGCGAGCACGAGGGAGTAGCGAAGGCGTGTTCCTTCGATATTGGTTTCGAGGTCGCCGTCCGAGACCTCCTTGGTGAGCTCAAGCAGCGGGCGGCTCACGACCGGAAGCACAACAGCCGCGTTCCCGGGAAGGCGACCAATCTCGCTCGGCGGGATTGGATCCGAGGCCCCGGCGGTCACGTGATTGCGCTCCTGCGTCGACGTGACGGTCGCGCGGTTTGTCACCTGGGTGCCGTTTGGAAGTGGACGGCGAACACGGACCGCAAACCCGACCTCGCCCTCGCCGGCTGGTCCGGCGTTCGCGACCACCCCCACGCGCCAGCGAACCGCGCCGACCTGCGTGGGATCAGCAGGCTCGCTACTCACCCAAGCCCCACCGACGTCGAACTCGACGACCTGGCCGGCCGTTGCGGTTGCCGAGCCCGGGACATAGACGGTGTCCGCGGGTATCTGGTCAGTGACGACCACGTCGCTTGCGACGGCGTTTCCGGAGTTCGCGTAGTGGACGCGGTAGTCGATCCGGCTTGCCGGCGCGACCGGTGTCCCGGGCTCCGGCGACGAGGTGACAAAGGACGGGCGGTCGACGCCGTACCAGAAAGGCTTCGAGGTGACCTCGACCTTGCCGGTGTCGACCTGTTCACCGACGCGCTCGCGCACGCTCAAGCGAGCGGTGTTGACGAGCACCGTTCCGTTCGGCGCCGGAGCGAGGACGTTTGTGAGGTAGCGGACTTGGACAACGTCGCCGGGACCCAGTTCGGCGAGTCGCCAACTCAGGCGCGTCTCTCCGGGCCCGGTCCCTGGCGTGGCGGCATTGGCCCGAAAGCCCGGCGCGACGAGAACCTCGTACGGAGCGCCGCCCACAGACGGGAATGGGCGGTCGGTCGGACAGCCGCTTGCCGGCGAGCACCGGACGGCGGTAAGCGTGCTGGCGTAGGCGATGCCCGCTGGGAGGACGTCGCTTATGTCGACGTTGGTCGCGTCGGCGTTCCCGAGGTTCTTGACGTAGACGGCAAACGAGACCCCGGTTTGTCCCGCGCGCACCGGCGCACCGCACTGCACGTCGGGGTTTGCCGGCCCGCAGTCCGGACCTTTGACGAGTTCAACGTTCGGCACCCGGAGATTCGCCGACCCGCGAACGCGGTCCGGATCGGCGTCCGCGTCCGGCCCGTCGGAATAGCTCCCGTCCGCGTTGCCGCGGGCGCCATTTGCGTCAGTGACCGTGGCGAACGCCACCGCCACGTTCGCCCCCGGCCCGGGCGTCTCCGCGGCCGCGGGTTGGGCCTGCGCCGAGAAGCTCACGACAGCCGTCGCTCCCGCGGGAACGACGGCTGTGGTCGTCCAGGTGAGGGTGTCGCCGGTGCCGGCACTGGCGACGTCTGGCTCGGCGGTCGACACCGTCGCGCCCTTGACTCGAACGACGGTTGTGCCCGGCACGTAGCGCCAGTTCGGCGGCAGCACCTCGACCACGCGGAGGTTGCGGGTCGCCACGGGTGAGTCGTTTTGGACGCCGATCTGCCAAGCCAGCGGGCGGAGGATCTCCGCATCGGGCACATCGGCGGCGTTCGTCACGACGACATGCGGAACGCGGACGGTGACGTCCACGATATCGCCGCCAGCGTCGGTATGACGACGGACCCCGGGAGCCGCAGGCTGTCCGAAGTACTCGGGGATCGTGACGGTCGAACCAAGCGTTGCCCTCGCTGAGCTGAGCGACGCCGATGGTGGGAGGGCGACCCGGTAGGTGATACGCAGGACGGCGCCTGGCGCCAGTCGATCGATCCGCCAGGCCACTGCGGGACGGTCTTCACTCCAGGAAGCCGTCACGTGGCAGGCCGCGTGGCACGCGGCACCCTGGATCGTTCGTGTGCCCTCAACCGGCTCCACCGTGCCGAATCCGGAACTCACGTTTGAGGAAACCGCCACGTCGAAAGCGGGCGCGTCGCCCCGGTTCTGGACCGTGATGGTTGTCGTGAAGGGGCCGTCGCCCGGCTCGACGTCGCAGTGGTCGACGTCCGTGTCGGCGGCACCGGGGTCGGACCCAGCCGCGCATGAGATGTGGGCGTTCATCGAGAGGGCCGGCGCGACAACCGTTGTCGCGGCACGGGTCACCCAGTCGGGCTGGGCGACGCCCCGGTGATCGCGGCGAGAGATCACCGACGAAATCGCGAACGTCTGGCCTGCGGCGGTCGTCTCAAGATCAGTGAGCGAGGCCCGGAAGGTGAGCTCGATCTGCGCCGAGTGGTTGGGGCTGGCGGTGAGATCGGGAAGGGTTGCGATGACTCGATCGATCGCGCCCGTCTCGACGACGACGCTCGCACTTGATCGCCCCCCATCGACGGCGACCTGTTGGCTACTGGGCACGACGCGCATCCCGGCCGGAAGGTCACTCGCGATCTGGGCGCCGCGAAGCGTCGTGCCAGCCGGGATGGAGAGCGCGACGCGAACGTCGACCACCTCACCGACCGCCGCATGCCCTTCACCGTTTGTCACACCGACCGCGGAGGACTCGAGCGCAAGCGCCGGGGTTTGCACCGACGCGGCGTCGAAGACGGCCTCCGGGGTGATGCTCGTCGCGGCACCGTCGCTTTCAGAGGGAACCTCGAAGCGCTCGAGTCGTGCGACGTTTGTGAGGACTTCCCCGGGCGAGAAGTGTGTCGGAAGGACCACGCTGTAGGTCGCTCGCTCCCGGGCTGGCTCAGGTCCGTTGCGGGCCGCAAGCCTCGGAAAGGTGAAGCGGACGACGTTGTCGGAGCAGGTCAACCCCAAACCGGCAACGTCGTCGCAGCCGACGCCACTCGGAAGGGCGTCGGAGACCTCCAGGTTGGCCGCTCGGAGCGTCCCAGCGTTTGCGAGGTCGATCGCGTAGACAATGGGATTTCCGCCGGTCGCCACGGCGATCCCGCGGCCGGACGGGCTCGTACCGTCGATCGTGACCACGCGTTTCTCGACGCTGACGTCGGCCTTGGCCGTCGAGGTGCCGCCCGTGTCGGTCACCGCCGACGCGACGGCGGCGAGTGCGGACCCCAGCCCGACCAGGGACGCCAGCATGACCCACGGAAGGCCGCGGCGACGTGGCGTGTATCGGAGGTGATGAACTACGCGGTTTGGGAACACGCGAAAACCTTCCAGACCGGCGACCCGTCTCGCGACGAGTTGACGCAAGTCCTGCACGGCGGTCGACCTGCGGACCGGCGCCACCTTAGACCCCTCTTATTGAAACCCCGAACGACCCCTTATCGGTCTGTCCCGCTGGAACCGGACAGGCAACCCGAAGCTCCAAATTCGCTATTTCCGAGGGGTGGCCTCGTCGTTTGTTCGAGCCGACTTCGGAATACCGATGGTTGGGACGCGGCGGCCGAGGAGGCGCATCGCCTTGAGACCGAGGGAAAGCTTCTCCCGATCGTCGCTTCGCCCGACGTCAAGCCCGCCGATCTCGGCAATCCGATCGAGTCGGTAGCGGATCGTGTGCCGGTGAGTGAAGAGCGTCGAGGCCGTCGCGGCGAGGTTGCCGTCGAGCTCCAGGTACGTCGCAAGCGTCGAGACCAGATCGGTGTTGTACTGGTCGTCGTAGCGCACGAGCGGGGCGATCGTCTGGTCATAGAAGCCCGAGAGATCCTCCGGGCGCTCGGCCATGATTTGGAAGAGGAGCTTGTAGGTGCCCGTCTCCTCGAACGTCGTCACCTGGTTGGTACGCCCGAGGCGCACGGCAATCGCCAGGGCAAGGGACGCCTCGTCGAGCGCCAGGCCGAGCCGCTCGGGCTCCGGCGTTGAGCGCGACACCGCCAACGTGAACTCAAGCCCTGGAATCGATGGGCGAGCGAGGTTGAGCAAGCGATCCGCGAACGCGACAACCTGCTGCTCGGGGCTGAGATCGTCGGTCGGAGCGGGCGCGCTCGAGAGCGGGAGAAATCCCATGATCTGACCACCGTGCCAGTCGATGAGCGAGCGTGGCCAGTCCCGGTCGAGCGCTCCGCGAATCTGTTGGAGAAGCCGACGCCGAATCCGCTCCTCGCGGATTTCGCGCCCATGATTGTGTGGATCGCCAAGGCGGCCGGCAATGGCGATCGCCCCGTCGGCGAGGTCGGAACCAAGCAGGCGACCTCGACGCACGACCGACTCGCGCCCCGCAGCCTCCCCAGCGAGGAGTTCGTCGATCAGCTCACCGCGCAGGCGAGCCTCGGTTTCGATTCGCACACTTTCTCGGACCCGTTCGACGAGCACCGCCTCTGACACCTCGGCCAGCACCGCACGATCGGCCGCGGCGAGCGGCCCGTCGATCCACGCGACGATCGCCCCGGCCGGGCCGCGGAGGTCCGAGACCCGTCGCCGGTGGCCTCCGATGGCCTCATCTTCGAGAAACGGCCCCAGCGGATGAGTTGGGCCGTGGCCACGCGCACGGTCGACCGCGCCACGGAGCAGCGCGACGCCAGCTTCCTCAAGGCCCGAGTATCCGAGGAGATCGAGGTACTCGTCGAGGATCGCGACCGGGCCACCGAGGAGCCCTTGGGCCACCACGGCGACGGCCTCCATGTTGGCGCCCGCAAGGAGTGGCTCGCGCAGGGCGGTGCGAGCGGCACTCGCGTGGGCCGCGACCCCACTCGATGCGATGGCCGCGTGCACGGCTTCGAGAACCATCGCCCAGGAGGCCTGTGGAGGGATCACGATCGCCGGAACGCCGCCGTCACCCTTGGGGCGGCGGCGCGAAATCGTCGCCGCGCACCCTCTCGGCGCCGCGATGGGGGTTCCGGCCATCACGACGAGGCTCCCTGGAGCCGCCCCAGCGTCGGGCTCGCCGATCGTGACCGAGCGAACGGGTCGACCGAGGTCGGCGCCCGGCGGGAAGACCTGAGCGCCAGCGAGGACGTCCAACTCGAGGAGGTCCCCCAGCGTGCAGGCGGCGGGTGTTGATTGCGTGGCTGCGCCGGTACTCATCGGCGCCCGCCTCCCGCTCCCGGGGCCGGCCAAGCTGGTCGGTGCCCGGTAGCGGTTGGCGTCATCGTGTCGCCCGCCTACCTGATGAAGAGCATCTCTGAGTAGCGCGGGAGCGGCCAGAGGTCGTCGGCGATCATGCGCTCGAGCCGGTCGGCAACCGCTCGGCAGGCATCCATCGCTGGCAGGACCTTGTCGCGCATGTGCTCCGCCTCCGCGTCAATCTCGTGAGGGTGATCGGCGTTCACCGCTTCGAGCGCCTGAATGGTCGACACAAGGTCGTTCACGATCGGACGCATCTCCTCGTCGAGCGCTTCGACGCCGGAGTCGTCGATCAGCTCGAGCTGACGCAAGGCAGCGGGGAGGATCATCGTTCGGGCGATCGTGGCCGCCATCTCGGCCTCGATGTTGACCTTGGTCACGTACTGCTCAAGGAACACGTCTTGGCGGGAGTGCAGCTCACGCTCTGAGAGGACACCGTAGTGCCCGAACGCGCGTATGCTGTCGGCGCCCGTGATGTAGGGCAGCGCGTCCGGCGTCGTGCGGAGGTTCAACAGGCCGCGCTTGGCCGCCTCCTTGTGCCACGCGTCCGAATAGTTGTCGCCCCCGAAGACCACCTGGCGGTTCTCGGAGTAGCTGGCCTTGATCACCGCTTTGAGCGCCTCTTCGAGGGAGGTCTTGCCCGTCATGCCGGCCTCGAGCGCGTCGCAGAGCTCGTCGATGGCCTCGGCGACGATGGCGTTCAACACCGTGTTCGGGAAGGCAGTCGACATGCTCGAGCCAAGCGCCCGGAACTCGAACTTGTTGCCGGTGAAGGCAAACGGGCTCGTGCGGTTACGGTCGCCTGAGTCGAGCGGGAGGGGCGGGAGGACGGGTGTGCCGAGGCCGAGGAACGACTTCGGCGTGCTCTTGCCGGCCTTGCCCGTGGCGATCCGGTCAAACACCTTCTCGAGTTCTGCGCCGAGGAAGATCGAGATGATCGCCGGCGGCGCCTCGTTTGCGCCGAGTCGGTGATCCTGGCCAGCGGTCGCGATGGACGCCCGCAGGAGACCCTGGTGCCGGTTCACGGCCTGGATCACGGCGGCGCAGAAGAAGATGAACTCGGCGTTCTCGTGCGGGTTCGACCCCGGGTTCAACAGGTTGCGGCCGGTGTCGGTCGCCATCGACCAGTTGTTGTGCTTGCCAGAGCCGTTGACGCGGGCGAAGGGCTTTTCGTGCAGGAGGCAGACGAGGCCGTACCGACGGGCCACCTGCTGCATGACCATCATCGTCAGCTGCTGGTGGTCCGAGCCGACGTTGGTGTTCTCGTAGATCGGCGCGAGCTCGTACTGCCCGGGAGCCACCTCATTGTGGCGCGTCTTGATCGGAACCCCAAGGCGGAGGAGCTCACGCTCGGTCTCCATCATGTAGGCGAGCACGCGATCAGGAATGGTCCCGAAGTAGTGGTCGTCGAGCTCGTGGCCCTTGGGCGGTTTCGCCCCGTAGAGCGTGCGTCCGGTCGTGACGAGGTCGGGCCGGGCGTAGAAGTAGTGCTCGTCGATCAGGAAGTACTCCTGCTCGGGGCCGATCGTGGTGAAGACGCGCTGAACCTCGTCATCGCCGAAGATCGTGAGCGCCCGGCAGGCCGCTTTCGAGAGCGCGTCCATCGAGCGCAAAAGCGGAATCTTGGCGTCGAGCGCCTCTCCCGTCCAGGAGGCGAACGCGGTCGGGATGCAGAGCACCACACCGTTCGGGTTCTCGAGGATGAAGGCGGGGCTCGTCGGATCCCAGGCGGTGTAGCCACGGGCCTCGAAGGTCGCGCGGATACCGCCCGTTGGGAAGCTCGATGCGTCCGGCTCGCCCTGAATGAGCTCCTTCCCGGAGAACTCCGCAAGCGCCGTGCCATCCCCACTCGGGGAGAGGAACGCGTCGTGCTTTTCGGCGGTGATGCCGGTGAGCGGCTGGAACCAGTGGGTGTAGTGGGTGGCGCCGCGCTCGATCGCCCATTCCTTCATCGCCGCCGCGACGGCGTCGGCGAGTGTCGAGTCGAGCGTCTCGCCCTGCTCGATCGTCCGCTGCAGGCGGCGGAAGACGTCTTTGGGAAGGCGCTGGCGCTGTTGGATCGGGCCGAACACATTCTCGCCGAAAAGGTTCGTGCCCCCGGACGTCTCGGCGTCGATCTGGGCGCCGTTGACGCTCCATTGGGCGGCGATCACGTTGGCAAGGCGGGTCTTTGACATCGGTCGATTGCTCCTCTGCAAGCGGTGTCTGGCCGGCGCCAGATGATCAGGGCCGGTAGCGTCCAGAGAGCGTCCCCCTAAGGACCTCCGGGCGTGTGTCGTCGTGAGGGTTTATACCCAGGGACGGACGCGGAGATCGTACTCCATGTGTCCAACTGGTCGCCGCGGTCCATGTCCATTCGTCTAAGTGAGCCCAGCCTGAGCCCACGCACCGAGCCACTGGCGATCTTCGATCTCTCCGAGTGGCAGACGCGCCTCGTCGGCTCCGGAATCGCGGTCGGGGCGTGCATCATGGCGTTGGCGCTCCTCTCGTGGCTGATGCCCCGCCTGATGGGACGGATCTCGCGGGCCGGTCAGGGTCCAAGGTCTCGCCAGCGTCAGACGGCGGCGTCGCTCCTTGCGAGCAGCTTGCGCTACGTCGTGGTCCTTGCCGCGCTCATCGCCATTTTCATCCTGCTCGCCGGGGGTGGCGCCCTCGGAGCGGTGAGCGGCGCGGCGCTCGTCCTGGTGCTTGTCAGCTTTGCCTCCCAGCGACTCCTCGGGGATGTGATCGCTGGCTTCTTCGTGCTCTTCGAGGATCAGTACGCCGTCGGCGATGTTGTGCGCCTCGAGCCGTCGGGCGTCAGTGGGGTGGTCGCTGAACTGGGACTTCGTACCACGGTGATACGCGCTCCGAATGGCGACCTGTGCCATGTGCCCAACGGGCAGATCACCGCGGTCCGTCGGGCTCCAACCGGTGGCCGGACGCTCCGCGTGCTCGCTCTTACCCGGGACCCGGACGAACTCGAAGCCCTTGTCCCGGCGCTCGCGCCAGCGGTGCCCGGGGCAATGCTCACAACCCTGGGCCGCTGGGATCTCGGTGGTCGCGTGTGGGCGGTCGCCATCCAGGCGGATGTGCTCCCGAACCTCGACGGGCCCACCGAGGAGAACCTCATCGCGGCCTTGAAAGCGCGGGCCGGCGAGATCCTCCTCGCCGACCCAAGCGTCACCGGCGATGGGCCGGCCGACCGGCCGAGCGCGGGCGGCGTGGCGGAGTGACCGCGGAGGGGCCGTCGATTGAGCTTCGGGCGATCGGGCGGCGCTTTCGAATCGGTGGGACCACCGCCGACGTCGACCTCTTTCGGGCGATCGAGCGGCACGGTGGTGTGTACGAACGACGCGTCACCGAGCTCTATCGACGGCTACTAACCGCAGACGGGGTCGCGATTGACGTGGGCGCGCATGTGGGCCTGCTCGCGATCCCGATGGCGAGCCTCGTGCCGGGCGGCCACGTCTACGCCTTCGAGCCGGTTCCGGAGAGCGTGGCGCAGCTTGGCGCCAACGTTGCCGCAAACGCGGTCTCAAACATCACCGTTAGGGCGGGCGGCATGAGCGACGCAAGCGGCGAGATGTTCGTCGAGCGGATTGGTTGGAACGCGTCGGGGAGCTTCCTCGCCGATGACCAGTCCACCGACGGCCGCCGCGTGTCGGTGCGATCTCTCGATGACCTCGCGCGCGAAGAAGGCTTCGTTCGACTCGACCTCGTGAAGATCGACGTGGAGGGATCGGAGCTGCGTGTGCTTGCCGGTGGCCGCGCAACCCTTGAACGGCTTCGCCCGGCCCTGATCGTCGAGTGCAACCCACTCGCCCTGGCCGAGCACGACGATGCGACCGCCGAGACGCTCTTCGTTGAACTCGCGCACCTCCGGTCGAGGGTCTACTGGGTCGGGCGAGGCGGATCGCTCAGACGCTTGCGAGATATGAACAGCCTGCGAAGCCAGCTTCGACGGCTCGGCATTGGAGACCTCCTCGCCTACGACCGGCGACCCCGCCGGGTGACGTGGGCGGCGGTTGTTGGGGCGTTGCTTGAGGTTGTGGACCAGGTCCGCCGGCCATCGACCGAGTTTGTGATCGCACCGGGTGCCGCGGTGGGCGTCGACGCGCCCCTCCCTGAACTCACCGCGTCGACTGAGATCACCTTGGACGTGAAGGTCGAGAACCTCGGACCGAGTCACTTGTCGAGCGACCATCCGCGTCACCCGGTCAACCTGTCCTACCGCTGGTTCGAGGGCGGCCGACTCCTGATCGAAGGGCCACGGACGCCGCTTCCGATGTCCCTTCCTGTCGGCCGATCGGCCCAGATGGATCTCGACGTTACCGCGCCCAGAACACCCGGCCGCTATGAGCTTCAGGTGAGTCTCGTCCAGGATGGCTACGGCTGGCTGGGCGAGCTTAATGCCCGTGCAAGCAGGCATTTTCTGGTCTCGGTTGGCGGGCCGTAGCGATTCCGTGACGAGTTCATGCTTGCAGCATGCTAATGTCATGCCATGGCAGCGATTCAGGTAAAAAACGTCCCGCTGGATCTCCACGAGGCGATTCGCAGGCGCGCGACCGAGTACGGCATGACGATCGGCGGGTACCTTCTCATGCTCGCCCGCAGGGACATCGAACGCCCGACTCGTGCTGAGTGGTTCCGGGAGCTTCGACAGGATGCTCCGGTTCACGGCGTAGATGTCGCGGGAGCCCTGCGCGCTGCGCGTGAGGAGCGCGAGCAGCACCTCACCGATGTCCTGGGTCGTTGACGCCTCGGCGCTCGTCGAAGTGCTGCTTCGCACCGAGACGGGACAGTCCGTCGCCGAGCTGATCGACGAGGATGAGATGCACGCTCCAGACATCGTCAACGCGGAAGTGCTGTCGACGCTGCGAAGACTGGTGCGCATCGGGACATTGGAGCCAGCACGGGCCGAAACCGCGGTGGAACGGCTTTCTCGCGCTCCGGTCGAGCGCGCGTCGACTGACAGCCTGATTGCCGACGTTTGGTCACTGCGCGATCAGCTGACCCCGTACGACGCCTGTTACGTCGCGCTCGCGCGCTCCCTTGGTTGCGCCATCGTCACCTGCGACCACCGCATGAGTCGCGCACCCGGCCTCGGGGTACCGATCGTCGCGTTGTAGCTCAGGACTACCCGAAGAACGCCTCCGCAAGGGCGTAGTACTCGGGGGTGACGGTGCGGAGTTTGGCGACGCCCTCGGCGAGCGGGACGGGGATGACGTCCGTGCCGCGCAGCGCCGTCATCTTGCCGAAGTCGCCGTTGAGGACGAGGTCGGCTGCGAGGAGCCCGAAGCGGGTTGCGAGGATCCGGTCGTAGGCCGTCGGCGAGCCGCCGCGCTGGATGTGACCGAGGATCGTCGCGCGTGTTTCGAAGCCGGTCCGCTCCTCGATCTCGAGCGCAAGGCGCTGCCCGACGCCGCCGAGACGTTCATGGCCGAACGCGTCGAGCGCGGCCGACGTTGTGCTGAGTCCCTCCTGGCCACCCTCGTACGTGACCGGCCAGCCCTCGCTCACCACGATGATCGAGAAGTTCTTCCCGCGATGCTCATGCCGATGACGAACGAGCTCGGCGCAACGCTCGATGCTCATCGGAAACTCGGGGATCAGGACGACGTCGGCCCCACCGGCGATGCCGCTCGCCACCGCGATCCAACCCGCGTTTCGTCCCATGACCTCGATGACGATGACCCGGTCGTGCGACTCCGCCGTCGAGTGAATCCGGTCGATCGCCTCGGTCACGATGGTGATGGCCGTGTCGAAGCCAAACGTCTGGTCTGTCGCCGCGAGGTCGTTGTCGATCGTCTTCGGCACACCGATGACCGAGAGACCCTCCTCGGAGTGGAGCCGGTGGGCAACGCCGAGCGTGTCGTCGCCGCCGATGGCGATGAGGGCGTCGATCTCGTCGAATCGCCGCCGCACCGCATCGACGCCACCTTCGATCGAATATGGGTTCGTGCGACTCGATCGCAGGATGGTTCCGCCGCGCGGAAGAATCCCTGAGACGGCGTCGAGGTCGAGCGGACGGGTCTCCCCCTCGATCATCCCTCGCCAGCCATGGAGCACGCCGGTCACCGAGTGGCCCGACTCGACAAGGCGTCGCGTCGCCGCTCGGATGACCGCATTCAACCCGGGGCAGTCGCCCCCGCCTGTGAGGATTCCGACGTTCATGTGATCGAAAGCCTTTCGACGATGGAGTGGTTCAAGCTGGCGTCCCAGAGCTGTGCGTCAGCGAGGAATCGAGCCCGGCGACAGTAGTCAAGCGGCCATGGGTTTGTCAACGCCTCGGCAATTCCGAACCCCTGGACGGGGAGGATTGTGCGAGGTACGTTCTTTCTGTTGTGTCGCCGCTTGCTTGCGGGTCGCACCGACCATCGCCGACACCCAGCGCCATGCCGAACCGTCAGATCCAGCAGCCACCTCCATCGCCGTCGGCCCCTGGGTCGCTCGAAGCGCTGCGCGAGCGAAATCGACGAACCGTGATCGACGCACTACGGCGCGGGGGAACGATCAGTCGCGCCGAGATCGCCAGGCGCACTGGCCTGTCGCGCTCGACGGTGTCGAGCGTGGTCACCGACCTGATGGGCTCCGGCTTGGTCCGTGAGATCGAGCGGACGAGCGGGGCAAGCAGCGCACTCGGTGGTCGGCCGGCCACCCCCTTGGTGCTGGATGCATCTGCGGGCGCGGCGCTCGGCATCAGCCTCAACTACCGCCGCCTTCGCGTCGCGATCTGCGACTTCGGCCATGCGATCCTGGCGGAGCGCTCCGCAGACCTCAGCGACCCGAATGACAGCCGCGCGGTTCGCGACCTCGTGGTCGCCGAGGTCGCCGCCGCAATCGACGCGGCCGGTGTCGACGCTGCCGCCATCTCGGGCGCCGTGATGACCGTGCCCGGCCCCGTCGAGATGGCGACGGGCCGCGTCGGGCAGGCATCCATCGTGCCTGGACTCGTCGGACCGCACTTCGCCAGGGAGCTGTCGGAGGTCGTCGGCTTCGACATTCATCTTGAAAACGACGCCAACTTGAGCGTGCTTGCCGAGATGCTCTGGGGGGCCGGAGATCGGCACCAGGACGTCATTTTCATCAAGCTGTCGCGGGGGATCGGCGCGGGTCTCGTGCTCGGTGGCCAGCTCTTTCGCGGCGCGCTCGGAACCGCTGGCGAGATTGGGCATACGCCGGTCGCAAGCGATGGCACGCTCTGCCGATGCGGAAACCGCGGGTGTTTGGAGACGGTCGTCGGGACCGACGCGATCGTCCAGATGATCGAGGGACAAATCGGGGAGCGGATCACGATCGACACCGTCATCCGACGGGCCCTCGGGGGTGACCCCACCTGCCGCCGAGCGCTTCGGGACGCTGGCATCCGCCTCGGTAACGCCGTTGCTCAGATCTGCAACCTCCTAAACCCCGAGCTGATCGTCATCGGGGGCGACCTCGCTCCGGCCTGGCCGGTGATGAGCGAACCGCTTCGCCACGCACTCGACGGAGCCGCGATCCATATGGCCACGGACTCTGTGCGGATCATCCCGAGCCCGCTGGGGGAGCGCGCTGAGGTCCTCGGGGCGCTCGCCTACGTCCTGCGCGACGCCGATCGCTTCACGATGGCCACGCCGTAGTCCGAACCGAACCGGTGACCGACCTCGTCGCGCGACGCGCTGGTGAGCTCGCCCGGCGCCACCGCCGGTCACACTCCGGAATCGGCCTCGCCGACTATGTGATCGCCGCCACCGTTGACCTGCGGGGATACGAACTGGGCACCCTGAACGTGCGTCACTACCCGATGTTGCCGAACCTGGAACCGGCGTTTGCGCTGGGCTCGAAGTCTTGAATCACCCCGGTGGCGTCGCGCCGCCGGGGTGACGGATGGACCTCACACCCTTGAGGTGCTCGGTCAGTTCACGGTGATTGTCGCGGCGGGGTTGTTCTGAACGAGGTCCGCGGAAATCGTGATCGGGCCCCAAATCGCTCCTGCGCAGCTGTGGACGCCGTTGAGGTAGACGTTGTTCACACCCGCGACCACGGGAAGGATCCGCGCCCCGGACAGGTTGAGCCCGAGGAAGGTCCCCGCGCCCGCCTGGGTCGGGAGATTCCCGTTGATCCACTGGTCGGTAAATCCAGGGGCGGTCGTCGAGTTCGGGGCGATCGCCGGGTCAGGCGCCCCGGGGAGACCGGCGATCTGCGACCGAACACGGCAGTCGGTTGCCGTTGTGTCGTACGTGTTCCTAACGCGAACGGCGAACCTCGCATCGACCTTCACAAATCCCGCGCTCGGCGACGTGAACGTGAGATGGGCGACCGCACCGCCCGTGTTCGGTGCGAGCACGATGTTGTTATAGAGCGACGCGCTCCAAGCGGTCGTCGTTCCTGACGGTCCCACGGCCCCAACTTGCCCCGCCGCTCCCGCAGGTCCCGCCGGCCCGGCCTTTCCAACCAGGGCGCCCTTGGCCGAGGAGTTCAGGTCCGCCGGCGTGAGTGAACCGTTCTTCACGTCGGCGCCCGTCAGCGACGAGTTCTTGATGTCGAGACCAGAGACGGAACCATTCTTGATGCTGGAGCCGGTGATGAGGGTCGCGGCGATCGCGCTCCCGCTCGCAGCGACGATGAGGGCAGCCCCGGCGACAATCATCGACGGGGACGGCGTCATCCATTTCATTCGTTGCATGGCTTCCTCCAGTTGTGTTCGTGGTGATGCCCGATTGGCCACGTGGCATGGGCCCGACGTGCCGCTCGATATCTATCTGAGCGCCAATGAGGAGACCCTGAGAGCGCCCCTCACCGTCCGCTTATCGGGTGCCGACGCGTATCCGCAATCTCCGCCGACAACCTCCGAGTTCAACGTGCGAGCGCCATGAGGGCTCGCCACCGGGCGACCACGTTCTCCCAGTTGTGCCTCGACACCCACGTGGCCCCGGCCAAGCCGAGCGTTTCGCGCGTCACCGCGTCCCCTTCGAGGCGCCCGAGCTGCGCCGCGTAGCTCAGGGCGTCGCCGTACAGCAGGCCACCTCCGGAGCGGGCGGTCTGACCGGCGAGGACATCCGAGCGGGCGTTTGCGAGCGTCGGCCGACCCGCCTGCCACGCCTCGAGGGCCACAAGCGACAGGCTCTCGTACGTCGACGGGAGCGCGACCACCTCGCAGGCCTCGAACAGGTCGCTGCGCTCGTTGTCGTCGACGAAACCTGTCTGAACGACCCACTCCGGCAGTCGCTCCGTCCCCGTCGCGCGACCGGCGAGCACCAGGCCGAGCCTGCCACCCCCTGCTCGGTAGCCGGCGTGCGCGCGTACGAGGGCATCGACGCCCTTGGCTGGATCGACTCGACCGACATAGAGCACGAAGCGCTCCGGGAGCGCCCGCCGGGCACGCGCACGAGCCACGTCACCGGGCACCAGGGGATCAAGGCCCGCGCCCACTTCAGCCCACGGCCGGTCGCCGACCCCGTGGATGTCGTCGACGAGTCGACGCTCCTCGGCGGTCAGGAACGCGAACCCTCGGGCCATCGCGACGACGCCACGCGTCAGTCCGAAGCGGAGCATCGGCTCGTCGTGGGCGAGCGGGACGAGAATCGAGCGCCCTGCCACGATCGGCATGGTGAGCTGGGTCGTGGCGTAGAGGTAGGTCCAGAGCGCCACAACGTCCGCATCGCTTGCGGCTAAGGCGCGGAGCAAGCCAGGCGAGACGGGCCCCTGTGCTCGTGCCCAGGCGCGTTCGTCGGCGAGGCTCCCATCGCCGAGCGCCAGCCGGCGCAGCATCCCCGCAGCCGCAACGGGATCAGGCGGCTCGACGGCGAACCGGCGCACGCGGACCCCATCGTCGAGCGTTTCCCCTTCGGGGTAGTACGGATCCCAGCGCAGGTAGTCGCGCGCAGTGGTCGTGTAGACGGTGACGTCCTCGCCGACGTTCGCGAGCGCCTGAGCCGTCTGCCGGCAGAGCGCCTCGGCGCCACCAGCGACGTCCTCACCGTAGCGCTGGACGACGAACGCGACCCTCACGGGCGGTCAGTGCGGGCCTGCTCCAGCGCCTCGACCCGGGCGCTCAGTCGCTCGATCTCGGCACGCTGTCGGTGGCGGTCACGTTCGAGCTGGGCCAGCAGCTCGGCAAGGGACGGGTTCAGGAGACGCACGAAGAGCCGTCGCGAGGCTCCGACGGCGCGACCGGCGATGCCGGCCCTCGCCGATGGTGGTGAGTCGGGGATTCGAAGCGGCGCAAGGGGCGGTTCGCCGGCCGCGTCCTGCAACGCGCGCAGGAGCGCATCGGGATCCGGGGCCGACGGGCTCAATATGCGCCCCTTCCGAAGATCACGACCGGGAGGGTTCTCGCCAGGATGACGATGTCGGTCCAGAGCGACCATCCCTCGATGTACTGCATGTCGAGGCGCACGAGTTCATCACCGGAAAGGTCTGAGCGGCCGCTCACCTGCCAGAGCCCCGTGAGGCCAGGGAGGACCACGTAGCGGCGCTTCGCGACATCGTCCATCTGGTTGAAGTCGCGCTCGGGAAGCGGGCGCGGACCGACAAGCGACATCTCGCCCCGGAGCACGTTCCAAAGTTGGGGGAGTTCATCGATCGAGAAGCGGCGCAGGACGGAGCCGACGCGGGTGACGCGAGGGTCCTCCCGGATCTTGAAGAGCGGTCCGTCGGCTTGGTTTGCGCCCTCGAGCGCCGCCTGCTGGGCGTCGGCCCCGACGCGCATCGTCCGAATTTTAAGGCATGTAAACGATCGCTGGTTGAGACCGATCCTGCGCGCTCGGTAGAACGCCGAACCACGGTCCTCAATACGGATCGCGAGCGCCGCCGCCCCAATGAGGGGCGCGGCGAGTAGTAGGAGCAGACTTCCGACGACCAGATCGAACGCTCGTTTGACCTGGAACTGCGCCCAACCGAGCGTTGGCGAGCGCAGCTCGAAGAGCGGGAGACCGGGCGTGGCGCTCGGGCGAAGTGAGTAGCTGACGAGCTCCGCCGTGGTCGGCGCCAGGCGCACCGGGATACCGTCGCGCCGGCAGAGCAGGAGCAGATCGCGAAGCGACTGGGCCGTGGCGAGCCCCCCGGTGACGATGACCTCGTCGATCGTCTCCGAGTCCAGGGCGTGGCGGAGCGCGAGACCCTCTGGGGATGGATTCTCCGAGAGAAGGTCGCTTGCGGGCGGATGCACCGCCACGACGCGGTAGGCGACGCCGCGGCGCGGGTGTTGGTTCGCGGTGAGGGCCGCGGCGATCGGCTCGGCGAGCTCGGGCTCACCGACGAGCAGTGCCCGCCGCTGAAAGTGCGCGCGGTCCAGGGCAAGCGCGGTGATGCTCTCGTAGCTCGCCCGAAGTGTCAGGGCGAGCACGCACATGAGGAACCATGAACTATAGAAGAGGTAGTAGGTGTCGAACTGGACGCCGGTGATGACCGCAAACGCGAAGAGAATGAGCGTCGTGGCCGTGACGCCGGAGAGGATCCGTGCCGCGCCGGGTCGCGTCTCGCGAGGCGCGTAGAGGCCGAAGCGGGCGAAGACGAGGAGCATGGTGAGCGAGGCGATGGCGAGGAAGTTGTGCCGTTCAAGGCTCCACGCAACGCCGAGATCGACACCGCCGAGGCGCACCCCCTGCTTGACGACAAGCGCGATCAGGAGCGAAAAAACAAGCGCGGTCAGGTCAATCGCGACAAGCGCCACCACCGAGAGGAAGCGTCGAAGGAGCGGTTTGGCCGAACCACGCAGCGATGATGGCGCGCGGACGTCACCGCTCGGTCCCGGGCGCAGCGCCCGGTCCTCGGCGGGGGGGGTGCCACTCAGCGGTAGCTCCGACGCCACGATGCGAGGGTACCTCACCGTACGGTCAGCCTGCGCTCACGACCCGCGCAGCACTCGGAGAGTAAAGGGTTCGCTGATCCGCAGATCCTTGGCGCGGAAGCGCGACCGCCCCTTCCATGTGACGCGGTAGCGACCGGTTTCGGTGGGGCGAATGATAGCGCTGAAGCTCCCATCGGAGCGGGTCTTTGCGACACCCGCGTTCTTCCAGGCCCCCGAGACGTCGCGCTGAACGGTGACCGACCCGGCTCGAAGGGCGACCCGAATCTGGCCGAGGACCGTGATCGGCGTTCCCGCCGCGACGGTCTTTCGGATGTCCGGGGAGACCGGGAAGGCAAAGGCGGCGTGGGCGGGCTTGCGGGCGCCCTTGATCGTGAGGAGACCCGAGGTCCAGTCCTTGTTGTCCTGCAAGAAGTACCAGGTCAGGACCTTGATGCGGGGGTTCTCACGGACGCGGCGGTAGGCGTCGGCGAGGTACTCGGCCTGCTTGGCCTTGCTGAAGTACGTGCTGTAGTTCCTCGTTGGCGCCGTGGAGAAGCCGATCTCGGTCAGCCAGATCGGCTTTCCCTTAAGGTAGCCCGCGTCAATGGCCTTCTGCAGGCGATCGAGATTGTAGAGGTCGATGTAGCCAGCGCCGGGGAAGTCGTAGCCGCGCGGCCCGCTCTGCGGATAGGGGTGGTGGCTGACGGCGTCCATCGGTGGCCGAAGGCCAGGAGCACCGAGGAGCTTCAGGAACTCGACCGGGTAGGTCCGGTCAAACGGGCTGTCGGGGCAGAAGGCGGGGCAGGTCTCTCCGACCGGCGCCGTCACGAGGCCGGCGACCTGAGCTGACGGGTCGACCGACTTGACTCCCGCGTAGAACGACTTCGCAAGGTCGCTGTAGGTCTTCGCCGAGACGTTCACCCATTTCCCGGCCTTGCGCTCGAACTGCGGCAGCAGGAACAGTGGAATGTTCGGCTCGTTCCATGCCTGCCAGGTGTGGACACCGCGCGGCGCGTAGCGCGTCGCCGCGGCGATCGCGAAGTCACCGAAGTCGGCCGGGTTCTCCGGGCGGATCGACCGTTGCCAAAAGCCGCCCGTGTCGATGACGGTCGGGTCCTTCGCCCAGGTTGGCGTCCCCCACGCGGTGAACAGGATCTTCACCTTGTACGTATTCGCGGCGGCGACGATCTCGTCCATCCGCGTCCAGTCATATGCCGGATCGTCAGGGTCTTGCGCGTTCGTCGGTCGGGCCTTGGCGACGAGATCCCACGGGAGGTCGGTCCGGATGAGGCGCGCGCCGAGCTCGACCATCTGGCGAACACGACGGTCGGCGCTGAGGGTCGAGTAGCTCAGGCGGTCGTCCTGGATACTCGCGATCGGCGAGGTTGCGGGTGGCGCTGGGACCGGCTCCGGTGGTGGTGGGGTGGTGGTGGTCCCCGTTGTGGCCGTTGTCGCGGTCGTGTTCGTGGAGGCAGGCGCCGCGACGGCCACGGCGGCCGCTGCGACGAGGAGGCCGGGGGCGAGCAAATGGATGACAGATCGCATCATGCGGTGCAGCGGCTCCTCGGGGCGGGGTCAACGGCCAGGGTAGGTGGCGACGCGGTGGCCTTCAAGGCCCAGTCACGAGCCGGTTACGAGCCTTTGCATCGCTCGAATGGAGCGCTTATCTGACCGCAATCTTGAACGGCAGGCTCTCCCGCAAGGTTTCACCAGAGGACCATTTCGCCCGGTAGCTCGTCGTCACCGACGGCCGGATCTTGAACACGAAGCTGCCGTCGGCCTCGGTGGTGAGCGGTTTGAGGGCCGTCCAGGTGTCGCCGGTTTTCTGCTCGACGGTCACCGTCGTGCGGCCGGTCGCGAGCCGAACCTGGCCGCTCACCACGACCGCGGTGCCTGGCGCGACCGGTTTGGTCGTCGACGGCGCAAACGGCAGGCTGAAGGCCTGGAAGGCGGGCTTCTTTCGGCCGTCCTCTGTCGTCAAGCCCGACTTCCAGTCGGGGTTGTCGGTGAGGAAGAACCAGGTCAGGATCTTTACCCGGGGGTTGCTTCGCACGCGGCGATAGGCGTCGGAGAGGTACTCGGCCTGCTGGGCCTCGGAGACCTTGAAGACATAGTCGCCCGCGGTCTCGGTCGGAAAGCCGAACTCCGTCAACCAAAGCGGTTTCTCGGCGAGATAGCCCTCATCGAGCGCTGCCTCGATTCGATCGAGGTTGTAGAGGTCGACATACGATGCCCCTTCGAAGGGTCGATCGGTCGGGCGCTGCTGGGGATACGGATGGTGGCTGACCGCATCCATCGGCGGCTGGAGCGACGGATCGTCAAGAAGCCTGAGGAACTCGCGAGGCTCCGTCCGGTCAAAGGGGCCCTTCGGATCCCTGTCGCCGCCGGGAGCGGTGACGAGGCCCGAGACCTCCGCGTTCGGCGCGACCGACTTGATGCCCGCGTAGAAGGCTTTCTGGAGCTCAGCGTAGGTCTTGGCCGAGACGTTGACCCAATTGTCGCCCTGCTGCTCGAACTGCGGGAGCAAGAAGCGCGCGATGTTGGGCTCGTTCCAACCCTCCCACCGGAGCACACCCTTCGGGGCGAATCGTTTCGCGGCCGCGACCGCGAAGTCGCCAAAGTCCTCGGCGTCGGCGGGCCGGACGGCCCAGCCCGCCGCGAATGCTGGTCGCGGTAGGGCCGCGGCCTCGGGATCGGCGGCCCAGTCGGGCGTCCCAAGAACCGAGAAGAGGATCTCGATGTTGTGGCGGGTCGCCTCCTTCACGACCTGGTCGAACCGCGTCCAGTCGTAGGAGGGATCATTGGGGTCGGTGGGCTTCGCAGGGCGCGTCTTCGCGATCTGCCACCAGGGCAGATCGACGCGGAGCTGACGCGCACCGAGCTCAGCCGCCATCGCAACCCTCGCGGGGATGTCGACCGCCGTGACGGGTTCGGTGTAGGCCACGCGGTCATCCTGGAGGCCGGCGAGCGGAGCGGGCCCAGGAATCGGCTTGGGTTTGGCCAACGTGAGGCCTGGCGGGCGCTCCGTCGTCGTCTTGACGTTGCCGGTGTCGGTCGGCGGCCGTGGCGTCGGGTCGCCTCCGGCGCACCCCGAAAGTGCTGCCGCAAGCGCCGAGATCGCGAGGAACGCGAGCCGACCGCGGGAGGCGGGGCTGCTCATATCGACGTCACGGTAGGGACCGCTCCCCCCACACGCAAGGTCGGAGGTCACCCCTCTGGAAGCGGCCACACCGGGACGGCGACCGCCCGAAGCCACTCTGGCACCGACAACGTCTCGCGCGTCTGCCGGTTGAGGCAGACGTGAACGAGCTCACCGTCGGCGACCAGCTCACCCTCACGCGTGAACGCATGCTTGCTTCGAAATGAGGTGTTCCCGACCTCCGCGATCGCGGACGTGACCGTGATGACGTCATCGAGGAGCACACGTTTCAGGTATCGACACCGACTCTCGACGATCGGAACACCCGGACCATCACTCAGCACCCTCGTCATCGGATAGCCGATCTCGGCCAGCAGCTCGCAGAAGGCTCGGTCCATCCAGTGATGGAAGGTCGTGAAGTGGATGTGCGCGGCGTCGACCTCGCCCATGACGATTCGGCGCGTCTGACGATGCACGTAGGGGGTCAACCGTTTGAGCTTAGCGGCAAATGTCCGCAAATTGCGAACGTTGGAGACGATTCCCGATCGATTGGGGAGGGTGGATTTTCGTGTCCCGCGACTTAGAGACAGTGCCTCCTCGTTTTCCGGCCAACCCCCCGAATCTCGAGACCAACCGATGACCACCGCACCGATCGAGATCCCGATCAGCGAAGAGGGCAGGCGCCGAGCCGTCTGTGCCGCCGTCGCCTGGGCTCCCCGCCTGATCCGCTACGCCGCGCGCTACAGCGTCGCACCCGAGGACGCCGAGGACGTCTACCAACGCGCGATGGAGATCGCGCTGACTCGCGCTCCCACGTCGAACCAAAGCGACCTTCTTCGCTGGCTCTACGTCGTCGTACGAAACGAGGCCATGACGCTCGCCCGTGAGCGACGCTGGGAACTCGCATCAGCGCCTGACGGCATCGTCGATCGCGTCGACAGCCCCGGCGCCGATGTCGCGGCCGGATGGCACGAACGTCACCGTCAGCTTCGCGACGCGCTCGGCACGCTGACCGAGTCCGAGCGCACCTGCGTCGCCCTGAGCGGCGCGGGCCTCAGCTATGCGGAAATCGCCGAACGTACGGGCTTTACACAGCGCAAGGTCGAGCGGTCGCTCGTCGAGGGACGCAGTCGGCTGCACGACTGGGAGGCCCGAATGCGTGAGGGAAGCGAATGCGACTCGATCGAAATGCTGTTGATCAAGGTCGCCGACGGCGATGCGTCGGCCTGGGAGCGTCGGCGCGCGTCGCGTCATGTGGGCCACTGCGGCACCTGTCGGGGCGAGCTCCGCCAGCTTCGGGCACGCCGGGTCCTGATCGCCTCACTCGTGCCGACCGGGCTGATGCCCGGAATCGCCCTGGCGAGCCACCCGGCCGATCCCGCCGCGATCACCGAAACCTGGCAGCAGATCTCGGGAAGGGCGACGGTCCGGGTCGGCGGCCTCTGGCAGTCCCTCTTTGACTCCCCCGGGCCGGTGCTCGCAAAGGTCGGCGCGGCCGGGGCGGCCGCGGCGCTGATCGTCAGCACGACGACCGGTCTGGCCCGCCCTCGAGTCGAGCAGGGCGTGGAGGGAGCCCGCGCCGCCTCGGCGCTCGTCGCGGCAAGCCCGGCATCGGTGCTCTCGGGGGGCCCCAGGGTGGGCCGACCGACAAACGCGGGCAAGCAGCGATCACGACTGAAGGCGTCACGCCCGAGCGCGCCCTCGCCGCCGGTGCGGACGGCGAGCGCCACCCGCGCCCGACCCGCCCCGGCGGTGCAGGTTCCCGTCCGCGCGACCAGCGTCGTTCGCCGAGCGACGCCTCGACCCGCCTCGTCGAAGGCGCGGGGGTCGGCCGCCATCGAGTTCATTCCATAGACGTGGTGATACGTCCGCTAGCGACCGATGAAGTCGGGAACCGCTCCGGTCGAGGCGCGTGGCGAAGGGAAGGTAGGCTCCGCGGCGATGGCGGACCGCGTGCTCCTGGACGTCACCCCTCTTGGAAGTGGGCACGGAGCGCGCGGCATCGGCACGTACCTTCGCGGCCTCATGGCCGGATTTCGGGAGCTGGGCGCGGATCGCCGACCTGAGCTGCTCGCCGACGCCGGGCAACCCCTCGCGACCGGCTTCGAGTCCCACCTGGTTCGGATCCCATCCTGGTCGGTGCCGAGAGTTCCGAGCCCGTGGCCGAGGTATTTCGGGGGGCGCGCCGTCAAGCGGATCGCCCCGAAGGTCTTTCACGCGACGAGCCCGGACCTTGTCCCGCGTGCAGAGTGCCTCGTCGTGACGTGCCACGATCTGATCCCGTTGCACTTCGCCAAGGACTACCTCACTGGCCCAGGGCGCACGCCGGAGCGACGGGCGTTCGATGCGTATCTCAAGCGCCTTCAGCGGGCCGACCGCATCATCGTTCCGTCCCTTGAGACGCGCAACGACCTCGTCCGAGATCTCGGCGTCGAGTCGGGTCGCCTTCGGGTTATCCCCCATGCGCGCCTCCCGCAGGTCTTCCCGGCTGGAGCGACCCCGGTCGGGCCGTACGTGCTGTACGGCGGGGGCGTGGAACCACACAAGAACGCGGCGCTCACGCTCGAAGCGCTCGCCGCGACAACCTCCTCGGTCGAACTCGTCGTCGTCGGCCCGTGGTCGCCCCGCCGCGGGGAGCGCCTGCGCGAACGAGCCCGAGAAGTCGGCGTCGAGAGCCGAGTTCATTGGCTCGGGTACGTCCCTTCGGCGCGCCTCGCGGCGCTCCGGCAGCAAGCGGTCGCGGTGCTCGTGCCTTCGCACAAGGAGGGCTTCGGCTTCCCGGTTATCGAAGCGATGGCCGCACGGGTGCCGGTGATCGCCTCGGATACGCCGGCGCTGCGTGAGGTCGGCGGACAGGCGGCGATCTACCGAGCGCCCGACGACCCGGCGGGGTGGGCCCGCATGATCGACACCCTCGTCGGTAGTCCCGTGATGCGGCGCGCCCGAAGCGCCGCGGGCGCTGCCCAGGCCGCTCGCTTCTCTTGGACGACCGCCGCCGAGCAAACCGCCGCGGTGTATGCGGAGCTGCTGTGACGGGGCGCGCGCCGCTCGTGATCGTCGAGGCGCGAATGGCGCGCCGGCGACCGGGCACCGGGACGGCCCGCTACATCACCGAGCTGCGGGAGGCCATCGATGGGATCGCGCCCAGCGACCTCCGCATTCGTTGGCTCTACGGACCGCCCGGCGTCCCGCGGAGGGGGCGTCTCACGGGGCTCGCAAACGCCGTGATCGACCTCGTCTGGATGCACGCCGTCGTACCGCTCATCGCGCTGGCGAGTCGGGCGAGCCTCGTGCATGGAACGTTCAACTGGCTTCCGGTGCTGTCACCGGCGCCCACAAGCGTCACGATCCAGGATCTCGCCTGGGAGCGGATGCCAGAGGCATTCGAGCCTGGCTTTCGGCGTTTCGCGACGCGGTTCACGCGCCTTGCCGCCCGTCGCGCCGAGATTGTCGTCGTGCCCTCCCGGGCGACGGGCGACGACGTGGTTTCGTTCTACGGCACCGAGCCGAGCCGGATCCGAGTGGCGGCGCTCGCCCCAACCCGCCACGACGTGACACCAAGCACGCGCGAGCCCTTCATCCTTGCGGTCGGCGCCAACGAGCCGCGCAAACGCATCAGCGAGTTGATCCAGGCGCACCGGCGCTACTACGAGCGCGCCGTCCCAGACCCGGAGCCGTGCCGGCTCGTGGTCGTGGGTGACCCAGGATCGCTCGAGCGTGCGCTTCGGGCCGAGGCCGGCCCTGGCTGCGAACTTCGGGGCGTGGTCTCAGAAGCTGAGCTGGCCGACCTCTACCGCCGCGCGACCCTGATGGTCTACCCGTCGGCGTATGAGGGGTTTGGGCTTCCGATCCTCGAGGCGATGAGCTACGGCTGCCCGGTGCTCAGCGCGCGGAACTCGTCGCTACCCGAGGCCGGCGGGGGCGTCGCGCTCTACCTCGACGACGCCTCCCCCGAGCCACTCGGCGAGCGGCTTCGGGAGGTGCTCTCCGATCGGACAGGGCTCGCCGACCGCGGGGAGCGCTCGCGCGCCCACGCGGCGACGTTCACGTGGGAGCAAACGGCGCGGGCCACGCTCGATGCGATGCGTGAGGCGCTGCGGTAGTGCGGGTCGCGATCGACTGCCACATGCTCGGACAACCCCACGCGGGTGATGCCGGGAATGGCCGCTACGCCGCGACGCTCGTGCGTGCGCTCCGCGCGACCCGCCCCGACGGCGACGTTCGGGCCCTCGTGGCCTACGAGGTTGCGGCTGGCGACCTTGGCGACGCACCGACGATCCCCGTGCCGGCGGGGAACGTCGCGCGGCTGGCGCGCGGCGCCCCGCGCGGGCTCGCAGGAAGCGACGCGGCGCTCTTCCACTACGTGGTTCCCCTGCGCGCACCCTGTCCGCTGCTCGTGATCGTGCACGACCCGAGCTTTCGGATGTTCCCCGAGTGGACCGACCGGCGAACACGCCTGCTCCTGAACACGCTGGTGCCCCTGTCGGTGCGTCGCGCCCGCCGGGTGATCGCCGTCTCGCACCGGGTGAAGGCCGACATCGTGACCGCCCTCGGGGTGGATCCCGAGCGGATCGATGTGGTTCGGACCGCCCCCGACCCGCGGTTTCACGCCCGGGAGGGCGCCGAGGCACGAGTGGCCGAGCGCTTCGGGCTTGGCCGCTACTGTCTCGCGGTGGGCGACGTCCATCCAAGGAAGAACATCGGGGCGCTTGCCGAGGCGGTTCGTCGCGTTGGCGGCATCGAGCTTGCGCTGGTCGGCACGCCGGGCCATCGCGGCCAGGAGATCCTCGGTGGGCTCACGTCGGGGCGCTTCCTTGGGCGAGTGACCGACGACGACCTGGCCGATCTTTACAGCGCGGCCGCGGTGACCGCCTATCCGTCGCTTTACGAGGGCTTTGGTCTACCGGTGATCGAGGCGATGGCCTGCGGCTCGCCCGTGGTTGCCTCGAACCGCGGCGCGATTCCGGAGGTCGCGGGCGACGCGGCGCTGCTCGTCGAGCCGACTCCTGAGGCGATCGCCGAGGGTCTGCGAGCGGCGCTTGAGCCGTCGACCTCAGGCCGCCTGCGGGCCGCCGGGCCGCTGCGGGCCGCGGAGTTCACGCACGAGGCGACGGGCCTTGCCGGATGGGCCGCCATCGAAAGGGCGCTGCGCGCGTGAAGATCGCCCTCGTCGGCACACGAGGCATCCCCGCCGCCTACAGCGGCTTTGAAACCGCGGTCGAGGAACTCTCACGGGAGTTCTCCGCCGCCGGGCACGAGGTTGTCGTCTACTGCCGTCCCCACATGACCGAGCGTCGGGCGAGCCACGCGGGAGCGCGCCTCGTACACCTGCCGACGATCCGCAACAAGTACCTCGACACGCTCGTTCACACGGCGGTGTCGACGGCGCATCTCGCGGTGAAGGAGCGCCCCGACGTCGCAATTTACTTCATCGCGGGGAACGCGCCCCTTGTCCCGCTCGCCCGCCTCGCTGGGATTCCCGCGATCTTCCAGATCGACGGACTCGACTCGCAGCGCGACAAGTGGCCGGGTCCGGCCAAGGCGTACCTGCGGATGGCCGAGCGGATCGCCTCGCGCGTTGCAACGGTGTGCGTGACCGACTCGGAGAGCGTCGCGAAGGACTACGAGCGGCGCTTTGGACGACGGATCGACGCGATTCCCTACGGCGCGAGGCTTCCCGATCCGGGAACCCGCGACTGGTGCGCGCGGCTGGGTCTCGAAGAGGGACGGTTCGTGCTCTTTGTCGGGCGGCTGGTGCCCGAGAACAACGCGCACCTGCTCATCGAGGCGCACCGGTTGATGAACACCGACTGGCCTCTTGTGGTGGTCGGTGACGCGCCGTACAGCGAGAGCTACATCCGGTCGCTGCACGCGATGGCCGGCCCGCGGGTGCATTTCCCTGGCTACGTGTTTGGCGACGGGTACGCCGAGCTCGTGCATGCGAGCGGCATCATGTGCGCGCCGACGGGTGTCGGCGGAACGCACCCGGTGATCATCGAAGCGATGGCGGCGGGGGCCTGCCTCCTGGTCTCCGATCACGCCCCGAACGTCGAGGTGGTGGGAAACGCGGCGGCGACGTTCCCACTCGCGAAGGGCGCACTCGGGATGGTCGAGCCGATCGCGGCGCTGATGTCGAGCCCCGAGCGCCGAGCCCAACTCGGTCTACGCGCGGCAGCGCGCGCAGCGGAGCGCTACTCGTGGCCCGTGTGCGCGGTGCGCTACCTGGAAATCGCCCGTCAGGTCGCCGGTCGGGGACGCGACAAGCGAATTCCCTGACGACGGAGGTAGACGAGCACGGCGGCAAGGATCAAGGCTTCGGTCAGGATCACGGTGATTGCGGTGCCAATCGCTTCAAGCGACGGAACAAGAACAACCGTCAGCGCGATGTTTGCGAGCACGCCGACGCCGACGATCTTGGTGTAGGCGCGGTCCATGTGCAGCGGGAGCATGAGCTGGGTAAAGAGCGTCGTCGCGATTGCCACGATGAGCGGCAGGGGGCTCAGCACCTGCAGCACGGCGACCGAGTTATCGAACTTGTGCCCAACGACGCGCGGAACGAGTGGCGCAAGGACAAGCGTCGCCACGCAGAGGACGGCTCCCACCATTGTCAGGAGCGGCAGCACTTTCCGCACATGCGAAATGGCGTCCGCCTCGCCTCCAGCACCAGCCCGGGCGGCTTGGGGAAAGAGCCCTTGCACCGCTGGAACGAGCAGTCCAACGGCCGCGGTGATGATGGTCTCAGCCGTCCCGAAGTAACCGACTTGGGTGTTGTTGGTGATGAAACCGAGCACGACGGTGTTCAGCGCGGAGTACGCCCCGGCGAGGGCCAGCGTCACAAAGACGGGCATCCCCTGCCCGAGGACCCGTCGGACCTCCGACGACGTCGGCCTGCTGAGTCGCACCCCGACCTGGCTGCGTTGCGCGACGAGTGCCGCGACCGCGGCGAGCGGCCAGGGAAGCGCCCAGAGGAGGAGCGCAGCGGCGAGATCCCCACCAGAGTGCACGAACACGAACACCAGCACGGTGGTGACAACGCGCACACCGAGGAGCGACATCGTGACGACGGGAAGTCGCTCGACGGCTTGGTAGAGCCAAACGGGCAGGAGAGCCGAGCCGGCGACGGCACCGAAGGCAAGCCAGTAGAGGGCGGCGTCGTCGCGGATACGGCCCACGGTGAGCGTTGCGACAAGGAGCGCGAGGGCGCAGACCACCAGTAGGACGAGCCGCGCAACGGCAACCGCGGAGGCCGGTCCGGAAATGTCAGCACCGCTTGCTCGTTTGACCGTCACCTCTCGCGTCGCGCTGAAGTTGAAGCCCCAGTCGGTGACAAGGAGCCCGTAGCGGGCGATCCCGATCACGAACAGGTAGAGACCGAATCGCTCCGGTCCGAGTACCCGCGTGAGATACGGAAAGCTCACGATCGGGATCACGTAGCTCGCGATGTGGATCAGATAGAGCGACGTGACGCTACGACCGAGGGGACTCTTTGACAGCGCGCGGAGCCCCGGACGCCCCCCACTCACGGCGTCGACTCGCCGCTTGGCGTCGCGCTCCCTCGCCGCGCGGTGATGTTGAAGTTCTCGCGCACCGCGGGGTCCCGAAGGGCGCGGAGGTCACATCGGAGCGCAACCGCGCGGAGCCTTGCCGACAGTCGCGGTCGTCCGAGACCGTTGCCGCCCCCCGCCATATCGACGCTCGCGCTGATTCCCCAGGCACCAGCGTCGAGCACGGTCGGCTCGTCGTTGATGTCGATGAACCCCGCCTCCGAGAGGATGGTCCGAAGACCAGCGCCCGTGAACATCACGAGATGTCGAGGCGGATCGAGCGGAGCCCAGTCTTTTGTCATAAACCGTCGCCCGACGCCGTCCAAGTTGGGAACGCCGACCCAGAGTGTCCCCCCGGGGCGAAGGAGCGCCGCGCATTCCCGAATCGCTCCGACCGGATCATGAAGGTGCTCAAGGACGTGCGAAAAGGTGATCGCGTCAAACGACGCTGGCGAAAGCGGATGATCCTCGATCGAGCATTGGTGGATGTCGAGACCGGCCGCCCGCGCATGGGCAGCCGCAATGGGGTCCACCTCAATGCCGGTGACCGACCAGCCGAGCCCCTGCATCCGCAGGAGGAACAACCCATTCGCGCAGCCGATATCGAGGAGACGCGCCCCGGCCGCAGGACGCGCAAGCGCGCGGACGTGCTGCGCCGCGATACCCCGCGCCCCGGGAATGAGCCGGGCGACAAGGCGACCAACCGAGAACGACGGAGCAAGGCGGTAGCCGTACTGGTGGTTCAGATACCCGTTGAAAAGGCTCCACCGGAGCCGGTTGAGGCGGCTCCCAGCGACGGAATCGGGCGCAGGAGGCGTGTGCGTGTAGTAATCGCCGTGGGAGTACAGCCGGCCCACCGTCGCCCGCGTCGGCCGCGGACTGATGTAGCCCGACCCGCAACCCCCACAGCCGAGGAGTGTCCAACCGCCGCGCGTCGACCGGTCCATGCAGTCGTTCAAACCGGTGTAGATGACGCTCGTCGCCTCGCTGCCACACACCGGGCATGCCGACAGGTGCTCGACATCGTCGGGGGCCCAGCCATCGGGGAGCGGACCGGTCACGGCTTGATCCGCCTGACGACGGTTGCGGCACCGCGAAGCACACCTTGCGCCAACGAACGCGCGCGCTCGCCAACCTGAGGGCCCCGGGTCGTACTGCGCTCGGAGCGCTCGGGGCGCCCAAGGGCGACGGCGGCACGAAGCGGAGCGGTCACCCGAGGCCATTCGTGCTCAGCCGCCACCGAGGCGAGCGCCGCAGCAAAGGTGGGCTTACCGGCACTCAGAACACGCTCGATGGCGTCGGCGAGCGCGGCCGGATCACCTGGCTCGGCCACCTCGCCGAGCCGGTCGGTACGTACGCGACCTGCGAGCACGTCGCCGGAGCTGCAGACCACCGGGAGCCCGGCCCAGAAGCAGTCGAGGAGTCGGGTCCGGAAGGCAAAGCGGGTCTCGAGGTGAGCGTGGTGGCAGCTCAGCGAACAGTCGGCCTCAAGGAGCCACGACCCGCGGTTGGCGTAGGGCACCCACCCGTCGTTCATCAGGACGACGCGACCGAGGAGACCGAGTTGGCTCGCGATCCGGCGCATGTCCTGCGCCGCCGCCTTTCCGTTCCTGTGGTCGGAGGCCCCCATGGTGACCAGTCGCACTGACGGTCGGCGCTCAGACAGGATGCCGATCGCCCGCACCGCGGTCTCAGGGTCGAGCCAACTCCAGATGCCGCCGTTCCACAGAACAAGCTCGTCGTCGGGGCCGAGTTCGGGAAAGCGTGCGCGGATGCCGTGCTCGGGCGCGTGGGTTGGCGGGTCGCTCGGGACGCCGAACGGAATGATCAGCGCGGTCGCGGACATCGACGGATCCGCGCAGTAACGGGGCAGCGAAATCGCCCGCTGTCCCACCATCGCTCCAAGCCAAAGATCCCGCTGCCGCTCGCTCGCGCAGATGAAGTGATGGGCCGAACGCAGTGCGGATGCGAGCCGGTCGGTGGTCAGGGTGACCCAGAGTCGCGCCAGGCGGTCGGGATCGTGCCGGAAGAGTTCGAGGTTCTCGAAGATCTCGGGGTCGTAGAGATCGGTGATGTAGCGGGCGCCTGACCGCGCAATCCAGCCGGCGATGACCGTGGATTGAGGCTGCGAGATGATCACGTCCGCGCCTGCGATCGCGGCCTGCAGAGCGAAGGGACGTTTCGGGTCGTAGCCAACGAGCGTGAGCCCGGGCGAGGCGCCCTGGGTCTTGCCAACCCCCGCGAGCGTCACATCGGCAACATCCGCCAGTGAGCGGGCGATCTCGTAGGAGCGAATCCCGACGCCGCGAACCTCGCCACCGACCTCAGCGGTCGAGATCACAAGCAGCCGGGGTCGGGACATCACGCCTCCGGACGGGTTGCCGTCATGCAGAGTTCCTCGCCGGCTGAGCGCGAAATCGTGGTCGCGAGGTCAGCCACGAGCGCCTGCAGCCGTTGCCGACGTGGAAGGCGGTGGATCGTGCTGCCGTCGCCACCGCGCTCAATGTCAAGGCTCGCGCCGAAGGTCCATCTCGTTGCTTGGAGCGTCGGAGACGGCTCTCGAACGCTCGTAAATCCCGCGGCGGTGAGCGCCTGGCGAAGCGACCTCCGAGTGAAGAGGACAAGATGGCGCGGAGGATCGAGTGGGAACCAGATGCGACGAAGGGCGCGGCGGCCGACCGCATCGAGATTCGGGGTTGCGATCCAGATCCGTCCGCCCGGTTTGAGGACCGCCCTGCAGGCGCGAAGCGTGGCGACCGGATCGTGGAGGTGCTCGATGACGTGACTGAGCGTGATGGCGTCGAAATGGTTCGCCGGAAACGTCCCCTCAACAAGCGGACCTTCCGCCACCTCGACTCCCGCCGAGCGGGCATGCGCCGCAGAGACGGGGTCGACTTCGAGCCCTGATACCTCCCAACCGAGCTCGCGCATCCTGACGAGAAAGGCACCGTTTCCGCATCCGACGTCGAGAAGGCGTCCCCCCGGACGAGGTGCGTCGAGGTCGCGTACGTGTTGGCTCGCCATACCTCGCGCGCCGGGAATCAGCGGTACCAGGCGGGCCAGCGGCGAGGACGCGAGACCGTAGCCGTAGCGTCGGCTGAGGTAGCCATCCAGGATGCGCTTGCGAAGACCCGCCGATTCGCCGACGCTACCGGGACTCACGTGTGTGTAGTAGGCCGAATAGAGGCGCCCGACGGTTGCGAGGTTCGGCCGAGGGTCAATGTAGCCGCAGCGGCAATTGCGGCACCGCGAGAGTGTCCAGCCCCCAGGTTCACTCGGACGCCCGACGCCCGCGTAAATCTCCTTGCGACGATTCGACTGGCAGAGGGGGCAGCGCCCGAGCGTCTCCAATTCGGCTTCCGGCCAATCTGGACGGGCCGCTGTGTGTGCCGTTCGTGCCATCAGGTTCCCTTACCGCCCTTGCGGTTGCGAGGACGCACAATCTGCCAGGCCCGCGACCAGGCCGTGCGGTACGCACCCAGCCCACCGACGAGCTGGTGACGGACCTCATCGACCGTGGCGCGCCGGGCGCCCTGGATGCGCCGACGTTCCCGGAGCGCCCACGGGAGACCACGAAGCGCGTCGCGCTTGGCCCGAAGGATCGGCCCCGCCTGCCCGCGGCCTGAGAACCAAACAATCGTGAAAAAGCTCATCACGATGTGCTGGGGAAGATGGCGCAAGGGGCTTGGGGAATCGCGGACGTAGGTCCAAACGAGGTTGCGATGCGAATGGTAGATCGTGAAGTCGCTCTCGCGACCAGACGACGCGGAGCCAACATGTCGGGCGACCGCGGCCGGCACGTATGCGCAGTGGTAGCCGGCAAGGCGCAACCGGTAGGCCAGGTCGATATCTTCGAAGTAACAGAAGAACCGCTCCTCGAAGCCGCCGACCTCGTCGAAGGTGCTGCGACGGTAGAGCGCCGCTGCCGCGCACGGCGAGAAGATGTCGCAGACGGCTTGCGGGCCGAGTTCCCTTGGGGAGCCGTGCAGGACCCGCCAGGCCAGGCCGCTTGTGTGGACCGCGTCGCCCGCCCCGTCAAGCAGGTCGGGGTGCAAGTCGTTCAGGAGCTGGCAACCGAGCGCCGCGGCGCCAGTCTGCGCTGCACCATCATGCATCCGTTCAAGCCAGTCCTCGGCAAGGAAGGCGTCGGGATTGATGAGCGCAATCCAGTCGCACTCTGGCGCGAAGGCGACCCCAAGGTTGTTCCCCGAGGCAAAGCCGAGGTTTGCGCCGGGACGAATCACCTCGACATCTTCCGGGAGCCCCTCGGCCGAGGCGTCGGTGCTGGCGTTGTCGACAACGATGATGCGGTCAAACGGGGTCCGCTGCCGACGCACGCCATCGACAGATCTGGCGAGAAGGCCGCCGCCGTTGTAGTTGACGATGACCGCGACCGTGCGTGGGGCGGGCACGTGATCGTCACTGAGAAGGAGGTCGTTCAAGCCGTCGGGTAGAGTAGCGGAGGCCGTTCGTCCCTCCCTGGAGCAGCCCTGACCGCAAATATCCGGCGCGTTCTCGGGCGGTTCGTCGAGAGGTTGGAGGCCCATCCGGGCCTGACCCTCGCCGCCATGATCGTGATCGCGACGCTTGGCTGGTTCGCCGCGGCCCGTGGTCAGGTCGCACCATGGATTTTCGGCGACGAGTTTCTGTACATCGAGTCGGCGCGTTCGCTGGCTGAGTCGGGGCATATACGGGCCCGTGACCTGCCGATCTACTACTCGCTGATCACCCCGCTCCTTGACGCGCCCGGCTTCCTATTCGGGGACACCGCGTTCGCCTACGGGTGGATCAAGTTCGTCAACGCCCTGGTGATGTCCCTCTCGGCGCTTCCGGCCTACGGGCTCGCGCGGATGGCGGTGTCGCGTCGCCTATCCCTCGCGGTCGCCGCGCTCGTGCTGGCCTGGCCGGCGTTTGCCTATACCGGCACCGTCATGACTGAGCCCGCGTTCATGCCAGCGATCCTTGCAACGTGTTGGGCGCTTGCCCGGGCACTTCATCGTCCGACGCTGAGAAATCAGGCCCTCGTGTTTGGGTTCGTCGTGGTCACGATCTTGGTGCGCGTTCAAGCGGTGGTGCTGTTTGCGGTCGTCATTGTCGCGGTCCTCCTCTACGTGGCGACGGGTGCGGGTGGATGGACGGCCATGCGTACGCGCCTCAGGCCGTTTGGACCGCTGCTGTGCGGCGCGATCCTCCTCCCGCTCGTCGCGCTCCTTGTGCGCGGCGGAAAGTCGCTTGGCTCGTATTCAAGCCTTCGCACCTCGCGGATTTCGTTCGATCAGAGCCTCGTGTGGGCCGAGCGCAACCTCGCGGTGATTGCCCTCTCGGTGCTGCTTGCCCCGCTCGCGATCGCCCTTGCGGCATGGGCGGCGAGCCTGACGCGCCGCCACACTGGCGAGGCCGCCGATGCCATGTTCGTGGCGACGCTCACGCTCTGCGTCGCGCTGTTTGTTCAGGTGTCGCTCTTTGCAACGTTCAACGCCGACCGGGTGCTTGAGCGCAACCTCTTCACGGTCGAACCGGTCGTGCTCATCGTTGCCGTCGCGGCGCTCTCACGACGGCATCTCCTGAAATGGGTCGGGGTCGCCGCGGCCGCGCTCCTCGCGCTCTCGGTTCTTCGCTACCCGGTGGAGGCACTGCTCGTTCGGCAGGTGCCGTTCTCGGACACGTTCACCATGCTGGCCTACCGCGACGGGGCGCTCCGCTTGGGGGTCGATGCCGAGACCTTGATCCGAACCGTGGCGGTTGTCGGGGCTCTCGGGGTACCGCTTTTGACGTTTGGGCGGCGGCGGTTGTCGCTGGGTGCCATGACCGGGGTCGTCGGGGTGGGCCTCGTCCTCGGCAGCATCGGCGTCTCGAGCACCCTCGCGAACTACAGTCGCCTTGTTGCCGGTGGAAGCGCCCCGCGTCCATTTGATTGGGTCGACCGCGCTGTTGGACCCGACGCGCAGGTGGCGTTCGTCTGGCCGAGCGAGTTGCCGCATCCCGTCTCCTGGCAGCTTGAGATCTGGAATCGCTCGATCCGGTCGGTGATGTCATCACCCAACCCGCTTCCGGTCTTGCCGGGGCCTCAGGCAAGCGTCGACCCTGCGACGGGGCGATTCACGCTGCTTGCACCCGATCTTGGGGGGCGTCAATGGGAGATTCCGAGGGAGCAGCTCGTTGTGCTGTGGGACAAGTGGGATGCGGTGGGTACGCCGATCGCGGGCGCATCCACCGGTGGGCTCGGACTACGGCTCTGGAAGTTGGACGGGTCGCTCCGCCTCGCTCAGACGATCACTGGCACCTACGGCGACGGCTGGACCGCGGCGCGCTTCGAGGTCCGCCGGTTCGACTGCGGCAAGGGTGGCACGGTTCGCCTCCCGGTGCAGGCTGGTTTCGGCGCTCGAAAGCGTCTGCGGATCCGTGCGTCGGGTCATGAACGCCGGGACGTAGTGGTGCCGAAAGGGCCGGAGAAGGTCATCGCGGTGCCGGTCACGCCCGAAACACCGGGCGGGGCATGCCTCGTGAGCGTGGGAGTGAACCCAAGCGCGACGGGCGACGCGGTTGTCCACAACGGCGACCTCCGCGTGCTCGGCGTGTTGCTTGGGAAGCCGACGTTTCGCGCCAGCGGCGGCTGACCGTCAGTCGCGTCGGACGGCGGTAAGGGCGAGTGCCGGTCCGTGGGAGTGATCCTTCGTGTCGAACCCGATCTTGATATCGGTCCAGCCAAAATGCTCAAGCGCACCGATGAGATCCTCCCGCGGGAGCCATGAACTGGTGGGAGCGGTACCCCCGATGAAGTCACGGAACCGCAAGGCAATGCCGTACTTGTAGCGGTACACGCGGTGCTCGAAGCCCTCGGTTTGAACCACCCTGGCCTCGTCGAAACGTCGCTGACGGATCTTGCGCGTGATGTGTTCGTCGTCAAAGTAATGCGTCCAAAGAAAGAGGCGCCGAGAACGTTTTGAAATGAGCGCGATGAGTTCGACGGGATCCTGCATGTGGTAGAGGACCCCGCTCGCCCAGCACACGTCGAACGTCCGGTCGGTCGCTCGGAGGTACTCCACGAAGTTCCCGCAGAGGAAGCGTGCGCGATCCGTCTCGAGGAGGTCTCGCACGATCAGGCACTTCAAGAAAAGGCGGGTATTGGCTTCCACAGCGGTAATTGAGGCCGCCCCCGCCTCGTGAAGCATCCAGGTGTGCCCGCCCTCCATCGGACCGAGTTCGAGAACGTCGGCACCATCGACACCGCCGAGGGACTCGAGCGCCCAGGTGACCCGTTCGTCGTCGAAGAGGTCGATGTCACCGGAGCGAACGTTACCGAGGCTCGCGGGAAGCTTCGAGATCCACTCCCCGGCGAAGATGTCGACCTTCGACTGCGCCGACGGCGCGACGGTCACGTACTGGTCGAGAATCCCCCGTCGACTCAGGATGGATACCTTCGGATGACGTAGACGCGCGGCGACTGCACCGATGGTCTTCAGCGAATCGGCGATGACCGACCTTGGGTTCGACGCCACCTTTTCTCCTCTGCCTTGGGTCGAACCACACTATCGACGGGGGGTGACGACAGATCTCGACCCAGACGGCCGATTGCCCTGCCGTGGCCTACCGATGTCCGGCGACCACCTCCTGTCCCTGTGGCAGACCCGCCGGTGCCGTTACCAAGTGCCACCGCGACGGGATGTTCGCGGTCGCGATGTCGAGGTGCCCATCGCCGTTGAAGTCGGCGAGGTCAGGGCCCTCGGGTAAGGCGATGTTGATGCTCCCAACCCGGTAGTCAGTTGGGGGACCAAAGCCGATGTCGGCGCGGGCGGTCGCCACGCCAATGACTGGGGCGCACGCCAACCCCCGCTGCGAGCAGCATCCCGATCCGGCATCTCGCCACTCACGACTCCCAGTCCGCGTACTCTCTGATGCCCGCGAGGTAAGCGCATTTGGCCAGGTGAAGACCACGTTGCCGGTTCCCTGAAGAGAAGCCCGTGAAGTCTGGCGTTGCGCCTAGACTTCACGACGTGAGCGGCAAACCTGTCGATTCGATCGCTGACGTCGTCGCCGAACTCCAGGCGGCGCTCCAGGCAGTCGCCATCAATCCATCGAGTGCGCGATCGGTCGAGCGGCTTGCAGACGCCTCGGAGCTTTCGGAGCGGGCGATGAATGGACTCACGGAGATGTCTCGCGTGGTCGGCATTCCAACGGATCCGCAGATCACGACCCGAAAGAGTGCCCTCGCCCCACTTCGTGTTGCCTTCAAGGCACCGGTTCGCAAGGCGATCAAGTGGTACGTCAGCCCGGTCGCCACCCAAACGCGCTGGTTTGCGGAAGCCACCCTGGACACCGTCACCGCGCTCGTCCACGAGGTGCGGCGCATTGGCGACGAGAACGTTCAACTGCGAACCAAGCTTGACCGGGATCTGAGTGGACTCCGTGATCGACTCACGAGACTGGAACGAGATCGAGCGCGCTCGCCTGCGCCGCCCAGCCGCGACGATTCGCCTCGGGTCGAGCACGGGTGGGCCGTTTCGCCCGGGCCGGTTGCGCCGATCGACTACCTCGCCTTCGAGGGGCTCGCGCGAGGGTCGACGAGCGACATCGCAGCGCGGCAGCGCGAGTACCTGCTGGACTTCGGAGATGTCGATGACATCCTTGACGTGGGCTGCGGGCGCGGGGAATTCCTCACGCTCCTCAGGTCGGCTGGAAAGCGTGCGGTCGGCGTCGACCGAGATGCCGATATGGTCGATCACTCCCGCGCTGACGGACACGACGTTACCCTGGGGAACGCGACGGAACACCTCGCAAGCCTCCCCGAGGACAGTCTTGGCGGCCTCTTTGCCGCCCAAGTGGTCGAGCACATGCCGCCAGGCCCCTTGGTTGCGTTCCTTGACGCCGCATCGAGGGTGATCCGCCCCGGTGGGGTCATCGTTTTGGAGACGATCAACCCGGCGAGCCTGAGCGCCCTACGCAACTACTTCTCCGACCTCACCCACGCCCAGCCGCTTGTCGCCGAGACGCTTGCATTCCTCGTCGTAAGCGCGGGTTTCAGAAGTGTGGAAACCCGGTACACGAGTGTCCTCCCTGAGGAAGGTCGGCTGCAGGCACCGCACGAAGCCGACCTCCCAGGCCCGGCCGGCGCTGCAGTGCGTCGAAACGTCGAACTGCTGAACGCCCTGCTCTTTGCTCCCCAGGACTACGCGATCATCGCGCGCGCATGACGGGTTTGCGAATCGCGGTTTGCCTGCCGCAGGTGCCGTTTGAGCGCGGTGGAGCGGAGATCCTCGCCGATGACCTGGTCGCCGCCTTGAATCGTCGCGGCCACGACGCCACCCTCGTGACCCTCCCGTTCAAGTGGTACCCCGATGTTGTGCTCCTCGAACACACGCTGGCCTGGCGAATGGTCGACCTCACTGAGGCGAACGGCCGTCCGATTGATCTTGTCATCGCGACGAAATTTCCGAGCTACCTCATTCGCCACCCGCGCAAGGTGGTTTGGCTCGTCCACCAGTTCCGACAGGCCTATGACCTGCACGGAACACGCTTTGCGCAGTTTGATGACGAACCCCGAGGAGTCGCGATGCGCGAGGCGGTCCGCGAAATGGACGCGACTGCCCTCGGTGAGGCCGAACGGCTCTATGCCATCTCACGCAACGTCGCAGATCGCCTCGACCGGTTCAACGGTCTGACGGCCGCGCCGCTCCTCCCTCCTCCTCAGTCATTTGCGACGTATCCGATCACAGACGATGGTTCGCTCCTCGTCGTCGGTCGGCTCGACGCGACCAAGCGCATCGACCTCATCATGCGGGCGCTCGCCCTCGTTCCCGACCTCCGCTGCGTGATCGTGGGCGAAGGCGGTGAGCGCGGCGCACTTGAACGACTGGTCCAGGGTCTTGGACTTGGCGACCGTGTGACCCTGACCGGACGACTCGACGCGGATGAACTTGCGCGGCGCTACAGCTCCTGCCGCGCGGTTGTCTACGTGCCGGTCGATGAGGACTACGGTTTCGTCCCGATCGAGGCGCATCAGGCCGGCAAACCCGTGATCACCACGTCAGACTCAGGCGGCCCGCTCGATGTCGTGGCCGACGGAGAGTCCGGGCTGGTGTGCGCACCAGAGCCGGAAGCGCTCGCCGTCGCGATTCGCCGCTTCCACGACGATCCGGTCGAAGCGGCTCGGATGGGTGCCGTGGGGAAGGCCCGTGCGGATGGCTATTCCTGGGACGCCGTTGTGGACACCCTCACGGCGTCCGGCTGATGGCCAGGATCGCCTGGCTGACGCCGCTGCCGCCCCAACGGAGCGGCATCGCCGATTATTCAGCGGCCCTCCTCCCGCTGATTGCTCAGCGCGTTTCGATCGATGCGTACTGCGAAGGCCGTCCCGATCCGATTCCGGGCGTGCGTGTCGTTCGGCCGACTCGCCGCGCGATCGCCCGTCTTGATCGCTACGACGCCGTCATCGCCCACGTTGGCAACTCCGACGCCCATCTTTGGATCGCCGACGTCCTCGCGGAGGTCCCCGCGCTCGTGGTGCTCCACGAATACGTCCTGCATCACATGGTCGCGTCACTCACGATCGGTCGAGGCCAAGGCGACCGTTACCTCGACCTGATGCAGGACGAGGCCGGTCGGGTCGGTCGCCTTCTTGGGCACGCGGTCCTCGACGGCCTCTCCGCTCCCCTTTGGGAGCGTGCGGCCGAGCGATACCCGCTAACCGGCGCCGTGCTTGAGAAGGCAACGGGTGTCATCTGCCATTCGGAGTTTGTCGCCGCCGAGATTGGCCGTCGTGCTCCGAGTCTTCCGACGATGGTGATCCCGATGCACGCACCACCGGCCGCTCAAGGGGCAGCGGAACGGCCCGACGGGGCGAGCTTTGTCATCGGCGCATTCGGATTCATCACGCCGAACAAGCGCCTGCCGGAACTCATGAGCGCGGCCGCACAACTTTCAGCGAGCATTCCGGACCTTCACCTCGTGGTTGTTGGAGAGGCACCACACACCGTTGACCCGAAGGCGATGGCTGCATCCGTGGGCCTTTCACCGGAGTCATTCACCTGCATCGGTTACGTGGACGCAGAACGATTTGATCGCCTCCTACGGGGCTGTGATGTCCTCGTCAACCTCCGCCACCCGACGCTCGGCGAAACCTCGGCGACGGTCGTAAGTGCACTGGCCCAGGGTGTGCCCACGGTTGTGTCGACGGGAGGTTGGTACGACGAGCTTCCAAGCGATGCGGTGGCCCGTGTGCCGAGCGGCGAGCGCGAGGTTGAACTTCTGACGGGGGTATTGGGCCGGCTTGCTGGCGACGCTGGGCTTCGGGAGCGCATGGCGGAGGCCGGGCGGAACTATGCAAGCCACCGCTTGAACCCTGCCGATTGTGCCGACGCATACATCCGCGCGGCGCTCACGCCGATCGGCAGACCGGCGCTTCACCAGGACCTAACCGAGCGTTTGGGAACCCACATCGGTGGCGTCCTGGAGTCGAGCTTGCCGGCGAGGTCGAGCGTCCTCCACCGGATCGCCCTCGAACTCTCTCGTACCGGCTTTAGATCGGAGCCGCGGCGCCCTCGGAGGTGAGATTCTCGTACGCGCGGATGGTCGTACACCGGGCCCCGGCGTGCTGGCAAGCGGCTTCAACGTGCTGGAGTCGCTCGCGTGGAGCGTCGGGAATGGTGACGTAGACAACCTCCGGTCGGTAGCGGTCGAGGATCATCTCGATGTTCGCCGTTCCTCCGACGACTTGCGCCCCTTGTGCACGGGCACCCATCTTTGCTGGGTCGTCATCGACAAACCCCGCAAGCACGAACTCGCCGCGCGTACGCAACTCACGTGCCAAGGCCACTCCACCGTTGCCGGCGCCGATGATCAGCGCCGTCGGCAGGTCGCGCTGATCGCGCATCCGTACGAGCCACTCCCCGATACCGCGCTCCGCAGCGCGGGATCCAGCAACGAGGAGGAAGCACAGGATGCCGTCAATCACGAACAGGCTGCGTGAGTAGCCGTGAAAACGGAAGACCACCGTGAGTGCCGCCACTGTGACGACCTCGGAGAGAAGGACCGCTTTCCCGACCCGTGCGATGTCGCCGATGCCGACGTAGCGCCAGAGGCCCTTGTAGAGACCGAAGTACCACAGCGCGATGTATCGAATCGCAAGAACGAACGGGAACGACTCGACGATCAGCCGTGCATTCTCGGTGGAGGGGAGTCGGTCGTACCGGAGGATGTAGGCCAGGTAGTAGGCCGCGGCGATCAGGACGAAATCGACCAGACCTTCGAGGAGCCGGCGCTTGTGGAGGCGCGTCGTCTCAAGTGACACCCACTCGCCCTGCGTCGGCTCGTCGTCGGGAGTCGCGGCGCCTGAAGCGGCTCGGGCTCGCAGGAGCCCCCGGAGGAAGTAGACGAGAACCGCAGCCGAGAGTGCGACCCCGACAAGCGCGAGCGGAACGCTCTTGTAGCGGGCGTAGACGAACGACGAAGCGCCGAGCGCACCCGAGGCACCGATAAGGAGGGCGACCGCTCGCGTCTCGCTGAGACCGGAGAGCACGAGCCGATGGGAGGTGTGGTCACGACCACCTTGTGAGATTCGCCGCCCTTCGATGACCCGCATCGTCGAGACAAACGCGGTGTCGAGAATGGGAATCGCGAGGACGATGACCGGTACGGCAAACGCCGCGGCGAGGCTCGACGCCTGACCCGAGCTTGCGGCGAGCGCAAGCCAGCTCAAGCTGAACCCGATGAGTTGGCTTCCCGAGTCGCCCATGAAGATCCGCGCCGGACGATTCGGCCGGAAGTTGAACGGCAGGAAGCCAGCGATCGCGGCGGCGAGGATCAGACCGACGGCGACGACCTCACCAAGGTCGCCGATGTGTGCGTGGGCCGCGAGGACGAGCGCGCTGACGAGGCCGACGCCAGCCGCAAGGCCGTCCATATTGTCGAGCAGGTTCATCGCGTTGGTGATCGCAATGACCCAGACGAAGGTGAGGACCGTGCCGAGTGGGCCCCCGACGATCTCGACGGTGGTTCCGGTCGCAAGCAGAATTGCTGTCGCGAGGATCTGGGTGATGACCTTCTGAAGTGGGCTCAGCCCTTTGAGATCGTCGACGAGCCCCGCAGCAGCGATCACGAATACGGCTGCGACAAAGCCAGTCAGGCGGAGCGTATGAATGCGTCCACCCACGGCAAGGACGGCCGCGCCGAGGAGGAAGGCGACAAGGATTGCGACACCGCCGAAGCGCGATACCGAGTCAGTTCGCCAGCGCTCCTCGCCAGCCGAGGCTTGTCGCCCGACGCTTCGAGTCCGAACCAGAACCGCCGTCGCGCCGAGCGCCAAGGCAAAGGCGACGAGGACGGCGATGGTGAGCGTCATCCGGGAACTGCCGCCTCAAGCCGCGAATGGGCGATCACGTCGGACAGGATCTCCGCAAGCGGGCGCTTTGGTGTCCATCCAAGGTCGCGGGTGATCTTGCTCGTGTCGGGCACCCGGTGGCGCATGTCTTCGAAGCCTTCGCCGTAGGCCTCCTCGTACGTGACGAGCTCCACCGCAGACTGGCTGCTCGTCTCGTCGATGATGCGCCGTGCGAGGTCCCCGATGGCGATCGGTTCCCCGTTTCCGATGTTGTAGATCTCGCCGGTCGTCTCCGTTGTATCGAGAAGCATGACGAGGGCGCGCACGGTGTCCTCGACGTGGCAGAAGCAGCGCGTCTGTGAACCGTCGCCGTGGACGAGCAGGGGTTCTCCGCGGAGTGCTCGCTCCACAAACGATGGTATGACCATCCCGTAGAAGCCGGTCTGGCGCGGTCCAACCGTGTTGAAGAGGCGGGCGACGACCACGTCGAGGCCGCGTTCCTCGCAGTACGCCAGCGAGAGGAACTCATCGAGCGCCTTCGAGGCCGCATATCCCCACCGGTTCACGGTCGTCGGTCCGTAGATCCGACGTGCGGTTTCCGGGAGCGGATCGAGACTCTGATGGTCGCCGTAGACCTCGGAAGTCGATGCGACGAGCACGCGTTTGTTGAAGCGCGCGCAGAGGTCAAGCACGACCTCGGTCCCGCGAACGTTCGTCGTCAGCGTTCGAACGGGCTCATCGACAACGAGCCGAACGCCCACCGCTGCGGCCATGTGCCAGACGCGGTCGCATTTGTGGACGAGACTGTTCACGACCGCCTCGTTCAAGACCGAGTCGACAACGAGGTGAAAGTCGGGCCTGCCCATCAGGTGCTCGACGTTCCCGAGTCGACCCGTGGAGAGATCGTCGAGAGCGAAGACCTCGTGGCCCAAATCCAACAGTGCCTCGCACAGATGGGATCCGATGAAGCCGGCGCCCCCGGTCACCAGACTCCGGGGACGCGGCAAGAGGGCGGCGTCGGACACCCTACGAGGGTACAGGATGCCGTGTCGGTATCCGGCCTCAGAATTTTCGCGCGCCCCGCAAACGACCCGAAACAGCGGTCTGGTACGGTCCCGCCGATGCGTGCTCTGGTAACCGGCGGCGGTGGATTCATCGGCCATCACCTCGTCCGTCGACTCATCGAACTCGGTCACGATGTCCGAGTCCTCGACAACTTCTCGACGGGACATCGGGCTCGCCTGCGAGACGTCGACGTCGAGGTTGTCGAAGGCGATCTGCGTTCGTATGAGCGCGTGCACACGGCCGTGCGCGGCGTCGATCGGGTTTACCACCTCGGAGCACTCCCGTCTGTGCCGCGTTCGATTCAGGACCCGCTCACCACCCACGCTGTCAATGTCGATGGCACGATGAACATCCTCCTTGCCTCCCGCGACGAGGGCGTACAGCGAGTCGTCTTCGCTTCGTCATCGTCGGTGTATGGGGCGAACCCGGCTCTTCCGAAGCGCGAGACTGATCTTGCGTTGCCCCTTTCGCCCTACGCCGTGTCGAAGCTCGCTGCCGAGCAGTACTGCCGGGCATTTCATGCGGTCTATGGTCTGGCGACGACCGCCCTGCGTCTCTTCAATGTCTACGGGCCAGGCCAGAGCCCCCACTCCGAATACGCCGCGGTTGTCCCGCGCTTTGTCGCCGCAATCGCCGAGGGCCGTCGACCGCTGATCTACGGAGACGGCGAGCAAACGCGGGACTTCACGTACGTGGCAGATGTCGTGGACGCATTCGTCCGCGCCTCCGAAACTCCGGCAGCCGCCGGGGAGGTGCTTAACGTCGCAGGAAAGACCCAGACAAGTATTCGGGAACTCGCGGAGCTGATTGCGGACGCGTCGGGAAGCGACCTGAAACCCGAGCACGCCCCGACCCGCGATGGTGAGGTCCGACTCTCCCAGGGCGACGGCGCGCGGGCGGGAGAACTTCTCGAATGGTCGCCACAATGGCTGCTCGCCGACGGCGTACGAGAATGCGTCCGACAGCGCGACCTCGTGGACGCACTCGCCTAAGTCCGAATGGGTGCCATCGGACCAGGCGGGAGGGCTGGAGACGGCACCGCCGCGGCCTCGTTCCTCGGTCGAGTTCTGAGCGTTGAGCTAGGTGTCCAAGCCGGGGCAGAGGTTCTCGACTTTGGCTGTGGGAGCGGAGGGCTCGTCGTTGGAATGGATCAGCTCGGTCTCAAAATGCGCGGCTGTGACGTAGGACGATTCTGGGATACGGACCTCGGGGACCGTCTGTCGCTGATTGAAAGTGATCCCTACCGCCTCCCATATCCCGACGCCACCTTCGACGCGGTAATCAGCACCAGCGTGCTGGAGCACGCCCAGAACAAAGATGAAGTCTTTCGAGAGATTCACCGTGTTCTCCGGCCGGGCGGGTTGATGCTGCACCTATACCCAGGCAAGTACTACCTCCCAACCGAACCCCACATCTACGTCCCGCTCGTCAGCTGGATGTGGCCTCGAGTACCGCGGGCATGGCTCGTCCTATGGGCGATGCTCGGAACTCGAAATGAGTTTCAGCAGGGTCTCTCTTGGAGGGATGTCGTGGCGACCAACGTCACGTACTGCGAGACCGGCCTCTCGTACTGGGGCGAGCGGCGCTATCGCGGATCACTTCGCGGAGTGTTCGAAGACTGCTCATTTCCGCAGCACTTCTACGTGCGTCACTCCGACGGAGGAGCCGCTCGGCTTGCTCGGCGCCTGCCGTTCAAGAATCTGACCGGGGCCTTAATTGGAAAAGTGCGTATGAACTTGCTTCTCGCTCGCAAGCGCTCAGCGCGCCCGAACTAACGCAGCCCGGGAGGAGCTGCCTGCTCACCACGCCTGAGTGATCGGTCGGGATTGACTCTTCTCGCCCGTCGGTGGCCCATCCGGCCGACGGGCAATCGCCCAAAGTGAGAGCCCAAATCCTACGTCGACCTTGTCGAGGACGCGCAGCAGCGGGACGAGGCGATCGAAAAACGTCAGTGGCCCGCCCGGAATCGTGCGGAGGCGGAGAATCCGCGAGGTAGCGAACCATCCGAGCGCTCCGACTGGGTTGACGTATCGGAGTTCGGTCAGCTCGAATCCCGCCTCGGTCAGTGTCGTGCGGAGACCATCGCGAGAATATCGACGATAGTGCTCGACGATCTCGTCGACCGATCCGTAAAGCGCGGGATGCGCGGGGACGAGAAGAAGAAGGTGCCCTCCGGGAGCAAGCAAGCTGTTGAGGTGCGCAAGCGCAGCCTGGTCGTCCGGGATGTGCTCCAGCACGTTGGCGCACACAATGGAGTCGAACGGAGCGAACGCCTCCGGCCGAATCGACGTCGCATATTCCTCAACAACCTGCACGTTGGCCATATCCTTGAACCGCTCCCGTAGACGCGCGTTGAACGCCGGATCCGGCTCAGCGGCGACGACGAATTCACGACCTTCGGCGAACCGGGATGTATGGGTGCCGATGCCGGCTCCAACGTCGAGCACGCGCTGCCCGAGGTAGTTGAATCCGCGCTCCATGAGCCAGCTGTTGTATCGGTCCGCCCGATCCATCTTGCGCAGGATCTCGTCCTGCTCCTCGGGGGTGCCAACCCACTTCCCATCCCGAATCTGGTGGCTATGTCCAACGACGTGCTGGGACCCAGCGGGAAGTCTGAGTCGAGTCATCCACTCGACGCTACCGCGAACAAACTTCCAGACGACCGCAATCGAGAACGCCGCAATGAAGGCCACAAACGGCGATGTGTGTTCAAGGAGTCGCAGATCGATCCCCAGGGGAACGATGAACGCGAGAGCGCCAAGTCCGACAACAGGGACGAGAAGGATCCACCGGAACCGCGAGAAGAACATTCCGATCGCGCCCAGGATGTACGCGACGTACATCCAACGACTCTCATAGCCGAGAATCGTGCGGAACTCAACGTCATGACGAACCAGGGCCTTGGCGTACCCGCGCGTTGTGCGTTCCGCGACCGTCCTTATGGGGTGATAGTCAAAGATGTAGCCCAACCAAGTAGTCCGCTTGCCGGAAAGCGAGTTCGTCTGGAACTCTTCCGCCGTCGCGCAACCGTCGCACCCCGTCTTGTAAAGAATTGAAAACTCATAGTTGCGATAGAAGATCGCGGCAATGTTGCTAGACCAGAACGGATCGCCGAAGTGCTGCTTCTCGTACGCAAAGTGTGGAACGAGAAGGACGAGCATCGTTGCCGGCACGAGGAGCGCCCGGCGAAGTCCGAGGCGGTAGCGCCAGACGGCGTAGCCAGTGAGCATCACCACAAGGAGGGCGCTGCTCAGATTCACGAGTGTTGCTGCCGTTGCGGTGAGCGCCAATCCGACAATCCTCCGGCGCGTTCGGATACCAGGCACGAACGCGAAGTATGCGCAGAGCACAATGCCCAGGGTCTGTGCTTCGAGGCGGAGACCGCGGATACTCTGGAAGGCGAGGTCGTTGTGGAAAGCGAGGATTGCGATCGTGGCAAGCGCGAGAGCCGCGCTCGACGTGAGATCACGCACGAAGTAGAACGTCGCAACGATTACGCACAGCGCCAAGATCATGCTGAGGAGTCTGAGATTGACGTCGCTTGAGCCCAGGATGCGGAACCAGCCACGACCCAGCCACAGCCACCCCGGCTCTCTCTGGCTGGTGTCGTAGGGGTTCTTCATCGCGTCGATCGTCGCGCGATAGACCTGAGCGTCCGGGTCAAGAGGCCGAGTCGCCCAGGTAGCGAGCATTTGAGCGCGCTTGACCAGTGCTCCGAGCATGATAAGCCAGAACCCGACCCACGTGGCGGCCACTCGACGACGGACGGCGGCCTGTTCGATTCGCTTCACGGTGCCGCCGAATTGAGTTGCAGCGATCCCGGCCACCCAACGCCGCCTTAGCGCGAGCGTCCGAGGCGCAGGCGCGTGAGCGTCCAGAGAGCCTCAACGCCGTCGCGCCAGGTGAGTTTCTTGCCCTCTTCGCGACTCCGGGCAGCGTAAGAGATCGGCACCTCGTAGATCCGGTTCCCGGAACGCAAGAGCTTGGCGGTGATCTCCGGTTCGATCGAGAAGCCGCTCCGCGACAGGTTGAGTGAACGCCAGGTCTCTACTGACATAAGTTTGTAGCAGGTCTCCATGTCGGAGATGTAGCAATTGAAGAGTAGGTTGGTCCAAAGGGTAACCAGCCGATTACCCATGACGAACCAGAATGAGTATGCGGAGTGCGCGGAGAAGGAACGGCTACCGAACACGACGGTTACCCCCGTACGCTCGAATGGTGCTAGCAGCGTCGGATAGTCGGCGGGGTCGTATTCAAGGTCGGCGTCCTGGATCAGGAGAAGTTCGCTCGTCGCGACTGCCAGCCCTGTGCGAATCCCTGCACCCTTGCCTTGATTGTGATCGTGGCGAACAATCTTCACTGGGCGAATGAAGTCGCGGCGTGCAAGGATTTTGGCAGTGCCATCCGTTGAACAGTCGTCAACGATCACGATCTCGGAGACCTCTGGACGTTCCTCAACGGCGTCGAGGAGCGTTGTCAGCGTCGCTTCCTCATTGAAGACAGGAATGAGGACGGTGAGTGTGGGGGGCATGGACCGCTCGCGTTTTCGTTGGACTATGGACGACTCTTACGCTTCCGACGTCCGATCGATGCGAGCACCAGCGTGCCGGCAACGGTCGTTGGCACGTACCAGACGGCCTGGACGAGAATCGCGAAGGCTACCGCGTCACCGCGGTCAATACTAAAGAGGCCAAGAGCGGCTACTGAGAGCCATTGATAGGTGCCGATAAAGCCCGGCGACGAGGGGATGGCTGCTCCGAGATTGAGGACCGCCAACGAGAAGATGATCTCGAGCGGGCCGAGCGATAGGCCAATGGATTGCCCGACGAGCCACGCACCAACGCCGAAGCTTGCCCAGACGCCCAGCGTCAGCAAGGCCGGAGCGATGAGCGAGCGCCAGGTCAGGAGGTTCGCGGCACCACGGACGAGATTCGACACCTGCTGACGAAGGCGTGAGCGGCCGAGGACGAGGTCCTCCCCCCGAGCGAGACCACGAGACGAGCGCGTGGAATACCACCACGCCGCCCAGAGGCCCAGGACGCAGAGAATTCCAGCCGCAAGGCCACCGAGCATCAAGCTTGTCAGCCAGGATGGGTGGTTGACAAATGGCACGCTCAACGCAAGCAGCAGAACGAGCGCCAGAACGTCGCAGATTCGATCGAGGACCACTGTCGCAAGCGCGCGCGCCTTAGGGATCCCCAGGCTGTTGGATACCCAATATGTTCGGAATAGGTCGCCAGGACGGCCGGGCACAACGTTGTTCACCGCAACGCAACCGACGACATAGCTGAGGCACTTGAGCCGACCAACGTCGCCCTCGGGGCGAATGATGAGTCGCCACCGCTCGCTTTGTAGTGCGTAGAGAACCGCCATGGCGAGGCTCGCTGCGATGACCAGGGCGAGGTTCGCATGCGAAACAGTGCTCCAAAGTGCCGTTCGATCCAGACCACGCAGTGCAAGGAAGAGAAAGAGTGCGCTCGCCGGCACCCCAATGAGAAGGCCGAGGAGCAACGAGCGTCGCGAGACGACCCGCCCGGCCGATTGGCTCTCGACCAGCAAGACGGGAAGGTGCGGGATGGGTTTGGTCATGGATGGCATCCGGGCTCCCGTGCGACGCACAACGGACAATCGTTCGCGAGGCGAAGGTGCCTGGGGGGCAGTAACCTAGCCCCAGCCAGGATCGTCGACAAGACGGGAGCTGGCCGACCTTCGCGCACCTTCGACCGCTCGGAACGTCACGATTTGCGCCGACGTATTGACGTGAGCCCCTGCCGGTAGGTGCGATCTAGGTCACTGAGGAGCCGTTCCAGTCCAAAGCTGGCGAGGGCGTCATCTCGTCCGGCGCGTCCCAGACGTTCCCTCAACTCAGGATCGTCAACCAAGCGTGTGATGGCGATATTGAGTTGGGCCGGGTCCTCACGAGGGACGAGCAGGCCGGTCGCCTCATCGGTGACGACGCTTGGGACGCCTCCTACTCTCGTCGAGACAACACCACGATTTGAGGCGAGGGCTTCGATGAGGCTCACGGGTGTTCCCTCGTTGTCGGAGCACAGTGCGACGATGTCGGATGCTGCGTAGAGCGACGGCATGTCCTCGACAAAGCCCGGCCAGACCAGCCGAGTCGCGAGCTGGTTGGCCTGGGGCGAACCACGAAGCTGGTCCGCCAGCTCACCATCCCCGGCCACGCAGAACCACACATCCGGATGCGTGACGGTGATGCGGACGGCGGCTGCGAGAAAGACGTCGACGCGTTTGATCGGGACGAGTCGCGCAACGAGCGTGACGAGCGTTGCTCCTTGTGGGACCCCGAGGCGCGATCGCATGGTCGTTCGAGCTGCCGCGGAGGACTGCGTGTCGAGGTCAAAAGCAGCCAGATCAAAACCGAGTGGTACCACCTTCAACTTCCCAGGGTCGCCAATGCCGAGCGCGAGAATGTCGTCGCGTACTTCGTCGGAGACCGCGATCAGGACATCGGTTCGGCCGGCGAGAATGCGCTCGATCCCCGCGAATACTCGCTCCTTCCGGCGGGAGAAGTACCCGGAGAGGACGTGCCCGTGGAACGTATGAACCACGAGCGTTTTCCGTCGTCGCCCTGAGAGAATCACAGCGACGCGCCCGACCGTTCCGGCTTTCGCGGTGTGGGTGTGAAGAACGGCGGGCCGCTCGCGACGAATCAGTTGGCGGAGCTTGAGCGCGGCCCGCAGATCGCGAAGGGGACGCAGTTCGCGCTCCATTTCGGGGAGAAGCACCGGGCGTACTCCAAGCCGCTCGGCGAGGGCGTCCATGTTGCCTTCCCGGGGTGCTTCGCTTCCTCGGACAAGCGTGGTGGACCATCCGAAGCGTTCGAGTTCCCGGGTTACAGTGATGGCCTGGATTGCGGGGCCGCCGACGTTCAGTCGCGCGATCACGCGCAAAATGTGGAGCGGGGGCGTCACGCCGAGACCGACGTAGGTGGAGGCGTCATGGACGGTTCTGCCTCACACGTGCGGAGCCATCGCTCGACCGTCAGAATCGTCCAGAGTCGAGGGCCGTGGTCTTGGTCGCCGGACTGGTGCTCCTGCCAGGCGCGAGCGAGCGCCGGTCGGTCGAAGATCGCAGCACCCCGCGCGCCCGGAGAAAGCACCTCGTCCTGGTACGGCTCGCGCAGTTCCGTGCGAAACCAACGGCCCATCGGAACGCCAAACCCCTGCTTTTTTCGGTCCCAGATCTCTTTCGGCAGGAGCGGCCAAAACGCCCGACGAAGCAGCGGCTTTACTCGGCGTAGGCCGATCTTTCGTACAGCCGGAATGCGGGACACGTAGTCAATGACCGCGGTATCGAGAAACGGGGAACGCGTCTCAAGCGAATGCGCCATCGACATCCGGTCCATCTTTACCGCCAGATCATCCGGCAGATACGTCTTAAAGTTTGCGTAGAGAATTTGGTCGAGGACCGGCGCACCGCTCGATCTCCCGTAGCAAGCCAGCATCGACGCCTCGACCCGCTCCTGATCGAGGTCCCACGCAGGACCCGTGGCGAGGGTCGCCCGAAGAAGGTCCCGGTTAAGGACGGAGATCCAACGCTGGTATCGATCCTTGACTCCGAGCCCGCCAAGTTCGAAGAACCGCTCGGCTCGGCGGCGCGGACTGCGATACCCATCCCCGGCCGGAATGAGACGACTGAGCTGACGACCGGCGCGTGCCGCCATGGGGTGCAGCGCTCGGCCGAGTGCCGCGGCCCGAAATCGGTCGTACCCGGCAAACACTTCATCGCCGCCGTCGCCGTTCAGCACGACGGTGACGTGCTCGCGAGCGAGTTGGCACACGAGGTAGGTCGGAATGGCGGATGAATCCGCAAACGGTTGGTCGTGGTGCCAAAGAATGCGGTCAAGAAGGGTGGCAGCCTCGACGCGAACGACGAACTCGCGATGTTCGGTCTTGAATCGCTTCGCGACCATCTGAGCGTAGGACCGCTCGTCGAACGACGCATCCTCAGAGAAGCCAATGCAAAACGTGTGAACCGGCTCGGATGTCATTCCCGCCATCAAGCCAACGGCGATCGACGAATCGATGCCACCCGAAAGGAGCGCGCCAAGCGGGACATCGGAGACAAGGCGTCGAGAGATGGCTTCGCGCATCAATTCCGCGACGCGACCGGGCACCTCTGACGCCGACGGCGCGGGCTCGTCGGACGATGGCCAGGTCCAGTCCCAGTACGGTCGCGGCTGGCCAAGCGTTCCCCGCTCGTAGACCAGGGTGCAGGCTGGCGGGAGCTGGAAGATCCCCTCGTACATCGTCGCAGGACATGGGGCGTAGCCAAACGTCATGAACTCGGGGATCCGCGAGAGGTCAGGTGTTCCAGTGACCCACGGAGCGAGAAGGATCGACTTGATCTCCGAGGCGAACGTCAGCCGCCCGCCCAGCATGGAGTAGTAGAGCGGCTTCTTTCCGGTTCGGTCACGCGCCAGGAGGATCCGCCCCGACCGAGCGTCCCAGATGGCGAGTGCGAACATCCCGTCGAGTCGGGTGATGGCATCATCGCCCCACTCCAGGTAGGCGCGCAGAATGACCTCGGTGTCGCCGCTCGATCTGAACTGATGTCCACGAGCAACGAGTTCGCGGCGGAGTTCTTGAAAGTTGTAGATCTCACCGTTGTAGGTAAGCGACACCTGTCCATCGTCTGACGACATCGGCTGGTGGGCGGCATCGGAGAGATCGATCACTTTGAGCCGTCGGTGGCCGAGCCATCCGGCAAGTGGCCGGCTGCCTCCGAACGTGATCGCCTGCTCGCCAGCGCCGTCAGGACCCCGATGAGCGAGCGCGTCGCGCATCCGCCGCGCGGCCACGACGTCGATCGGCTCGGCTGGCGGTCCGACGAACCCGCAGATGCCACACACGACTACACGACCCCCGCGACGCTCAGGTACAGCGCTTCCTTGAGCGCGGTGACCCGCTCCCAAGAATGGCACTCGGAGACGCGACGCCGACCAGCAGCCCCGAGTCGACGGCAGCGCCCGCGGTCGCCTGCGAGGCTCGCAAGGGCGTCTGCGAGCGCCTCCGCATTGTCGACGGGTACGAGGAGTCCGGTTTCGCCGTCGATCACCACGTCATTGATACCCGGCACGTCGGTGCCAACGACGGGAAGTCCGGCCGACATTGCCTCAAGAACACTTCCGGGAGACCCCTCAGAGCGGGAGCAGAGCACAAAGACATCGGCGTTCTGTAGGTACTGGTCGACGTCCTCCGGGGTGACGGCTCCCGTGAACTCAACGCGTTCCGCGAGTCCCAAACGCCCCACCTCGTCGCGAGTTGACTGAAGCGTCGCCCCCGCGCCGACCAGGGTACAGAGGACATCGCGGCCCTCTCGCACCAAGCGCTCGATCGCGTGAACGAGGGTGATGTGGCGCTTAATGGGGCGAAAACCAGCAATGCAGATCAACCGGAGGGGACCGGGGTCTGGCGCGTCAGGACCTGGCTCGCGGAGCCGAGTCGCGCTCGGAATCAACAAAATCTTGGATGGATTGATGCCAGCACCAAGAAGGAAGGTCCGCGCACCAGATGAGTTGACGTCGTACACACGAACAGTTCGTGACAGTTGCCGTTCGGCCGCGGCGACGATGCGGACCTTCCGTCCAGACAAGTCCTCGGCGTCGGTGAGATTGAGCCCACGCACTCCCGCGATGAGACGCGGGCGGCGGCCGAGTAGCGCGGCAGCTCTCGCGACCATGAGCGCGCGAAAACCGTACGCCTCGACGATGTCGATCCGTCGAGACCGAAGCATGCGAGCGAGGCGCAGGACCTGCCCGCCAACCCCAAAACTCCCCCCAAGCGCGCCGACAGGGACTCCAGCCCGACTGAGACGGGCGAACACCGGACCGGGACGAGCGAGAAGCGCGACGTGCTGCTCGACCCGCCGGCCAAGCATCTCGATTGCTTGGGTCGACACCTGCACCTCGGTGCCGCCCAGCCCGTCGGCCGCGAGCAAGTGGAGCACGACAGGCCGTCCATTTCCGTGCGACGCCGTTCGTCGATTGCTTGCCGACGGCCGGGACACAGCATTGATCCTACCGAGCACCGCCCTCGGACTGGCATCGAGAAAGCCGCGCGCGGAGCGATTGCTACCCTGGCGCCCCGTGTCCGTACCCCGTCCTCGTCGTCGAACTCAATTCGCCCGCAACTCGGCAGGCGGCGTCTGATGTGTGGCATCGCGGGTATCGTGGGCCGGACGGGAGACCCCGCGGCCCTCGCGGCCGATGTTGACCGGATGGTTGCCTGCCTCGAACACCGAGGACCCGACGACGGCGGGATGACCGCGGGCTCAGGCTGGGCGATCGGCATGCGCAGGCTCGCGGTCCAGGACATCAGCGACGCCGGGCACCAACCGATGCGGCGGGATGGCTGCACGATCGTCTTCAACGGCGAGGTCTACAACTTTCCGGAGCTGCGCCGCGAGTTGGAGCAGGCCGGGCACACGTTTACGTCCGGAAGTGACACCGAAGTGGTGCTGAACGCCCTGATCGAGTGGGGAACCGACGCCCTCGCCCGTTTCAACGGAATGTTCGCGCTCGCGCTGGTGGATGAGCGCGCTGGGCGTCTACTCCTCGCGCGCGACCGTTTTGGAAAGAAGCCGCTCTTTGTTGCCCGCACGTCCGCGGGTGTGCTGTTTGCAAGCGAGCTGAAGGCCATCCTGGCGGTCGCCGGGTCAGAACTCCGGCTCGACGCGGACGCGCTGCGCGACTACTTTCGCTTCCAGTACGTCCCTGGCCGCGACGCGATTTTTGAGGACGTCGAGAAGGTCCCGGCGGCGACATGGTGGACCCTCGACCTGGCGACCGGATCCCGTGTTGCCGAGTCTGAGTTCTGGACGCTTCCCGAAAGTGATCCGAGCCTTCCTGGTCCCAGCCCGGAGGAGGTTGCTGAGGTTGTCCACGCTGCCGTCGGACGGCGCCTCATCTCAGATGTCCCTGTGGGCGCATTCCTCTCGGGCGGAACGGATTCGAGCCTCGTCGTCGCCTGCATGGCCCGTCAAGCCGATGATGTTCGAACGTTCTCGATTGGTTTCGATGACCCACGCTACGACGAATCCAGCTACGCGCTTGCCGTCGCTCGACACCTCGGCACCAACCATACCCACGAGGTCCTCACAGCCGAGCGGGCGCGAGAGCTGCTCGTTGCGCTCGCGTCGATCTACGACGAACCATTTGCCGACAGCTCAGCGGTCCCAACTCTTGCGGTGTCGCAGCTCGCCCGCCGCGACGTCACGGTCGCACTCTCGGGGGACGGTGGCGACGAGTTCTTTGGCGGGTACACGCGCTACAAGGCTGCGCGGTTGATGTCGCTTGCGACCAAACTCCCGTCGACTTTGTGGTACGGCCGCCACATCGCAGGCCGAATCCCGCGCGTCGGTCGGCGGATTGGCCACGGCCTTGGCTTGACCCGAGGGGGTTCGCTTGGCAGTGCCTACCTCGAACTCGTTTCTCTCTGGAAGACGGATGAACTCGCGCGACTGATGCCAGGCGACTCCCATGCATCCCGTCGATTCGTCGCATCGATCGACGAAAGGTCTGGCCATCCAGTCGAGCGCCTCATGCGATGCGACGCACGGACCTACCTCGTCGATGACATCCTGCAGAAGGTCGACCGAGCCTCGATGTCGGTGAGCCTCGAAGCCCGTAATCCCCTCCTTGATCCTGAGGTGATCGCGATCGCCGGCCGCGCTACATCGATCGCGACGACTCACCCGGGTGAAAAGCGCCTCCTTCGCGCCGCGCTCAAACTCCACCTTCCCGCAAGCCTCGTCGACCGGCCGAAGATGGGCTTCGGTGTTCCGATCGGCGAGTGGCTACGCCGCGAACTGCGTCCGCTCGTCGAAGACCTTGTGCTCGGGCGAACGGGATCCGAGTACGACTCTCAGGTGGCGAAGGATCTTTGCCGTGCCCATCTGAGCGGAGCGAGAGATGCGACGCCGCAGGTGTGGAGCCTCGTCGCGTTCGAGCTGTGGCGCGACCGATGGTTGCAGTCCGGGCCCTCGCAGGCGAACGGGACGTCGCCTGGCGGGCGATCTGGGAGACTCCTCCCGTGAACGATCAACCAACCTACGGTCCGGGTGCCGCCGAGGTCCTAAAGGACGCGTCGACGCATTTCGCGTTCGGTGATAACTGGTCCAACTACTCCCGGCTCCTGAATGACGACCGCATCTCGGTTGCAACGGCGGCCCTTGCGCGCTTGGTCGGGCCAGACGGCGTGCGGGGCAAGACGTTTCTCGACATTGGCTGCGGATCCGGTCTGCACAGCCTCGCGGCCTTGCGGCTTGGCGGAGCGCGGATCCTGTCAACCGACCTCGATCCGATGAGCGTTGCGACAACGAAACGCGTGTTGACCGAGCACCATAGTGACGACAGTTGGTCGGCGGAGGTGGTTTCGGTCTTTGACCTCGACCCGGTCCGACACGGCACGTTTGACGTGGTCTACTCATGGGGAGTGCTGCACCACACCGGGGCGATGCACGAGGCGATCACGAAGGCCGCTGCGATGGTCAATCCGAGAGGGCTTCTCGTCATCGCTCTCTACCGCAAGACCCGACTCTGCGGCTTCTGGCGCGTTGAGAAACGGATCTACTCTCGTGCGCCTCGCGTCGTGCAGCGCGTGATGCGGTGGATATATCTGCCCTCCTTTGCCCTCATCACAAAGATGACCGGAGGCAACTTTCGAGAACACGTACGAGGCTACGAAGAACGAGGGATGGATTTCCACCACGACGTCCACGACTGGCTTGGTGGCTATCCGTATGAGTCAATCGCTACACCCGACGTACATCGATATCTTTCTGGGCTCGGTTTCGGGGTCGTGCGTGAGTTCACCGAACCCGGAAAGTCGGGGGTGCTGGGCTCGGGATGCGATGAATACGTCTTTCGTAAGTTGCCCTGATACGGATCCCTTGAGCGCGTCGCTCAGCGAGTCGCGCTGCGAGGAAGGATGAAGGTGACCATCGTGATCGGGGCGTTGGATCGCGGCGGCTCGGAGCGCCAGGTCGTCGAGTTCGTTCGTGCGGCGCATCCGGAGCACGCGATCGTGAACGTCATCTGTCTCACCGCAGAGGGATCACTCGCTCAGGAGATCAGGAACTGTGGTGCCCAGGTGACATGTATCGGGCTCGCAGGCCTCCGAATGCGGTCCGCGTTGGCTCCCCTTCGGCTCGTGCGCGCCCTCCGTCGTGAGCGACCAGACGTCGTCTATGCCTTTCTGTTTTGGGGCTACACGCTCGCCCTCCCACTTGCAGCCGTCTTCAGTCCGAAGTCGCGCCGCGTCGAAGGTCGCCGCTCGTTGCCGGATGCGGATACCGCCCAGAGAATCTTCCGCCCGCTGCGGCGTGTCGCAGATCGACTTGCCCATGGGGTTATCGCCAACAGTGCTGCCGTCGCGGCGGCGACCGAAGCGGCGAATCCTCGACTTCGCGGACGGGTTCACGTTGTCTCGAACGGCGTCCTGATCCCATCTCTGATGAACCGAACACCTGACACGAACAGCCCCCAGCTCATCTGCGTTGCCAACCTCATCGGCTACAAGGGCCACGTCACACTGATCGACGCCCTCGTCATCCTCGTGAGACGAGGGATACCGTTCCGTTGCCTCCTAGTTGGAGATGGTCCAGAGCGATCGACAATCGAAGGCTCCATCGCCGCAAACGGACTCGGCCATGTCGTCGAGCTACTTGGGCAACGCGAGGACGTCCCTCTCCTGCTTGACCGCTCAGACCTCGCTGTGCTCCCGTCCTACACAGAGGGGTTGCCGAACGCCGTGCTGGAGGCCATGGCCCACGGACTCCCGGTGGTCGCCACCGACGTGGGCGGAGTGGGAGAACTGATCGGCGACGACTGCGGGCTGGTCGTTGCGCCGAGGCAGGCGACCGCACTCGCTGACGCCCTCGCACGTCTCATTCTCGACCCGATATTGCGGACGGAGCAAGGTACCGCCGGGCGCCGCCGCGCGGAAGCGGACTTTGGCGTTCGTACCATGCGGGATTCCACGCTCGCCGTGTTTCGCGCACTGATGACGGATTCACGGGTACGTGCGGATGACTGATCCCCTGGCCGAGCAGACTTTCGCCGCCAACTTGGGCGACAACTTCGGAGACGTCGGCCTGTCTGGAGTGACGGAGCCGCCTGGGGCCGCGTCCGAGGCCGCCAAGCCACCTGAACGAGGGTCAGCCGCGAGAAGTGGCGCTCTCATTCTTGGGTCAAAAGCCGCAAGTGCAATCGTCGGCGTGGGACTCAGTGTCGTTTTGGCCCGAGCACTCGGAACCGAGGGTCGGGCCGACTACTTCCTCGTCGCGACACTCGCCGCCGCGGTGTTTGCCGTCTGCGCGCTCAGCCAGGATCAGGCCATCGCGTGGGCGTTGGCGGAAGTTACGTCAAACGTACGTCGAGTCGTCCGCGCCCTGATTCCGATCGTCGCGTCGCTCGCTGCCGGAGGCGCGGTCGTGTACCTCATCGTGGCGTTCCCCGTTGGAGTACTATCCGCGGTTCCCCGCGGAGCTGCGATCGCCGGTGCGGTGTTGGTTCCGTTGGCGACCATCCGGCTCGTCCTTGACGGCCTGCTCTACGCCTCCGAGCGTGGGAGCATCGCGAGCTTCTCGGCGCTCATCGCAGCAGTCGTCCAACTCATCGCAGTCGGAGTTGTCTGGGCAGTCGGGAACCTTGATCCGACAGCGGTGATCGTGACATCGGCGATCGGCATGGGCGCGGGCATCCTCGCGTGCGGCGGGGCGCTCAGGCAATTGATGCGTGACCGCCCAGACAGGGCGGGCTCGCTTCAACCCAGAGATCTCGTTCGCGTTGGTCTTGCAAATCATGCAGGCCTGATCGCGCTGTGGCTCGCGCTAAGGGCGGACGTTTTCATCGTGGCAGCGCTTGTCTCAAGGGATCGGCTTGGCGTCTATACCCTCGCGCTCACACTCGGAGAGATCCTTCTCCTGATGACCGACTCATTGGCTCAAACCGCCATGGGGCAGCAGGTTTCGCGTTCCAGGAAGGACGGGGCACTCCTCAGCGTCGCGGTTGCGGCGGACTCCGCCCGGCTGGCAGTCGTGCAATTTCTCGGGCTCGTGATCGTCGGCTGGCCACTCATTCGCTTCGTCTTCGGGGCTGAATGGGTCGATGCATATCCTGTCCTCATCGCCCTTGGTCCAGGACTTGCGGGGTATGCGTACCTCAGACCCCTTGGCGTGGCGTTCGTGCGGGCAGGGCGGGCGCGCGAACGCGCAATCGCGCTGGGTGCCGCCGGACTCGTCAACGTGTTTGGCACCTGGTTGCTCGTTTCGCGTATTGGCATCATCGGCGGCGGGATTGCCTCCACGGCCGGATATCTCATCGGCGCGGGGATCCTCGCATCGCGATCGGTCGAGTCAGTTGGACAGCCCCCGTGGGCGCGAAGCATTCTGCTTCCGCGCGTCATATCGTGGGCGCGAACGACGCGAAGTCGGTCGCGATGAGCGCGAGCCCCGGACGGCTTTGGGGCTGGCTTCCTGCCGCCTCGATCCTCGTCGCGCTCGCAGCGGTGCCGTTCTGGAATCGGTCCCCTGGCCTCCCCGATCAGGCGTACCTCGGGCGCGCGGCGGTCGCACTCTTGGTCGTCGCCGCAGCGAGCCAGTGGCGCGCCCTCGCAGCCACTCGCCAACACCTGCGCCCTGACGCCGCGATCGTGGCAATCCTCGCCGTCCTCGCACTGTCGGCCTGGGCTGTTTCGAGAGCGGTTGCCGTGGGGTGTATCCGCTGTAGCGGGAGCGCGGCGGGCCTGGTGGAGTTTTCGGTGGCGGCAACACTCGTGATGATTCTCGCTACCGCGGACCCCCGGGTTCGTCAAGTTGCGATTCCGGCCACGCTGCTGCCCTCGCTTCTTGCCATCCTGACCGCCGGGCCGGCGGTGCTTCGCTTCTGGCACCCGAGCGGTGAACTCGGCGATGGACGCCTCAGCGGCGTGTACGGCAACCCAAACCTGCTCGGGTTTATCGTCGCCTGCGGCGTGCCGGTTCTCTTCGCCCTCGACGCGGATGGCAAGGCATGGCGAGTTGCGCGAGTGGTCGGCGTCGCCGTCGCAAGCGCGGTGATTCTCATGACGTTTTCGCGCTCGGCGATCCTCATGGCGTTCGTCGGGACGTTTGTGGTGCTGTTCGGGAAAGCCCGATCGCGGAGCGCGGTCCTCAGGACCGGCCTTGGCTGCCTCATGACCGGTGCCGCGTTGATCGCGTCGTACCCCTCATTCCAATCCTGGCGCGAGGACGTCAGCTTCCGATCCCTTCGCGATGCCGCTCTCGCAGAAGACGGATCTGGTTGGGATCGCGGCCGGCGTGGGCCCATTTCGCAAGGGCCGTCCGAGATCAGGATCGTCGACGACTTGGGTCGTAAGGCGCTTGAGGTTCGAGCCGACCGAGCCAACGAGGGAGTGAGCTTTGAGTGGGGCTCGCTGCCGAGGGACCGCCGCTACACCCTCGTCGTCCGCGTCCGCTCATCGGGAGCGCCCACGGTCGTCCAGGCCGCGCTGGGTGATCTGGCTGCCGGGCAAAAGTCCGCAGCAGTCGACGTACACCTCGGAGGCGTGCCCCAAGAGATACGACTCGACTGGAATCCAGCGAACGCACCGGCGCGAGCTCGTGCTTATGTCTTCTTCCCCGACGGGCCGGGGACGATTCGGGTTTCTGCCTTCCTCCTTGAGGGTTCAGATCCCACCGCAGGCGGGGCCGTGCGTCTTGTAGCCGCCGCACCGATGGCCCTCAAAGGTCCACCGGGCGCCGACCAACTGCGACGCCGCTTCGCCGATGCTGAGGAAGACTACGCGGCCTCCCGCGCGGAGGGACTGCGCCTCGCGCTGCGCGCGATTCAGTCCCGCCCACTCCTTGGAATCGGCTGGGAGCAATTCCCGTCATACGCCGAACGCCAGAGCCGCTACGGCCTTCTGGCGACTCACAACGAGTATGCGCGGTTCGCTGCTGAGCTCGGAGTGCCCGGTTTTCTACTCCTCGTGACGGCACTGACTGCCACAGCACTGGCTGCTCGACGTCACCCAAAAACATTGACAAGCCTCGCCGCGGTTGGCCTTGGAGTCACCTCAGCTGTCGGCCTCGCGTTTAGTAACGCGCTCGTGTCTCCGAGCCTCTCGTTGCCGCTTGCCGTCGCGGTTGGCTGGGTCTGCCGCAGGGATCAATAGGGCGCGGCTTGTTGGGTTCCGAGGGTTCCGGCATGATCCGGCGATGCCGAATCGCAAGCCACCTGCCAATGTTTCGCCCCTCGGTTTCGCCAGGCCCCGATGACTGAACACTGGCAGGGATACATCTTTGACGGCATTGAGCGTGGTGGCGGTCCGATCCCGTTTGGACTGACGCAGTGGGACTTTCTCTCGCCCGTCACTCGAGCGATCCAACAGGCACTACCGGCCGGTGGGCGTGTCCTCGACGTCGGATGCGGTGCGGGTGTCTACACGGCGCTTCTCAACCATCACGGATTCGACGTCCTCGGCGTCGACCAAGACGACGCAATCGTCGGCCTCGCACGAAAAAACGCCGAGTACCTGCGATCGGAGGCGCAGATTGAGCAGGGTGACGCCTTCGATCTGGGAAACCATCACGGGAAGTTCGACCTGGCCTTCTCGCTCGGTGTGGTCGAACATTTTGACGCGGACGTAACCGTCGAGTTGCTGCGAGAGCAGGCGTGTTGTGCGCCCATCGTGGTCGTGGTTGTCCCAACGCGTCTGACGCACCACACCGGGCCAGTCACCGACGAACGCTTCTATCGCCGTGAACAGGTCTCCGGCCTTGTGCGGCGCGCGGGCATGAGCGTCGAGTCGTCAATTATCTTTGGCGATGTCCCGACCACAGTCGGGAGGGTCATGCGCTGGGCCGTTCCGAAGGTCGCGGCGAACGCGATCGCTCGAATCACGACATTCGGCATGGGCATTTGCTGCGTCGGACGAGCGGCCACCCCGCCGCCGAGATCTCGCCCCGCGACAACCGATTAGATTAGATGACGTCGGGAAAGATCACCGGCGGAAGCTGAACGCTGATCTGGCGCGGATCGGTCGGCCCCGCGGTCACGGTCGGTGTGGCCCTGACCGTGAGTTCAAACGGTCGAGGCGGAAGAGGCACGACGAGTTCACGGGAGACGTTCGGGGGGATGATCCAGGCTCGCTTGAACGAGCCGAGACGAACCGTGATTCGGTGCGGGGCGTTGATGGCCGGATTTCGGGTGTCGACCACGAGCCGCATCGGTCCGCGTGACTGAATGGCACCATCGAACCTGCGGATCGTGAGGTTCTCGCCGATCCATCCATCCCTGAAGCGGCCGGTGACCGAACCCGCGATCACCGCGCGTTGGCCACTCAGGCCGACGAGGCGGTCGTCGGTCCCACTCAGGACGTAGTACGCACCCAAAGGCGCGACGATCTGCTTCCCGCGCATCGTCAGGAGCTCCGTGTGAAGCACCAGGCCGCCGCGTGCGACTGGGAAGGTCTGGGTCGCGTCGGCGGCAAGCTGACGCCCAGCGATGCCCAGGCTCGCGCCACCCAGTGCCCCAACGTAGTCGTGGATGCTTCGATTCCAGAAGTAGAGGAGTTCCAGACCGTTCAGATCGGTGATATCGGGTGAGGTCAGGATGGTCACCCTCCGACCGTCCGCCGCACGATCGACCCAGCCCCGTTCAGGTTGGAACCAAACCGTCGCCACCGACTGGGCAACGGCATGGTCACCGCGGTAGGCGTAGCTCCCGGCAACTGCCGTGATCGCGCCAGCAGCCAGGAGAAGCACGGCGCGTGCCTGGGCAAGCATGAGAAGTGGCACCGCCAACACGGCGATCACCATCAGCAGGGTCGAGGTTCCAGAGGTCGACCTGCCGATGTGCCAAAACCATGAGAGACCGGGGTTTTCGGTGAGGATTGGACCCGCGGCCACCTTCGGCAGCGAAAGCGACCAAATCACCGGGCAGAGCGCAATCCCGCCCGCGAGCGCTGCGCGGATTCGGAGCCGCCCGCACCAACCTGCGAGGGCGACCATCGCGAGGGGTTCCAGGTAGATGAGGTTGCGCTCTTCGACTGCCGTCAGTGAGATCGGGATCGTCGAGGCCTTCCGTGCCGTGTATGCGACAAAGGCGAGACCAAACACGAGCGCAACCGCCGAGAAGGCCGAGCGGGCGCGATCAGAATTCCCAAGGTCTTGCAGCGAACCGACAAGCGCCACCATCGGCACGACGGCGACCGCCAGGGACGCCGCGGCCAACGACCGAACCCCAGCGCCGAGATCCAGATATGAGGTCCGCTGGGCGACGGTGCCGGCCGCGACGAGCGCCGCGAGTGCGGTGGCCGACGCTATCCAGGTCGCTCCCTGCCGAGGGTGGGATCGGACGTGCCGTGCAACCCAATCTGTTCCGAGCGCCACGACAACGGCCGCGGGAATCACGACAAGCTCGCCACGCATACCGATGCCAGCGATGCACGCGGCGGCGAGACCAAGACCCATGCGGAGATTCGGTCGCTCGATGAAGCGGACCGAAAGGTAGGCGGCGGCCATCGCGGCAGGCAGCGCGAATGGCTCCTGCATCAGGGTCGATCCGTAGATCGCGGCGGGTATCAGCACGGCCCCAGCCGACGCCAAAAGGGCGGCCCAGGTTGGTGAGAAATTGCGCGCGAGGAGATAGGTGGGGACGGCCGTGAGCGCGAAGAACAGGCAGCTCGTCGCCTTACTCAGCTCAAAGGCGACGCCAACGTCGTGAACGCTCCATGCCGGCGCGAGCAGATAGGACTGCAGGGATTCCTGCCAGATGTGCTCGCCACGAACGGTCGCCTTGCCGGTCTCGGCGACAGCCCGGGCGAAGGCCGCGTAGCGGTTCTCGTCGGGGAAGATCCACGGCGTGACACGCTGACGCGCCTGGAGGTAGTGGTAGGACGTCGCTGCCGCGACGATCGCCGCGACGAGCCACCAGGGCGAGAGCTTGAGTCGCCGCAGCACCCAGGAAGCCTATCTACGCGCTTTTCGATGTGGTGACCCGGCCTGCCGAACACTTCGGCACGGGTCGGCACAGGACGGAGCGGCTAGACTCGGACGAAATGCGCGTTCTGGCCATCGTCCCCGCATTCAACGAAGAAGACTCGATCGAGCAGGTCGTCGCTGAGCTGAGAGCTACTTCGACGACGATTGACGTCCTCGTCGTTGATGACGGCTCATCTGACGCGACCGCGCGCCGTGCGCGTGCTGCCGGCGCACGGGTCGCCCGGTTGCCGTTCAACGTCGGCATCGGCGGCGCGGTCCAGACGGGGTATCGGATGGCGTGGACTGAGGGCTACGACGTTGCCTGCCAGGTCGACGGCGACGGCCAGCACCCCGCAGACCAGTTGCCCCGTCTGCTTTCGGGGATTGAGGCCGGTGCCAACTATGTCGTAGGGTCACGATTTGTCGAGCAGACCGACTACCGTCCATCGCGCTCGCGCCGTGGCGGCATGCTCGTCCTTTCGTGGGTCGTTTCAAGGATCGTCGGTAAACCCGTCACCGATACGACATCCGGTTTTCGAGCCGCCGACAAGGAGGCAATTCGCCTGTTTGCCGGGCACTACCCGCACGACTATCCCGAGGTGGAGGCCCTTGTGATGGCTGCCCGGGACGGGCTCACGGTCGCCGAGGTAAGCGTCGATATGCGCGACCGCACCGCCGGCCGGTCGTCGATCACACCGCTTCGTTCGGTGTACTACATGTGCAAGGTTCTTCTGGCTGTGGGCGTTCAGTGCCTCGGTCGTCGACCCGCGAGACAGGAGCTCGGCACGTGACGCGTCTCCTGTTTGTGGGCCTCGTGATCTCGGCGGTGGTCCTCATCACGATCATCAGCCTGATCCGTACACGCCGGCTCCAAGAGCGCTTCGCGCTTGTTTGGATCGTTGCGGCGATTGGCGTCGTGGTCTTCGGACTTTCAAACGAAGCGCTCCGCGGCCTCGCCCGGCTGACCGGCATCTCATACCCACCGTCGGCGCTCTTCCTCCTCGCGTCAATCTTCGTGATCGCCGTGCTGCTACAAGCTGCCGTCATGATTTCGCGTCTCGCTGCTGAGACGCAGAACCTCGCCCAGCATGTCGCGCTCCTCGATGCACGCCTTCGGGAACTCGAAGGCACAACGGCCGATGAAGGGAATGGCGCAACGCTCACAGGGACGGGGCGGGAATCACTGCCGCGCTGATCCGCACCGTCCGCAGCGCGCTGCTCATCGACGCAGTCCGGGAGCGCGGTCCACTTCTTTCGAACCTGCTCCGTCGAGAGATCAGGCAGCGCTACAAGGGCTCAGTGCTCGGACTGCTGTGGGCCTTTATCGCGCCGGTATCAGTCATGGGTGCCTACGCGCTTGTTTTTCACTACGTCTACCCGACGATCGTCATCGACGACTTCCCGCTCTTCCTGCTCACGGGCATGGCGGTGTGGTTCTTCTTTGCGAACTCGGTTGCAGGTGGGGCCCCGAGCCTCGTCCAGAACTCGAACTTGATCAAGAAGGTCACATTCCCGAGGGAGTTCATTCCCTTGTCGGTCCTCGGTGGACACGCGGTAACGCTCATCGCGATGCTCGTGGTACTCGTGCCGATCAACCTGATCTTCATACCGGCATCGCGAAGCCCCGCAATGCTTGTGCTGCCGATCTTCGTCGTGCTACTGGCGGTGCTCACGTTCGGGCTAACGCTCGCGCTATCGGCAGTGAACGTCTACTTCCGTGACGTCGAGCACATCCTTGGCGCGTTGCTCCTTCCCTGGTTTTTCATCACGCCGGTGCTCTACGGTCCTGAGGCGCTTCCCGAAGGCGTCGCAGGCCTTCGCTGGGTTACGTTCAGCCTCGATTGGGTGAACTTCGTTTCGCCGTTTGTGTACGGCGTCCGGGACGTGTTGTTTTTTGGGCGCATGCCATCGCTTGCCATCTTTGTGTACTGCGCGGTGGCCGCGGTCGTCGCGCTCCTCGGCGGAATGTGGGTCTTCCGGCGGCTCGAAGGTGAGATGGCGGTCGAGCTGTGAGTGCCCTCCAGCCGGGCGCGGTGCGACTGCGCGGCGTGACCCGACGATTTCGCCGCTACACGGAGCGAAACCAGACCCTCAAGGAAACGCTTCTGCGCCGCAAGCGGGGTACGGCGACCGATCACTGGGTGCTGCGCGATGTCGATCTTGACGTCTCACCGGGTGAGGCCGTCGGCGTGGTCGGCCGAAACGGCATCGGGAAGAGCACGCTGCTCAAACTCGTCGCTGGAATCATTCCACCGCAGTCCGGGACGGTTGAGGCGGCTGGCCGATTGACGTCGCTCCTTGAGCTTGGGGCAGGGTTCCATCCCGACTTCACCGGGCGCGAGAACGTGATCATGCAGGGCACGCTCTACGGACTTACCCAAGTCGAGATCGAACAGCGGATGGACGAGATCGTCGCGTTTGCCGAGCTCGCCGACTTCGCCGACATGCCCGTGCGCACCTACTCAAGCGGGATGTTTATGCGGCTCGCATTCTCAGTCGCGGCGCACGTGGACGCCGACCTTATGCTGCTCGACGAGGTGCTGGCCGTTGGTGACGCCTCCTTTCAACGTAAGTGCATGGGGCGAATCTTTGACCACCGCAAGGCCGGCGGGACAATGCTTTTCGTATCGCACGACCAGTCGGCCGTGGAGCAAGTGTGCGACCGGGCGATACTTCTTGACGGTGGATCCATCATCGCCGACGATGTCCCTTCGACGGTGTTTGTGGAGTACAACCGCCGACTCCTGGGCGCGAACCCAATTCCCGGGCCTGTCGACGCGGCGGGAGTTGCGACGACGGTTGGAAGTTGGGGAACGGGCCGAGCAACGATCACTGGTGTTCGAGTCCTCGGCGACGCCGGAGAGACCGATCGTTTTACGACCGGCGATCGTCTTCGAGTCGAGATGGATATCGAGACAACCGACGTGATCGCGTCACCGGTCTACGGCATCTCGATTGGCGACGATCACGGCAGTGTGCTCCACGACGCGACGACGCGCGCGTACGGCACCGCCACGGGCCAACTGTCTGGTGCTGAAACGATCTCGTTTACCATTGATCGGCTCCCGCTCCTCGCGGGGACGTTCTGGATCTCAGTCCGAGCGATGGCCGCGACAGACGACGAGCTGTACCACAACCTCGAACGCTGTCGGGCCTTCGCGGTGCTCCAGCAGGGCTCGGGGTCGGGAATCGTCGCGGTCTCCGGGCGGTGGGAGATCGACAGCTAACGGCCTACGACCTGGCAGGGGCCTTCACGAGAAGGCGCGCGCTCGACTCCCACCCGTCCAACGGATGAGTTCAGGCGCATGTTGACGAGGTAGCGACCCGGCGCTCGCAGCGCACGAACGGACGATGACCCAAACCCCCTGACGCCCAAACGCTACCGCTCGGTCCCTCCGCTTCCTACCCGGACTCGAAGAGCTGGCTATGTGGGTGGAAGCGAGTCGGCGAGGAACTCGGCAAGCTCGTCGGCGGGCAGGATCACGATGCCATCTGGGGTGACGCGCCGACGCGGTTCCAGGCAGATCACGGCGCGCGCGCGAACGTCGGGTTGATCCACGATGAGTTGGCGGAGGCCTCGGAGGTTGTGGTCGTTGATCGTTGCGCTCGCCTTCGCCTCGATCGCGAGGCTCAGGTCATCGAACAGGAAGTCGACCTCGATGCCGCTTGCCAGTCTCCAGTACGACAGGTGGGG
>JANMDN010000007.1:0-35522 GCA_031376285.1 Actinomycetes bacterium
GTGGTCAGTTTTGGCGAGCGAGACCGAGCAAGGCCAGGACGCAGTGTTCCCTGCATATCGGGAATATGTGGGGACCAAGGACGCCGCATTGCGACGGGTCGCAGCCGCCAAAACCGACCACGAATTAATGAATCAGGACACTAGGGCGTGACCCACGGAAATACCGGCAGTGTCGGACCGCTCTCACGGTCGTCCGGCCTGCGGTCCCAACCATGCCACGCATCGACGCGCATCCAGATACTCACGCGATCGTGGGTCGTTCGCGGGTAGGCGTTCCCGGTGTAGCGCCGAGCGAGCCGGTCGATCACCGCGCGATCTGGATCTGGCGCGATCTCGACGACCGCTCCGAGCAGGCTCACATGCCGGTAGACGTTCAGCGGATCGATACACGAGAGTGAGACCCGTGGGTCGCGTTCGAGCCAGCGGAGCCTCGGCCGGATGACGTCCATATTCATCACGATCCGCCCGTCGACCTCGAGGTCGTACCAAATCGGGACGGTATGCGGATCACCCGCGGGACGGAGCGTTGCGAGTACCGCCGTGTTCGGGCGGGCAAGGAAGTCGCGGACATCGGGCGGGATGGGAGCAGGGGGCAGCGGTGACCTCTTTCGGCCGTTCTTGGACGCCGTAAGCATCGCCGACCGACCCGGCATCATTCAACGGCACCCGAAAGATGTGACGATCCGGCCCCGGCCGACGTACTGTTCATGTGAGTACCGCGCTTGTCCTCCGAGCCACGACCCTGAGCCAATCCCGACCGAGCTTCACGCACGTCTGCGATGCCCATCTGGACGGCGTCTATCGCTACCTGCTCCACGTCGTGCGAAACCGCGAGGTCGCTGAGGACCTCACCTCGGAGACCTTCGAACGGGCCCAGCGCGTGTGGAGCACGTATGACCCCGAGCGTGGGAGTCCAGGGCCGTGGCTCATTCGCATCGCCCGCAACGCTGCGCTGGATCACTTTCGAAGCGAGGGCCGGCGGCGACGCCGCGAGGAGCGCGCCTCGAGGCCGAACCGGATCGAGGGCCCAGAACCCGTCGAGGGTCTTTCTCCGAGCGTACGGCGCGGGCTCGATCGACTCTCACCCGCGCAGCGCGAGGTGATCGCGCTCCGGGTGGTGCTCGACTACGACACACGCGAGGCTGCAGCGGTGCTCGGGATCTCGCCGACAAGTTGCACAACCCAACTTCACCGCGCGTTGACGAAGCTCCGGCAGGAGGTCGCGCGTGACGCCTGACGAACTCCAGCCCGATCGCGTCGACGCGATCGTCGACGGTCAGCTGGCCGACGGTGCGGCCGAGTCCGGCCTGGCAGCGATCGTGAGCGCACTTCGCACTGACCGAGGGCAGGCGCCGGCGGAGCTCCGAAGTCGCGTTCTCGAACGGGCAGTGGCCCGCCGAGCAGCCCGCCGAGGCATCCCGGCGTTCCTGCGTTGGCCGGCAATTGGCGCGGGTCTGGCTCCGGTCTTCGCGGCCGCGGCCTTGATGGTCGGCTTCTGGCCGTCACCGTCGCCGCCACCGCCTGCCTCGCGGACGTCTGGGATCACAGCCGCCGCACCGCCGACGGCCGCGTCCGACGCCGCATCGGGGGCCGCCAGTTCCGGCGTCGCGCCGCAGGCCGCGGGCAGACTCGCTCCCGAGCGGCTGACCGATACGACGACCGAGGTTGCGCCAGGGGCCCGCGAGCGAGATACCAGCGCCGAGCGAGCCGCGAAAACGCCGACACGTCCCGCTCCGACGGCGCGCTCGAAGGCGGCGACCGCCCCCTCCGAGTCAAGTGTCCCGACCGAGCGACTGATCATCGCGACCGGTCTCGGGGTCGTCGCGGCCACGGTGCTCGCGGGGATGATCGTCCGGTGGGCGCGGCGCCGTCGCCTCCCGGGGCCGTTTCTCGACGGATAGGCACGTTCGTCACGAGAAGAGTCGCCGAAATCCGCCGTTGGTGACCGATAGGCGAGACGTTGGGCGAGATGCCGGTAGGTTCCTTTCGAGCCATTTTGCTGACCACCCCGGGAGGCCTGCAGGAATGGAATGGACCACGCGGCTCGCCGCAGGCGCGCTGCTACTGGCGGGTGTGATCAGTCCTGGATGTGGCGGCGCGACATCGTCGGCCGATCCACAGGCCATCTTTCAGGCAAGCGCACGGGCGATCTGCGCGACCGGGGCGAAGGAACTCGCGGCGCTCCCCGCGCCAACCAGCTCAGGGCCGCGAGCTGAAAGGGCCCGCCGTATCCGCGCCGCGCTCGGGAGCGCCGGGCGAACGCGAGACCGTCTCGGCGCGTTGAACCCCCCGGCTGAGCTGAGCGCCGATTTTGTCATCGCCCTCGCGGCAATCGACGCCCTCCACGACCTCTCGCGCCGAGACCTCGTTGCCGCCAAGGGCAGGCATCGGGACGCTTCGACAGATTCCATCGCGACCGAGGACACGACGCGCGCCGCCCGGCTGACCCGCTCGTTGATGGTGCTCGGGATTCCCGAATGCGAGGCCATCGGGCGGGTCGCCGTCCGACAAGCGATCGCCGCGTCGACAACGGGCGACGCGAGCATCGACGCATTTGTCGACGACGCGCAGGGAGCGATCGCGGCCCTGAGTGACTACGGCGATACGGTCAACCAAGCGGGCGGCCCGAGCGGCCTCAGGAGGGCAGGGGCGGAGCTCAAGCGGAGTTCGAACGCGTTCGAGGCCGCCGTCGCGTCGATGGGGCGCTACGCACTCGACGACGACACACTTGATGGTCAGCGGGCGCGGATCGTCGACGGTGGTCGCCCGCTGGCCGAGCTGATGCGCGACATCGCCACGACGGCGCAGGCCGGGGACGCGGAGACCCTCGCCGCCGCGGCGCGACGATTCGAGACGGCCGCCGAGGTCTTCGCTCAGATGGTCAAGCCCTAGTGGTTCGCGTCCTCGGAGGCCTCGCGAGCGAGACGTCGGGCGCGCTCAGAGCGCGTCGCGCCGAATACCGCGCCGGCCGCGATCGAACCCTCAAAGATGCCGTAACCCAGGCCACGGAGCATCGGCTGGTTCATGGGACCGACGTTCAGCGCCCAGAGCAGCAGAATCAGCGGCACCCCGGCAACGATGAGCTGAGTGACGATCGGGAGGTCTTCCCACCATCGCAGCAGACGCGTTTGTGCGGATACCCGGGCCACGCGTCGAGCATAGACCAGGTCGCTACGCTCCTCGCGTGACGACCGCCCTGCCATCCTCTGCCGAGCGCGAATTCAAGTCGTGGATGTCGACGCTCGCCGCGTTTGTCTCCGCCGATCGCCTCTTCGATTGGGATCTGAACACGTCCATGGCCTCAGGCGCCCGTCGCGGGCGCGAAGGCGTCATCGAGACCTTCGCGGGGCTCGCCCATCGCGAGGCGTCACGCCCCGATGTCGACGACATGCTGAGCGCGATCGACGAGGACGCCACCTCAAGCGCGGAGCTCCGCCGGATGGTCCAGCTCGCCCGTCGCCTCCGGCGGCGCACAGAGCGCCTCTCGGCCGAGTTCGAGGGCGAGCTGGCGGTCGCCGCGATGCGAAGCTCGTCGATCTGGACGGACGCACGGCCTCGAAACGACTTCGGGATGCTCAGCGAGCCCTTGGCCCGCCTCGTTTCGCTGAAGCGTCAAGAGGCGTCGCTGCTTGACGTGGGCGACGAGCCCTACGACGGACTGCTCGATCAGTTCGAGCCCGGGGCACGCGTCAGCGAGATCCTGCCCCTCTTTGATCAACTGAGCCGACCCCTCGCCGAGATCGCGGGCGCAGCGCGGCGCCGCGAGCCGCGGGTGGCGGGGCTCCACTGGGACACGGACGGGCAATTGGCCCTTGCCCGCGAGGTCGCCGTTGCGCTCGGCTACGAGCCGGAACGGGGTGGGTTCGGAATCTCCCCTCACCCGTTCGCGAGCGCCATCCATGCCGGCGATGTCCGGATCTCGACGCGCGTCAACCCACTCGACCCGAACGAGTGTCTGCTCAGCACCATGCACGAGGTCGGGCACGCCATCTACGACCAGGCGCTCCCGGAATCGCTCGCCGGCACACTGCTCTGGGATGCGCCTTCCCACGGCGCGCACGAATCGCAAGCACGCTTTTGGGAGAACCACGTCGGTCGCGACGAGGCATTCTGGGAGTGGCTTGCCCCGCATGTCATACGCCATTTCCCCGAGCAGTCACGCACCGTGCCCCCGGCTGAACTCTTCGCCGAGACACGGGCCGTGCGCCCCTCCCTGATCCGCACCGACGCGGACGAGGTTACCTACAACCTCCACATCATCCTGCGCCTCGAGATCGAGCTCGCGCTCATTCGCGGCGACATCGAGGTCACCGATCTGCCGAACGTCTGGGATCGTGGGATGGAGCGACTGCTCGGTATCCGGCCCGACTCCGACGCTGACGGCGTGATGCAGGACTCCCACTGGCCAGCCGGGGACTTCGGCTACTTCCCGTCGTACACGCTCGGCAACATCTACGCGGCCCAGCTCGCGGAGGCACTCGGTCGCGAGTGCGGGACCCTCACATCGCTCATCCGCGCCGGGTCGTTCGCCACAATCGCCGACTTCATGCGCCGGCGCCTGCACCAACACGGGCAGCGGTTCGACGCGGACGAGATCATGGCCCGAGCGACCGGCCAGCCGCGCTCCACCGACGCACTCGTGCGCCACCTGCGCCAGCGCTACGCGCAGTAGCCGGTCCGCAAACCAAGGGGCTCGGGTTTCGGCGCGCGTGTGCCGATACAGGCGACGATGGCTCGCCGCCCCACCGCTCTTCTTGCCGCCGTTCTCCTGGGACTTGCCGGTGTTCCCGCCCTCGCAGCCCCCGCAAGCGACGGCGACCCGCACGCCCGTGAGCGAGCCACGCTGAACCGTGCACAAACCGCACTACTGCGCGAACGCGCGTCCGTCATCGCCCGCCTCGACGACCGCCGCGCCACGCTCCTCGTTGCAAGGACGAAACGAGACGCCGCCCAGGAGCGCTACGACGACGCGGTCAACGCCGTCAACCGACGCCTCTCCGGCCTCTACCGGCGGCCCCCGGTTGGGGCAACGGGACAGGTGCTCCTTGGAGATATCGGTCATGCCTCGGCGCGCGTCGACCTCGAGCGGGCCACCGAGCGCCACGACGAGCAGACGGTGCAGCGATTTCGTCGGGCCTACGTCGCCCTTCGCGTTGCCCAGCAGGAAGTCACCGCACGTCGTGAGGAGCTGACCACCGAAGTGGCGCGCGTCGACCTCGACCTCGGTGCGCTTCGCGCCAGGCTGCTGAAAATCCCCAAGCCGAAACCGACCTTCACCGCCCTCACACCCGTCACGAGTCTCGGGCCGGTCTACGGCCCGTACCTGCCGGGCTACGCACCTCCGCTTGCCCCGAAGCCCGTGACCCGCGGACTCCCACCAAGCGTTGTCTCAGGCCGCTCACTCCCCGGAGCGATCGCCGTGGACCCGACCACCGGGCGCCCGTACATCGTCAACACCGCGACGACCTCGACGACGAGCACCGCAACCCCATAGGGGGCGGTCTCAGGCCGGCAGCGTCACGATCGACTGGACTTCGTAACCGGCGAGCCGGTCCCGTGCGCCGAGCCCGTCGAGTTCGACAACCACCGAGATTCCAGCAACCGTCGCGCCCAGCGACTCGACGAGGCGGACCGCCGCCTCGGCCGTCCCACCGGTCGCAAGGAGGTCATCGTGGATCAGCACGCGCGTCCCAGGGGCGACGGCATCTCGGTGGAGTTCGATCGCGTCGGTTCCGTATTCGAGGTCGTACTCCGCTCGCACACACTCGGACGGCAGCTTGCCGGGCTTTCGCGCCAGCACGAGGCCCACCCCCAGCGCCCGGGCGAGCGCGCCGCCAAGCATGAATCCTCGGGCTTCGATGCCGAGGACGACGTCGACCTTGAGGAGCTGGGCGCCCGCCACAAGGAGGTCAACGCACGTTGCAAGACCCGTCGGGTCGGCGACGACCGGCGTGAGGTCGTAGAAGAGAATGCCCGGCTTCGGATAGTCGGGGATCCTGCGAATGAGCCGGTCGATGGACTCGGCGTCGGCGCTCACTCGGCGATCATCTTGCGAAGGACGGCCACGAGCATCAGATGCCTCAGGTGCGACGCGAGGGCGGCGAGCGACTCCAGCTCGACGAGGGCTTGGCGTCGTCGGTCGGGGTTGCGAGAGCGCAGTCCCGCCGCGAGCACCTGCTCGAGGAGCCCCGCCTCGCGATCGGCCGCGACCCTGAACTGGCGCAGATGTCGCGGCTCGACACCGTAGGCGGCCAGCTCGACCGCTGTCTTTGCGACTTCCCGATCGGTCTCGTCGTAGCCGTCGGCGCCCGAGCCGATCATGCCGTACTCCTGCAGAGCCCGGAGCACATCAAGCGTCGCTCCACTCGCGAGCAGGACATCGTCGGCGCTGTAGCGACGACTCGGTGTCGGTTCCCCAAGATGGGCGCGCTTGAGCTGTCGCGCCTGGTTAACCGCACTGAACGCTCCGGTGGCGTTCGCGGCTTCGAGTTCCTGGCGGATCACCCGAAGCGGAAGGAACTCGTCGCGCTGCAGACGAAGGATCGTTCTGAGTCGCTCGATGTCGCGCGGTCCGAAGAGCCGGTAGCCGCCTGGTGTGCGCGTCGGACTTACGAGTTTTTGATCTTCGAGGTAGCGGATCTTCGAGATCGAGATGCCGGGAAAGTCGACCCTGAGGAGGTCACAGACCGCGCCGATCGACTTCAGTAGCTCGCCGTCCTCGCCGGGAACGGCCTCCTCGGTCCAGAGCGTGCCCGCGCCGGCGCCACTCACTGATTGATGAAGACGAGTCGGAATTTCCCGATCTGGAGCTCGTCGCCGTCGGTGAGGGACTCCTCGGCCAGGATCCGGCGCCGGTTCACGTAGGTGCCGTTCAACGAGGCGAGGTCGGCGAGAACGATCCGGTCATCGCGCTTGGTAATCACCGCATGCCGTCTGGAGACGGTCACGTCGTCGAGGAAGATGTCACACGATGGCTCGCGACCCACGGTGGTCCGGTCGCCATCAAGCGGGAAGTGCTCGCCGGAGAGCCCGCCGCCCCAGCGGACGGCGAGCATCGGTCCCTGCCCACGGAGTCCGGCGGCGGCGTCCGCGCTCATCGCTTCGTCGGGCACGGCAAGCGGACCCGTCTGCTCGATGGTCTGGCCCTCCACGATCAGGAGCGCGCCGCATCGGCCGCAATAGGTATGGGCGTCGTTCTGGTGGAAACCACACTCTGCGCAATACACGGCCGAGTCCTCCGCGTGCGAGCCGACTACTCGGCGGGCGCGTCGCCCTCAAGTCGGGACAGGTCGGTAAGTCGGCCGGCCAGGATACGGCTCAGCTCGTCCAGGTCAACACTCGCGAGCTCGCCCGGCTCCTGCCCTTTGCGCCGACGGATCAGTTCGTTTCGAGCGAGGTCGAGGTGCCCGTGGATCATGCGCCGCCGATAGGACACATCGCGCTCTTCGTGCTGAAGGCGGTCGATGTGCTCCTTGAGATCGGCATTCGAGAGCGCCGTCAGATCGTGAGGCTCGTCCATGTCCACGCCCTTGACCGCTGGTTCCGGAATATCGGAGTTTAGCCGACGTCGGCGCGCTGGCGAGTCATCTGCAATCGCCGTTTGGCGGGGACGTGCGCGCTGTAGTTGGCGAAGCTCACGATCGAGCCCGCGACGGCTACCCAGAAGAGCACGTCGACCCAGTGGACCCGATATCCCATCGAAGTCGGGACGGCCACCATCACAAGTGCCGAGCTGATCTTTCCCGGGAGATCGACCCTGGGATCCATCCCCCGGCGCGACATGAGCGCAAAGCCTCCGACTGCCAGGCCGTCGCGAGCAAGAAGCAGGATCGGACCCCACGCCGGGAATCGTCCAAGTGAGAGAAGCGCGACGAGCCCCGCGGCGACCAGCAGCCGATCACACAGCGGATCGGCGATCCGCCCGAACGCCGACTCGGCGCCGAGCGAGCGGGCAAGGCGCCCGTCGATGAAGTCGGTGAACGCGACCGCCGCGAAGATCCAGCCCGCGGTCTTCGAGAGTCCGTCGTCGGCTCGGAATGCGAACAGGAGCACAAACGGAATCGCCGCGAGCCGCGTGACGGTGATCGCGTTCGGAACCTGCATCACCCATCTGGGACGGGTCTCACTCATCAATCGGGGCGAGAGGATTTGAACCTCCGACCGCCCGGCCCCCAGCCGGGTGCGCTACCAGGCTGCGCCACGCCCCGCGGAGCGCTGGATGCTACCACAGCACCTCCTCAACGCCCCGCCGAGCGGCGCTGAGCGAGGCGAAGAAGGCCGATCAATGTCTTGGCGTCGCGCACCTCGGCAATCGCCCGGTCGAGATCGTTCAGGTGGACCGGGACGATCTCGATCTCCTCCTCCTCGTCCGGGTCCACCGCGACGGGAACGAGATCCTCCGCGAGGAAGCAGTGGATGAACTCCGTGCTGATCGCGGGCGCCACGAAGAACCCGCCGAGATCCTCCCACCTGTTCGCTCTCCGGCCCACCTCTTCGGCCAGCTCACGCTTGGCGCACTCGAGCGGTGGCTCGCCAGGGACGTCCATCTTTCCGGCAGGCAGCTCGAGCATTCGTTCTTCCACGGCTTCGCGTGGCTGGCGAACAAGGAGGACCTGATCGCCATCGACCGGCACGATCATCACGGCACCCGGATGATCGGTGACCTCCCTTCGTACCACGAGCCCACTCGGCCGCCGGTAGTGCGAGACGCGCACGGAGATCACCACACCCTCGAACATCCGCTCCGAGGAGATCGGGGGGTCAAGCCGTTCGGTCAAGCAGCAACCGCCCGGTCAGTCAGTGCGATGACAACCGCGACCATGCGATCAAGGTCGTCGGCGGCGATTCGCTCGTTCGAGGTATGCGGCGCAACCATCCCGTTGCAGAGGTTCACCGCCGCAAAACCATTGGTGAGCAGGGCATTCGCATCGGATCCACCGCCGGAGAGCACGAGCTTTGGCTGGTAGCCGCACACCCTGAGCGCGTCGAAGGCGAAGGCCACCTGGGGGTCACGCTCGCGCAGCGCGTATCCGTGGAACTCGGTGCGCAGGGCAAGCTCGAGATCGACCTCACCCTGGGTGGCGGCCAGCGTAAACCCGTCGATCATGGCCTCGACCTGGGCCGCGAGCAGTTGTGGGTCGCGGCTTCGCGCCTCTGCCGTGATCTCGCAACGCTCGGAGACGACGTTTGTCGCCGTCCCCCCTGCGATCGTTCCGATGTTCGCCGTTGTCTGCGCGTCGATTCGGCCGAGTGGGACCGCACCGATCGCGCGGGCCGCGGCATCAATGGCGCTGCGACCGTCCTCGGGCGAGATTCCCGCGTGGGCCGGGACCCCCACAAAGGTCGCCAGCAGCTTCTGGAGCGTCGGAGCGGACCCAACGACTTCCCCCACCGGACCGGTGTGGTCAAACACAAAACCAAAGCTCGCGCGAAGGCGTGACGGATCGAAATGCGCCGCCCCGAGCAGACCGATCTCCTCACACGGAGTAAAGAGGAGCTCGATCCCGGCGTGGGGTCGACCCGAGCCCAGGATTTCGGCCGTCGCGGTCAGGAGCGTCGCGACCGCCGATTTGTTGTCGCCCCCCAAAATCGTGGGAAGGCGGTTTCGAAGCATCCCGTCGTCATCCAAAATGACTTCGATGGGTCCGTCCTGCGGGACGGTATCGAGGTGTGCACCGAACATGACGGGTGTTCCCGGGGCCGTGGGCTCGAACCGGGCGACGATGTTGCCGCAGCCGCAGCCAATCGCGCCCGCCGCGTCATCCTCGGTGACGATCGCTCCGAGCGCCGCCAGACGCTCACGGACGACCGCCGCAACCGCGCCCTCCTGGCGCGACGGCGACGGGATCTCGCACAGCTCGGCCATCAAGCGAGCAACCGGACGGAGGTCGCTCACGTCGTGTGGATCGCGGGTTCGCTCTCGGTGGCCTCGGTCGGCGACGTGCCCGCGGACCGAGCCTGCTCGACCGCGGCGCCGATGAACTCCCGAAAGAGCGGTTGGGGTCGGGTCGGCCGGCTCTTGAACTCGGGGTGGAACTGCGAGGCGCAAAACCACGGATGATCCGGAAGCTCGATTGCCTCGACCAGGCGCCCGTCGGGGTTTGTTCCGCTCACCACGAGGCCTCCAGCCTCGAGTTCCTTACGCAGCGCTGGGTTGACCTCGTAGCGATGGCGGTGGCGCTCATAGATGACGCTGCTGTCGCCGTAGGCGCGGCTCACACGCGTGCCGGGAACAATGGCAACCGGGTCGGCGCCGAGCCGCATCGTGCCACCGCGTTCCTCGATCTGGCGCTGCTCGGGGAGCAGGTCGATCACCGGGTAGCGCGTGTCGGGATCAAACTCGTGGGAGTTCGCGCCGGGCATCCCGCAAACGTTGCGGGCGTACTCGATCACAGCCACCTGCATACCGAGGCAGATCCCCAGGTAGGGAACGCTCCGCTCGCGGGCGAACCTCGCCGCCTTGATCTTGCCCTCGATTCCACGATTGCCAAACCCGCCGGGGACGAGAATCCCGTCGGCCTGGGCGAGCTTGGAGTCGAGGCTCGGGTCGTCCGGGTCGACCCAGTCGACATCGAGGCCGACGGCGTGATGGATGCACGCATGCTTGAGGGCCTCGAAGACCGAGAGGTAGGCGTCGTGCAAGCGCACGTACTTTCCAACGAGGGCGATCCGCACACTCCCCTCGCACCGGTTGATCTGCGCAACGAGATTGCGCCACGGCGTGAGGTCGGCCGGCGGAAGCGGCAGCCCGAGACGTCGGCAAACCACGGAGTCAAAGCGCTCCGATTCCATCATGAGCGGTACTTCATAGACGTCACCGGCATCGACGGCCGAGATGACGGCCTCGGTTGGAATACCGCCGTACAGGGCGATCTTCTCGCGGACGTCGCGGGTCAGCGGACGGTTGGAGCGCAGAACAAGCAGATCCGGCTCGATGCCGATTCGTCGGAGCTCGTTAACCGAGTGCTGCGTGGTCTTGGTCTTCAGCTCGCCGACGGCGTCGAGGTACGGCACGAGGGTGACGTGCACGAAGGCGACGTTCTCGCGCCCGACGTCGTTTCGAAGCTGCCGGATCGCTTCGAGGAACGGCAGCGACTCGATGTCGCCGACGGTGCCGCCGATCTCCACGATGATGACGTCCGCGTCGGCCGACCCGGCCGCCTCACGAATGCGCGACTTGATCTCGTTGGTGACGTGCGGGATGACCTGGACGGTCGCGCCGAGAAAGTCTCCACGGCGCTCGCGTTTGATGACCGCGTCGTAGATCGACCCAGTCGTAATGTTCGAGGTGCGAGAGAGGTTCTCGTCGATGAAGCGCTCATAGTGGCCAAGGTCGAGATCGGTCTCAGCCCCGTCCTCTGTGACGTAGACCTCGCCGTGCTCGTGCGGGCTCATCGTCCCGGGGTCGACGTTCAGGTATGGATCACACTTCATCAGCCAAACCCGGTATCCGCGGGCCTTGAGGAGCGTGCCGAGCGACGCGGCTGTGATTCCTTTTCCGAGACCGGAGACAACACCCCCCGTGACAAAGACAAACCGTGGGCTTCGACCCTCCATACCGCTCCTCCGACGTCGACCGAACCCACAATAGCGATGCGGCCGGCGGGAGCGTCTATCCTCAGATGATGAGACGAGCCGCCCCATGGTTTGCCGTCGGGTCGATCCTGGTCGTCGCCGGTGCCGCTGTGGCCGCGACCCCGGGGATCCGAGCCATCGGCGACAAACAGTCCGAGCTGCGCCTTCCGATCGTTTTCGCAAGCCAGGTGGCCTCGGCCCGCGAGGGCAGTCGCGTGCCACTTCTCCTGCCCGGGAAGATGGTCGTCGACGTGGCGCTCCGGGCACCGAGCGTGAGCGGCGACATCACCCCCGACCGGTACGTCCTCGAGCTCGGCGCGACGCGCTCGTGCGGCGGCGCGAACGCGTGCTTCGTTGCCGCCTTCATCGGCCAGAAGGGCGGACGACTCTCGGGTGGCCCGAACGTTCGGCTGCGAAACGGGATCGTCGGGCGCCACACACCGTTCAAATGTGGGGCATCCTGCGGCCCCGACACGATCGAATGGAAGGCAAACGGCGCCCTTTACACGATCCAGGTGAAGGGCATCGCGGGCAAGCGGGCGTCGATGATCACCCTCGCAAACAGCGCCCTCAAGGCCGGGCGGCGCTAGGCGGGCGATCGTCTACGGCGTTTTGGACTTGGCTGCTCGCTTGCGGACGGTCACCTTCGGCGCGCTCGAGTCGTCCTGACGTCGCTCGAGGAGTTCGGTCGCGTGCCGGCGGGCCCCCTCGTCGTCAGGTGAGCTGCCGAGCATTCGGCAGAGCTCATCAAGGAGCGACTCGCCAGCGATCGGTTCGATCGTCGTTCGAGTGAGCCCGCCGTCGTCGGTGCCCTTCACGAGCCGGTAGTGGCGACCGGCGGCCGCGGCAACCTGGGGCAGGTGGGTGATCACAAGGACCTGTTTCGAGCGGCCGAGCTCAGCGAGCTTCGCGGCAACGGCCGAGGCGGTAACGCCACCGATCCCGGCATCAACTTCGTCGAACACCCACGTTTCCGCCTCCCCGGAACTCGCGGCGACCGTTTGGAGCGCGAGCAGGACACGCGAGAGCTCCCCACCTGAGGCAGTATCGGCGAGGGCCCCCTCCGGGAGACCCGGATTTGCCCGGAGCCAAAAGGTCGCCCGGTCACTTGGCGGGTCGTTGTCGTCACGAGTCACCTCCACTCGGAGCTCCGCGGATCCCATCCCAAGGTCGGCGAGCTGCGCCACGACCGCACCTGCCAGGGGACGCGCGGCATCACGACGGAGGCGATTGAGGTTGTCGGCGCAGTCCCGGGCAAGGGCGCGGACACGTTCGCATTCGGCGCGCAGCGCGGCATCGTCGGCGTCGCCGCGTTCGAGGAGTTCGAGCGCCTCGGCCGCAGCCCGAGCACGTTCGATCACCAGCTCGATCCCCGGGCCGTAACGACGGTCAAGCTGAAGATAGGCCCCCATACGCTCTTCGATCTCGTCGAGCCTTCCTGGGTTTGCCTCCAGGCGGTCGAGCTCCGCTCGTAGCTCATGGAGCAGCTCTTGGAGCCCGTCCTGGGCGGACGCGAGGCGCCCGGCGAGGTCGTCCAGCTCCGGGACGATGGCGCCAAGTGGTTTGACGGCCGCGGCGGCGACGCCGACGCCATTGATCGCGCCCTGGTCGTCCTCGTCGGCGAGCGCGCGGCACGCCGTGTTGAGGCCCTCCGCGAGATGCTCGTAGTGGCGCAAGCGGTCGCGCTCTCCGCGAAGCGCGGCCAACTCCTCGACGCTCGGCCCGACGGCGGCGACGTCCTCGACAAGCAGGGCGAGGCCGTCGCGTTCGCGCTGGGCCCGCGCTCGCCGATCGTCGCAGTCCGCGAGGGCACGCTCGGCCGCCCTGAGCTCGCGTCGGTGGGCGGCGAGCTCGCCAGCGGCCCGAAGCGCTGGCGCGCCGGCAAATCCGTCGAGCACCGAGAGCTGGTGGGCGGGGCTCACGAGACGCCGCTGAGCATGCTGCCCGGAAAATCGCACGAGGGCCGCAACGAGCGACGCGACGCCCGCACGCGGGGCCGCCTGACCGTCGACAAGCGACCTGGCCCGGCCCTCAGCCGGGATCCGGCGAGCGACGACGACCTCGTCCTCGGACTCGACGAGACTCCGCAACTCACGGGCAGGATCGTCCTCGTCGAGGGCGTCCCAGAAGCCCGGGGGAAGCGCGATCGTCGCTTCAACGAGCGCAAAGCGGGCCCCGGGCCGAACCGCCTTCTGGTCGGCCGGCGCCCCCGCCAACAGACCGAGCGCCTGCGCGAGTACGGTCTTCCCCGCGCCGGTCTCGCCGGTGATCGCGGTGAGCCCAGGTCCCGGGTCGATCTCGGCCCCAGCGATCACCACGAGGTCGCGGATCGCGAGGCGAGTGATCATGGGCGGCCGAACTTCTCTCGGTAGCGGCGAAAGAACGACGCCTCCGGAAAGATCCCGAGATGGACCTCGCTCCCGCCGAGCCCGACGGAGATCGATCGGCCGGCCGCGAGGCTCCCGACGCGCTTGCCATCGGAGAGGATGTCGCAGTCGCCGATCACCGCTGCGTTCGTGATCGTCAGCGTTTCCTCGGGCGCGATGACGAGGGGTCGGGTGTCGAGGTGGTGGGCCGCGATGAACGACACCACGTAGCAGCGGACCCTCCACGACACCGTCGGCCCGCCAGCGGCGAGGTTGTAGGCCGTCGAGCCCACTGGGGTCGACGCGATGAGACCATCGCACCGGACGGTCGCGACGCGCTCGCCGTCGATGTCGTAGGTGAGGTCGGCGATCCGCGCCTCGCCTCCGCGGAGAATCGCGAGGTCGTTCACCGCTTCAACCGCGCCGTCACTCCATTCGACGCGAAGCGAGGGCAGCCCGAGGATCGAATACTCACCGGCAAAGAGTCGGCGAAGATCCCGCTCGATGTCGCCGCGCTCGATCGAGGCGAGGAAACCGACCCGGCCGTAGTTGATCCCGACGACAGGCGCGCCCGTTCCGGCCTGTCGTGCGAGGGCCCGCAGGATGCTGCCGTCGCCGCCCGCCACGAGGATGACGTCCGCTCCCCCCGCATGAAACGGCGGGCTGTTCGGCGAGACGAACTCACGCAGGATCGGGTGCTTAGCCGCCTCCGCGGGAGAGACAATCAGCTCGACTCCAGCCTCGCGGATCACCGAAACGATGGAGGGGATACCGTGCTGGGTCGCCTCGGGCGCCTGGTGGGTGATCAGCATGACCCGCCGGGTTGGAAGGCCCGGAACGGCCGTTGGGCCGCCGTTTGCGGCCGGCACGGTGCTCACGCTGCGCACGCCACCGCGGCGCGCGACGCGAGGTCGTCGACGTCGACGAGATCGACCCGAGCGGGCCCCGCGGCGAGCAGGAAGACCTCCCGATTGCCTTTCGGTCCCGGGAGGCCGCTGGCCGCCACGCCCGCAACGGCCGCGCCGGACGCTCGAAGCGTGTCGGCCACCTTCATCACGGCCTCCAGACGGTGGTCGAGGTTGCGGACCACCCCACCCGCTTCGACTCGCTTCGGCCCGACCTCGAACTGGGGTTTGACCATCACGAGGGCCCGGTAGCTCGGATCCAGGCAGCGCGACACCGCCGGCCAGACGACGCCGACTCCGATGAAGCTCAGGTCGCAGGTGAGAAAGTCGGGTGCGAAGGGAAGATCCTCCGGGGTTATGGCGCGCGCGTTGGTGCGCTCCATCACCGTCACGCGATCGTCGGTGCGGAGCTTCCAGTCGAGCTGTCCGTAGCCCACATCAAGCGCGATGACGCGCCGTGCGCCGTGGCGCAGAAGACAGTCGGTGAAACCGCCGGTTGATGCGCCGATGTCGATCGCGCTCACATCCGAAACGTCGACGCCGAGGGCATCGAGCGCGTTTGCGAGCTTGGTCCCGCCTCGGGAGACGTATTCGTCTGACGCCGCGACGATGATGTCGGCGACGCCGTCGACGGCAATGCCGGCCTTCGTCGCGATCTGGCCGTCGACGCGGACGCGGCCGGCCATCACCGCGGCCTGGGCCTTCGCCCGCGACGCGAAGAGCCCTCGATCAACGAGGGCGATGTCGAGTCGGGCGCGGGCAATCACCGACTCGATGATACTCAGGGCGCGTACCGGCGTCTCGACGCTGGCGCACGCGTGTGACAAGGCGCAAGACGTGGTTCAGGCAGAACGCCCGCTTGGCGTCGCCCACATGGTCAGTCGCCGAACGGGAGCCAGCGCATCGGCGACGCGATCAGCCACGGCCGAGGGAACCAGGCCAACCTCGGCAAGGAGCAGTTCACGCTTGCCGTGATCGACGAAGTGGTCGGGAATGCCGAGGCGAAGCACCGGAGTTGGGGAGCCGTTGAGCGCTTCGAGCACGGCGCTCCCGAACCCCCCGACCACGGCATGGTCTTCGATGGTCACGATCAGCTCATGCTCGGCCGCGAGCGTCCGCATCAACTCGCCGTCGATGGGCTTGGCAAACCGGGCGTTGACCACCGTCGGGCGCTCGCCGACACGTTCGGCGACAAGGTCAGCCGACTGGGATGCCAGCAGCGCGCCGTACCCGTAACCGACGAGCGCGACTCGCCCGCCCTGCTCAAGGACAACGCCCCGGCCCATCTCGATCACGCGCGGCTCGGTACTGGGCGCCGCACCGGTGCCGACTCCCCGCGGATAGCGGAACGCCACCGGACCGTCGTGGGCAAGCGCGGTGTGGAGCATGTCCACAAGCTCAGGCTCGTCCATGGGAGCCATCACGACAAGGCCGGGAATCGAGCGCAGATAGGCGATGTCGAAAACCCCGTGGTGGGTCGCACCGTCATCGCCGACGAGGCCGCCTCGATCGATCGCGAAGACAACCGGGAGTTCCTGGATCGCGACGTCGTGAATGATCGGGTCGAAGGCCCGCTGCAGGAACGTCGAGTAGATTGCGCAGACCGGCCGCATCCCCGCGATGGCCATCCCACACGCGAAGATCGTGGCGTGCTGCTCGGCGATCCCGACATCGTAGGTGCGCTCGGGAAAGCGGGCCTGGAGATGGTGCAGGCCGGTGCCCTTGAGCATCGCGGCGGTGATCCCGACCACCCGGCGGTCGCGCTCGGCCTCGGCGACCAAGGCTTTCCCGAAGATCTCCGTGTAGGTCGGCGGTCCGCTCGCCGGCTTGGCGGCCTTGCCACTTTCGACCACAAATGGGGTCACACCGTGCATCGCCTCACCATCGGCCTCGGCGGGCGCGTACCCCTTGCCCTTGATCGTCTTGGCGTGGATCAGGACCGGTCGGTCGCTCTCGCGGGCGCGACGCAGTTCCCCGCGCAGCGCGTCGATGTCGTGGCCATCGATCGGGCCGAGGTAGGCAAACCCGAGCGCCTCGAAGAGGTGCCCCGAGACGAAGAACGCCTTCGTCGCGTCTTTAAGCGCGTGACCAAGACCCTGGACGCCGGGAATCCGAGCGAGCCCGCGCTCCAGCTCCTCGCGGACGCGACTGAGCTTTGGATCGAGGCGGACCCGCTGCATGAGGTGGGTCAGCGCGCCGACGTTCTCGCCGATACTCATCCCGTTGTCATTCAGGATCACGATGATCGGCAAACAGAGAGCGCCAGCCTGGTTCATGCCCTCGTAGGCCATCCCACCCGTGAGGGCGCCGTCGCCGATCACCGCAGCCACACGGACGGTCTCGTCGCCGCCACGTCGGGCCGCCTCAGCGAGGCCGACCGCGTAGGAGATGGACGTGCTCGCGTGCCCCGCGCCCATGATGTCGTGCTCGCTCTCGGCGCGACGCAGGAAACCGCTCATGCCCTCGTGCTGGCGAAGGGTCTCGAATCCGGCCAGACGCCCCGTGAGGAGTTTGTGCCCGTAGGCCTGATGGCCGACGTCCCAGAGGATCTTGTCGTTTGGTGAGTCGAGCTCAGCGTGCAGGGCGACGGTGATCTCGACCGCGCCGAGACTCGAGCCGAGGTGGCCTCCCGTAACCGAAACAGCATCGACAATCGCCGACCGCATCTCGGCGGCGAGTGCCTCCAGCGTCGAGCCGTCCATGTCCCGAAGCGCGCGGGGCGCGTCGATCGACTCGAGGATGGGGTATCTGGGCCCTTCGCTCACCAACCCATCCTACGCCCCACCTGGCGACCTTCCGCGCGCCAAGTGGCCCTGACGGCTCGACGTGTCACGCCCCGGCCTCACGCAGGAACTGCGCGACGAGCTCGCTGACCCGAGCGGTCAGCGCCACGGCCTCGTCTGCGAGCGCCGCGTGCTCCGCCCCCGCGGACGCGTCGCCGAGCCGCTCGGCGATCGTTTCGAGGCGTGCACCCGCAGACTCGAGTTCTTGGCTGAGTGGCGAGCCGGTCACTCGGCCATCGTAGAGGTCGTCCCCGGCTCGGCGCTCGGGCGATCGGCCGCGATCCGCCCCAGCACACCATTCACGAAGGCCGGAGCGTGGCTTCCGCAGTAGCGCTTTGCGAGCTCCACGGCCTCGTTGATCGCGATTGCCGCGCTCACCTCGCTCGAACGGGTGAGTTCCCAGACGGCGACACGCAGGATCGCTCGCTCGACGGCGCCGAGCCGGTCCGCCGTCCAACCCTGGGCGGCCTGCGTGATCACGGCGTCGATGGCGACGGCGTCGAGGCTGACACCGGCGAGGATCGTCTCCGCGTACGGATCATCGATCGCTTCCCCGGCGCGAAGGGCGTTGGCCTGGATCTCGTCCATCGGGGAGCCGATGAGATCCTGCTGATAGAGCATGAAGACCGCAGCTCGGCGCGCCGCGCGCCGACCCGGCCGACGGGTGTTGGTCATTTGCGAAGCGTTGGCAGGTGGTCGGCGCGCTCGGTCAGATAGGCCGTCGTGTACCTGCCCGCCATGAACTGCGCCTCACCCATGATCTCGGCAAGGAGCGGAATGGTCGTCGGGACGCCGCTCACAATGGTCTCGTCGAGCGCCCGCGCCATCCGTGCAACCGCCTTTGGCCGATCGCTTGCCCACACGCAGAGCTTGGCCATGAGCGAGTCGTAGTAGGGCGGTACCTCGCTCCCGGACCGGCAGTGCGTGTCGATCCGGACGCCCGGCCCACCCGCCGCGCGGAACTCGAGGAGGCGGCCCGCCCCGGGGCGGAAGTCGTGCGATGGGTCCTCGGCATTGATGCGACATTCGATTGCGTGGCCCCGAGTCTCGGCGCGACCGGTCTTCGAGAGTAGCTCACCTTGGGCGACGCGAAGCTGCTCGGCGACGAGGTCCATCCCGGTCACGAGCTCGGTCACCGGATGCTCGACCTGCAGTCGCGCGTTGAGTTCGAGGAAGAAGAAATCGCCCTTCGCATCGACGAGGAACTCCATCGTGCCGGCGCTGCGGTAGTTCCAGGCCTTCGCGGCTCGCAGGCAGGCCTCGTGCATTCGGTCGCGGGTCGCGTCGGGAAGGTGCGGTGCTGGGGCCTCTTCGATGAGTTTCTGGTGGCGGCGTTGGATGGAGCATTCCCGGTCACCGCAGACGAGCACACCACCGAGGCCGTCGGCGAGGATCTGCACCTCGACATGGCGCGCGCCCTCGAGAAGACGCTCGACATAGAGAGACCCGTCGTTGAACGCCGCGGCGGCCTCACGCTGGGCGACCTCGAACGCGTTCGGAAGCTCCTCGCGGCTTTCGACGCGACGCATGCCGCGGCCACCACCGCCGGCAGAGGCCTTCAGGAGAACGGGAAAACCGGCGAGCTCCGCCGCGGCGATGGCCGCCTCGACGGTATCCACCGCGCCGTCAGATCCTCCGAGTACCGGCAGCCCGGCCTCGACCGCCGCCCGCTTGGCCGAGACCTTGTCGCCCATGCGATCCATGACCTCGGGCGAGGGTCCGACGAAGATCAGGTCGTTGTCGGCGCAGGCGCGGGCGAACTCCGAGTTCTCCGACAGGAAGCCGTAGCCGGGATGAACGGCGGTGCAGCCGGTGATCTCGGCTGCACCGATGACGTTTCGGATGTTGAGGTAGGAGTCGCGAGCGGGCGGTGGGCCAACGCATACGGCCTCGTCGGCGAGCTCGACCGCAAGGCTCTCGCTGTCGGCGGTCGAGTAGATCGCGACGGTTGGGATACCGAGTTCCCGCGCAGACCTGATGACACGCACCGCGATCTCGCCGCGATTGGCGACGAGGAGTTTCATGACTCGATCAGGAAGAGCAGCTGTCCAAACTCCACCGGCTCCGCGTTTTCGACGGCAACCTTGCGGATGACGCCGTCGGCCTCGGCGAGAATCTCGTTGAAGATCTTCATCGCCTCGATGATGCAGAGCGTGTCTCCGACGGTCACGCGCTGGCCCTCCTTGACGAAGGGATCGGCCTCCGGCGAGGACGCCGAGTAGAACGTCCCGACGATCGGCGACTGGATCCGACCAAACCCGCCGTCGGCGTCGACCACCGGCGCGGCTGCCTGGCCTGCGGCTGGCGCGGCCGCCATGCCCGCGGCGGCAGGCCGGGCGGTCACCCGTGCGCCATGAAGCTCGACGCTGACCTCGACGCCGCCCGCCTCTTCCATCACCGAGACAAGCGTCTCGAGCAGGTCGCGATCAAGGGCTGGCACCGATTCCTCAAACGCCTCGCCGTCGATCGAGTTTCGCCGGGCGTGCAGTCGCTCGGCCCCGGCTGGGAATTGGGTCCAGAGCAGAAGGTCTTCTTCCGAAAGGCCTGCCGGAGCACCAGCGCTCGCGGCTTCGAGGCTCAGCGCGACCTCGTGCGGGTCGTGACCGGCCTGCGCAGCACCAGCTGCCGCGTCGGCATGGACCGGGCCGCGGAGCTCACCCCAGCGTCCGAGCACGGCGTCCGCGAGGGTCGCTTCGATGGTATGCCAACGCTCGCCCGCGACGATGTGTTCGACGGCCTGGGCGACAATCGCCTCACCGAACGGGTTGACGACCGTCAGGCCACCACATTCGCGCGCAACGACCGACGCCTCCTCGGCGGCGGCGACGATACGGTCGCTCAGGCCAAGGCGAGAGAGCCGTCCGCTGAGGCCCACGGCGAGCTTCGGCGGGAGGCCGAGTGCCGGGCCGTTCGCCGTGTGTGCTCCTTGGCGGACCACCTCGGCCGAGAAACGGGGAGCGAGCAGGCGGCTCGCTTGCTCGATCGCAGCGCGGTCGCATGACAGCGCCCGGTCACTGCCCTCCAGCGCGGCGCGGATTGTCTCGACCGACGGACGACCCGACACGAGCGCCGCGGCACCGACGGCCGCGTGCACCACCGACGCTCCCGCCTGGATCGCGGCGAGCGACGCCGGAGCCGCAAGGCCGCCGGTGGCGACCACCGCGACCTCGACGGGAAGGCTCGTCGCCTCCCGGACGCGGCGCACGAGATCGGCCAGCTGGGTCGGCGTCAAGTGACCGCCCCCGTCAGCAACGGCAATCGCCGATGCCCCTGGGAGCGCAGCCAGGCGCACGGCCTCGTCGACCCAGCACACATCCGCGTGCCCCGGCGCCGGACCGAGGTGCAGCACCGGCACGAAGGTCATTGACGCTTCGCGCGCGGCCTCGGCAACGGGAAGAAGCGCGTCAGCGTGATTGAGGGGGTCAAACGCCCGAACGCGACTCGCGCCGCTCTCAGCCGCGCACAGCACGAGGCGACGAACCAGGTCGGGCCCGACCGGCCGCTCACCGAAGAGGCTGCGCCCAGCGATGTAGATGCCGACCGGGGTACCCCCGACCATCCGGACGACTGCCCGGAGGCGGTCCCATGGGCTTTCGGCCCAGCGTTCGAGGCTCCGCTTGGCGCTCACCGGGTCGAGCACCTCGAGGCACGAGGCCCCACACCCGGCAAGGAGCGCCGCCGCGCGGATCAAGTCGTCGGTCGCGACGCCGGCCCCGATCGGGGGGGCGATCAGCTCCCGGAGGCTCGCGTCGACCCAGCCAACCTGTTGAGCGCTCATGCCCGGCCCATGTACTCGCGGGTGCGAGTGTCGACCTTCACACGATCACCTTCGTTGACGAAAAGCGGCACCTGGATGGTCGCCCCGGTTTCGAGGTCGGCGTTCTTGGTGACGTTCGAGACGGTGTCGCCTTTGACCCCGGGATCGGTGCGAGCAACGGCCAGCTCGACGTGGTTCGGGAGTTCGATCTTGATCGCGGCGCCGCGCGCGAAGAGCACCTGCACCTCGCTTCCCTCGGCTGCGAGGTCGACGTTGTCGACCGAGCTTGCCGGTACCGGGAGCTGCTCGAAGGACTCGGTGTCCATCAGCATGATGTCGTCGCCGTCCTGGTAGAGCAGCTGCATGGTCCTCGACTCGGTCGTCACCCGATCGAGCTTCTCGCCAGCGCGGAATGTCCGGTCGACGACGGCCCCATTCTTGAGACTCTTCATCTTGGTCCGCACGAACGCGCCGCCCTTTCCGGGCTTGACGTGCTGGAACGAGACCACCGAGACGAGGTCTCCGTCGAGGTCGATGACGTAGCCGTTCTTTAGATCATTGGTCGTAATGGACAACGCCGCTCCTTGGTTCTCAGGACGCCGCGAGCTCGCGCGGATGCTTCGTCAACACTTCGCCGCCGTCGGCCGTCACGATGACCAAGTCCTCGATACGCACGCCGCCGACCCCCTCCAGATAGATGCCAGGCTCAACCGTGATGGCCATGCCCTCGACGAGCACCTCGTCCCCGCCCGGCCGGACCCACGGCCGCTCGTGGATGTGAAGGCCCACACCGTGCCCGAGGCCGTGCCCGAAGGCATCGCCGAAACCCGCGTCGCGGATCATGCCACGTGCGACCTCGTCGAGCGCGCCGCAGGTGATCCCGGGCCGCACCGCCTCGACGGCGGCGACCTGCGCGCTGAGGCAGGCGGCGTGGATCTGCGACAGATCGTCGGGAAGCGGACCCGTGGCGTAGGTGCGGGTGCAGTCGGAGTGGTAGCCGGCAAGGAGCGCACCCATGTCGACGACCACGAGCGTGCCGGCGGGGATCGGGTCGCGTGAGGGCACGGCGTGTGGGCGGGCGCCGTTTGCTCCAGCGGCCACGATGATCGGGAAGCTCGGGCCGTCGGCCCCCTCGCGCCGGAGGATGCCTTCGAGCTCCCAAGCAACGTCGCGCTCGGACATTCCGACGAGATCCTGGGACGCGACCCAGTCAAAGGCGACGTCTGCGATCTCAGTCGCGGCGCGGATCGCGGCGACCTCCTCGGCAGACTTCGTCAACCGCAGGCGCTCGACGGCGTCGGTGACCGGTCGAAGCTCCACCCCTTCGGCGGCCGCGGCGATGCGATCGCGGCGGCCGAGGGTCATGTCGTCGGCCTCGATCCCGATCGGCCCGCCGATCTCAGCCAACGCCGCGCCGAGCTTGTCGACGAGGTCGCGCCCCGCGAGCACGACCTTGACGCCGCTCGTTTGTTCCTTGGCGCTCACGATGTAGCGCGAGTCGGTAAAGAGCAGTCGACGCTCAGGCGCGATGAGCGCCACGGCGTTCGTCCCGACAAATCCCGTCAGGTAGCGGATGTTGGCGAGCTCGGTGACGAGCATTCCCGCGAGGTCGACGGTGCTGAGCCATTCGACGAGGCGTGTCTGGCGCTGATCGTCGCTCATGCGAGTGCCCCGGCGAGAATGTCGAGCGCCTCGCGGTACCCGTCGGGGCCCTTCCCCCAGACGGCGGCGTGGGCAATCTCCCGTACGACCGAAATGCGTCGGTGTGGCTCACGGGCTTCGATGTCTGAGAGGTGGACCTCCACAAACGGCGCGCCGAGCAGCTCCAGCGCGTCGCGGATCGACCATTGGTAGTGGGTCCACGCGCCGGGGTTCACGATGGCGCCGTCCACCGCACCAACGAGGCCGTGGATATGCTCGAGGAACGCGCCTTCATGGTTCGTTTGAAAGGTCGCGACCGCCATCCCGCGCTCGGCTCCCCAGGCCCGAACCTGGCCTTCGAGGTCGCTCAGGGTGAGCGTCCCGTAGTGCTGCGACGGGCGCCGGCCCAGCATGTTCAGGTTCGGCCCATGGATGAGTGCGACGTGTTTCACCGGTACAGCTCCTCGATTGCCTCGACGACATCGTCGTGGTCGGGATTCTGCCGCGTGTGAGGCTCGCCGGGAGCGGAAATCAAGACCATATTCAGGGCGCCGGCAGCCGATTTCTTGTCCCGGCCCATCGCCGCGAGCACCGCGTCGATCGGGATCGATGGATCGAGCCGCACCGGGAGCCCGTGGCGGACCAGGGTTTCCCGGGTGCGCTCACGCCACCTCAGGTTAAGGCCGAGGGCCCGCTCAGAGAGCCGAAGCGCGGCCAGGAGGCCGAGGGAGATTGCCTCACCGTGGTGGTATCCGCCGTACCCTCCGGCCGCTTCGATGCCGTGCCCAACGGTGTGACCGAGGTTCAGGATCGCGCGACGGCCGAGGTCGTGCTCGTCGTCCACGACGACCGCAACCTTCTGGTCGACGCAGTCGCCGATCAGCTCGACCAGGTCGTCGGGGGCACCAGGCAGCGCCGGCCACGCCTCGATGCGCTCGACGAACGCGTCTCCCGCGAGGAGCCCGTACTTCACGACCTCCGCAAAGCCGCACGAAAGTTCGCGAGCCGGCAGGGTCGCAAGCGCGTCGACATCCATGAGAACCAGATGGGGTTGCCAGATGGCGCCCACGTAGTTCTTTCCCTCGGGCAGGTCGACGCCGGTCTTTCCGCCGATGGACGAGTCGACCATCGCAAGCAGGGTCGTCGGAACGTGGACGAGCTGGATCCCGCGCTGATAGCTCGCGGCGACAAAGCCGGCAAGATCACCGACGACCCCTCCACCCACCGCGACGATTGTGTCGCCGCGACGGATGCCCTCCGTCGCCGCCAGGCGACAGAGTCGCTCGACCTCAGCGAGCGACTTCGACGGCTCGCCCGATGGCACTGGCGCCGAGACGACCCGCACCCCACTCCCCTCGAGCGAGGCCGCCGCCTGCGAGGCGATCGCGCGGACACCTTCGTCGAAGATCACGAGCGCCGCACCACGCGGCGCGAGGGCACTCCAGATCGGACCAAGGGACCTGAGCAGTCTGCTGCCCAGATACAGGGGATATCGGCGAGAGCCGATCTCCATGATCCGGCGAGGAGACGGTGTCACGGCAACGCCTCGTCCGTGACGGTGCGCCGTGCCCACTCGGCGACGCGGGTGACGATCTGATCGAGCGGCTCGTCGGCATCGACGACGAGGTGCGCTGCCTCGCGGTAGCCCGGCTCGCGCTCGACGGCGCGACGCGTAAAGCGCTCCTCGCTGCGGGCAAGCGGGCGATCCGAATGTTCGACGCGCGCCCACGCGACCGCCGGGCTCACCCGCAGCCACACCACCTTGGCGGTCCGGTTCACGAGGCTACGGGTGCGCGCATTCTCGAGCGCCCCCCCTCCGAGGGCCAGCACGCCGGGCGGGCTCTCGGCGAGAACTTCTCGGATCACGGCTTCCTCAGTCCGGCGAAACCAGACCTCGCCGCGTTTGGCGAAGATCTCCGGGATTGACAGCTTTGCGTGGCTCTCGATTGCCACGTCAGCGTCGACGAAGCGGCGTCCGATCCGGCTCGCCACACGTCGACCAACCGAGCTTTTCCCCGCTCCCATGTAGCCGGTGAGCACGACCCAGGTCACGGCTCTGGGCGCGCGATCTCCGCCCGGTAGCGCTCCACCGAGGCCTCGAGATGAGCCATGGAGTCGCCTCCGAACTTTTCGACCACGGCTTGGGCGATCACGAACGCAAGGGCCGCCTCGCCGATAACCGCCGCGGCGGCGACGGCGCAGATGTCGGAGCGTTCCTTGAAGGCCGACTGGGCCTCGTGGGTGACCACGTCGACCGACGCAAGTGGACGCGAGAGCGTCGAGATCGGCTTCATCACGGCCCGAACGACCACTGGCGAGCCATGGGTCATCCCGCCTTCGAGACCACCCGAGCGGTTCGTCTTACGGTAGTAGCCGCGCTCAGGTGAGTGGTAGATCTCGTCGTGTGCCAGGCTCCCCGGAAGCGTCCCCAGCGCGAAGCCCGCGCCAACCTCGACACCCTTGATCGCCTGAATCCCCAGGAACGCCTGGCCGATGCGCCCGTCGAGGCGGGTATCGCCGCTGACATGCGAGCCGAGGCCGGGGATCGGGTCAAAACACCAGACTTCGAACACACCACCCAGCGTGTCGTGTGATTGACCGGCCGCCTTGATCGCCGCCACCATCCGGTCGGTCCCGTCGGCATCGAGGCAGCGCGCGGGGCTCTCGTCGACACCCTCGAAGTCCGCGAGGGTGAGATCGTCGCGCAGCGGTACCGCCTCGGGCCCGATCCGCACCACGTGGCTTCGTAGTTCCATCCCCAACCGTCGCAGCAGCGCTTTCGCGACACCGCCGGCCGCGACTCTGGCGGCTGTCTCGCGCGCACTCGCCCGCTCGAGGATGTTTCGCAGATCGCGCGTCCCGTACTTGAGCATCCCGGCAAGGTCCGCATGGCCCGGGCGTGGCAGGGTGATCGGGTCGACCTCGCCCTCGGGCTCCCAGACCGCCATCCGGTCGCGCTCCCAGTTGGCGAAGTCCTTGTTGGGGACCTCCAGGGTGAGCGGACTTCCGAGCGTCATGCCGTGGCGAAGGCCGGACTTGACGACGACCCGATCACGCTCGATCTTCATGCGACCACCCCGACCGTAGCCGAGCTGTCGGCGGGCGAGATCGAGGTCGATGTCGTCGGGGACAAGCTTGAGGCCGGCAGGAACGCCTTCGACCACGGCGACAAGCGCCGGGCCGTGCGATTCCCCGGCGGTGCGGTAGGTCAGGGCCACGTTGGCCGGCAGTTTACCGGTCGCCAGGAGGCTCAGCCCGGTCGCCCGTCAGGACGAGTCGACCGGGCTGGCGGCTGGATCACCGCGCGTTTTGGATGCCCGCCAGGCGAATCCGGTAACTCTCACCGGCAGTCTGGTTCTTCAGGATGATCGACTGTCCGACGCCAAGCTTCAGCGTGTCGCTCCCGTTCGGAAGCAGACCGCCGTTGAGGACGAGTGTGACCCCGCCCTTCGCGATCGTCTTCACGAGAAATTGCTGCGTGTCCGGTGGGATCGAATCGCCTTCGCGCGCCAGGATCGGCTCGCCGTCGACGTCGAAGTCGGCTTGAAGTGGGTTGATCTCCGGCGCCGCCGTGGTCGTTGTCGGCGCGGTCGTGGTTGGCTCGGGTGTGCCGACCGGGCCAGCGGCCGGAGCAGTCGTCGTTGGCGCGGCAACGGCGTCGGTGACCTGCGCACGGAAGATGTCCTTCGGTGTCCCGAGCCGGTCGAGGTTGTCGAGCACCGTGGCGTTTCGCCCAGTCTCGACACTCCCCGGCACGCCCAGGACGCCGCCCGCAAATGAGACATCGGCCTGCGGCGTGGAATCGCCCGAGCGAGCGCCGGTTGCGGCGTTGGCTGCGGCGACACCCGACTGCGCGTTTGCGATGTCCTGCTGCGCGGCGGCCGCCGGATCGCTCGCCGCGGAGTCGCCGCCGCCGCCGCAGCCAGTGAGGGTGATCGCGGCGACCACGCTCATGAGGATTCCTGCGGTTGTGCGGGTCACGCTCCCTCTCCTTGAGCCGAGTTGGTGATCGATGCTGCGTCGGGCGATGCGGCTGGAGCGCCTGCGGAGCCCGCCGTCGTGCCGTAGGACAGGTTGAAAGCCACGACCTCGATCGTCGCGCTCACCTCCGACTTGGCGGTGAGTTTTGCGGTGGTGTTTGTCGATGTCGACGGGCTGAGCTCAACCTTTGTTGTGGCAAGAAGCCGGCCCCGAACCTGGGGACGCCCACCGCGCCCGACCTCGACCTGACGCTGCATCCGGTAGAGGAAGTCGCTGATGTCGAAGAAGTTCCCGTCAGCGCGAAGCGCGAACGTCTCCGCCTCGATCGTTCCGAAGCTGATCCGAGCGTTGCTCGTGATCCCCGAGAGGGTCACGTCGGCCCGCTTGGCCATGCGCTGGATCTGGAGCAGCGAACCCGATGTCTGCGGTCCCACGGGAATCGCCTTGAGGGTTCGAAGCGTCAGCGCGTCGATCCTGGTGGCGTCGGTCTTTCGACCCCGTAGCCCATCGAGCTGGCTCCGGGCGAGGTCGCGGCTGCTCTCCGCCTCTTCGAGGCTCGTTTGTGCGGTGCCGAGCTCGGCCTGGGCGGGCTTCAAGACCATCATGTATCCGCCACCCAGCACGAGCGCCGCGGCGACTGACGACAAGAGCGTCGTGTCGCGTTTGGACATCTTCACGCCCATCGGTCTACCCTCCCGCCGGCGTCGCGCCAGCGCTGATGTCGGTGGTGAACTCGGGTCGGTCCTGGGCCCGCTGGTCGACCGATGCGTCGATCGTGAACTTGACCACTTTGCGACTGCCGAGCTGGGTCGGATTCGAGCTTGCCAGGTGCGGCTCTCCGAGCCCACGAACGGCGCCGAGACGGGCGAGGACGTAGGCCACCTGATCGTGAGAGTAGGTGTAGCCCTCGATATGAACCCCGGTCGGCACTTGGAGGGCGGTTCCGGTCGTGTTGGCAGCGGCTGCGTCAGCCGCCCCTGCCGTGCCGGCCGCCGTTTTCGGGGTTTCGACCCTGAGTGTCGTCAGCCACGCCTGCCGCGGAATGACAAGCGCGATGTCCCGAATCACTCGGTCCCAGTCGGTGCGCGCGCTGGCGATGCCGCTCACGATGCCCTGGTAGCGCTGGAGGTCGGTCGCGCTTTTTGCCGAGGCGTTCAGCGTCGCGATCTGGGCCTGGATATCGCTGCGCTCGGCCTCAGCGGCCGCGGCGTCGGTCCGGACCTGGGACACCTGCTGTTTGACGTTCCAGGTGTAGTAGCCAAGACCGACCACGAGGACCGCGCCAGCGACCATCAGCATCTTCGAGCGGCTGACGGCGACCTTTCGCCCGGCCCGCTGATCCGGCGGGAGGAGGTTGATTGCCCTCATGACGCGTCCGTCCCGTCGAGCGCGAGCCCGACTGCGACCACCGAGCGAGCGGCGATCTCGGGGGAGGCTTCTCCGGCGTCGAGCTGAGCCATGGGGTCGGCCAACTCGACGCGAACACCGAGCGCCTGCTGGAGGTAGCGATCAAGACCCGCGCAGAGCGAGGTCCCGCCCGACAGAATCAAACGGTCGATTGGACGTGAGAACTGCTGCGAGCGGTAGTAGTCAAGCGACCGGCCGATTTCCTGCACGAGCGGACGTGCGCCGACCGCGAGCGCGTGGCGCACCGCCGCGACGGCGTTCTGGTCCCAACCGTCGGGCACCTCACCGAGGAGCCCGCACGACCGCTTGAGCGCCTCGGCTTCGCTGACCGGCATCCCCGTACGCTCGGCGACGGCTTGGGTGAGCGACCGACCACCGAAGCTCACGAGGCGCGTGAACTGGCATTGGCGGTCGACGGCGACGATCACGTTGGTCATCCCGGCGCCGACGTGGCAGATCACCTGGGCCGGCGCCGCCTGGTTGCCCTCGTCGACGATCGACGGTTCCGGAAGGAGTGCGCGAATGAGCGCGAATGCCTCGAGGTCGATCCCGACCGGCTGGAGGCCGGCCCGTCGGACGGCGTGGGCGAGCGACTCGATCATCTCGCGGTGCGCCGCGACGAGCACCACCCGCTCGCGCCGACCCGTCGCGGGATCGTCGAACTGCCCGAGCGACTGATAGTCGAACACGGCCTGATCCTGAGGAATCGGGATGTGCTCTGCGACCTCGAACTCGACCGCCTTGCGCTGCTCGGCGGGGTCGTCGATGGCGGGCATCTCGACCGTTCGGACAACGACGCGCTGGTTGGCGACGCCGAGGCGCACGCGCTTGGCGCTGAACTTGTTGGCTTGCCAGAACTCCTGGATGTGCCCGGCAAGCTCCTCGGGCATGGCGACTTCGCCGTCGACCACGAGCCCGTCGGGAAGCGAATCGATCGCCGCCCGCGTCAGGCTGACGTGATCGCGGGTGCTTGAAAGCTCGACACCGGCAATGGTGCTCGAGCCAACGTCGAGAGAGACAACGGTGCTCATTGTTCAGAACTCCCGGACGATGTGGGCATTGGGAGGCTCACGGAAGGACGTCCTTGTCGTGTAGGGGTTTTGCCGTCGTACCTAGAGGAAACTGTCGCGATACCACGAGAGAACCGGCGCCCCCCACCAGAGTGCGACGAACGCACCCGCGGCGAGGAAGGGGCCGAAGGGAATGGCCATCTTGCGGGCCGAGGCGCCACCGCGGATCATCATCCCCACGCCCAGGATCGAGCCGGCGAGAAAGGCAACCGCAAGCGCCGGGATGACTCCCGCGCCGAGCACCGCGCCGAGCAGAAGGGCCAACTTGACGTCGCCGAGGCCCATCCCGCCTGGCTTTGCCAGATGGAGGATGAGGAGGAACGCCGACGCTCCGAGGGCTGAGGCGACCGGAACCCACCAGCGATCCGGCCGGCTGAGGATGCCGAGCGCAAGCGCCGCGACGGTGGCCGGAAGGACAATCAGGTCGGGGATGAGCTTGTGCTCGAGGTCGATGATCACGACCGGGACGAGCGCAACGAGCATGACGGCAGCAGCCGCGCCGCGAAGGTTCGCGCCGACGGTCGCAATGGCGAGCGCCGCAAGCGCCCCCGTGGCGAGCTCGGTCAGCGGATAGCGAATGCTGACCGACGCCCTGCACGAGCGGCAACGACCGCGCAGGGCAACCCACGACAGGACCGGGACGAGCTCGAACCACGACAGCGTGTGGTTGCACGCGGTGCAGTGCGAGCGGGGGTGCATGAGTGACTCCTCACGCGGCCACCGGTGGGCAACCGCCGTGAAGAACGATCCGAAGACCAGGCCGAAGATCCCGGCCCAGACCACCCAAAACCATGTCGGGATGGCCTGGCTCACTTGCTGCCCTTCGAGACGATGAACTTGTCGTAGATCAAAAGGGCGCGCTGGCTCGTCGCGGCTTGAGCGAGACGGAGGTCACCGGGAACGAGGATCCGAAGCTGGTAGCGACCCGGCGCCACCGATGCGCGCGCGGTCACCTTGAATCGGGCGGACTTCGGCGTGTACTTGGCAAGCGTCGTCCAGTTGCCGTCACTGAGGACCTGCACCCGCACCGGACGGATTGGGAACACGCTCCCTGAGACCTTCACCATCCCCCTGCGGAGCACACGCGCGCCGAGGAGGCGGGCCGTCACCCGAGGACTGACCTTGACCGTGAACTGGGTCTCGCCGGCGGGGTGCGACTTCTCGGCGTCCCATCGCAGGCGGTACGCAGCCGAGCCCTTCGGGCGCATGCGGAAGGCGTAGCGCCCGCGGGCGTCACCCTGGATCGTCCCGTAGCCGCGGAACTTGCTGTCGCGGCCTTCCTTGCGCTCGACGATGAGCTTGGGCGACCGGACGGCCCGTCCGCCGAACTGGAGCTTGCCCGCGACGATGACGCTGCGGCCGTAGATCACGGTCCGGGGCAGTGTCTGCAGACCGAAGTCCGGTGGGCGGACGCTGATAAACGACCGCGTCGGGCTCCATTGGCTCGTGATCTGGTTGCACATGTCCGCGCGGACGCGCCAGTACCAGCGGCCGGCCGTCGGAACGTCGGTGCCCGTGAGGGCAAAGGCAGTCTGGCTCGTCTCGAGGACCGCGGTGTCGTCGGTGATCGTTGGCTGGCTGGCGATCTGGATGTCATACCCGCAGGCCGTCTGAACCGGCGTCCAGCGCAGCAGCGGGGCGCCGGGGACCGTCTCGTCATCGGCCGGCAGCGTCTGGTCCGGACGGTCGGTGACGAGCGCGAAGCTCCCGGCCTGACTCCAACTCTGGCCGTTACCGGAGGCGTCCTTCACTCGGACACGCCAGAACCAGCTGCCGTCAGCCAAGCGTGGGGCGTTGTTGATGTTGGTCGGAACAAGCCCGAGTCCGTAGACGGTCCCACCGACGCCTGCCAGCGTCGGGACCAGGAACTGGGGATCGCGCGAGATCTCGAGGTCGTACTTCCCGGCGCCCGTCACCGGGGCCCAGGACAGGAGCGGCGGCTGCGTCACCGAGGTCGCGGCGCCCTGACCGAGCGTGAAGCGGGTCTGCTTCTTGAACGTGCCGACGGGGACCGAGTTCTCGTCCACGAAGAGGATGTGCGAGCTCGGGCTACCCGAGCCCCACACGACGCGCCAGAAGTACCCGGTGCCGGTCTGGTTGTCAGGGAGCGGCTTTGACGGTGTGAACGCGCCGTCGACCGTGAACTCCTGGACGATGATGTTGTGGAACGCGAGGTCGGTGGCCACGTCGACGCGATAGAGATTCGCGCCGGGCATCTGGTTCCACGAGAAGACCGGGGGAAGCGACGCATCGATGTCGGCGACCGGGTCGAGCGTGATGGCCGCAGCTGATGACGACGGGATCTCCCAGTAGAAGTGTCGAGTCGTCGTCCAGCCACCGTAGGTTCCGTCCACAAAGGGGCGAACACGCCAGAAGAAATTCGCGCCAGGGCTAAAGCCCTTGAGGGTGTCGGCGTAGAGCGGCCCCCACGCGGTGTTCGCGGTCTCCTGGTTGATCAGCACTCGATCGCCGGTGAAGGTGAACGGGTCGACGCTGATCTGCACCTGGTATCCCTCTGCCCCTTCGACAGGATCCCAGCGCAGGAGCGGGGTCTGCAGGCTGGCGTCGTCGACCGGGGCGGTTGGATTCGGCGTCGCCCAGACTTTCGTGAAGGCCGAGTACGGTGACCACGGGCCGGGCTGGCTGTTGAGGTCCTTGGCGCGGACCCGCCAGCTGTAGGAGTCGTCGGGGAGCGCGCCGACGGCGCTCGGGCTGGTGAAGGTCAGCGGGAAGTTCGTCGAGGTGTAGGCCGGGGTCGCGAACCGGTCGCCCGCGGCGACTTCAACGTCGTAGTTCGTGGCGCCGGGCACAGGCTTCCAGGTGAAGTAGGGGTGCAGCGCGACCTGGCTGACCGCGCGCCCACCGGGTGAGGACGCGGTCACGAGGCCGCTCACGGAGTTCGGCCAACGCTTCGCGAAGCGGGCGACGTCACTGGTCAGGCCACGAGTTGTGGCCCCATCGGTGGCGGTGACCCGCCACCAGTAGTCGCCGTCGGGCAGCAGCGTCGTCGGTGCGACAAGCGGCTGGTCGGTCTCACCCTTCCAGAGCACCTTCGCAAAGCCCGAGGTGGTGGCGATCTCGACGGTGTAGGAGGCAGCCCCTGGCACGGCCGTCCATCGGAGAATGACCGGCTCGTTCGGGTAGTTCAGTGGGTCGGTGACCCCGTTTGGCGCCAGCCCGAGCGGCTGACTCGCGGCGCGGTCCAGTTTGAACGCCGACACCGCGGCCGCGGCCGGAGCCGTCGTCGCGCCGACCGTGGGCGTGCTTGACGTGCCAGGAGTGGCGGCTGCCGCGGCCCCTGGGGTCACCGGCACAACCGGGTCCGCAGCGATCGCGATTCCCACCGGGACCAGCGCAAGCGCCAAGAGCGCAGACGCGACGGCCTCGCGGCGTTGACGGAGACGAGATGGACTGGTCGACACGGATCGCATTCCTTGCATTCGCGGGGAGGTCCCTGGCGCGTCGACGTCCGACGACACGCGCTTCTTCATATATCGGCCGAGCGCGCCAGACCTAGAGGGGCCCGGGTCGCCATCGCGACCAGACCGGCTACCACTCATCTTTGGTCACGCACGACGCGATGGCGGCCGAGGTGCCCTTGCAGCGCACCGAGAGACCCGATGCCAGGCGCTTGATCGCGTAGCTCGTGCCGGACGCGCTCTGCGTCTCGACGGTGTAGGTGTTCGTGGCGAGTCCGCTGATGCGGACCTGATCTGAGGTCGCGAGGGCGGTGCCCGTCTGCCATGAGATCGTCGGCTCGATGGCCGCGAGCAGAACCGGCGTCGCGGGCGCGAAACTCTGGTTGTCCGCGTAGAAGGTCTCCATCGAGGTCTGTGCCCCACGGACGAGTGCCTGGGCGGCGCCATTCTCGGCGCGCCGGCGCTGGCCGGCATACGCCGGGAGCGCGATCGCCGCCAGGATCCCGATGATCAGGACGACGACGAGCAGCTCGATGAGCGTGAAGCCCGCCTCGTCCCGCGGTGTGCTGTTGGAATCCAGGCCCACGACAACCCCTCCATGGGTTGATGAGTTTCAAGACGGGCGCCGCGCGACGCCGGCAACGGGACTATCGGCACCCCCGCCCGAAACCTCACCAGGGCGGTCGCGCGAGACCATGCGCGTCAGGGCCACCGCCTCGCGGGCCCCGACGCTCTTGGGCATCGCTCGTACCGCGGGGCTACCAGTTGCTGGTGGTGCAGGCCGTGATCGCCGCGGCGCTCTTGCAGCGGAAGCTCCCACCGGCCGCCGCACGCGTAATGGCGAAGTTGGTCGTGGACGCGCTCCGGCTCTGGATCGTGTAGGTGTTCGCGGTCGGTGTGCCGATCGAGACCTGGTCCGACGCGGCAAGGGCCGCACCCGTCTGCCAAGAGATGTTCGGCTCGACCAGAGCCAATGCAGCGGTGGTCGTGACGTAGGTCTGGTTGTCGACGAACGCGGTCTCCATGGTGCTCTGCGCGTTGCGAACAATCGACTTGGCAGCCGCGTCCTGAGCACGCGAGCGCTGACCGAGGAACGACGGGATCGCGATGGCCGCGAGGATACCGATGATGATGACAACGACCAGAAGCTCGATGAGCGTAAAGCCATCTTCGTTCTGGGCGCGCTGGCGGAACCGGTTGAGCATTTCCCCTCCTTGGGACTTCCACTTGATGGCGCAGGAGACGACGAACCCCTCGCTCGGGCCGCTCGGCGGCTGAACCGGCCCGTATGACCGGGCGGCAGGGGTCAGAAACGTCGGAGGCCCGCCGAACGAGCGGGCCTCCGATTGACGCGTCCTACTGGATGGATCGACCTACCAGTTGCTGGTGGTGCAGGCCGTGATCGCCGCGGCGCTCTTGCAGCGGAAGCTCCCACCGGCCGCCGCACGCGTGATGGCGAAGTTCGTCCCAGACGCGCTAGCGCTCTGGATCGTGTAGGTGTTCGCGGTCGGTGTGCCGATCGAGACCTGGTCCGACGCGGCAAGGGCCGCACCCGTCTGCCAAGAGATGTTCGGCTCGACCAGAGCCAATGCTGCAGTGGTCGTGACGTAGGTCTGGTTGTCGACGAACGCGGTCTCCATGGTGCTCTGCGCGTTGCGAACAATCGACTTGGCAGCCGCGTCCTGAGCACGCGAGCGCTTACCGTGGAACGACGTGATCGCGATGGCCGCGAGGATACCGATGATGATGACAACGACCAGAAGCTCGATGAGCGTAAAGCCATCTTCGTTCTGGGCGCGCTGGCGGAACCGGTTGAGCATTTCCCCTCCTTGGGATTTCCACTTGGTGGCGCGGCGACGAGCCCTCTGCTCGCCCCGACAATCTCTTCATCGGCGGGCCCTAACCTGACCATCACCTAAGATCCCGCATCGTGAGTGAGACGCGACTACCCTCAAGAGCGATGCCCGCTCCCTATGTCCTCACCACCGATGGCGCCTGCTCCGGTAACGGCACAGCGAACGCTCGAGGCGGTTGGGCGGCCATCCTGCGCGCAGCCGACGGCAGCGAGCGTGTGCTGACCGGCGGTGAGGTCGGCACGACCAACAACCGCATGGAACTCACCGCGGCGCTCGAGGGCCTTCGCGCCGCGCCCGACGGATCCACGGTCGAGCTCGTCACCGACTCGAGCTACGTCGCCAACGCCATCCGGCTCGGCTGGCTGAATGGTTGGCGACGTAAGGGTTGGAGGACCGCCGACAAGAAGCCGGTCGCAAACCGTGACCTCTGGGAAGCCCTCCTCGTGCAACTCGCACGGCACGCGAAGGTCGAACCGACCCTCGTCCGCGGCCACGCCGGACACACGGACAACGAGCGCGCCGACGTGCTCGCCCAACAGGCCGCCGCCGAGGCCACCGAGAAGGCCGCGCCTGTCCGCTCGGGCGAACCTGCGCCCGAGGGCCAGCTCAGCCTCTCGATGGACTAGACCGTATGGGTGCCCGGCGCCTCGCTCGTAAGTTGGCGCGGGTTGCCGCCGTGATCGAGGATCGCGGTGGTAGAGCCGCAATTACGGGAGGCGCCGGATGTTTGATCGTACGTTTGTTGGGCTTGATGTGCATGCCC
>JANMDN010000047.1:0-24939 GCA_031376285.1 Actinomycetes bacterium
CCCGCCTACCCCGCAGCCCATTCCCCCCCCCCCCGGTCACCTCCGGGGCCCCGCCTTTTCACCCCCGCCCGCGTGGGGCTTCGGCCCCTGGCGGACGGTGGTCGGTCGACGCCTTGCGACCCATGGCCCGCAACCCCACCCGCAAGGATGGCCCCATAACGAAGACGCGACAGATCGTGATCGAACGGATGTTTTTGAGCGCCAATCCAAGACGTGTGGGAACTCTCGACAACACGCGACGGCATTGAGTCGTGGTCGGGCCCCGACGGCTTCACGGTGACGGTTCAGAACCTCGACCTCCGCGTCGGCGGTGAGCTGCGCTACGCCATGACCGCTACCGCCTCCGAAATGGTCGAGTTCATTGACGAAGGAGGGGATGGAGCTGGCGAACGCGCTCCGCGTCATCTACACCGACGTCGTCGCCGGGCAGCATCTCGCCTTCACCAGCCTGGCGGACGTCATCCCGGACGTCGAGCCATACGAGGTTTTCGACGATGGTGACGTTTCGCCAGACCGACGAGGGCGTGCAGATGGTCCTGACCATCGATGCGATGCACGACGAGCCCTGGACCGAGAGCGGTCATGGGCTGGGAGAGCGAGTTCGGGACGCTCGCCCAGGTCCTCGGCGACTGAGCGCCACTGCGACGGCGATCGTCCACGACCTCGTGGTCGTCGACAAGGACCACGACGCGCTCGACGTCCCGGTTCTTCTCGCCTGACCGTCGCCTGAGTGCCCGCGCTCCGGATCACAAAAAGCCAGCTTCTGGGTCGGGCGACGACGGCGTGGCAAAGGGTTGTGGCGCGTCCGGCTCGCCTGGATACTCTCCGCGACGTTTGCGAATCGTCAACGATCAGTCCGGGTTCAAACTTCCCAAGGGGGCAGCAATGTCAGACGACAGCGTTTACAGGGTCATCGAAGTGGTGGGAACAAGCGGAACGTCGTGGGAGGACGCCGCCAAAAAGGCGGTCGAGACAGCCGCTGGCAGCCTTCGTGACCTCCGGGTCGCCGAGGTCATGAAGCTTGACGTGACGATCGACGAAGGCAAGATCGTTCGCTTCCGCACCCGGCTGAACCTCTCGTTCAAGTACGAGTCGAGCAGCAGCTAGCCGGCAGCGGGCGCCGCGGCCGTTCGGCTGCGGCGCCCGCAGTTCGGCGCCACCGGGGGTTGATCAATCGGCGACGTAAGCATCGCGCCCCTGAGCCAGTCATTGAGGGGAGCGAGTGCCGCGAAGTGGCGCGCGCAGTAGTCGACGAATTCGCGCGTCGCGCAGGCATCGGGGACGGGCTCGGCGAGGACGACGGAAAGCGCCCCGTGCAAGAGCAGGTGGGCACGGCTGTGGTCAGGATCAAGCCCCGGTGGCACGCGCTTGCGCGTCGCACCGCTCGTCTCGTATCCAGCCACGGTGAGTCGATCAAGGAGGGTCGCAAGCGTCTCACCGGCTGGGCCGACGACCGACACGCGATAGGCATCGAGCTGCGGCCCCTCAAATCGCCGCATTCCAGCCCCCAAGATCAGGCTCGTAGCGGTCAGCCTCATGAAGAGGCCGGGTCTGTCCCAGCCGCGCTTGGCACCCTCCCAAAACCACAGATCGAGGCGGTCCTTGTAGGGCTGCCGGTCCTTTGAAAAGCGCATGTCGTGGTTGATCCGAAGGAGGGATCCGTTGATCTTCGGCTCAGCCGACAACTGCGGCGCGATCTGCTTCAGCCGCGGCGCGATCTGGCGGATGAACGCGAGGGCCGGCGCGACGTAGTGGCGCTCGTAGTCGTCGCGATGGGCGTCGAACCAGGCCTTCTCGTTGTTGGCGGCGATGCCAGCCAGGAACCGTCGCGTCTGCGAACCAAACCCCTCGAACCTCTCGCCGCGCTCCACGTCTCATCCCTCCTTGGCCGTCGTCTGTCCAGGTTGACCGATCAAGCCGAGCGAAACTGACACGGAGGTCGTCGCAGCTGTGCCATATTCGAGTCAGCTCTCGCCCAAACGTCACGTCATACCATCGCAAGAGGGCCATACAGGCGCGACCGGAGTGCGCTTCAAACTGTTTACTGACCGATCACCGCTGACGACGCAAGGACTTCGATGAGCGAGCAACGACGCTGGACCGACGGGCCGACCGTGTCCGCGATCGGGATGGGAACGTGGGCGCTTGGAGGGCCGACCTCAGCCGGCGACCAGCCCGTCGGTTGGGGGCGTAACTACGACAAGCGCCAAGCCGCCGACGCACTGCGTGCCGCCTTCGACGCCGGGATCACCCTGTTTGACACCGCCGACGCGTACGGCTGCGGCACCTCCGAGCGGCTCATCGGCGAGACCCTCGGATCACATCGCGACGAGATCGCCATCGTGTCGAAGTGGGGAAACCTCATCGACGAGGACACTCGCCAAATCGTCGGAACAGATGCCTCGCCCGCCTACATCCGGACCGCGCTCGACGCGTCACTTCGTCGTCTTCAAACCGACCATCTCGACCTCTACTTGCTCCACCTGTCGGGCCTTCCGGTCGCCGAGGCGCAGGAGATGCTCGGAACCCTTCAGGACCTCGTGACCGAAGGGAAGATCCGCGCCTACGGCTGGTCCACTGACGAGCCTGAACTCGCCGCCGCCTGGACTTGCCAACCCGGCTTCGGCGCGATCGAGTTCGAAGTCAACGTCGTGCGCGACGCCCCGGAACTCGTCGCAATCTGCGACGAACAGAACCTCCCTGGCCTCTGTCGAGGCCCACTCGGCACCGGCCTCCTGAGCGGGAAGTACGGCGTCGGGTCGCAGATCGAGGATACAGAGGACTTCCGGCGTGTCTCCCCGGAGTGGCTGAACTATTTCCAGAACGGCCGGCCGGTTGAGCGATACGCCGAGCGCCTTCGAGCCGTCAGCGACATCCTCACGGCACGCGGCCGCACGCTCGCGCAGGGAGCGCTCTGCTGGCTCCTTGCCCGCTCGCCAAACCTCATCCCGATTCCCGGCGCGCGGACCGTCGAACAGGCAAGAGCGAACGCGGCTGCGATCGAGCACGGTCCCCTCACCGCAGAAGAGATGTGCGCCGTGCAAGACGCCTTGGCCAGCCCTCCGCGGCGGCCTTAGCCACTCCGTGGAAGAACCGTGATCACGCCGCGCATGGTGCTCGGGTGGAACGTGCACACGTAGCGCACGGTACCGGGGCGTTTGAAGACGACCACCTGGACCGCGCCCTTGACGAGTTCCCTCGGCTTGATGTCGCGGGAGCGAATGTTGCCCTTGGCGTCGGTGTCGGCGACGGTATGAGCGATCCGTCCGACATTCACGAACCGAACCCGCTGGCCGACGCGCGCCGTTTGGCGGCCGGGCCGGTAGAAGTACTCCCCCATCTTCACCGTGACCGGCGGTGCGACCGCCGTTTGCCGGGATGTCGCTCCTCCGGCGGCGCCCGCCACAAACATGGAAGCCGCGCCGATTGCGGCGAGGGTCAGGGCCGTGCTGGCGGAGCGAAGCGAACGAGAAGCCATCTGATCTCCTTTGGAGCTTCGCCCGGCCGGGGCGTGGGGGGTCGCCCCGGCCAGACAAGGGGTACTAGCCGACGGTGAAGTTCACCGCGGCAGCGGACGTGGTGTTCGAGTGGTCGTTGTTGACCAGGAACACGGCGAGGGTGTGGTTACCCTTCGGCAGGTTGCTGTAGGTGATGCCGGGGGTGACCGACGGTGAGTACTTGCCGGCGATACCGAGCTTCACGGCCAGGTCACCGTTCGCGCCCGAGTACTTCGGGAAGTCGAACTTGCCACCGTCAAGTGCGAAGTGCACGTGACCACGGTTCGCGGCGTTTGCCTTGCCGACGTTCGCGCCGTCGATGGTGAAGTTCTTGAGATTCAACTTCACGTCAACCTTGCCGGACGTGGTGGCGCTGACCTTGGGGTTCACGAACGTTGCGGCCGGCGCCTTTGGGTCGACCTTGAACTTCAAGGTCGCGGTCTTGCCGGTGTTCGAGTGGTCGTTGTTGACCATGTAGACCTTGATCGTGTGGTTACCGGCTGGGAGGCCCTTGTAGGTGATGCTTGGGGCGACCGACGGCGAGTACTTACCAGCGATGCCGAGCTTGACGGCCAGCTTGCCGTTCGCGCCCGAGTACTTCGGAAAGTCGAACTTGCCACCATCAAGGGCAAAATGCAGGTGACCGCGGTTGGCGGCGTTCGCCTTGCCGACGTTCGCCCCATCAATGGTGAAGTTCTTGAGGCTGACCACGAAGGTGGTGTTGCTTCCGGTGACGCCACCGTTCGAGAGGCCGACAAATGTTGCGGCGGGGGCGGCCTTCTGCTCCTGGCTGGCCATGGCCACGCCCGAAGCGGACAGGGCCGCCGCGCTGACGGCGGCGATCGCGACGCGGGAAAAGCGGGAACGTTGGGTCTTCAAGAGGGTCTCCTCAATCGATTCGTTGTGTGCTCAGAGGCGCCGGTGTGCGCCGGCTCTGCAACATCTACGGACGTGAGCGCGCGCTGGATCACACGAGGTGCCGCCGCCTCCGCTCATGTGCGCTACCGCAGGGCGCCTCCGTCGATCACGATCCACCCCGCCGTTTCACCGAACTGTGCTCGACCTGCAATGCAGGTGGGCTTCCTGCGGTACCTGGGCGTTTCAGCCGGGGCACCGACAACCGGAATCCCTTGGGTATGACTACGGCCAGACACGTATTGCCGGTTCTCGTACGGGGTCGATCGTGGATCGAGTGTAGGGCAGATCAGCCTCCGTGAGCCCCGAGACGGTTCCGCGCCCAGCGTCCGGGCGTCGGGAAGGCAATGCGATTCGAGCGAGGTGACCGGATCAGACACCAGAGGGTCAACGCCGATCCGGCTCAATCCATGCGAGCACCGCGCTCGGGGCGCCCACGGCCGCGATGAGGGTGCTCCAGCCGATGGCCCAGAGATGGTTCGACGTCGGAACGTAGTCCCAGATGTCCATCGAGAGGTAGACGGCAAAGAGCGCGAGCGGCGCAAGGGACGCGACGGCGCGGTACGCGTAGAGGTACGCGCGGTCCCGGACCGCGATCTCGCGCTCGTCGAGCAGCGAGTCGGGAAGGTCGGCCGCCATCCTGACCACGTGGCGGAGCACCCCGACCATCACGAACGCAACCAGGCCAGCGATGGCTGGCAGCAATCTGACTCCGGCCAGCGCGAGCGCTGGTAAGGCGATCAGAAAAACCACCCAAACGGCGACGAGCATCCGGCGTCGTGCCGACCCAGCAAACCAACCCGCGAGACGACTCCGCTCGAGGCGCTCGACCTTCCTGCGAAGGCGGTCGTCGACCACATTGGCCGCTGAGGGCGCGTGTGAGTCCTTCATCATTCCTCCCGTCCGTAGAGGGCTGCGCTGAGTGCCGGCATCGGGTCGAGTGAGAACGCCGCCTCGACTGGAAGCTCGAAGAACCGCGCGATCCGCAGAGCGAGCACAAGGCTTGGCGCGTACTCGCCCCGCTCAAGGTAGCCAACCGTCTGGGGGTGGACACCCACTGCCACGGCGAGTTCCTGGCGTGAGAGCCCGCGCTCCGCTCGAAGAACGGCGAGCCGGTTGTACGTCTCTGGTTCGGCTGGGTCTCTTGCTCGTCTCCCCATCGCGAAGACCGTAGCTCGATTGTTGTATTAATACAACAATCCATTGCAATGAAACCACGACGCGCGGAGGGCGCTCGGGTCGGTCATCGCCAAGCCGTGAGAGGTCAGCTCGCGCGGGAGCGCCGCGCCCGATACGTTCCAAGGCGACGAACGAAATCCCACCGAAGGATCAGGATGTCTGTCGAGCGTGACCCCGATTTGAAGCTTGCCGCCTATGCTCACCCTGAGCGCCTCGTGACGACGAGCTGGCTTGCCGAGCGACTCGACGATCCGAATATCGTCGTGGCCGAGTCCGACGAGGACGTCCTCCTGTATGAGACCGGCCACATCCCGGGTGCGGTCAAAATCGACTGGCACGCTGACTTGAACGACCCCGTCGATCGCGACTACGTGAACGCCGACGCGTTCGCCGAGCTGATGCGCACAAAGGGCATCACGCGCGACACGACGATCGTCTTCTACGGCGACAACTTCAACTGGTGGGCGGCGTACGCGATGTGGGTCTGCAGCCTCTTCGGGCACGCCGATGTTCGCCTGCTCGACGGTGGTCGCCAGAAGTGGGCAGCCGAGGGTCGGGAGCTGACGCGTGTCCTCCCAGCGCCAGCGCGCACCGACTACCCGGTGGTTGCGCGCGACGACGCCACGATTCGTGCCTTCAAGGAGGACGTGCTCGCCCACCTCGGGAACGGTCGCCTCGTCGACGTCCGCTCGCCCGGCGAGTACTCCGGTGAGCTGACCCACATGCCGGACTACCCTCAGGAAGGCGCGATCCGCGGTGGCCACATCCCGACCGCGGACAGTGTCCCTTGGAAGACCGCCGCGAACGACGACGGGACTTTCCGCACGGCCGACGAGTTGCGACGGATCTACCAGGAGTCCAAGGGCCTCTCCCCCGCTGACGATGTCATCGCCTACTGCCGGATCGGCGAGCGATCGAGCCACACGTGGTTTGTCCTCACCCACCTCCTTGGCTTCGAGAAGGTCCGAAACTACGACGGCTCGTGGGTCGAGTGGGGGAACGCCGTCCGTGTCCCAATCGAGCGCTCAACCGAACCCGGCCAGGCACCGGCCTAGATGATTGATTCCGAATTTTGGTGGCCTGGACCCGCTGAGCGAGACCGAGCGAGTCAAGGACGCAGTGTCAGACCGCATATCGGGTATATGTGGGCGACCAAGGACGCCGAATTCGCGACGAGTCGCAGCCAGCGGGTCGCCGCCAGCAATTCGGAATCAAGCGTCTAGGTCCGGTGGCGCTTCGGCCAGAGCTCCAGGCGATCGTCGACGATTTCGCGGAGAGCCCGAAGTCGCTACGCCTCGCCATGCTGCTTGAGTTCGCCGACGGCCTTCCGGAGCTGCCCGAGCGGCTTCGGGAGGCTGGAGTGCTCGATCAGGTGCACGAATGCCAGACGCCCTTCTTCGTTGCGGCCGAGCAGGGCGACGATGGGACCGTCGACCTCTGGTTCGACGCGCCGCCCGAGGCGCCAACCACTCGCGGCTATGCCGGGGTGCTCCGGGCTGGGCTCTCTGGGGCGACACCGACGGAGATTCTCGCGACGCCCGCGAACTTCTTCACCGAGATGTCGCTCTCGGAACTGATTTCACCCCTTCGGCTGCGTGGCATGGGCGCAATCCTCGCCCACATCAAGCGCCAGGTGGTCAACGCGCAGCCGTGAGCACGGTCGTGATCTACGACGCCACCTGTGGGGTGTGCAGGACGCTCGTGCGTGTCGTCGATCGCTTCGGACGACCTGGCCAAATCCGGCTCGTCCCGCGGATCTCGGAGGAAGGCGACCGGACGATCTCGGCCCACTGGCCAGACCCGGCCACCGCCCCGGCAAGCGTCGTCGTCGTCGCTGGCTGCCGGGCGCTCGTCGAAAGCGATGCCGTGCTCGAGATCTGCTCGCACCTCGTCCAGCCGTTCCCGCTCCTGCGCGTCGCGAAGGTCGTCCCGCGGCGGGCACGCGACGCCGCGTATCGCCTCTTCGCGCGAAACCGACATCACCTCTCGAAGACCATGGATCGTTTGCTGCGACGTTCGTGACGCGGCACATCCTCGGCAATCGCCTGGCCAGGGCGGTACCGTGTTGGTATGGGCCTTGACGACCTCTACCAGCAGCTGATCCTGGATCACTACCGCTCGCGGCGAAACCAGGGTCGCCTCGACGCCCCGACGATCACGGTGGCTGACAATAACCCCCTCTGCGGCGACGAGATCACCCTTGATCTCCGGATCGAGGACGGTCGGATCGCCGGGATCGCGCACGAGGGCGAGGGCTGCTCGATCTCGCAGGCCTCGGCATCGATGATGAGCGAAGCGGCAAAGGGCCTTCCCGTGAGCGAGGCGGTTGATCTGGTCGAGCACTTCCGGCTGATGATGCACGCCGAAGCGGTCGGAGACGAGGAGCGGCTCGGCGACGCGATTGCGCTCGAGGGTGTCGCCAAGTACCCCGTTCGCGTCAAGTGCGCGCTACTTTCCTGGATGGCACTCAAAGAGGGCGTCGAGCGCGCCGAAGGAGGCAACGCTGGTGGCAAGTGACGATGAGATTCGCGACGCGATGACGACCGTGGAAGACCCCGAGCTCGGCGTGAATGTCGTGGATCTGGGTCTGGTCTACGGCATCCGCCAGGAAACCGGCGGGAAAGTCATCATCGACATGACGCTCACCTCGATGGGCTGTCCGCTGACCGAGCAGATCCTCGGCGACTCGCAGGCCGCGGTGATGCCCCTCGACGGCGTCGAGGCGGTCGAGATCAACTGGGTGTGGGACCCCCCGTGGAGTCCCGAGCAGATGACCGACGAAGGTCGACTCATGATGAAGGTGATGGGCTATGGCTGATCAAGTCGCAGCACCCGACCTGCCGCTCACGCTTGAGGAAAAGAAAGCCGCTGCGCGCGAGCGGGCGCGGAAGGCACGCGAACAGCAGGTTTCTGGCGAGGCCCAGGTCGGCCTGAGCGACGCGGCCGCGGCCTACGTTCGCGCGAGCGCTGACGCAACCGGGCGCCCGCATGCGATGCGGCTGCGGATCCTCGCGGGGGGTTGCTCCGGTCTCGAGTACAACCTCGACCTGCTCGATGCGGGCGAATCCGCGCGCTCCGATGAGCGCGAGATCGTCGCAAACGGCGTACGTCTGCTCCTCGACACGAAGAGCGCGATCTACGTCACCGGGTCGACGATCGATTACGAATCGTCCATCATGCAGCGTGGATTCAAGATCAAGAACCCCAATGCCACTACCACCTGCAGCTGCGGCACGAGCTTCGGCGTGAGCTAGGCTCGGCGTCCGTGCCAGACCGATTGATCTCGTTCCTCGTCCTGGAGGCCGGGACGCGAGTTGTCGCGTCGGACGGCGTGGATGTCGGTGCCGTCCAGCGGGTGCTTCATGTCGCCGAGAAAGACATCTTCGACGGCATCGTCATCAAGACCAACCAGGGCGAGCGTTTCGTCGATGCGCATGAGGTCGACCAGATCTTCGCCACACGGGTCGCGCTGCTCATCGACTCCGCCACGGCACGGGCGCTCCCCGAACCGGACGGCGGAGCGCCGGTTTTCGGCCCGAACACGGGCCTTGGTCGAATCGGCAGGTTCCTCGGCGGGGGGCCCTGGAAGCGGCGCCGCTGAGCGCCTGTGTGAACGCTCGTGTTGGCACGAAATCGACACGCTTGTCGCACTCGGCGACTCAGGTTCACGAACTACGACCTCGGCGGCGAGCGTCGCGCCCCCCGCTCCCAACTGTGACTCTCCCGGTCCGGTCGATCCCTACGATCCGGTCCGTACCGCAGGACCCTACGCGCTCGAATCGCCAAAGACCATCGCCACCGCAACCACACGGAGAACCGCGTGAGCCAGACCGACGGGCAACGTTTCGGGCGACACCCCGCCCACGGACAGCTCGGCTATCTCCAGATTCCCGCGGTTGACATCGCCCGATCCGCCGCGTTCTATGCCGCGGTCTTCGGGTGGTCCGTCGAGCTGGAGTACGGCAGCTTCGAGGCACCCGGACTCATCGGCCAGTGGACGACGGATCGGCCGCCAGGGGCCTCCGCCGGACCGGTGATGTGGTTGTGTATCGACGCGCTCTGGCCCACCCTGGAGGAGGTCGCGACGCACGGCGGAACGGTGCGCGGCACCCCGCAGCTCGACCAGGGCGAGCGCTGGCTCGTCGAGATCGACGACCCGGCCGGGAACCGCATCGGGCTCGTGGCGGCGGTCCGTTCGCCCCAGCAGCAGACCCTGCTCGCGGTGCGTGACGTCGAGGCGGCGAGCCGCTGGTATCAGCAGCTGCTCGGCCTGACGAGCGACCATGGCGGGCCGCACTACGAGCGCCTGCTCTCCAGGGGCACACTCGTGCTGCAACTGCACAACTGGGACGTCGAACACGAGCACGGCCGCATCGGCGAACGGGACCAAGCGGTCGGCAACGGGGTCGTCGTGTGGTTCGGCGACGTTGCCGACTTCGACGATGTGGTCGCCCGCGCCGCCCAACTCAGCGCAACCGTCGTCGTTCCCGCCCACCGCAACCCGCGGTCCGGTGAAGGCAACGGGCCCGGCCATCGCGAGCTTTGGCTCAAGGATCTCGACGGCTACACCGTCGCCATCGCGAGCCCCGACGGTGAGGCGCACGAGGCGCCGTAGCGGGTTCGGCTGAACCTGGCCCCACCGACACGGCGTTTCACTCCAAGAGTTCAGCGGCTGCCAGGTCGGCAATCCGGTCGTCGTCGTAGCCGAGTAGGTCGTGGAGCACGGCGTAAGTGTCCTCGCCGATTGGGGCGCCAGCGCGCCGTACTACCGCCGGAGTGCGGGAGAACCGGAAACGGGAGTTCTCCACCCACGCGGTACCCTGAAACGTGGGTGGTGGTCCGGGGTGGCCCGAAACGTCGGCGGCTTCCTTGCAGGGCGGGGCACGGCCTCCGCCACCGTCCGGCAGCCCCATACGTCCAACGCGAGAGATGGCCAGGTCGGCGCTCGCACCGGTGAGCGTCTGCCAGTATCCGACCCATGAGCCTAGATCCTGATTCCATCATCGAGTTCCCGGCACGACGGCGCTCGCCGCGCTGGCCCGCGATTTTGCTGGCCACAGTCGTCGCGCTCGTCGTCATCGGCCGGATCGCCCTGCACTACGGCGCCGAGATCACCGTGAAATCGGCCTTCTACGACGGCATCGGGATGGGCGACGTCTACTCGCGCCGCTGGCACACAAACGTGATTCTCGGTGCAATCGGGGTTCTCCTCGGTCTCCTCTTTGCCATCCCGGCGCTCCTCGCGTGGCGCGTACCGCGCGACCGGGGTGGAGAACGCGAGACCAGCCTGTCCGCCACCGTGGAGCAGTGGCTCTCGCAACGGATGGGCTCCAATGGCCTCGGCGGTCTGAGCACCGTCGGCCAGCGACGCGGCCTCCCGCTCTTGGCGTTTGTCGCCCTTTGCGTCGTGCTCTGCGGCTCGATGGCTTCGCGCCTGGTCACACAGCGTGACCAACTCTTTGCGCTCGTCAACGCGACGTCATTTGGCACGCAGGATCCGGTCTTCAACAAGGACATCGGCTTCTTCGTGTTCAGTCGACCGGCCTGGGTCGGCCTGCTCGGGATACTGGTGAGCGGGTTGATCTTCGCGCTCATCGCAACGCTCATCGCTGGCGCTGTGCGCTGGCTGAGCCTGATGACGACGGGATACCAGCGCTCGGCGGCGCGGGTCGGAGGGCGAGCGCGTTCGATCGCGCTGCTCCTGATTGGACTCCTCGTGATCGCGCTCGGGGCCCTCTACTGGCTCTCACGCTACGCCCTCGTCATCGGTGGTGACCAACTCGTCGCGGGAGCCGGTCAGGCGACCCGCGCGATCGACATCCCCACCCGCGCCGTCGCGGCAATCGTCGTCATGCTGATCGGTCTTGGCATCACGATGACCGCGATTCCGGCCATCCAACGTACGCTCGCCCGTCTGACACGCCGCCAAGCGGTCATCATCGTCGCCGGCGCGTGGGGCGTCGTGGCCATCCTCCTCACGGTCCTCGCCTCACCGTGGTGGCTCGTGCTGCTTGTCCCTCCGGCGATACTGCTCGCTGTTGCCCTTGCGGGCGGAGGTGTCGCGCGGCAGGAGCTCGCCGGCCGTGCCTCGCCCTGGACGTTACCGGCCGTCGGGATCGCGTCGGCCGTCGTGCTCACGATTCTCGGGCCGGCTGGCGCCGCCCTGAACGACGCGATCGCCCTCCGAGGGACGCGACTCCAGGTTGAGCGCCCGAACATCGAAGCGACGCTCAAGGCCACGCGGCAGGCGACGGGGCTCGACCAGGCCCAGATCGTCGATGCCCCATACAAACGGGCGGCGGTCACGCAAGAGGCCATCGCAAGCGCACCCGCGTCGGTCGGGAGCATTCGCTTCCTCGACATCCCGCCGACCGAGGAAGCGTGCTCGCGGCTGCAGACCTTCAACCAGTTCTACACCTGCGACGACGTTGACGTCGATCGGTACACGCTCGACGGGAAGCGACGGACGGTGTTCGGCGTTGGGCGCGAGATCGACTACGAGAAGCTTCCTGACTTCCAGCGCCGCCATTTCACGTACACGCATGGCTATGGACTGGTCCTTGCCCCGGTAAACGAGATCGAAACGAATACCGGCCGGCCGAGCTGGGTCGCGGGCGGAATCCCCCAAACCGGAATCGACTTCGAAGGTGACAACGGCTCGATCTACTTCGGAGCGGCGGCCGGCATGCCGTGGTCGATGGTGAGCACGAAGCAGTCGGTCTTCGATCGGCTCGACAGCTCGAAGGCCGTGACATGGAAGGGCGCCACCGGGGTCCGGGTTGGATCGGGTTGGCGGCGTCTCGCAATCACTGAGCACCTCGGCGGTCTGCCGTTCCTCGGGGGCGGTCGCAAGGTCTGGAACGCCACGTCCGGCGACCCTGCTGACGCGAACTCCGATCTCCTGCTCTACCGAGACCTGACGGCCCGCCTGGACGAGATCGCCCCGTTCATGACGATCGACGGCGACCCCTACTTCGCCGCCGCAAACGGTCACCTCTACGTGATGGCGCCGGTCTATGCGACGACCGACCAGTACCCCTACGCCGCCAACTTCGGGTATCGCTACCTGCGCCAGTCGACGATGGCCGTCATGGACGCCTACTCCGGCGAGACCAACCTCTACGTGCTCGACGACAAGGAGCCGATCACCCGAGCCTGGCGCTCGGTGTACCCGACGCTCTTTACCTCCGGCGACAAGCTTCCGTCCGAGTTGCGAGCGCACGTGCGGTTTGGTGAGGCGGGCCTCAACGTCTTGGCGGCCGCAGCCAGGCGCTTCCATGTCACCGAAACAGACGCGTTCTATAACGGCGACGAGGCGTGGGCGCCAACCGAAGAGGCCTACGGCCCAGGGGTGCAAGGCGTGCGGATCGTGTCGCCGATCCGCTACACCTACGCCGTGTTGCCGGGCGACACCATGGAACGATTCGTCGCGGTCCAGTCCTACAAGCCGGCGGTGCAGGGTCGCGGTATCGGCTTCTCGGGCTGGCTGGCGGTCATCAACGATCCCGACGACGCGTCCGGCCCGCAATTCGGACGAAAAGTGCTCCTGCGCTTTCGGGGCAACCAGACCGAGCCGCTCGACTCGCTTGACACCTTCACGAGCAACGTCGCCAAGGACCCGGCGCTCTCGAGTGAGATTGGTATTCGCAAGGACTCGGTCCTGCGAGGGAACACCATCGTCGTTCCGGTCGGCAAAGGACTCCTCTACGTCCAGCCCCTCTACCTCGACTCAACCGGTGACTCCCTCCCGACGCTCTGGAAAGTGATCGTCAGCTTCGGGAACGGGGTCGTCTTCTCAGCGCCGACGCTCCCGAAGGCGCTCGATCTCGCCCTTGGTGGTACTGGGGAGGACCTCCCCCCGGACGCCGGCTCAGGTGGCCCGTCCGGGACGCCGCAGACCATCAGCGAGCTCGTACGGCGAGCGAGCGCCGAGTTCGACGCCTACCAGAAGGCGTTCGGTAGCGGCGACTACGAAGAGGCCGGAAAGCGGCTGAAGGCCTTCCGAAGTGCGCTCGCCCGGGCAAAGACACTCGCCGACCGACCCGCAGCAAAACCGTAGGAGCACCCACCCCCTTCCCGAGGCGGCATCCAGCCCGACTGCTGTAATGGTCGGGTGATCGACGTCAACCAAGTCTCCGACCTCTGGCTCGCGGTCTGCGAGGCAGAGGCGGGTCGTCCCCGGCCGGGCGGCGCCGGCGAACAGCTCGACGCGCTGCGCGACGCGTATCGCGCGCTTGGCGAGCCCGAGCGAGCCGCCCTTGGTCGCGCGGCGGCGGAGCTGCGATCTCGTCTCGAACGAGCAGGCGAGGAGAAACCACGCCGCGGACGGAACAACTCGCAGCCCATTGCGCTCTCCGAGACGCTCAGCCGGATGGGAATGGGCTCACTTCGTCCAGGGCAGGACCGGGCGATTGCCTCGGCGATCGCCGGCCACGACACGTTGGTGGTCATGCCGACCGGGTCCGGCAAGTCGCTGTGCTACCAGGCCCCCGCCCTCTGTCTTCCAGGGCTTTCCATCGTGGTCAGTCCACTCGTTGCGCTCATCGCCGACCAGCACGAACGGCTGAACACCGCGGGCCATTCAGTGTGCCGCCTCGATTCGGGTCGCTCGGCAGCCGAGAATCGCGACACGATCGATGCCATCGGCCGGGGCGACGTTCGATTGGTGTTCTGCGCACCGGAGCGCTTCGCAAGCGCCGCCTTCCTCGACGCGGTCGGCGCGAACTCGGTGGAACTCTTTGCCGTCGACGAGGCGCATTGCCTGTCGGAATGGGGTCACGACTTTCGCCCCGAGTACCTTCGCCTTGCCGAATGGCGCGACGAGGTCGGCGCGCGCGCCACGATGGCCCTCACCGCCACGGCGACCGTCGAGACGTCCCAGGAGATCGTCGAGCGCCTGGGCCTACGCGACCCTGTGGTCGTTCGGACGGGCTTTGACCGTCCGAACCTTCGCTTCGACGTGATCCCGCTCGCCGGCCGGGGCGCGGTCGCCCGGAAATGGGCCTACCTCCTCGACGGGCTGCGCTCAGACGGCGGCGCGCCAGCCATCGTCTACTGCGGCACGAGGCGCGAAACCGATGAGGTCGCGGAGGGTCTCGTCAAGGCGGGAATCGCGGCGGTCGGCTACCACGCCGGAATGGGCGGGGAGGCGCGGACGACCGCGATGAACGCGTTCATGTCCGGACGCGTGGACGTGATCGCCGCGACGAACGCGTTTGGAATGGGTGTCGATCGCGCCGACGTCCGCGCCGTGTGGCACTGGTCGATCCCGACCTCGCTCGAGGCCTACTACCAGGAGGCAGGTCGCGCCGGCCGAGACGGCCTCCCCGCGCGCGCGGCACTCCTCGCCATGAATGCCGATCTCGGGCGACTGATCACCTTCAACCAGCGCGACCAGGTAACCGAGGCGGATGTCCAGCAGGTGGTCGCAGCCATGGCTCGCCGGGCTGACGAGTCCGGTCGCTTCGCGATCGAGCGCGGTGCGCTTCCCGGCGGAGGGGGCCTGGCCCTTGCCATCGCAGACCGCGTCGGGGCGGTCCGCCTGGAGGCTGGGCGCGGGGGGCTTGTGACCGGCGTCGTCCTTGAGAGCCGCCTGAGTGCCGATCAGGCGGACGAAGTCGGGCGAGCGGCCCGTCGCGCACGGGACCGCGGATGGAGTGCCTACCGGGCGGTCCGGGCCTACGCCGAAGGGACGGTCTGCCGACGCGCGACGATCGTCTCGCATTTCGGCGACGTGCCGATTCCGAGACCCCCGCAGGGCTGCTGTGATCGGTGCAATCCCCTTCCTGCTCCGGATCTGCAGGTCGCACCGAGCGCCGCCCGCGCAGCCACGCGCCCCGACAGGGACGCGCCCTCCCTCACCGGTGCGGCAGCCGAGCGCTTCGAAGCGCTCCGGGTCTGGCGCTCAGGCCGCGCGGACGGTAAGCCCGCCTACACCGTCTGTAACGATCGAGCGCTCCGCGCGATCGCCGAGCAGCAGCCGAGCAGCTCGGATGAACTCGTCGCGATCTCTGGGATCGGGCCAACGTTCCTCGAACGGCATGGGGCCGATCTACTCACCGAGCTCAGCGCGACGCGCTGATCACAAACTGCCGCGCCTTGATGCGGCTGAAACTCTGGCGGGTCACGTTCGTGATCGCGACGTTTGCCCAGTACTTCCCGGGGGTGAACCGATCCCGCAGGAGGAGGTTTGCGTTTCCGCAGCTTCCGTCCAGGCCGGCGGTCACCTGTCGCTTGACAAGGAGCGCGCCCTTGGCGTTCCATACCCGGAAGGTGGCCGCGTACGCGTCGGCCGCGTCCGAGCCCCGGTCTTGCTCGCAGAACGTCAGCGCCAGGTGAATTCGCGTGCCCTCATCGCGTGCGTAGAACGAATGCACCGTCGGTCGGAGCGTCCGAGCGGCAACCGCCGGTGCGACGAGCGCGAGAGTGGTCAGGGCAACGAGCGCCACGGCCGCGGCACGGCGCGCGCGCAAACAAATCGGAGATGGCACGTCCTCGGCACCTCAGTTGACCGACGCGGTGGGCAGGCGCGTCAGCATCGCCGATCAAGTGTGTCCCTGTAAAGCTCGCCGGGTACGCGCGCAACGCCCGGCAGTCGGGCTCTCTACGGGCGAAACGTGAGGATGACGCGCTGAAGCAGTCGGAGCTGACCCACGCGGTGCCCACTGGCGTCAACGAGCGCGGTGCGCTCGTTGCGGACCATCGTCGCGGTCAACGACTTCAGCGTGCCGCTTCCATCATTTGCGACCATCGACTCGAGCGGGAGCTCGCCGATCACGGTGAACGGGTTGTTTGTGGCGGACGGACGCTCGGCGCGAATCCCCTCGGGAATCGGTTCGCCAGCGCAGGTTCCGTCGCGGCCGTCGGGTCGAGGGACCGAGATCTCTACTTGCAATTTGGCGCCGTCGGCCCGGTTGAGTCGGGCAGTCCGAACGCGGGGCGCCAGGTTGACTGGATAGGTTCCGCAGGCGTCCGGCGCGATCTCGGCGACCTGCGCCGGAGTGCAGCCGGCGTCCGGCGTGTGGGGCAAGGCCGAGCCCACCCGCGCGCTACCCGAGAGCTGGGCCGCGTTCAGCTCAGTCGAGCCGCTGCCATCTCGCGCCACTCTGAGCGTCGCCCGCCCACTGACGGTCAGTGCTCGGCTCACGCTCGGGCGCACTCCAAGCTCGCACGCGCCACCGGGCGGCCCGTCCCAGTGCACCGCCTGCTTGACCTGCACCATGAGACGCACGTTCGCCCATCGGGCCTCGTTCGAACGGCCACCTCCGGCGAGGGCGACGCCACCACTCATGACAAGCGTCGTCGTGACGGCAGCGAGAATCCTCGCCACGAGCGGGCCACCTGGCATTGGGCGAGACCATAGCCGGGCGGACGAACGCGTCAAGCCCAAAGCTCGTTAAATTCGCATTCTTCAAACGAATCCCTGCTCCACGTCGCGCAGGAGCGCGTCGAGCGCCGACTGGGAGGGGCCGATGAGGCTTTCCCCATGGGCGACGAGCACCGCGGCCGGCGCGAACTCCCGGAGGCGCCGAACAAGCGCCACGCGAACCCGGCGCACCGTCTCGGGCGCACCCCCGTCGCTCCCCCACCGAAGCCGACCGCGACCGTCTCCGGTGACGATGTCACCGCAGAAGACCACCCGGTGGGCCGGCACGGTGACGATCCGCTCGGTCGGTCGATGTTCGCCCAGAACGATCGTCCCGAGCCCCGGCACGTCGTCCTGAGTCCTCTGCCGGTACGTCGTTGCCCGGTATCGCCGCTCGAGAAACGCGGCGCTACGCCCGTGGTCCGACGTGAGGACGACGGCGAGCGGTCGGCCGACCCGATCCAGATCGCGATCGAGGTGCCCGAGAAAGCGTTCGTGATCGACGGTGCCTGTCGACGGAAGGACGGGATCGACCAGCACGACGTGCTTCGGGCACTCCGCGTAAAGACTCGCGACCTGCCCACCCGACGCACCTGCCTGCGCGACCTGCCAGAGCCAGAGGCCGGGGGCGATTTCACGCGCGCTGAGACCACTCATGGGGTCGTCGTGGTCCCGAACGTGGTCTGCCTCACAACCCATTGTGGCGCGGGAGGCCGGCACCCCGCAAGGCGTTAACGCGTTAGCGCAGGGCGACTGACACGGTCCGTCTGGTTCCATTCGCGAGGATCGTCACCGAGATGGTTGTGTGTCCCGGACCGAGCGTTGCTGGAAGGCGAACGTCGGCGACGCGCCAGCCTCCCGGCCGGACGACGACGCGCCTGACACCGCCGGCCGCGCGAAGAACCACGGCCGTCCGCCTGGTCGCGAGCAGCCGCACTCGGACGGTGCGTCTCGTCGCGAGCCGGACCCGATCGAGGCTCCGGGGCACCTCGATGCGGAGGGCTCCCAAGCGAAACGCGACGGGAGTCACGACCGGGGCGGCGACGTTCGGGATGGGCGGCGCAGCTGACGGCTCCGCGTCAGGTGAGGATGTCCCCGACGGTGTGGTCGCCGACCCGGGCGTCGACGGTGTGGTCGAACCAGACGGCGGACTGACTGGCGGTGGCGGGTCGACCGGCGGCGGGGTTGGCGCGACGATGGTCAGCGCGAGATCGTCGATTCGCCAACCGTCGGGGTGCGCACCGAAGGAATCGGTGCCGGCGCGGAACCGGTAGGTGACCGTGTGCCCGGCCGACGAGCTGAGGTCGACGCGCACGTTCTCCCAGCCGCCGGGCGATATCCCTGTCCACGCGCGCCGGCCGGCAAGCGGGTTGCCCGACTGAATCGTCTTGGTTGGCGCACCCGCGTCGAAGTCGGCGAGGCTCACCGCCTGGAAGGCCGCCCCGTCGGTCGAGACCTCGAGACTGCCCGCGTCATAGGGATCCTCGAAGTCGTAGCGCTGCCAGAAACTCAGCACGGCACTCGTCGCGTCGGCTGGTACCGCGACCGTCGTGAGGATAACCGAGGTGTCGACGAGGCTCGCCTGGTTCGGGAGGAATAGGGCACGCCCTCCGGTACGGCCACCGACCGCGCTCACCCATCCCCCACCTCCGAACGGCGCGAAGTTCGCCCAACCGCTTGGGAGCGCACTCCCCGCGGTCGCCTCGAACGCCTCCGTGAGGCCGCCTGCTCCCGCAGGCGTGTCGATGGATCGATCGACGTCGAGGACGGTCTCACCGTCGTCGAACGCGAGGCGACCGCGGTAGTGATGGGTTGATCCTGGGCTGAGACCGATAAGGAGCGTCGGCACGAGCTGAAGGCCATCCCAGCCCGTACCCTGCGCGGCGCTCGACGAGCCGTAGCTCTGGGTGAGACCGTGGTCAATGCTCCGGATTCCTGGGCGTCCACGCGGATCGAGCGGTGAGTCGATGACCGCCCACGTCGAGCCGACGACGGTCTGGGGCGTTCCGAGTGCGGGTGGCACGAGGACACGGACGTCGTCGATCCACCAGCCGGCGGCCGATCCGCCACTTCCCGAGCCCATCCGGAGGCGAACACGAACTTGCTGACCTGCGAAGCGGTCGAGGACGATGCGCACGCGGCGCCACGACCCCCCCGAGGAACCCGTCCATGCCTGGCGCAGCTCCAGGGGGTTTGAGGTCCCGAACTGGATGGCGCCGTCGTAGCCACCGCTCGAAAAGTCGCTCGCGTCGAACCCGGTGAACGCTCCACCGGCGACCGAGACCTCTGCGACGCCGCCGTCAGCCTGGCCATCGAACTCGTAGCGACTCAGGAAGCTGACCGATGCCGAGCCCGTTCCCCCAGCCTCGATTGGGACGTCGATCGTCGGGAGCGTGAGACGCGCATCGGTTGCCGTCGCCGGATCCGCGACGAACACCGACCCGGCCGGGCTGAAGGACAGCGTGCCGACCGTGGCCCAGCCCGCCGAGCCGAGCGTCGTCTGCGCGCTGAATCCAACCGGAAGCGCCGGCTGCGTTACCGAATCAAACCCCTCGTTGACGTAGGAGACCGCCCCGGCAACGCCGGGTGCGACAAGCGTGCCAAGCACGCCAGCCAACGTCACAACCTGTCCACCGCCCCGGCGCAATGGTCCCTCGCATGATCGCTTCCCTACCGATGTTGTCGGCAGATCGGCGGCGGAGCGCAACCCCGTCGCCTTCGCGGATCCCTACGGGACGACGTCAGCGAGACCGTCGCCGGGGCCGATCGGCTCCTCAACGGTCTGCTGGTACGCGATCAGAAGGGCACCGGCCGCGGGGGCGCTGCCAGGCGCGATGGCCGCCGCCTTGAAGGCCAGCGGAACGTCGGCCTGCCGGCTCCAAGCAATCATGTACGGATAGGGGTTGATGCTGTCGCCGCCACCTGGATGGACCTCGAAGTGCAGGTGGGGTGGCGTCGTGATGGCCTGGCCGGTGTTCCCGAGAAAACCGATCACCTGGCCGCTCTGGACGCGTGTGCCGTTCTCGACACCGGGGGCGTAGGCGGACAGGTGCGCATAGTAGAACTGGTTGCCGCGACTATCCGTCAGCCAAAGGCGATTCCCACCAAGCGCGTTCACCCCGACAAGCGAGAGGGTGCCGTCGGCGACGGCGAGCACAGGGAGGCCCTCCGGTCCGAAGATGTCGTTGCCCTGATGCCAGCCGGTCACCGCTCGTGGAGCCCCGTAGTCATCGGAGAAGGAGACCCTCCCGTAGACCGGGAAGACGTAGCCGTCCTGGGTGGGGCTGATCGTGACCGCCGGGGCAGGAAGCCTCGGAAGCGTCCATGGGTCGCCGAACGCTCCGGTGTCGGGAGCGGCCACCGGGTCGGGAAGCGGACGGGGAGTCGACGCGCTCGCGCCCTCTGGTTCGACGGTCACCCGGGGTGCCGCGGGCCCCTCGCCCGTGCGACCATCCGGCGTGATCCGCGTGGCTCGCGGCTGCGGGAGTCCCGGATCGGGCGAGGCACCTCGCTGAGACGCGCGCGGCTTGACGGGAGTGGGAGCGGGAGTGGGAGCCGCGGGAGCAAGCGCGACGGGCGGCGCCTCGATGGTCGCTGCCGCAGGGGTTTCGCTGGGGGCAGGAACCGCGGGAAGCTCGCCCGCCTCGGCGCTCGCCTCGAGATGACCGACGACGAGCTGCGTCCCCACTGGAAGCCCGCTCACTTCGCTCGTGACCTCGACCCTCAGGGCATTCGCCCGAATCGACGCCGCACCGTCTGAGACGTGCTCGAAGAAGGTGGCCGTCGCGACGCCGCCAATGTCGACTCGGGTGCCAGGGCCAACCTGGGTCGGCGTGCCATCGATCACGACACCCGACGCGCCGTAGTCGGCGACGGAGGCCCGCAGCGACGCGGGCGCGCCCTCCGCGTGGATCGCCATGCGGAGGCTCTCGACCCGAAGTCGTCCCCCGAGGAGCGAGATCGTGCTCGCCGCGAGGCTGCCGTCAGCCTTGGACGTCGCGCCCTCGGCTCCTGCCGACAGACGGAGGTCGAGACTGCCGACCGTTCCCGCGGGCCCGCTTGCGGCCTCACCCGATCGCTCGGCGTTCTGCTCCCCGGCACTGGTCACCGAAGCGCTCGCCTGGGGCCCACTCCCAATCGACGCGCCGATGCCTCCTGCGCTCGCCGATCCCGACGGCCCGGCCCCGACACCGGCCCCGACGAGGCCGAACCCGGTACTGAGGGCCGCGATGCACGCCGCCGTGAGGGTGTTTCGGGTGCGCGGCACAGGGGGATTCTGGCGGCCAGCCCGGACACCTGCAAGCCGGATTGCGTATTCCCCCACCAATGGGGGGCGTCGTCCGCCTCAGGCGGGTGATGCGAGGAATACCCACTTGCGCGGATGCAGGGGCCCGGCTACCGTAGCCGAAGATCAGATGTGGCTGCCCCCCGGGTGGCGGCCCGTCCAGCTCCCCGACGAAGGGCCGTCCTGACCGCTCGTCTTCTCAAGGTGCGGCGCTCGCGTCGCTCGCACGTCCGATTGGTTCAATGCCTCGCCGCGGCGGTCGTCGTCGCGGCCCCGACCCTGGCGCACGCGGAACCGCAGTCGGTACGTGCCAAACGCGCCCAAGTCGCGCAACTTCAACGTCAGCTTGAGGCGGTGGGTGTCCGTGTCGAAGCCGCCGCAGAGCGCTACAACGGCGCGCGTTGGCGGTTCGAAGGAATCCAATCGCGAATCGTCCAGAACCAGCGTGACCTGACGACCACTCAGGCAAACCTCGGGAAGGCCCGAACGCGCCTCACCGGGCGTCTTCGAGCGCTTTACCGTCAGCCCGACCCGAGCCCTGCCGTGGTCCTGCTCTCGAGCGGGAGTATCACCGCCGCGACCGAGCAGCTCCGCATGCTGAACCGCATCGGTCAGCAGGACATCGACGTCGTGCAGAGCGTGAAGAGCCTGAAGCAGCGCATCATCGTGACCCGCGAAACGCTCGTGAAGGACCGCGGGAAGGCCCGCGTGCAGCTTGCCGCCCGAACACGCGAGAAGCGCGCCATCGAGGGACTTCTTCGCCAGCGTCAGCGGGTCCTGAATGCCGCATCAGGTGAGCTCCGGCGCGCGATCGCCCAGGAGCAGGCGCGGGTGCGCCAGCAGGCCGAACGAGCACGACAGGCGGCGATTGCCGCCCAGGCCCCCATTCGTGGCGACGGGGCCTCAAGCTCGGGCCCGACAGTTGCGCTGACCGGTTCACTTCCTTCGGGATCCGGAAATGCCGAGGCCGCCCGGATCGCCCTTCAATATCAGGGCGTTCCGTACGTCTGGGGCGGGGCAACCCCCTCTGGATTTGACTGCAGCGGCCTCGCGAGCTACGCCTTCGCCAAAGTCGGCAAGTCGGTGCCGCACTACACCGGCGCGATCTGGGCCGCGTTCCCGAGAGTGCCATACGATCAACTCCAGGCCGGCGACCTCGTCTTCTTCCACGGTCTGGGCCACATGGGCATCTACATTGGAAACGGCCAAATGGTGCACGCCCCGCATACCGGGGACGTCGTACGGATCGCGAACATGGCCGACCGGGCGGGGTCCTACGTCGGAGCCGTCCGGCCCTAACCATCCGGGTTCAAGCCATCGGCCCGCCGGGCCGATACATCCGATGTATGAAATGGAACCCGCAACGCCTCCGGCGGGCCCTTGTACGTTCAACCGTGCTCGGCGCCACCACGCTCTGCCTGCTGCCCGCGACCGGCGCTGGGCGTGGACCGATTGTGATCACGCTGCCCGATGCGCGCGACGATGCCGCGCTCGCGTCGGCCGAACTCGCACGTATCAGGACGCTTCGTGATCGCGCCGAACCGAACGATCAGGCCCGCCTCGGAGAGGTCCAGCGCCTGGCCGAGAAGCGGCGGGCCGAGATCCGACAGACCGCGGAGGATGCCGCCGCCCGGCGTGCCCGGACCGCGGCCGACCGGCGGCGTGCGAACCGGACCCAGTGGGAGACGACGACGCCGACGAGCCCCGTCTCGGCGCCGCTTGCTGCCGCCAATCGCGCCAACCCGTTCCTGAACGGTCAGGGCCAGCGCCAGGCCGACTACGCGACAACGGCCGCGCCGACCCCGAGTCTCTCGGGCGGTCTTGCCGCGCAGCTCGACACCTACCTCGCCGAGCGAGGAAGCCCGCTCGCCGGTCTGGGTGCCACGTTTGTTGCGCAGGCGGGGTCGGTCGGTCTCGATCCTCGGGTGCTCGTGGCGATCACCGGCGCTGAGACGAGCTTTGGTACCTACGGTCCTGCGCAGGCAATCAACAATCCATTCGGGCTCGGGCCACACATCGAGTACCCGTCATGGGGCGATTCCGTCGCCGCGGCAACGCGAACGCTGAGCGGTGAGAAGTACCGCGGCGCCGGACGCGTCACCATCGGGACGATCCAGCCGATCTGGGCCCCGCTCGGGGCAGTTAACGACCCCGTGAACTTGAACAGCAACTGGACGCGAAACGTCGCTCGCTACTACGCCGACATGGGCGGAAACCCGGCCGCGTCGGTCTTCAACGACGGCGCCGCGCCGACGGGCTTTGTGCCCACGACGATCGCGTCGCTTGCCCAGGGCAACGTCGCTGCGCCGGTTGCGTACGGCCCGGGTGTGGCAGTTCCCGGCGGCGGATCTGGGGTGGGCCCAGCCGCCGTCAACGACGCCCTCAAGTTCCTCGGAATGCCGTATCTCTGGGGAGGCGAAGATCCTTCCACCGGATTTGACTGCTCCGGTCTTGTGCAGTACGTCTACGGTCGTCACGGGGTCAAACTTCCTCGTGTCGCGGAGGCGCAGGCGCAGGTCGGGATTCCAGTCCCCCCAGAGTCCCTTCAGGCGGGCGATGCACTCTTCTTCGCCGATTCCTCGGGATACATCCACCACGAGGGGATGTACCTCGGCGGCGGGTTCTTCATCGCCTCACCCAAGACCGGCGACGTGATTAAGATCTCATCGCTCTACGACGCCTACTACGCCTCGCAGTTTGCCGGAGCTCGCCGCTACTAGATGGTTGATTCCGAAGTGTTTTGGCTAGGGGTGGCGGTGAGGGTGCCGAAGGAGGCGTTGCTGATTGCAACGTCGACCATGGAGGCCTCGTGCACGCCGACCTCGACACCCTCGTCATCGCACTTTATGTCCGTGTGGATGATTTCCTGCCGGCCCGGCGCAGGTTCGGGCGTCCACCAAAGATCACCGACAGCGAACTCATCGCGCTTGCCGTCGCGCAAGTGTTCTTGGGGTGCCCTGACGATCGTCGCTTCCTTGAACTGGCGCGGTGGCGGCTCGGACACTTGTTCCCGTACCTGCCAAAACAGTCCGGCTACAACAAACGCGTGCGTACCCTTGGGCCTCAGATCGCCCAGGCCGTTGCACGCTTTGCCAGGGAGTCCCCATCGTTTTGTGACGGCCTGCGCCTGCTTGACTCGACACCTGTTCTGTGTGGCGCGTCGCGTGAGACGGCGAGGCGTTCTGAGCTTGCCGGATCGGCGGCCTATGGGTGGTGTGCAAGCCATTCCCGGTACTTTTGGGGGTACCGTCTCTACCTGTTGTGCGCGACCGATGGCATGCCAATCCTGTTCGAGCTTGCACCAGCAAACGCACCTGAGCGTCGGGTCGCAGCCGAGATGCTCGAACGCGCGAACCTCGAGGGGTACACCGTCATCGCAGACGCGGGATTTGCGGGACAAGAGTTCGAATCCCACATCGCATCCCTTGGCGCCCGATTCGTTCGTCCCGACCGTAAAGACGAGCCGCCCCGCTACGGATCGCTTGGGAAAATCCGTCAATGGACCTGGTCGGTGTTTTGGACGTGCAAAGGTCAACTCACCCTTGAACGCCACGGCGGGCGAACCATCACCGGGGTCTGCGTACGCGTCGCGCTGCGCATGCTCGCTCTGGCAGCCGGCCTTGCACACAACCAATCCATCGGTCAGCCTGGTCGCCACTTCACCGCCTACAACCACTAATTCGGAATCAACCATCTAG
>JANMDN010000077.1:0-42049 GCA_031376285.1 Actinomycetes bacterium
AGCCGGTTGAGGCGGCGCACGAGCACCCACACCTCCTCGATCGCCCGGCTGAGATCGACCGAATCGAATGCCGCGTGCACGGCGGCCAGCATGGCGCCGACCTCGGCGGCTAGCTCACCATCGTCACCGGGGTCGGCGGGCACGATCCCCTCGCGGTAGCGCCCGACCATATTCACGGTGCGGTTCAGGAGATTCCCGAGCTCGTTGGCCAGCTCGCTGGTGTAGCGACCCTCGAAGCCCTCGGCGGTGAACGTGCCATCCTCGCCGAAACGGATTTCTCGGGCCCGGTAGTAGCGCAGGGCGTCGAGCCCATAAGCCTCGATGAATGGGAACGGGTCGACGATGTTGCCGGTCGTCTTGCTCATCTTCTCGCCGCCCTTGAGCACGTATCCGTGCACGAACAGGCGTCGCGGTAGCTCGAGTTCGGCGGCCATCAGCAGGGCCGGCCAGATCACCGCGTGGACCTTGAGGATGTCCTTGGCCATCAACTGCAGGTCGGGTGGCCAGTAGTGGCCGGCGAGATCCTCGCCGGGGCGGGCGGATCCCAGGGCCGTCCAGTAGTTCAGCAGCGCGTCGACCCAGACGTAGACGACCTGCTCGGGATCCCACGAGAAGGGCACGCCCCAGGTGATGCGCGAGCGCGAGATCGAGAAGTCCTCGAGGCGATCCTCGATGATCCGGCGCGCCTCGTTGTAGCGGGTCTGCGGTTGGACGAAGTCGCGGTGGGCGTCGTAGTGGGCGAGGAGCGCGTCTCGGTAGACGGATAGGCGAAAGAACCAGTTCTCCTCTTCGGTCCACTCGGCGGGCGTGCCGTGGATCGGGCACTCGTGCCCGGCGCCGAGTTCGTCCTCGGCGTAGAAGAGCTCACAGGGCGTGCAGTACCAGCCGCCGTAGTTGGCCTTGTAGATGTCACCGTTGGCAAGGAGCGCGTCGCATACCCGTTGGACCCCGGTCGTGTGGCCCTCGTCGGTCGTTCGGATGAAGAAGTCGTTGGTTGCGCCTAGGACGTGGCCGAGGTCGCGAAACTTGGCCGAGAGCTCGTCCGCGTGGGCTTTCGGCGAGCGGCCAGCCGCCTCCGCGGCCCGGGCGATCTTCGCGCCGTGCTCGTCGGTGCCGGTGAGAAAGAAGACGTCGTCACCGCGTTGACGGTGATGACGCGCGAGAATGTCGGCCATGATCGTGGTGTACGCATGACCGATGTGGGGCTCGGCGTTGACGTAGTAGATCGGCGTCGTGATGTAGAAGCGCTCAGCCATGGGCGGGGCATTGTACGGCAGGCATCTCCCCTCCCCCCGAAGATCCACGCGGTGCTCATCGCGGTCGTCGCCCGGCTCGATCGGGTCGGAGTGCGCTGGATCGTGACCGGGAGCGCGGCGCGGGCGCTTCTGGGCTCCGAAGAGCGTCCAAAGGACCTCGATATCGAGGTCGCGGGAGTCGACGCGGACCGGGCCGCCGCGACCCTCGGCCTGGCCCTTGCGCGCGACACGTCGAACGGCTGGGTGTCCGACCGGGCCCTTGGCCAGATCGCTGGCGTGGCGATCGACGTCAGCGCGAGCGTCACCGCCCGAGGCCGTCCACCCGATGAGGCCGAAGCGTTCTCGTCGGCGATCTCCGTTTGCCTTGGCTCGATGACCGTGCGAGTCATGTCGCCGGAGGCGGCTCTTACCCGCCGGCGCGAACCTGCGGCGGCGGCGTCGGCGGATGGTCGCGAAACCCCGTCACCGGCCTTCTGACGATTTCGACGCGTCTACCTCTCACGTAGGGGAGGTTCGCCCCTTCGCCTCAGCGACGTGCTCGACGAACCGCTCCCTCCGGGAAGGTTCGCTACCAGCCAGGGCACGGTCGCCGGACCTCACGGCGCTTTGATCGCCAAGACCGCCCGGTAGGCGTCGTTTCGGCTCCAGGGGCCGATCGCCGCGAGGAGATCGGCGGCCGCGCCGGTTGGAAGGCCAGCCGCCCGTGCGAGAGCGGCGGCGCTTGCGAGGGCCGCGGCGCCCGGCTCGGCCGCAGGCGGCGGGGCGAGGACAACCGTGATCTCTCCTCGAACCATCCCCGCGAAGCGTCGCGCAAGTTCAGTCGCTCGGCCAACCACGACCTCCTCGTGGAGCTTCGTCAGCTCCCGGCAAACGGCGACATGGCGCTCGGGGTCACGAGCGGCAAGCGACGTAAGGAGCGCCGCCACGCGGTTCGGACTCTCAAACCCGATGACCGTGGCCCCCGACGGCTCGACCCGCTCGAGGAGCGCGTCGAGCTGACCCCGCTGACGCGGAAAGAAGCCGACGAACGTGAATAGGTCGGTCGGGAAGCCCGATGCCACGAGGGCCGTCTCGACCGCGCTCGCGCCGGGCACGACGACGACATCGAGGCCCGCCGCCCTCACCGCGGCGACGACTCGACGGCCCGGATCGCTGACCGACGGCATGCCCGCGTCGGTGACCAGTGCGATCGTCTCGCCCTCCTCGATTCGCGCGGCAATCTCCTGTGCACGCTCCGCCTCGTTGTGCTCGTGCGTGGCCAACATCTTGACGGTCGAGCCAACGTGGCGAAGGAGCGTCGACGTTCGGCGAGTGTCCTCGCAGGCCACGAGGTCGACGGTCCGAAGCGTGTCGGCCGCCCGCTCGGAGATATCGGCGAGGTTCCCGATGGGAGTCGCGACGATAAACAGTTGGCCGCTCACGAGATTGGGCGCCGCTCGGCGAGGCGGGACCGGTGCCACGTTTCAGAATGCGAGACCGACTCGACGGCGATCGTCACGGTTCAGCCCTCCAATGCCAGCAGGCCGGCGCCGATCATGCCGGCTTCGGGGCCGAAGGCGGCGCTGACGATCGACGCGGATACCGACGGCGGCAGCGCTCGGCGCTGGAACTCCGCTCGGGCGGGGGCGATCAGCAGCTCGCCGAGCGCACCGACCCCTCCGGCGACGACGATCACCTCGGGGACGAAGATGTTGGCGATGCTCGAAAGACCGGCGCCGAGTTCGCGGCCCGCGCGGTTCAGGATGTCGAGGCAGGCGGGGTCACCCTCACCGGCCAAGCGCCCGATCACTCGGGATCCGGGCGTGTCACCGGAACGCAGAGCGGCCGCGAGCGCCCCAGAAGGATCGCCCTCCGCCGCGGCGGAGGCACTCAAGGCGAGCGCTCGGGCACCGACGAACGACTCGATGCAGCCCACGTTCGGACACCCGGGACCTGGGCAGGGTGGCCCGTCAGAGCGGACCACGACGTGTCCGAGTTCAGCTCCGAGGCCGCGTCCCCCTCGCAGAAGGCGACCGTCCTGGATGACGGCCCCGCCCACGCCCGTGCCGAGCGTAAGCGTGATCGCGCTCGACGTCCCTTTCGCCGCCCCCAGTCGGTGCTCGGCAAGTCCCGCGGCGTTCGCGTCGTTGTCGGCGACGACTCTCAGGCCGATCCGCTGGCTGAGGACGCGGCCCGGGTTCCCCGCCCTAAGGGCCGTGTTGACGCTCCCGCGTACCTCGCCGCTCGGTCGCTCAACAAACGCCGCGAGGCCCACCCCAACCGCCGTCACGGGTTCCCCGGAGCGAGCCGCGAGCGACCGAAACGCTTCCTCCATTGTGTCGATGAGAAGGCCGGACTCGCCAGGCGTCGCGATGTGCTCGGAGGCCAGGACGCTCCCGGCCCGGTCGAGGAGCCCCGCTTTGATTTCAGTCCCGCCGACGTCGATTCCCACCACAGCCACGGGGCATACCCCTCGATTAAGTGCCCGCAAAGCCTCGATGTCTCCGGGATCGCTGATGCTACCGTGACGCAGAGATGCCATCCAACAAGCCCTACCGCCGCCACCGCGCGCGGGGCAAGGCGAGCGATGTCGAAGCTGGCATCGCCGCCCTTCGGGAGCTGAACGACCAGTCGGACGACGATGTCCCGGCGGTGCCCGATGTTGCCCGCGCGCCACGCGAAAAGCCTCCCGCGCTCCGACAAACGCCGCGCCTCCCGCGGCGTTGGTGGTCGCCGCGCGGCATCACTGCGATGGGCTGGGTCCGGCGGGTTCTCATTCTGATGCTCGGCACCTTCGCCCTCTGGGCCGGTTTTGGCTTTTTCACGGTGTGGCGCGCGGCTGAGAAGGCTGGACTGAGGATCACACCAACGGCTCGCGCCACCCTGTCGGAGCCCTCAGGTGGCCTCCTCTCGACGCCTGAGAACACCCTCATCGTCGGCTCCGACGGCCGACCAGGTGAGATTCACACTCGGGCCGACACCATGATGGTGATGCGAACTGACCCCGACTCGGGTCGAGTCAAGTTCCTCTCGATCCCGCGTGACCTTCTCGTCGAGATTCCAGGATTTGGTCGGGAAAAGATCAACCAGGCATTCCGCCTGGGGGGCCAGCGCGGGGCGATTCGAGCCGTGCGTGGCTACACCGGACTCCCGATCCACCACCTGATGATCGTCCGATTCGGCGGACTGCCGAAGGTCGTCGACGCCGTGGGCGGAATCGACGTGACAAACCCAACCGAGCTAAATTGCGGATACATCGGCCAGACGACCGAGCATTTCGACGCTGGCCGTATCCACCTCGACGGTGCCCGGACGCTCGTCTACTCGCGTGTGCGCTACAACTGCGGCGACGACTTCGCGCGGATGGAACGCCAGCAGCAAATCGTTGCGGCGCTCAAATCAAAGATCGTCTCGCCCCTCTCGCTTCCGCTTGCGCCATGGCGAGGTTCGGCGCTCGTTCGTGCCATCTCGACCGACCTCGGCGCGATCGAGTTGATCAAGCTCGGGTGGCTTCAGGCCCGGCTAACGAACGACCCCAAGCGCGACCGCCTGCGGCTCGTCGGAACCGGGCAGACCGTCGGCGGCCAGTCGGTCATCGTTCCCGACGACAGCGCCAACGAAGCGATCATCGAGCGCTTCGTCTCCTGAGCCCCCTGACGGCACGAGCACCGTGTCAGGCACCAGCTCTACGCGAGACGACTGCGCGCCCCGGCGGTGGTGCCTGACACAACGCAACGCGACGCAACCGACGGCTACATCTGGACGATGGTGGGGTCGACCGAACGAATGAAGAGCGGAATGAGATCCTCGGGAAGGACCGTGCCCGCAGCGTCCACGACGCGACTCACGATGGTGACGCGTGCCACACGCGCCCGTTCCTGGATCTCGGTCCAGCCCGCCTGCTCGGCCTCACGGCCTTGGGCGAGGTCGACCATCGTCATCGCGATCTTCTCGTCGATGGTCGGATTCGAGAGCTGGTTGTGCGCGTCGACCATCGAGATCAGACGGATCCAGCCCTTCGACCCGTGCTCCCGGGCCTGGTGCGCCCAGCGTGGCGAGACGTGCGGCTCCAGCTCGTCGACCAGGGCGAGCCACTCCGGCGGTGCGTCGGACATCTAGATGCGATCCAGCAGCTGTTGCTTCTTGGCCTGGAATTCGTCCTCGGTGACGAGGCCCGCGTCGCGGAGCTCACCGAGGCGGCGTATGCCCTCGATCGGGTCGCCCGTCGCGGCGCCGTCCTTGCCGATGCCGGGTACCTTTCCGGCCCAGCCGCCCACCTGGTGAGCGGCCTCCCGAACGAACGTCCCGGCCTGATCCGCGATCTTGCCGAATTCCTGGCCGATCTCTTTGACCGCACGCATCAAATCTTCGTTAGTCGACATGCCTACAGGGTACGCGGCCGAGGTCTCCACGGGAAGCCCCAAAACGACCGAGGGCCCGCCAAATGGCGGGCCCTCGAGCACCATCAGTTGCCCAGCCGCCTACTTCGCGGCTTTGCGGCCCTTGATCGCGACGTACTTGCGCTCGTCGTAGCCCGTGTAGATCTGGCGCGGGCGAGCGATCTTCTGCTCCTTGTCGTCACGCATCTCAGACCACTGGGCAATCCAACCCGGCATGCGGCCGATGGCAAAGAGCACCGTGAACATCTCCGCCGGGATGCCGAGTGCCTCGTAGATGAGGCCCGAGTAGAAGTCGACGTTCGGGTAGAGCTTGCGAGCGATGAAGAACTCGTCCTCGAGCGCGATCCGTTCCAGCTCGACCGCGATCTTCAGGAGCGGGTTGACCCCGGTCACCTCGAAGACCTCGTCGGCGGCTCCCTTGACGATCCGGGCGCGCGGGTCGTAGTTCTTGTAAACCCGGTGGCCGAAGCCCATGAGGAGCGCTTCGCGGTTCTTCACGGCCTTCACGAACTCGGGAACGTTGTCGACGCTGCCGATCCCGCGGAGCATCGTCAGCACGGCCTCGTTGGCCCCACCGTGGAGGGGCCCGTAGAGGGCGCCGACACCGGCCGATACCGACGAGTACATGTCGGACTCTGATGAACCAACACCACGCACTGCCGTCGTCGAACAGTTCTGCTCGTGGTCGGCGTGGAGAATGAAAAGGACGTCGAGCGCCTTGGTCAGCACCGCGTTCGCTTCGTAGTCGATGGTGCTCTCGGAGAACATCATGTCGAGGAAGTTCTGCGCGTACGACTTGTTCTTGTCGGGCTCGATGTACTTGCGGCCGGTCATGTGACGGAATGCCCACGCGCCGAGCGTCGGCGTCTTGCCGAGGAGTCGGATCATCTGGCGGTAGCGGACGTCGGGCTCGTCGCCCTTCGACTCGGGGTAGAACGTGCCGAGCGCACCGATCGTCGCCTGGAGCATCCCCATCGGATGGGCGTCGTGGCGGAAGCCCCCGATGATCTCCTTGGCCGCCTCGTTCACGTACACGTGGCGCATCACGTCGCTTGACCAGGTGTCGAGCTGGGCCTGCGTCGGAAGCTCGCCGAAGATGAGGAGGTAGGAGACCTCCAGGAAGGTGCTCTTCTCGGCGAGCTGCTCGATTGGGTAGCCCCGGTAGCGCAGAATGCCGACGTCACCGTCGATGAACGTGATGGCGCTGCGACAGTTCGCGGTGTTCATGAACGCCGGGTCGTAGGTCATCAGACCGAAGTCGCTGTCGTCGACCTTCATGGCGCGAAGGTCGATCGCCTTGATCGTCCCGTCGGTGATCTCGAACTCGTAGTCCTTACCGGTGCGGTTGTCCTTGACCGAAAGGCTCGAGCTGGTTTTGGCGGGGGTCACTGATCCTCCACGTCGTGGGTCGTCGTCAGGAGTGTGTCCCCGGGCGGGCGCAGGGCACGGGGAATAGGCGCTCGCGTCGTGCGCGGGCGCTTGGATCTTACGTGCCCTCGGGCGAATGTGTGTGAGTGCCGGGCCCCTCCAGCACGGGTCAGGTGTCCCCGGACGTTGACGTCGGCTCCCCGCCGAACGCGACCACGCACCCACTAACGTTTCCGGCCGTGCCGACCGCCGCCATCTCCTTCGACCGCGTGTCGAAGCGATACGGAACCACCACCGGACTCCGAGACCTTTCGCTTGAGGTCAGCGACGGCGAATGCATGGGGTTTCTCGGACCGAACGGCGCCGGGAAGACCACGGCGATCCGCGTCCTCATCGGGTTGATCCGCGCGACGTCCGGGCGCGCCGCGATCCGTGGGTATGACGTTTCCACGAGTCGCCTTGCGGCGCTGCGGGAGGTTGGATACCTGCCGGGCGAGCTGGGACTCATTCGGGAAGTGGCGGGTGGGCGTCTCCTCGATGCGCTCGCGGCGCTTCACACCCGCGCACCGATCTACCGCGACGACCTCCTGCGTCGTTTCGACCTCGACGACTCCGCACTGCGCCGACCCACACGCCAGTACTCGCGGGGGATGAAGCAAAAGCTCGGCCTCGTCGCGGCCCTCGAGCACGATCCCCCCGTCATCATTCTCGACGAGCCGACCGGCGGGCTTGACCCGGTGATGTCCGCCCGCCTGATCGAGTGGCTCGCAGGCCGGGCCAAGGCGGGTCGCACGGTCTTCTTCTCGAGCCATGTGCTTGCGGAAGTCGAGGAACTCTGTGATCGGGTCGCGATGGTTCGCGACAGTCGGCTCCTGGTCGTCGAGTCGGTCGACGAGCTTCGCCGCGCACGGGTCCGGAACGTGACGGTGAGCTTCGAACAGCTCGTCGCCCCGGAGCGGTACGCCGCGCCCGGGGTTGGTCAGGTCGACGTGTCGGGAATGACCCACCGGTTCACGTTCAGTGGAGAGGCGCGTGCGCTCGTCGAGCGCCTCGGGGGCCTGCCGGTTGGGGATCTCTCGATCGAGACGGCTCGGCTCGAGGACGTCTTCCGGGCCCGCTACGGCGTGTCCCAGGACGACGGCGCGTGAGCGTTATCCTCGCCCTGAACGCGCGACGCAGCTGGCGTCGCGTTCTCGCGCTCGCGATCGGCTTTGCCATCTTCGAGCTGATCGTCGGGCTGTCGTTCTCGTCGACGGACCAAGCGCTCCTTCGCGAGCTGATTGATCAACTGCCGCCCGCCGTGCGTGTGCTCGCCGCGGGGAACGGCGCCGACATCGCGAGCCCTCCCGGCTACCTCGGCTCGGGGTACTTCCACCCGGTCGCGCTGACACTGCAGGCCGCCATCGTGATTTCCCTGGGAGCAGGAATTGCGAGGGATGTCGAAGATGGTGTGGCCGAGATGCTGCTCTCGCGCCCACTTGCCCGCTGGAGGTGGCTCTCAGCGCACGCGACCTGGATGGCCATCGCGCTCGCAATCGTTTCCGGGGCTGGCTTCGTCGGGGGGTACTCCTCGACATTCGTCCTCGACCAGCTCTCCCCAGTTCGCGCAACCAGTCTGCTGCTTGCGAGCCTTGGCGGATATCTGGTGTTCCTGTCGGTTGGGGCACTCGCGCTTGTCGTTGCCGGACTTGTGCGAACCGGCGGGCGTGTGGTCGGCTGGGTCGCGGGCGCCCTGCTCGTGAGCTATGCCCTGAACTACCTCGCCCAGATCTGGGAACTCGTCCGCCCGTGGGGTCGGCTCTCGATCCTCCACTACTACGACCCAGCCAGCATCACGGCTCGCGGGGTGCTCCCCGTTGGCACGATCGCGGTGCTCGTCAGCGTGATCTGCATCCTCACGGTTGCCGCGCACGTCCTCGTCGAGCGCCGCGAGCTTGCTCCATAATGACGGGAACGTGTCCGAGGAACCCCCACGCCGCGGCGTGATGCGCTCGGCTTGGCGCAAAGCCGAGCCACCAGCGACGCGTGCAAGCGACGCCGAACGCGACGACGCAGTCATTCGCCTGCGGGAGTCTTGCGTCGAGGGTCGTCTCACCCTCGACGAGTTCACCGACCGAATGGGCGCGGCCTATGAGGCGATGACGCACGCCGACCTCGACGTGCTGACGCGGGACCTCCCTGCCCGACCACCGAGCCCCGTGGCGGACGCCAGGCGCACGATCATCGGAGTGCTCGGAACCGGTAACCAACGGGGCCGTTGGCAGGTCGCCAAGCGGACGACGCTCGTGGCGTGCCTCGGCCACTGTGACGTCGACCTCGGCAGCGCGGTCATCACCGACAGCGAGGTCACTCTGCGAGCCTTCGCAATGCTCGGAAGCGTGCGAGTTACGGTCCCGAGCGGCGTGAACGTGATCGTCGACGGATCGAGCATCCTCGGATCCACCGACGTTCGGCTCGATCGAAGCGGACCCCCTCCCCCACCAGGCGCACCAACGATTCGAATTCGGGCCTACACATTGCTCGGCTCGGCTGAGGTCATCGGGCGTCGCCCAAAGCTCCTTGATCGGCTGCGCGAAACGCGCGAACGGTGGCGCAGCGGTGCTCGCTGATAGCATCCCCCGCGTCTGCCCACGGGCGGACATGGCACTTGCCGCATGATCCGGCCGCCTACGGGCGGCACACACATCAAATTCCTGGAGGACCCCGTGGCTGAGTATGCCCTCGCCATGCTGGTCGATTTCGAGAACATGGCCCGCCCTGGAGCGAAGAGCCGTGGCGATTTCGACATCACGCTTGTGCTTGACCGTTTGAACGAGAAGGGCCGCGTGATCGTGAAGCGCGCCTACGCCGACTGGAGCCGCTACCGCGAAGCGAAGCACCAGTTGCAGAACGCCGGACTCGAGCTGATCGAGATGCCGTCGGCGCGTGAAGGCGCGAAGAACCGCGCCGACATCAAGCTCGCCGTGGACGCGATGGAGCTGGCCTACAGTCGCGAGCACGTCGACAACTTCGTGATCGTTTCCGGCGACAGCGACTTCACGCCGCTCGTCGGAAAGCTCCGCGAGCTGAACAAGCGCGTGATCGGCGTCGGCAATCGCGAATCGACGAGCGACCTGCTGATCGCCAACTGCGACGAGTTCATCTTTTACGACTCGATTGCGGGGGCCCGTGGCAGTTCCCGTCGAGGCTCGACCGACGTCGCCGCGATGCTCCGCGACACCCTCACCGCACTCCAACGCGAAGGTGTTGAGTGGCCGCTTGCGAGCGTCGTCAAGGACTCCATGCGCCGCAAGAACCCCGCCTTCGATGAACGCGACGCAGGTTTTGGAACGTTCTCGAAGCTACTTGACGACGCGTCCGCTCGAGGCCACATTCGTCTCGAGACCGACCCGCGTAGCGGCACCTACCGTGTCGAGCTCGCCGACAGCACGGCCGGCGCTCCGACCATGAGCCCAACCGAGGATCGCTCCGAGACCGATCGCGGAGGACGTCGACGTCGTCGTCGCCCGCCCCGCGGCGCTGAGGAGGGGCGTACCAGCGAGCAGGACGACCGCGCGGCGCTCGGCGATATCCCCGAGGGCGCGGAGGTCTTCGAGGTCGTCGTCGAGGCCACGCCGGACCCGGGCCTTGGGGACCTCCCCCCTGTCGGTGTACCGATTTCCTACGAAGACATGATCCTCATGGGTCCCGATATCGATGCGGAGATCCCGGAGCTGATCGAGCAGAGCGACCTCGACCGTGTCGAGGCCGCGCAGCCGTCGCGAGGCTCTCGTCGACGCCGCCGTCGTTTCTCGGGCGACGACGAACCAACGGCGGCCGACCTGTCAGACCTTCGCGAGGATGAGGACGACGTGTCGTCTGCGGGCTCGACCGGCGGCGCCGCGGTGCTCGTACTCGAGCGCATGTCAGCCGACGAGATCCGCGCGGCATTCGACGCGGGCGAGCCGGTGTACTTCACCGTCGAAGGCGTCGACCACGCGACCATCGAGTCGCTCGGTGTCGCGACACCGGACGGCGAGCAGGTTCTCCGAACGTGGACAAGCGCCAGCGGCAAGGTATCGAAGTCGGCAGCGAAGACGTTCGACCTCGCCGTCAAGTACCACGCGGCAGGCCGCAAGGGCGCCGCGTTCGCGGTCCGTCCGAGCGTCGCCGAACCCGAGGTCGTGAGCGCACCGGAGCCGGTGGCAGTTGTCGCGACTCAGGTGGCCATGCCCCCCGCCTCCGCTTCTGAGACGTCTGAGGAGTCGCGTCCCGGCCGCCGCCGACGTCGGAGCCGGCCAGTCGAGGAGAGCACCCCCGAGGCGACGCCAGCCGACATTGTCACGGCGCCAGTGGAGGTCGCAGAACCAGCCCCAACGACCGATTCGGCACCCGATGCTGACGTGGCCCCTACGCGTCGGCGAGGGAGCCGTCGGGTGACGCCTAACAGCGTCGAGTCGGGGACAGAAGCCGCAGCCTCCGCTCCCCCAAGCGAGGCCTCAGGGACTGACGACACAACCTCGGGCACGGGTCGCCGCCGGCGCCGCAGGACAAGCCCACCTCCCGCGGAGTAGGACGCTCTCATCGACGCAGCGGGCGATCAAATCGCCCGCTGCGTGCGACCCTCCGAGCGCCGTCCGGAGCCTTCTTGCGCGCCCAGATACGCCCGAGCGTCGAGCGGCCTCATATCCGCACGTTGCGTGATTTTCTTGACTGTCAAGAATAGCCCTCGTCTTGACAGTCAAGAATGACGGGGCCCTGACGGGAAGCCATTTCCGTCGACGAGTTCGTGTGATTTGAGACCTTCGCGCCGTCGTTCGCTGACAGTCAGAAAACGGGCTACTCGTGACTGTCAAAGGGAGAAGGCGCGGCGCTCCTCGAGCCTGGCCATCGCAAGGACTGATGCGCGACAGCGACCGACGCCCGGGTCCTACGGAGCCGGTCAGCGACGAGACCCCATCGAACACCGGCCGGGCCGCGCCGACGAACGTCACCACCGCCCTCCGAATGGAGGACACCCTCACCCTGAAAATGGTGCACCGTGGCGCTATTTCATGGTGATCGCTTCGGTGGGACGAGTCGCTAAATGTCGTTCTTGAAGGTGTCGCAGTCGTCTGGGTTGCCACTCTGGAAACCGTTGTTGAACCATGTGACGCGTGGCTTCGAGTCGCCGTGCGTGAAGGCCTCCGAGTTGACGCGGCCCGTGGTCGATCGCTGGATTGCGCGTCGCCAACTGCGGCGGCGGCCCGGAGGCCCTCTGGGCGGGTCTGGGTTCGACGGAGTTCTTTTTTCCAGGGATGCTTCCCTGGATGAGAGGAGTCCTCGATGGGAAGAGCGAGCAAGTACTCGCAGGAGTTGCGTGATCGGAGTGTGCGGCTGGCAATCGAGTCTGGTCGCCCTGCTCAAGGATCTGCTGCTCGTACGCCGAGTGCGCCAAGATGCCGGCATAACAGTCGGCCTGCAGTTCGAGTCGCACCGATAGGGCGTTCGCGTAGTTCGGGTTCTGCTGCTGAAGCTGGGTGACCTGGTCGGCGGTACCGACCAAGTTCTGTACGTGGTGGCCGTACTCGTGGGCGATGACGTAGGCCTGTGCGAAGTCGCCTGGGGCGCCGAAGCGGTCGCTCAACTGGGAAAAGAACGAAAGCGGGAGATACACCTGGGCGTCGGCGGGACAGTAGAAGGGACCCGTCCCCGCCTGCGCAAAGCCACAGCCAGTTCGCGTCGAACCTTCGAAGAGCACCGTCTTTGCGCCTTGGAAGCGTTGCCCTGACTGGGCAAATATCTTTGCCAGGTCTCCTGCACGTTAACCGCGACGAACGTGACGAACTCCTTCTGCTTGTCGGCAGCAGGGGCGCCAGCGGGAACGTCGTTCGCTCCTGCGCCCGTTGGCGCCGAGGCCGCCGATCCCGCGACGACCACCCCCACCACCGGGGAAGCCGGACCCGCCGCCGCCGCCCCGACGGTCCTCGACGAGACCGTCGTCGCCCTGCTGCTTGCGCCATCTCACCGGTTCGCCCCCCGACGTCGACCAATTCGGTGGAAGTTTATGTTGCCGAAATTGTCGCCGGTGGGATCGCTTCCAGATCCATTCCGAGCGTCGCGCCCGGTGGTCTGGCGCGCGGTCCGGTCGCGTCTCACGCTGACCTCCAGTGCGCCAGTTTCTGCGAGACCCTGCATGAGGGAGGCCAACAGAACGATTATGGCGAATCTCGCTCGCGTCTCTCACTCAGTTTCGTCCGATCAAGACCGATGAACGCTAGACAGACCCCCGACCGCAAGGTGAGCAACGACGATGCAGCTCCGACCACCCCGACCGCGTCTCCGACTCTCGATCCTCCTCCCGATCGCGTGCGCGCTCGGGGCCCCAGCCGCGGCCTCGGCCGTGAGCCAGCGCTCCTCCCTCAACCCTAGCTTCGAGCAGCCGATTCTCTCCCCACCGGCACCGGCGTTGGTCTCCAACTTCGTCACGAGCATCGGAGCGACCCTGCTCGTCGATCAGACCTGGATCGCTGGTTGGAAAACGAGCCACCCCGCCCTCGCGAACATCTGTGCAGCGGGTCTGGCTTGCGCGCCGATTGAACTCTGGTCAAATGGGTTCTTGGGTGTGTCCGCCGCCCATGGCAACGTGTTCGCGGAGGTGAGCGCGATCACGAACTCGCGTCTCTACCAGGACCTTTGTCTCAGCCAGGGTGAGTCGGTTAAGTGGGCCTTCAGCCATCGTGGCCGACTTGGCCTCGACAACGCGCGCCTTGTGATCGGCGGGACCACCCTCGGGAGCGGAACAATCGTGACCCAGGTGCAGACAGGCGGTGCGGGCGCGCTCGGCACGGTCGTAAGCGGCTCCGCAACCGCGACCGCGGACGCGAATGGCTGGACGAGGTACTCCGGGACCTACACCTACACGGGAGCATCGGGCAACACCCAGGTTGGCTTCGAGGCGGTCGGCTCGCTGCTGGGTCTTGACCTGAGCATCGGCAACCTCGTCGACAACGTCGACGTCAGCGTCGCCCCGTACGTCGATGTCGCCTCGGGAACGAGCGCGGATCTCGAGTCGCTGGGAGGCAACCTGCCGGGTGTGCGCGTGGTCGGAAAAGTACCCTTGGGCGGTCTGACGATTCCACTGACGGTCACCGGCGGCAGCGCGACTCAGGGCTCCGACTTCACGATCCCCGCATCGATGACCGTACCCGCCGGAAACTACGACGGTTCGACCTCCCTTCCGCTGCCGATTGCGGTGGCGAACGACTCGGTCGTCGAGGGCAACGAGACGATCGACGTCACCCTCGGCGCGGGGGGAACGGCCTATCTCCTCGGCAATACCCAGACGTGCGGCGCCGCCGCCCAGACCACGGCCACCTTTACGATCAAGGACGACGAACCAACCGCCAACGGCGACGCGTTGACGACACCGCACGACTCCACCGTCGTCGTGGATGTCGCCGCGAACGACTTGCCCGGCGCGTCGGGCGGCGCTCTTGATCCGACGAGCGTACGAGTCCAGGACCCTGCCGACGGCGCCTACAAGACAAGCGTCACGATCAGCGGAGAAGGCACCTACACCGTCGACGCGACGACGGGCGCAGTCACCTTCGACCCGCTGCCGAGCTTTAGCGGCACGGCGGTTGTGACCTACCGAATTGGGAATAGCGGGGGCACATCACAAGCCGCGCTCACGACCACAGTGAAAGCGGCGCCGGTCGCCAACGCAGACGTCGGAGCCGCAGTCCAGAATATTTCAGCGACGATCGACCTGCTGGCAAACGACGTGACGAGCGGTGCGGCGCTTGATCCCCTTAGCGTGCGTCTTAAGGATCCCGCCGACGGCGTCTACAAGCTCGGCGTAACGATCAGCGGCCAAGGCACCTACGTCGTCAACCCGCTCACCGGCAAAGTCACCTTCACGCCACTGCCCGCGTTCAGCGGTACCGCGACACCCATTGCGTACCGAGTCGCAGACGCTGATGGTGTCAAGGTCAGCTCGACCGTCTCGTTCAGCGTTGGTCTCATTCAGCCGGTCGCGTCGGCCGCCGCACCAACCGCGGTATCGGGCGCGCCGACCATTTTTGACGTGCTCGCAAGTGCTGCCCCTGGCGCGGCTACGGCGCCGATCGATCCCACGAGTGTGCGCCTCAGGGACCCCGCAGACGGTGTCTATAAGACAAGCGTCGTGATTTCCGGCGAGGGAACCTACCTCGTCAATCCGGTCACCGGCAAGATCACATTCACGGCGCTAGCGACCTTTGTCGGGGCCGCCACGCCCGTCACCTACCGTATCGCCGACACGAACGGGACCACCGCCACGGAGACGATCGGCGTCCGCGTCACCGCGGCCGTCCCAACGGTCACTCCCGCCCCTGCCGGAGGCTCAAGTCCCACGATCGTCATCCCGACGAACGGAAACGGGGGCTCGAATCCGACCACAGCTCTCCCGTCAACCGTCCAAATCTACGACCCGGCAGACGGACTCTGGAAGACGACGGTAACCATCCCCGGGGAGGGCACCTACGTGGTTGACCCGACGACCGGCAACATCCGGTTTACGCCGTCGGCGGGGTCGTCAGGGAACTCGACGATTCGCTACCGGGCAGCCGATATCAACGGGCGCTACACACAGTCCATCGTGAATCCGCAAACCAAACCCGGCCCGAAGCTCACGATCGTCAAGCGCTACAACCGCAGCAGCGTACGCCAAGGAGGTCTGGCTAAGGTGAGCATCTCGGTCCACAACAGTGGAGACGAAACGGCGACCGACGTCATCGTCTGCGACCTCCCCGGTACCTACTTCGGACACCCTGGCATCAAACGCCAGACTGCCCTGACCACGGGTGGATACCTCACGCATGGCAGGCTGTGCTGGACCGTGCCGGCGATCCGACCCGGTCTACGCGTCGCCTTTGGCGCCATCGTCCGGGTAAGCCGCACGGCGCCCACGAAGAAACTCGTCGGGCTCGCGCGGGTCGACTACCGCAATGCCCTTCCCGCCCAGGCGGCCGCCTCCGTGATGGTCCTCGCGGCGGCAGCGTCGGCACGCCCTTCGGTTACCGGCTAATCGAGAGGGCGCAAGGCGCGCCGAATGACTGAAGGGATCCTCTGACCTCTGAAAGGGCGGCGTGCGGCGCGCCCAACCCCTCTCAGAGGTCAGCGGCGTGACATTGAGGCCCCCGCGCGCGCGACACGCCCCGCGCCGGTCTGCCCCCCTCCCGCGATGTCTCCGGTACTTTCCCGTCCGAGCGCGCGACGCGGACGCGCCCCGGCATCGGGAGAGGGATACGGCATGGCCGAGTTTGACGACGATGTGCAGCTCGACACGAGTGAGGTCGAGGACATTCGTGGGCAGGGCGGCGGCGGTCGTGGTCGCGGAGGTATGGCCGCCGGTGGCGGTGCCCTCGGCATCATCGGGATCATCATCACGCTGCTCCTCGGCGGGAACCCGTTCAGTGGGAGCGGCGGCAACGTCTTCGACCAGCTGAACGGCCAGTCGGCGGGCGGAGGTTCGAGCGGCCAGGTCGCCAGCCAGGAGATCCGCGGGACGTGTGCGACCGGCGCCGACGCGAACACGCGTGAGGACTGCCGGATGGTCGGCTTTGTGAACAGCATCCAGAAGTACTGGATCGGCGAGTTCACGCGGAGCAACCTCCGCTACACCAAGTCCTCAACGGTGTTCTTCGAGGGCGGCGTGAGTACGGCGTGCGGAGAGGCCTCAAGCGCGGTCGGCCCGTTCTACTGCCCGGGCGACAAGAAGGTCTACCTCGATCTCGGCTTCTTCAACGACCTCCGGGACAAGCTCGACGCGACCAACAGCCCATTCGCGCAGGCCTACGTCGTGGCCCACGAGTACGGCCACCACGTTCAGGATCTCCTCGGAACGCTCGACCAGATCGGTAACGACCGCCAGGGCACCCAGAGCCGCGCAGTTCGCTCCGAGTTACAGGCCGACTGCTACGCCGGTGTCTGGGCGAGCCACGCAATTGAAACCGGCTTCCTTACGAAGGTCTCGGAGCAGGACATCCGCGACGCACTCGGCGCCGCCGAGGCCGTCGGCGACGACCGGATCCAGGAGAAGTTCCAGGGGCGCGTCACACCTGAATCATGGACACACGGCAGCTCTGCGCAACGGGAGAAGTGGTTCGGCACGGGCTTCCAGAGCGGCAACCCTGACGACTGCAACACGTTCAGCGGACGGATCTAGCCGTCGCGTCGCGCGGGGCCGGAGCCTCCGGCCCCGCGGATCGGTTGCCCGCACCTCACGTTGCTCCCCTCCGGCTTCATACCCAGAAGGAACGACGGCCTCCTTCGAATTGACGATCCCGAATCCGCCGAGCGGATGACGCGGGCGGCGGCCCGTCACGCGATTCTCCAACAATGACAACCAAGGTGCGATCCAGACATCGATCAGTGGCGGCGCTGGGCGCCCTGGCGGGCCTCGCAACCGCCCTCGCCGCGACGGGTTGCGGCGCCTCGACCCCCGCCGCAACCAGCGCATCGTCGAGCACGGCGGCAGGCAAACCGCTTCCGGCTGCCACAACAGTTGCCTTGCCGACGTCCGCGCCCGGGCGTCACATGTCGTGGGTGGTCGCCATATTGAATGGGGCCAAGATCCCGAACGACGCCGAAATCATCCGGCGCTTCTCGCCGACATTTCGGGCGGCAGTCCCACCAAAGCAGGTGCGGGACGTGTTCGCCGAACTCGCGGCGAAGGGGCCGTATCGGGTTGTGGCCATGCCGGCGGCCACGACAACGCAACTCGCGATCGAGGTCATCGACGCAGCCGGAGGACGGGCGGGCATTGAGATGGAGCTCGACGCAAGCGGGCGCATCGCCGGTCTGCAGGCTCAGCCGATATCAACGACCGCGCGCCCGACAAGCTGGCAAGGGGTGCGGGACGCACTCGCGAAGGTGGGCAGCAGCCAAGGCCTGCTCGCCGTCGAGGTCGGCCGTGACGGCACACCGTCTCCGATCGCGACGCTGAATCAAGATCTTGCGCAGCCCGTCGGATCGGCGTTCAAGCTCTACGTCCTCGGAGCGCTGACACGCTCGGTCGCCGACGGCCGCACACGTTGGGCACAGCCGCTGGTGATCGCGGACCGCTACAAGAGCCTCCCCAGTGGACGGCTGCAAGACTCGCCGGTGGGACGGTCCCTGTCGGTGCGCGAGTTCGCGACGCGCATGATCTCGGAAAGCGACAACACCGCCACCGACCACCTCATCGGGCTCGTGGGTCGCCGATCGGTCGAGCGAGCGATGGGCGAAATGGGAAACCAGAACGTCGGGCGCAACGTTCCGCTTCTGACCACCCGCAACCTCTTTCAGCTCAAGGCGACCGCGACGCCAACGCCGCTCGTCTCCCGATACGCAGCGGCCGGGCAGGCGGAACGTCGCCGAATCCTCGAGCGACTCGACGCCGACCGCTCGCCGCTGCGCCTTGGTAGCGGCGGTGTGGCGGCCTGGTCAACGCCGCGCGAAATCGGCGGGGTCGAATGGTTTGCGTCGCCGTCAGACCTCGTGCGAGCCGTGGTGGCCCTTGGACGGCTCGGCGAGCGTCCGGGGCTGTCGCCGGTGAACACGATCCTCGAGAAGAACCCCGGAGTTCCGGTCGGGCCGAGATGGTCTCGGGTCGCGTTCAAGGGCGGATCCGAGCCGGGCGTCCTCTCGGTCACGTGGCGCCTCGTTCGAGACGATGGGCGCGTCTTCGCGCTCGCCGTGACCGCGTCAGATCCCAACGCGCCGTTCGCGGAGGACGACGCGATCGGAGCCGCCCAGGGCGCGATCGAGCTGCTCGCGACGCACCCCTGAGGACGGACGCCAAGTCCACTCATTCGCAGGTGCACGGCTGCTTCGGCAAGCCCGCACAAAAATCGCGCTCTCGGCTCCTGCTACAAGACGATGAGGTGCTCCGTCGTCGCGCCGTAGACCGAAGCGAGCGAGAGCGCCCGATCAAAGGTGACGAAGCGTCCACCGCGCGCCGTTGCCAGCGCCAGCAGATAGGCATCGGTGACCTGTCGAGGGCCGAGAAGCCGGGACCTGTCAACGATCCGCGCATCAAGGATGCTGACGTCACATTGCCAGGACTCGTGGTGCTCGCTCTCGCACGCTCGGCCCTAGTGTCGTGAGTCGAAAATTCGTGGGCAGTTTTGGCGAGCGAGACCGAGCAAGACAAGGACGCAGTGTTTCCCTGCATATCGGGAATATTCGGGAACCAAGGACGCCGTATTGCGAAGCGTCGCAGCCGCCAAAACCGACCACGAATTAATGAATCAGGACACTAGAGACCGATGGCCTCAGCGGGTGAGATCGGACTCGGGTAGCGCGGCTGACTGATGATGTGCACAAAGCCGTTCTCGGTGATCGGGCATGAAGCCCATCCCAGTCCGATCTCTTCATCCAGCCAGTCATGCGCCCGCCGATGATCAATGTGGTCGCTGTCGAGCAGGGCGAGGAGAACGTTTACGTCCAAGAGTGCCCGCCTCACTCAGGCTCGTCCTCGCGGAGTCGGTCGATGAGCGCGTTGGAGACCGCTGGCCCGCGCGGCGGCAGCGGCTCGAAGCCGTGTTTGCCAGCCGGCCGGTCTCCCAGCGGACGGTGTTGTCCCGTCAGCGCCTGTCGCGCCAGATCGGACAGCACCTCTCCGGCACTGCGCCGCTCGCGCTTCGCTCGCTCCTTGACCGCGAGGAGGATGTCATCGTCGAGGCTTAGCGTCGTGCGCATACACGTGATGCTAGCGCATCAATTGGGGCCCGACACCTGCTCCCCAGCCATCGGCCAGGTTAGCGTTGATCCTCGTAGGCGAGCGACGAGCGGCCTCTGTGGATCAGACGATCTCGACCGACTCCTCGAAGATCTGTTCACCATCAGGCGCGTCGCGTCGGAGGCGAAACGCCCGGATGTCCGGCTTCTCCCGATCCTGCAGCGAGACGATCAGGTAGAGCGTGTCGGGGTAGAACGCCAGCTCGACATCCGTACGCGAAGGGTAGGCCGCCGAGCGGGTGTGCGAGTGGTAGATCGCCAGCAGATCCTCGCCCGCGTCGTCGATGTCGTCCATGATTCGCATCTGTTCACGCGGATCGATGACGTACATGAACGGGCTCGCCTCGGCGTTTGTCGAGCGAAGCACACGAGTCGCGGTTCCGTCCTGGCCCGCCACCATCCCGCAGCACTCGTTCGGGAAGTCGGCCGTCGCGTGGGCGACGAGGTCCGTCGCGAGCCCCGCCGGCAGCCTCACCAGAAAATGCCGTTGTCGAGCCGCTCCTCGACATCCTCGATGTCGCCCGTCCAGATACCGGCCGACAGGTACTTCCAACCGCTGTCGCAAATGATGCCGACGACCGTGCCGCGATCCATTCCCGACGCGATGCGCGCGCAGGTGTGGACCACCCCCCCGGACGAAACGCCCGCGAAGATTCCCTCTTCAGACGCCAGGCGGCGGGTCATGACGAGCGAATCGTGGTTTGAGACGAGGAGCTTTCGATCGAGCCGAGACAGGTCAAGGATCGGGGGCACGAAGCCGTCCTCGAGGCTGCGCAGGCCACTCACCGGGTCGCCCTGCAGCGGCTCGCACGCGACGATTTGAATGTCGGAGCGGTGCTCCTTCAGCCGCCGGGATGAGCCCATCAGTGTGCCGCCCGTCCCGAGGCCAGCGACGAACACGTCAATCTCGGGGCAGTCGCGAACGATCTCCTCCGCCGTGCCCTCGTAGTGGGCGCGCGGGTTGGCGGGGTTCCCGTACTGGTATGGCATGTAAAGGCCGTGCTCGGCCGACAGCTCGATCGCCTTCGCGACGGATCCGTTCGAGCCCAGCTCGCCGGGCGATTCGACGATCTCGGCCCCGTAGATCTTCAGGAGCTGGCGGCGCTCCTCGGTGACGCTCTCGGGCATCACGGCCACGAGCTTGTAGCCCTTGATCCGGCAGATCATGGCCATCGAGATGCCGGTATTGCCCGACGTTGGCTCCATGATGGTGTCGCCGGGCTGGATCATCCCGCGCTGCTCAGCGTCCTCGATCAGCGACTTTGCGGTGCGGTCCTTGATCGATCCGGTTGGGTTCGCGCTTTCGAGCTTGACGAGAATCCGGACATTCGGATTCGGCGAGAGCTTCGAGAGCTCGACGAGCGGCGTATTGCCGATCGCCGCGATCATGTCCGGCATCACCGACATGGGCGGCGGCGCGAGCCCGAGAACGTTCACCGGGCGTCCGCCCCACCCGCCATCGCGGGAAGAATCAGGACCGTGTCGTTCTCACCCACCGGAGTGTCGAGCCACGACAGCAGCTTCACGTCTTCGTCGTTCACGTAGATGTTGACGAACCGGTGCAGCTCACCGTCGGCAGTCAGGAGTTGAGCCTTCACGGCCGGGTGCGCGTCGTAGAGGTTGTCGAGCACCTCCGAGACCGTCGCCCCCGTGACGGGCACTTCGCGCATCCCGCCGACCGCCGCACGGAGCACGGGAGGTAGGCGAACCAGGCTCACGCCGTGGCTCCCGCTGGCTCGGCGTGACGGCCGATGCCCGCGCACCAGGCTTCGTAGTCCTTGAATTCAAGGTTCGCATTCGGTCCGCAGGCGGGGCAATCCGGGTCGCGACGCAGCTTCAGCTCCGTGAAGCTCATCTCAAGTGCGTCGTAGATCAGGAGCCGGCCCGAGAGCGACTCGCCAATTCCAAGGAGCACCTTGATCGCTTCGTTGGCCTGGATGTTGCCCATCACGCCGCAGAGCACCCCGAGCACGCCGGCCTCGCCGCAGGACGGCGCAAGCTCCGGCGGTGGCGGTTCGGCGAAGAGGCAGCGGTAGCACGGGCCGTCGTAGGGCAGGAAGACCGAGGCGTGACCCTCGAAGCGAAGGATGCTTGCATGGATGAGCGGCTTCTTCGCCATCAGGCAGGCGTCGTTCATCAGGTAGCGCGTCGGGAAGTTGTCGGCGCCGTCGATCACCACGTCGTAGTCGGCGATGAGATCGAGGACGTTCTCCTTCGTGACCCGGAATGGGTGGACGTTCACCTGCACGTCCGGATTCAGCGCCTCGATCGCGATCTTGGCCGACTCGCCTTTGAGCATCCCCACGCGATCGGTTGTGTGGATGATCTGGCGCTGGAGGTTGCTCGCATCGACGACGTCATCGTCGACAAGCCCGAGGGTCCCGACGCCCGCGGCAGCCAGGTAGTAGGCGGCGGGTGAACCGAGCCCGCCGGCGCCGATGAGGAGTGCCTTCGAATCGAGGAGGCGCTGCTGGCCCTCTTCCCCGACCTCGGGGATCAGGATGTGGCGGCTGTAGCGGCTGCGCTGGTCGGCGGTGAGCCGCTTCTGGACACGGACCGGGTTCCCGTTCTGCTTCCACCGGGTGAACCCGCCGGCGAGGCTGCGAACGTTCTCATAGCCCATCTCGTGGAGTGTCCGCCCGGCAAGGAGCGACCGCATCCCGCTCGCGCAGGTGACCACGATCGTTCGATCGGTCGCCGCGTTCGAAGCGATGCGGCTCTCAAGGAAGCCACGCGCGATGTGGACCGAGTCCGGGATGTTGCCTTCGTCCCACTCACCCTGTTCGCGCACGTCGACGACGAGCGGGGCCGCGTCACCAGCGAGCAGCTCGGCCAGCTCGGATGCCTCGATCTCGGGAATGACCTCGCGGGCAGCGCCGAGAAGGTCTTGGTAGTTGGAAGCCATTAGAGATTCCTCATCAGGGGTGGGGCATTTCCCAGTAAACCACGTTGGGATTCTAGCAATTACCCTGTCGGTGATAACAGGCACCGGTGCGGCCTGCAAGGCTACCGCCGTGTTGCACGCAGGTCGCTCGAACCGGATCGCACCGCCGAGGCCCGAGCGCATCTTGGCGAGCGACTGGTGACGGCGCAGCGCCAGCGAATCCCGAGAAGCGCCTTCGCGAACGTCGACGCTCGCGTGCGATGTCCGAGCCCCGGCTGCTTCGGCGACCTCGTGCTCTTTCCGACGGGTGTCGTGGACCTCGACGGCATTCCGTCATTTATGGACTCGACCGTGTGCCCGCTCTGCTCGGGAAGGTTCGAACTCGACCGTGACGTTGACGATCGGACGCTCTACCTGCAAGTCGCCTGGCTGCGAGCGAACCCAGACGCGATGCCTGACGACGAATGAGCGGCTCGCGCTTGGTAGCCTCGACGCCATGAGCGCGACGGAGAGTGGCTGGGGCGGGGCGGCCGGAGCGGCCCTGCGGGCCGTCGCCGGCGTGGTCACCGGTGGTCTGCTGGCGGCGGTCGCGTGGGGAGTCATCTTCGCCTATGCGTTCGACCATCGCTGGACGACGGCCAACGACATCCGCACGATCGGACTGCTCCGAAATCATGAGCCCCTCAACGCCGCCAAGCGGGGCTTCGTCATCGTTTGCGCCGTTGCACTCGTCCTCGCCGCACTGGTGGTGCTCACCCGGCGCTGGCTCCCGAAGCCATTCGTGCCGGCCGCCTTGATCGTCGCGGGTCTCGTCTTCGTCGGCTGGGGAGCGATTTTTGGCCCGCTCTCGGGCGGCAAGGCCTACGCGGCGATCGAGGGCCAGCGTGTCCCGTCTCCGAGCGGACTCTTCGGCACCGATGGGGGTCGGGCCACCCCCATCGTCGGGCTCCTCGCCGCCCTCACGGCGGGCTTCGTGCTGGTGCGGTGCCAGCGCGTCATGGCTGACGCATGGTGGTGGCGGCCGGGGCGCAGCCTCGGCACCCGCGGCGGTGATTTCAGCTCACTCGAACTCTCCGAAGAGGGGGCCAAAGAGCGCGACGTAGGCGCCGCGGGAGATTCCGATGCGCTCGGCCGGGCATAACAGCTCGAACTCCGAGAGGCTCCGGACGCTCGCCCCCGCGGACGCCATGCGTTCGAGCGGCGCGGGATCGGCATGAGCCGGACCCCGCTGGCGCAGTTGTGCGAGGAGGTCCTCGGCCCGAATTCGGCGGTCGGCGGTCATTTTGTCACCATAGACGGACCGAGGCCGTGCAAGCGAGGGGCTAATCGGCGTTCCCTGAGATTGGTCGCGCTCGACCACGGGTGCAAGACGTGAGTGGCCAGGCCGACGACCTCTTCGGAGCGCTCGTCGAGGACCGCCTCGCGGCCGAGCGACCGCTTGCCGCGCGTATGCGCCCAATGACCATCGCGGAGGTCCTCGGGCAGGAGGCCCTGCTCGGAGGGGCTGGCTTCCTCGCCCAAGCAATCGCCGCCGACCGGGTGCCGTCGTTGATTCTCTACGGACCGCCGGGGTGCGGGAAAACGACCCTTGCGCGCGTCGTCGCCCAATCGACGAAGGCCACGTTCGAGGAGCTGTCGGCCGTGTCGGCTGGGCTCGCCGACGTGCGGGCGGTACTGACTCGAGCCCGCGACCGGCTGGCAAGCGGCGGACGTACGGTGCTCTTCCTCGACGAGATCCACCGCTTCAACAAGGGGCAGCAGGACGCGCTCCTTCCCGGCGTGGAAGATGGACTGATCACGCTGATCGGCGCGACGACCGAGAACCCGTTTTACGAGGTCAACGCCGCCCTCATCTCGCGGATGCGTGTGCTCACGCTCGAACCGTTGAGCGATGACTCCCTTGGGGTACTCCTTGACCGGGCCTGCGAGCGAGCCGATGGGCTTGCCGGGCGCGTCACGTTGGGTCCCGACGCCCGACGGGCGCTCATCGCCCGAGCCGGAGGAGATGCTCGCCACGCGCTGAACCTCCTCGACGCCGCCGCCGCGATGTCTGGGCCGGGGCCCCTTGGCGTCGAGGCGATCGCGCTCGCCGACGGCCGGCGATCCGTCGTCTACGACCGCGAGGGCGACGCGCACTACGACACGATCTCCGCGTTCATCAAGTCGATTCGCGGAAGCGATCCGGACGCCGCGATCTACTACCTCGCCGTGATGATTCACGGCGGCGAGGACCCGAAGTTCATCGCCCGTCGCCTGATCGTCGCGGCCTCAGAGGACGTTGGCAACGCCGACCCGACGGCGCTTTCAGTGGCGACGGCGGCGGCGGCGGGCGTCCAGTTCGTCGGGATGCCGGAGGCCCGGATCATTCTCGCCCAAGCCGTCGTCTACCTCGCCCTCGCTCCCAAGTCGAACGCGGCCTACCGGGCCATCGGCGCGGCGCTGGCCGATGTCGAGGCGCGGGGCGCGAAGCGACCACCAATCGCCCTGCGCGACGCGAGCCGAGCCAACGCGAAGAACTTCGGGCACGGGAAGGGGTACCGCTATCCACACGACGCACCCAACGGCGTGATGGACGGATCGCTTCTGCCGGAGCCGCTGCTCGGGGCGCGCTTCTACGTGCCCACAGGTCGCGGAGTCGAGGCGCGTCTGAACGCGCGGCTTGAGGAGCTGCGGGCGGGCGCTGCCGCCCAGGGACCGCTACGGCCGGCCGGAGCGGCGCTGCCAGGAGCGCAGCGCGAACCACGCCGCGATGAAGACCACGCCGCAGGCACCAGCGAGGGCGAGGTGCCCCGTGGCAAGCGCGACGAGTTGAACCACGAAGACGAGCGCGACACAGATCACGAGGAGCAGGGCAACCCGGCGCCCTGAGGCGCCTCCTTGCTCGTCGGCGTTCACGGCCCGGTCGCCCTCGCGGCCGTATCGCTTGGCGTGGCCTCTTTCACCTTCGGGCCGTCGCCGTTTCCGTTCGACGATCCAGCCGAGTCCTTCGCGGCGCCGTCCTTGGCCCCGTCCTTGGAGGTGCCAGCGTCTGAGGAGCCCCCCGAATCGTCGCGAGGACGCTTCTTGGTTCCGTAGTCGGTGTTGTGAAACCCACTGCCCTTGAAGTGGATCGCCGGGGCAAAAAGTACGCGCTGGGCGGGTGCGCCGCACACTTCGCAGTTCTCGACGGGGTCCTCGCTCATTCGCTGAAGGACCTCGAAGCGATGCTTTTTCTTAAGGCAGCGGTACTCGTAGACCGGCACGTCTGGGCTCCATCTGGCGCGTTCGTCGGCCCCAAGTATAGCCAGGACCCGCCCGCTGGCACTCTCAGCGGTCAAGTGCCAGCTCGCAATGCACGCAGCCGGCCTCGCTACGATCCAGGCGTGCGGCCCGGGACCAACGACCCGACAACGAAGGCTCGCGCCGTCAGGCTCGCGGCCGCCACGGGGGTTGGGTTGGCATTTGGCGCCGCCGTCCTCGCTCGACGATCACCGCTTGCAGGCGGGCTCGTTGTCGCCATCGGATCGGTCGCGACGTGGGGCGCCTTCGCCCGCAATAGCCCCGTCTTTGGGGCCGTCACCCGACACGGTAACCGGCGTCTCGCGCGGGCCTCGCTGACATTTGACGATGGCCCGGGACCGTCGACGCAGGCCATACTCGACGCGCTTGAGTGCCACGGCGCGCGGGCGACCTTCTTCCTCCTAGGTCGGCAGGTCGAGCGGTATCCCGACATCGTTCGCCGTATCGCCGCTGACGGCCATCAGATCGCAAGCCATGGGTATGACCACGGCATTCTCGTCTTCCGTGGTGGGCGTCACGTGGCCGATCAGCTGCGCCGCACAGAAGACGCGGTCGAGGCGGCGCTCGGTCGTCCTGGGATGACACCCTGGTTTCGCGCGCCGCACGGCTTCCGTGGACCGCTGAGCGCCCGGGCTGTCAAGGCGGCCGGCTACCGCACAGCCGGTTGGAGCACCGGCGTCTGGGACTCCGTAGACCCGGGCGCCCAGACGATCGCTGACCGAACCACAGCGGCGCTCCATCCGGGTGCGGTCGTCCTGCTCCACGACGCCGACGGCTGGGCCCCGGAACGTCGGCGCGACCAGACCGCCGAGGCGCTCCCGACGGTGATCGAGACGGCCCGAGTTCGCGGCCTCGAACTCGTCACCCTGGCTGAGCTCGCGGCGTCGTGAGCCAAGCGACCCCTTCAACTCGCCGCGCGGTCATTCGGCGACTGTTTGGTTGGCCCGCGCGGATCGTGCTGATCCTCGCGGCAGCCGGACTCGTGTGGTGGAGGGTCGATGTCGGATCCATCAAGACCGCCTTCGCGCTCGACTCGTGGGGGATGCTCACACTCGCGATCCTCGCCAACTTCGCCTCCGTCGTGATGACAGGTGTCGCGTGGAAAGGCGTCGTCGATGGCCTTCCGGCAGTCGCCCAGCGAACGCGGTTCATCGACCTTCTGAGCCCCCTGATGGTCGGCTTCCTCTTCAACACCGTGCTCGCGGCGCGCGTCGGTGAGCTGGTGAAGGTGATGCTTTTGCGACGACGGCTCGCCCGGGCCGGTGACGACGTGCGCCTGAGCACCCTCGTCGGATCGGTCGTGACGGTGAACCTCATGACGACCATCGCGTGGGTTGCGATCGTCGCCGCAATCGGGGCATTCCTGCCGCTCCCGAGCACGGTCTGGTGGATCACCATGAGCATCGGCGTGGCGTGCCTCTCGTTTGTCGTGGTCGCGCTGCTTCGCAAGCCGAAAGCCAACTTTCCCGATTGGCTGAACACGAGCACGTTGTGGGGAAGGGCGCGCGGCGCGCTCTCGGGCGTCTGGCAAGCGGTACACGAGAGCCACCTGGGGATGCGCAGCGCGCGCCAAGTCGCGATCGTGGGGGGAGGATCACTTGGAACATGGCTTTGCCAATGGACGGGGATTTACTGCACGCTCCGGGCCTTCGGCCTCGAGCGGGTCGGTTGGGGCGGCGCCGGCCTGCTGCTCGTGACGGTGACCCTCGCGCAGATCTTTCCGGTGCTCCCCGGGAACCTGCTCGTCTTCCAGGCCGCCGCGGTTCTTCCGCTGACGGCGACCTACGGCGTGGCAAGCTCGACGGCGATCGCCTTCTCGATCGTCTTGCAGTTCACCGAGGCCGCGATCGGCGTTGCGCTTGGCTTCCTCTTTCTGCTCCTCGAGGGCGTTGGCTTCCGCGAGCTGCGCAGACAGGTCGAGGCCGAACAGCGTGACGAGGAGCAGGGGGGGCGCTGAGTCTCGAAGAAGAATCGTCGTCCGGGCTCACGTGTGGGGTCGTGAACCCGGACGACTCGGTACTGGGTGTTGGCGCTGCCGCCGCCCAACACCCGCCGGACCGGGGCGAGGGTCCGGCACAGGGACGCGGGATATGGGCGCCCTGATGTCGTTCCCCGTTGCCCCGCCCTATGGGCGAGACAACGGGATCGCGCAAGACCCGCTAGCGGTTGTTGAAGTCGTACAGCCCGCCGTCGGAGCCTTCGTGTGTGACTTTGTTTGGCTGGAAGCCGGAGATCACGAGCATCTCATCCGTCTTTGACTCGTCGACGGTTGGCGTCGCCGGGTTGTCGGGGGAGTGCTGGATGTTCAGGTACGCCTTCTCGCCGGAGGCGTCGAAGATGAGTCCAGTTGGCTCCGCGGAGTCGATGAGCTGCTCACCCATCGGTCCGTACGCCGTTGGGCTGTCGTACTCGCCGGTCCTCACCGACATCGCGAGCACACAGCCGTCGGTCAGGAGATCCCTGTCCGCGCCATCGGGCAGGCAGGCCCACACGTCACCAGGGAACTCCTTACCGCCGATCACAGGGGTGTCTTCGATGATGTAGACGATCCCCGTCTTCGGCTGGAACTCGAGATTGTCGAACTGGCTCATGCGCGGGTTCCCCGCGACGAAGAGCTGAACCTCAGGCACGGTGCCGGTCTTGAAGTTCGCGATCGGCTGGGCGGGGTTCGCCCGACGGAGCATCAGGTCGTTCTCGTACGTACGGTCCTCGAGGCACATCACCTCACCGTAGTTGCGGAGCGCCGACCGGTTCGTGTTCGTCCAGCAGATGCGCTTGCGTCCGGCCGCCTCGGCCATCGGGTCCTGGTGCATGTCCTCGGGCCGGTAGTAGCCGGTGCCCTTCGCGATACCCTCGTCACGGGCCTTCGCCGCGTCGATCGGGCCGACCCACTTGCCCTTCCCAAACTGCGTTCCTTGACCGACGTCACCGATGCCGACCTCGAGCGCGTACAGGTCCCCCTTCGCGTACGGCGAGTTGGCGGGCGTGGCGTTGTCGGCCTTGGCGGTGTTCGAGGTCACGAACTTGAAGATCGCCCCGCCGTTCTTGCGGCTGGTCGGGCGAAGCTCGTCACCTGCGTAGACCGAACCGTCGGCGAAGGCGGCGATGCCCTCCCAGGCGAACCGGCCAAGCGCAGGACGCGGGACCACGTTCTGCGGGTTGGTGCCGCCCTCGACGGTCCCAGCCTTCTTCGTGACGGCACCCGCGGCGTTCTTGACGTCGACGCGGGTGAAGGTGACGCCCGTCGTCTCGAGCGGCTTGTAGATCTCGAGGCCCCAACCGTCGGAGACTTCCTCGGTCGCGAGGATCGTTCCCCAGGCGGTCCGGCGGATACCGTCACAGGCGACCGTGCCCGTCAGAATCGTCTCGACCTTGCCCTTGTCAGCGCCGTTCAGCTTGACGCGCTGAACGCCGGGAATCGTCGTGGCGTTCTCGATGCAGACGATCGCCCACTCGGGGTTCGAGTCGGTCGGCCAGAAGGCGATCATGTCGCCGTTCTGGGCCATCTTGTCGGTGACGAGCTCGGCCTTGAGGCCTCCGGCCAGTGCTACGGAACCAGCGCCGCGGGCGCCCTGGCTCGGTGTCGCAGTTGCTTGAAGTGGGTTACCAAAACCGAAGAGCCGCTCAGAGCGCTTCTCGGTGTCCTTTTGGTGGTTAAGCCCCCAGTCCATCCAACCGGTCGCAAACGCGGCGACGGGGAGCGAGCAGGCGGCGACGGCACCGATGACCAATGCGCGTCGTCCGATTGTGCGGCGCTTTGCCACAGAGTCCTCCTTGAGAGTTTCGATCGTGCGGCACGGACGGTGACACCGGAACCGTTACGAAGCGGTGACCAGACGGTGAACGAGCTGGGTTTCGGGGCTCGGGCGCGACCAAGCGTTCACGCAACACTCACCCGGGGTTAACCTGAAACGCGGCGGCGCGCGCAAGACTGTCGTTGCGCGGCTGACGACCAACCCCCCAGGTGCGGTCAGTCGCTACCACCGCGTCGTCGCGGTGAGCAAGGGAGGGGCGCCCGTCGGGAGCGCCCCTCCCTTCCCCTTCTCCCGCGAGGCCCGACGGGGCTGTCATTCGCGTCGGCACCGTCCTCGTCGGACCGTGGCCGTCTCCCATCAAGATCTGTTGATATGACCTGCCCAGTGCGCTACGTTCCGCTGGTCTCACAACAGTCATGGTCAAGATGAACGCGCCGCTTCCCACCCGTTCCGCCGGCCCGTCCGCCGAGACCTGCGGGGAGCCGTCGGTCGGCTTGGACCGCTCACTCGATGCCGAGAGGATTGCCGTCGTCGCGGGGGCCCTTGCGGTGCCGCTTCGGGTGCACATCCTCGACGTGCTGCGCCGAAGCGAGCACGACGTCTGCCAGTGCGAGCTGATCGCCCTCTTCGCCGTCTCGCAGTCCTTGCTCTCACACCACATCAAGAAACTCGTCGATGCTGGGCTGGTTCGTATCGAGCGCCGCCACCGGTGGGCGTACTACTCCCTTCCCCCCGGGGCACTCGAGGAGTTCACGACATGGCTGAGCTAACCGAGCCCAGCTCGACGTGCTGCGCCCCAGCCGCTCAAGCAACCTGCGGCGAGCCTTAAGTCGGCATGCTGCGCCACCGGCGCGGCTGGAGGCAGTTGCGGATGCGCTGGCGAAACAAGCGATGGTCCGCGAGCGCTACGCGGCGGCGGCCCTTGCGACATCGGCGGTACCGGGCTCCTGCGGTTGTGGCGCGGGCGCGCTGACCGAGGCTGGGTTTCGTTCAGCGCTTGAGGTCTCCGGCGTTATAGGAATCGAAATCCAGACCACCCACCCGGTGCACGACCACGCCAGCGGGGCGATCATCCGTGCCCGAAAGCCGGACTTGCTCGCAATCCGATCGGGCTCCCGCGCGCGTCGAACGTTCTGCCAAGCGCGACGCTCTAGTGGTGTGACACGGAAATGGGTGGTAGTTCCGGTGAGCGAGGCCGAGGCAGGCAAGGACGCGGTATCCCGAGCAGATCGGGAATCTGTGAGGGATCAAGGACGCCGCATGCCGAAGTGCCGCAGCCGCCGGAACCCCATCACTATTTCCGTGTCACACCACTAGTTGCCGGTGCGACGCTTCCCTCGGGGGCGCCGGAGGGAAGCAGAACGCTGAGTACGCCGGCGCCGACCACGAAAGCAACCGCGGCCCAGAGGCACGCTTCGAGGCCGCGCCATTGATAGAGAACACCTGACAGGACCGTGCCCGAGAGTCGGCCGACCGCGTTCGCGGTGTAGTAGAAGCCGACGTTCATCGCCACCTTGTCGCCCTCGGCGTAGTGGAGGATCAGGAACGAGTGGACGGCCGAGTTGAGTGCGAATACGACGCCGAACGCGATCAGGCCGGCAACCACGACAAGTGACGGATCGAGACTCGACGACAGTGCCAGGGCAATTCCAGCCGGAAACGCTGCGAGGGCGAACGCGAGCCACGTCGCGGTTCGGCCAGTCGGTTCAGCGCTGGCCCCGCTCGATTTTCGCCGCAAGAGGTTTGGGGCGGTCGCTTGGACGGCTCCGTATCCAATCACCCAAACGGCAAGAAATGCCCCGACCTGCCAGAAACTCCAGTGTTGTTCGGAGCGAAGGAACACCGGGAGCCCGACGACAAACCAGACGTCGCGAGACGCGAAGAGGAGCACTCGGGCGGCGGCCAGGACGTTGATGGCGCGATCGTTCGAGAACATCTGTGCGAACTTCGCCGCGCGGTTCGCCCTGCCGAGCGTGCCGCGCATCATCGTGAGAGTAACGACAAGGGCCAACGCGACGAGCGCGGCGAGAAGCAGGAGGGCGTGCTGGAATCCGACGACGGTGAGCAGCACGCCGCCGAGGAAAAAGCCGACCCCCTTGAGGGCGTTCTTTGATCCGGTAAGGATCGCGACCCAACGAAACAGTGCGTCCGGGGCCCCCTCGGGGACGACAAGTTTGACCGCGCTCTTCGAGCTCATCTTCGTGAGGTCTTTCGCGATCCCGGAGAATGCTTGGGCGGCCATCACATACGGGATTGTGAGCCACGACACCGGTGCCAGGGCCAATGCCAGTAGCGCGAATGTCTGGGTCGCAAGGCCCGCAAGGAGCGTCGACTTCAACCCGAAACGTGTGGCGAGCAGTCCCCCCACGAGGTTTGTGACGATGCCAAAGAACTCATAGAAGAGGAAGAGTGACGCGACCGCGAACGGGCTGTAGCCGAGCTCGTAGAAGTAGAAGAGCACGAGCACTCGGATCGCGCCGTCGGTGATCGTGTCAGCCCAGTAGGCACCGGTGACGAGGGCGTAGTTGCGCAGGTCTCCAGACTGAACGGTCGCTGCCCGAGGCGGCGGTTCCACTACTTGTCCGTTGCGTCGGACCGGCTCAGTCGATCGGCGACGAGACTCGCAAGTTCGACGAGTCGGTTGGCATAGCCCCACTCATGGTCGTACCAGGCGTACACCTTGACCTGGGTCTCGCCCACCACCATGGTCGACAGTGCGTCGATGACCGACGAGCGCGGATCGCCACGGTAATCGACCGAGACCAGTGGCCGCTCCTCGACGCCGAGGATACCTTTCAATGGGCCTGTCGCCGCGGCGCGTAGGAGGTCGTTGACCTCCTCACGGGTCGTCGCTCGGGAGACCTCGAACACGCAGTCCGTCAGCGATGCGTTCAAGAGGGGCACGCGGACCGCGTGGCCATTCAGGCGCCCCTCAAGCTCCGGAAAGATCAGCCCGATCGCCGTCGCAGAACCGGTCGTCGTCGGTATCAGCGAAAGTGACGCCGCTCGCGCTCGGCGAAGATCCTTGTGTGGAGCGTCGACGATCGTCTGTGTGTTCGTCATGTCGTGCAGCGTCGTGATCGACCCATGGCGGATGCCGATGCCCTCGTGCAGCACCTTGACGACCGGCCCGAGGCAGTTCGTCGTGCAAGAGGCGGCGGTGACGACGCTGTGCTGATCTGGGTCGTAGAGGTGGTCGTTCACGCCGAGCACCACGTTCAGCGCGCCCTCCCCCTTCACCGGAGCCGCCACGACGACTTTTGTCACGCCCTGGGTGAGGTAGGGCTCAAGCAACTCCATGGTGCGGAACCTGCCTGAGCACTCAAGCACGATTTCGACGCCAAGGTCGCCCCAGGGCACGCCGTCTGGGCTCGAAGCCTTCGAGTAGCCGAGGGTGCTGCCATCGATGGCGATGCGACCATTCTCGGAGCTGATCGCCCGCGGCCATCGGCCGTGAACGGAGTCGAATTCAAGCAGATGGGCAGCCGTGGCGACATCGCCGTGGGGCTCGTTGACGTGCACGAACTCGAGATCCTTCCAACCCCAAGCGGCGCGAAGCGCGAGGCGCCCCATCCGACCGAAGCCGTTGATCCCGACGCGCACGGGCCGGCTCATGCCGCCAGCTGGTGTCGGTCTGGGGCAATGAGCATCGCGAGTTGATTGAGGGCACCAGGCCGCACGGAGTAGTACGCGAAATTGCGGTCCTGGCGGCGATCGACGAGCCCGGCATTGCGCAGGATCCGCAGGTGGTAGCTCACGCTTGGCTGCGCGAGGCCGAGGGGCGCGGTCAGGTCGCAGACGCAGACGCCTGATGGAGCCGCCGAGGCGAGGCGGTGGAGAATCGTTACGCGCACCGGATCGGCGACCGCCTTGAGGATGCTTGCAAGCGCTTGCGCTTGGGCGTCGCTCAGGACGGGCGCGGCGAGCGGCGTATCGCAACGTCCGAGAAGGTCATCGGTGTCGTTCATCGCGAGAGCATAGACAGCCACCAATATTCAAATCCGTCATTCTTGTGAACCCTTCCCAACGCATCGGCTCAGTGTTCCGCGACCGTGCGACGATGGGGTCGTGAACGGGCGCCAAGATCCTCTCTCCAGTCGCGAAGAGCGGGTTGGGCGCACCCTTGTGGAGTTGGCGGACACCCTGGTCGACGACTTCGATGTCGTTGACACCCTCGTGCTCGTCACCGAGCGATGCGTCGAGTTGCTCGACGCATCCGCGGCCGGATTGCTGCTCGCCGACGCTCACGGCACCCTCCACCTCATGGCCGCGACGGACGAAGCGATCGAGCTGGTTGAGATCTTCCAGCTCCAGAAAAACGAGGGGCCGTGCCTCGATTGCTTCCGCGCGGGAGAACCCATTCTCGTGCCAGACCTCGCCTCCGCAGACGACCGCTGGCCGGGTTTCGCACCGGTTGCGAGAGCCGCGGGCTTTCGTGCGGCTCACGCGCTGCCTCTGCGGCTGAGAGGCGCCACCCTCGGGGCCCTCAATCTGTTCCACTCAGAACCGGGGCACCTCGCCCGACCCGACTTGACCACCGCTCAGGCACTTGCGGACCTCGCTACGATCGCCATTCTCCAGCACCGGCAGGCGCGAGAAGCCCAAGCGCTGACCGATCAGCTACGGGCCGCGCTTGAAAGCCGGATCACCATCGAGCAAGCCAAGGGCGTCTTGGCCGAACGGGCCGGCGTTGACGTGTCTGAGGCGTTCGCACGGCTGCGGCGGTATGCACGAGACAGTCAGCGTCTCCTGAGCGACGTCGCAGAGGACATCGTCGACGGGACGCTCCCTGCGACGACCATCATGAGGTGAGGTCGAGCGACCGCACTGTGCCCGCACGGCCAGATGCGTGGTAGCGTCCTATCGTCGGAAGGCTGACTCCCGGTCAGGATGACGATGCTGCCCCAGACCCCGGCGGCGTTCTCGGTATTGAACGCATCGCAACGGAGGTCGATGAGATGGCGGACACCGCGGGGCGGGTTGCGCCGTGAGTGAACTGGGCGCCGGAATGTGTTCGACGGGACGTTCGGAGGGCGACCTCCCCGAGTTTGGGGCGGAGCTAGCCGCGGTGAGTCTCCTCGGCGCAGGTGAGGGCGAGAACGTCGACGACTGGGCTCATTTCTTGCACAGGCTGGCTGGTCTTGATCCCACGCCCGAACGTGGCAGCGAACGAGAGCGCCGTATGAACCGGTGACCACATCGCCGTCGGGCGTGGGCGTCAACGAGCGGCTCGGATGCCGAGCGCCCCCTCAAGACGCGGGCGAAAGCGCTCGGCTTTCAAGCGCCGCCACTCGTCCAAGAACCGGAGGTAGAGCGCGTCGCGCTCTCGGCGTCGCCGCCCGATGAGGGCGTGAACGCCCAGCCGCTCGCCTCCCCGCAGACCGCCCTCAAGCTGTCGGCGGAACTCGCGGAACGCGGCTTCAGACGGGCGGCCTGGTCGGGATCGACGCCCCCTGGCGTCGTCTGAGACGAGCCCACGGGCGGCTGCGCCCTCGCGTTCGGTAAGCCAACTCAGGTGCTCCTCGAGCATGGGCACCTGCACGTCGCAGTCGTGGATGTCGCCCAGGATGTCTTGGAGGCCCTTCACCTCCTCGGTGAAGGGATCAAGGTCAGTTGTGAACGCGACGCCGAAAATCTCCAACAGGTATCTCAGCCGCTTGCACGCGATGCGCATGTCGTGGAGTTCGGTGACATTGGCCGGATGAGCGACCAAGCCGTCGTAGGAGTAGACCTCATCGATCCGTACGGCCAGGATGCGTCGGGCATTGGGACGCAGGCGGCGGGTGGGGTCGATACCACCGACAGGGCGCGGTTTGGCCACGTCAGGACGGCGGGCGGGGCTCGAGCCGGGCGAGTTCCACGCCGGTGTGCTTGGCAACGTACCTCGCGAGCAGATCCTCGAAACGACCCTCGTCGAGCCGGTTGAAGAGGGCCGCGATGCGAGGACTCTCGGCGGCTCGCTCCTCGCGGTATCTGGAGATCAGACCCTCGATGCCGGGACGCTCATCGTCCTCCATCTCCGGCACGAGCCCGACCAAACGCTCGCTCGCAACGTCGAGGTCGCGCGCGCCGCCCAGTACATCGGTGATCTCCTTCACCTGTCGCAGGAGCGGTCGAAAGGAGCGCTTCGGGAAGGCATCCTCGAACCCGTCCATCGCCGCGCGTAGCCGACGCGATGAGACGCGCATCGCGTGGAGTTCCTCGATGTCCTCACCGAGCAGCGTCCCGTCACGGTAGCTCATCATCTCGCACCATCTGGTCAAAATCACTCTGCCAGCGGCGTCCCGAAAGCGAGCACCACCACGCAGATCCGGAACCGTCCACGCCTTCGCCATCGGCTACCCCGTGGCTCGCCGACGGACCATGACCGAGTCGCGCACCGCGGATCGAAGTGCGGTGCCGCTCGCGATGACCGGCCAGTCGATCTCCAGCTCCATACCGAGGTCGATGAGCGCCCGAACCACAGCGCTTCCATCGATGTCCGGGCCGGACAGCTCGGTGACCTCCTTCAACCACCGTGACTGCGTTTTCGCGAGGGAAACGGTCACCTCGCGGCTTGCGTCGCGACGGCGCGTCCGAACAGCGGCGTCACCCAGGCGGACATACACCCCTGTGCCCGCGGCGTTCACGCCTCCGAGCGCCGACTGATAGGTCACCTGAATCATGCCAACGCCTCCGAGTCGGACGAGGATGCTCTCAGACTCGCGCGCCGGTCCTCTGCCAGATCGCGGATGGTGTCCTCGCCGATCTGTTCCTCACCGCGGTCCGCGGCGACGAAGAGGGCACTGGCGAGCAGAAGGTTCACGAGGCGCGGGACACCGGCCGTTTCGCCGTGCGCCGCCCGGGCCGCCCGTTTCGAGACGATCCGGCGGTCGGCTCCCGCCACGCGGGTGCGGTGCAGCGCGTACGCGTCGACCTCGTCCGCGGTCATCGGACCCATATGGAAGCGGACCACCACGCGCTGAGCCACCTGCGGTTGCCGCTCGACGTGACCTGTCAGCTCGGGTTGGCCGAGCAGGACGACCGGAGCTCCGGGCCCGCCGGCACCGGGATTTGTGAGAAGGCGCACTTCGTCAAGGGCACGGGCGTCGAGGCGCTGGGCCTCGTCAATTGCGAGGACGATCCGCCGACCCTCCCGCGCCGATTCGGCCATCCGCGCACGCACTCGCCCCGCGAGGCGTGCGGCCGACCCACCGGCCGCCTCCGCGCCCATGGCAGGGAGCATCGCGCTCAGGAGCGCGGCGGCCGTGCGCGGCGGATTTGCCACCTCAGCCACCGAAAAGCCGTCGCCGTCGAGGGTCCGCCGGAGCGTTTGCGCGAGGAGCGTCTTTCCGGCGCCGATCTCGCCGGTGATCACGACAAGGCCGCCGAGCTGGGTGATCCCAAAGAGGATCCGAGCAAGCCCTTCGCGGTGGTCGTTGCGCTCGAAGGCAAAGCGCGGATCGGGTTCGAGCTGGAACGGCGCCTCGGCGAGGCCCCAGTGCGTGAGATACGCGGGCAAGGTGCTCATGCGGCGGCCTCGAGAACGAGACCCTCCCGAATGCCGGCCTGGCTCACACGTAGGGCGTCGAGTCCGAACGTGCGGCGCACCGCTTCGAGCGCGGCGGCCCCGGCCAGCGAAAGCCGGACACGAGCGGTCTCCAGTCCGGTCTCCTCGGCGAGAACCTCGGCAGCCGAGCCGAAGAGCCGCTCGACGGCCCTCGCAAGCGCGTCGCGGTCGAGAAGGTCGCTCCCGGCCAGTCGGGCCAGCGCCACCGCGGACCCCCCGGTGGCGATCGCCTCGTTGGCGACGACGGGAAGCGTGACCGAAACGAGGAACTCGCCGACCGCCGCGACCATCGGCTCGAAGAGATCCTTCGCGGGAGGGTCACTCGGGGTGAAGCGCTCCGTGAGGAAACGAACGCCGATCGGAACCGATGTGGCCCACCGAAGGTGCCCACCGTCGCCGCTCATGATCTCAAGGCTGCCACCCCCGAGATCGATCGCGACAAGCGGATCGGGAGCGCCCGACGCCACGATGCCCCGGAAGGCGAGTTGCGCCTCGTCTTCTCCGGACAGGACCCGCGCCGCGACCCCAGACGCCGAATGGAGCCGGACGAGCAATTCGGCAGCATTTCCGGCCACACGCGCCGGGGCCGTGCACGCAATGATCAGCCGCCGCGCGCCGAGTTCATGTGCCTCCGAGGCCATCTGGCGCACCGTTTCCTCGACGAGGTCAAGACCCTCCGCGCCGATATCGCCGCCGGGGTGAAGGCCCGCCCCGAGCGCAGTCATCGTGCTCCGAGCGACGAGGGGCTCGACCCGCCCATGGGCGACCCGCGCCACCAGCAACCGTGTCGTGTTAGTCCCGACATCGATCGCCGCGAAAGGGAGCGCTGCGGCTGCTTCGGCATCATCCTGCGGCGCGGTCATCGGATCCCTGTGGTTGCCCAACGAAAGTCTACGGCCGCGGAACTAGCCGAATCGACCTGTGACGTATTGGTCGGTCCGCTCGTGCTTGGGCGAGGTGAAGACCTGGTCGGTCGCGCCGTGCTCGATCAGTCGCCCCGGTTCGCCCTCGTTCTCGATTGTGAAGAATGCGGTGTAGTCGGACACACGACGAGCCTGCTGCATGTTGTGGGTCACGATGATGATGGTGAGTCGCTCCTTCAACTCCCGAATGAGGTCCTCGATCTTGAGCGTCGATTGCGGGTCGAGCGCGGAGCAGGGCTCGTCCATGAGGAGCACCTTCGGCTCGATTGCCAGTGCCCGCGCAATGCAGAGCCGTTGCTGCTGCCCACCGGAGAGCCCACCGGCCGCGGTGCTGAGGCGACTCTTGACCTCGTCCCAGAGCCCCGCGCCGCGGAGCGTTGCCTCGACGAGGTCGTCCCGGTCGTTCGAACTCAACCTCACCCGGTTGAACTTCGGCCCCGAGAGAATGTTGTCGGCGATCGACTTCGTCGGAAACGGGTTCGGGCGCTGAAACACCATCCCCACCTGCCGCCGTATCGAGACCGGATCCGCGGACCTCGCGTAAATGTCGTCGCCATCGAGCAGCACGGTGCCTTCGGCTCGCGCGTCCGGTACGAGCTCGTGCATGCGGTTCAGGCACCTGATGAAGGTCGACTTACCGCAGCCGGACGGTCCGATGAGCGCGGTGACGCTGTTCGTCGGGAACTGGAGGTCGACGTCCTGGACGGCGTGGTGCTTGGCAAAGTAGGCGTTGAGCTTCGCGACGGACATCGGCGGCCGAGGCACCGAGGCGTTCGGCGCTTCGGCGCCACGCTGGCGCAGGTCGTCGGATATCGATGGGTCGGCTGGCACCGTGCTCACTGTTCCTCCGTTGTTGACAACTGGCTTCCCACGAGCACGCACCGCTACCCGCTGACTGCGGAGCGGCGCCCCACGAGACGCGCGACAACTGTGAGAATCAGGATGATCGAGATGAGCACGAGCGCCCCGCCCCATGCGCGCTGTTCAGTGGCCGGGGTGACCGTGGTCAGGATGTCTTGCAGGATCTGGTGCGGCAACGACTCCATCGGGCCGTTGACATCCACCGACAGCTCCTGGCTTCCAAGGGAGGTGAACAGGAGCGGCGCGGCCTCCCCAGACGCTCGGGCGAGGGCCAGCATGATGCCGGTGATGAGGCCAGGCGCGGCGGTCGGAAGGACGGTCGACCAGGCCGTCCGCCACCTCGGTGCGCCCAGAGCGAGTGACGCCTCAGTCAGGGTGCGTGGGACAAGGCGCAGGATCTCGTCGGCCGAGCGGACAACGATCGGGAACATGATGACCGCCAGGGCAAGGCCTCCCGCGAGGGCCGAGAAATGCCCTTGGACCACAACGACACCGAGATAGACGATCAGGCCGACGACGATCGACGGGACTCCGAGAAGCACGTCGACGAAAAAGCCGATCCCGCGGGCGAAGCGGCGCACCGGCGGTGGCGCGGCGACGGTCTCGGAGATAAAGAGCGCAACGAGGAGGCCGAGTGGGGCGGCGATGGCGGCGCAGATTCCCATCATGATCAGCGAACCAACGATCGCGTGACTAATTCCACCGCTGAAGTCGTTTGGGTCGGCTGGGGGGGTCTGCGTGAAGAAATCCCACGACAGGGCTGGGACGCCCCTGATGAGGATCGTGCCAAGGATCATCCCCAGCGGAACCAAGCTCAACGCGAGGAAGCCGAAGATGGTCCACTCGGCGAGCCTCGAACGGATCCGCCGTGACCGGGAAACCTCGGAAGGAAGTTCGAGCCGATCGAACACCGCGTCGAGCGTGACGGCCGACGATTTCCCAACGGCGGCCGAACGTTCCTCGGATGCGAGTCGGGCGCGACGACCACGACGAACCGACGGACCCCGCTCGGAGCGGGCGACGATCGCCCGTGCCACGCCGTTAATGGCGAAGGCGAGCACGAACATGAAGACGGCGAGGGCGACAAGCGACGCGAGCTGGAGGTCACCGGCCTCGGGCACCTCAAGCGCGATGACCGAGGCCAGGGTCGATCCGGGCTGCAGGAGCGAGCCGAAGAGGTTGGACGGGTCGTTGCCGAGGATCACCGCGATCGCGACCGTCTCACCGACAGCACGGCCAAGGCCGAGGGCGCAGGCGCCGACGATGCCGGACCGACTCCACGGGAGCATCGCGCCGCGGACCATCTCCCACCTGGTCGCACCCATCGCCAGCGCTGCCTCGCGCTGGTCGGTCGGGACGGTCTGGAGCACTTCGCGCGAGATCGCCGCGATGATGGGGAGAATCATGATCGCGAGGACGAGACCCGCGAGAATGAATGAGCGTCCCCCGAGGACGGGGCCGCCGAGTAGTGGCACGCCGTCGGTTCGATCCGCGACCCATTCGAGGATCGGCAGGGCGGCGGGGACGACCACCAGGAGGCCCCATATGCCGTAGACGACCGAGGGCACGGCGGCCAGTAGATCGACGACCGAGGCGATGGGCTTTCGAAGCCTGGACGGCAGGAACACGGTCGTCGCGAGAGCGATCCCGATCGCCACGGGCGTCGCAATGACGAGCGCGATGATCGACGTGGTGAGGGTCCCGTAGATGAACGGCAATGCGCCGAACAGTGGCTCGCCATTTGCGGGGCTCGGGATCCACTCAGTGCCCGTCAGGAAACCCCAGAGGCCAAACTTCTCCCAGACCTCGCCTGTGCCGCTCGCGGTCTTGACCAGGAAGTACCCGATGGTCGTCACGGCAATGACGCAGGCCGCCAGCATCACGCCGAGGTAGGCGCGGTCGCCGATTCGCAAGGCGCGACGCGCGCGCGGCGAGGGCGTTGATGCGGTGTCTGGAGTCGTTGTGCTCATGGCCCGATCGTCGGAAGGTGTTCGACCACTAGTGTCCTGATTCATTAATTCGACTCACGACACTAGAGAGCCCGGGCCGGCACGCGAGATCCGCGGCCGGCCTGGGTCAATCAACGGCGCGCTACGCGCCAAACAGTCTGACTAGGCGATCGTCGCGAGCTGGGCCTTGCCCTTGGCGACCACGTTTGCCGGGAGCGGCGCGAAGCCGATGCTCGGGAGCTTCTGCTGCGCAGCGTCGCCGTAGAAGTAGTCGAGCACTGCCTTGAACTCATCCTTCTTGTCGGCCTTGCCGGCCTTCGTGTAGTCCGAGTAGCCAAGCAGCCACGTCGTGATGGTGATCGGGTAGGCGCCTGAGACCGACGAGAGGCTGAAGTCGGCGAGGAGGTCGGCCGGAACGGCCTTGTCGTTCGTCGCTGCCTTCGAGATCGTTTCCGCGGTCGGGATGCTGTAGACAATCACCGGCTTGCGGATTGCCTTCTTGCCCTTGCGCTTGATCACGCGAACCTCCGCGCGGCCGATCGGGCTGATCTTGTCCCCGAGGCCCGCGTTCAGCGCGTCACCCAGGTCGACGTAGCCGATCGAGTTGGAACTCGACTTGACGCAGTTCGCGACCCCGGCGTTCTGGGGAGACTTCACGAGGCTCGCAGCGCTCTTGCTCCAGTCGGGAATCTGAGCGAAACCGACTGAGCTGCCGAACGCGGCGTAGCTCTTGGTGAGGTACTTGGTGAAGTTGAAGCTTGTTCCAGAACCATCCGACCGGACACACACGGTGATTGGCTTGTCCGGGAGGGTGGTGCCCTTGTTCAGACCAGCGACGGCGGCGTCGTTCCACTTCGTGACCTCGCCCTTGAAGATCTTGGCGACGGTCTTGCCGTCGAGCCGGATGCGGCTCGAGACGCCTTCGATGTTCGTCGGCACCGTGATTGCGCCGAGGAGCGTCGGGAAGTAGAGGACGGTTGCCCCACCGCGCTTTGCGGCGAGATCGGCCTTCTGCTGGTCGGTCAGCGGTGCGTCGGAAGCAGCGAAGTCGACGACGCCGTTGATGAAGTCGTTGATTCCGCCCGTCGAGCCCTTCGAGGTGTAGCTGCACTTCCCGGAGTCC
>JANMDN010000010.1:0-133630 GCA_031376285.1 Actinomycetes bacterium
GGCGAACCATCACCGGGGTCTGCGTACGCGTCGCGCTGCGCATGCTCGCTCTGGCAGCCGGCCTTGCACACAACCAATCCATCGGTCAGCCTGGTCGCCACTTCACCGCCTACAACCACTAATTCGGAATCAACCATCTAGGGCGGTCCAACACGCGGCGCCCAGTGGGGTCCACCCGGAGTCCAGTCGAGGCTTGGGTGGAAGTCGTTGACAGCGAGCGCCCAAATGAACCACGCTGCGACCGAGGCCACACCGAAGAAGGCGCTCGCGCGGTAGAGGGTCACCGCGGCGGCGGTGTTCGTCTTCTTGATGAGCCACGGCCAAAGGGGATCGTGGGGTACGACCTCGGTCAGGAAGTGTTCGGTCCGTAGCCGACGCCATGTGAAGAGCAGCAGAACAACCCAGAGGATGTCCCACGCCCCTCCGAGCGACGTGTAGTAGGCGATCGCGTCTTTCTGACGCCCCGCCTGGCCCACGTACTCCCACGCGTCGAGGTGCAAGTGCCAGGTGCTGAACGGAAAGAACAACATGACCCCGACCGAGTCGAGGGTGTCCGAGAGGACGTGCGCGATACCACCGATGAAGAAGGAGATCGCCCAGAGGCGCTTCTTCGAAAGCCAGAGGATGAGCAGGGCAACGAGCGCGACGAACGCAAGCGAGTGGGTGAACCCGACCCCGGGAAAGCCGCGGTGGAGCTTCACGGGATCGTCGACGAGCTTGTTGTTGCCCGCGAAGTCGAGTCCGTAGACGGCCCACTTGGTGAAGATATCCGGCGAGTAGGAGCCGAACAGGCAAAAGACGATGCTGATCTTCGCCGCCGGCAGGTGCGCCTTGATCAGGTACGGCTCAAGGTCATGAGCGGCCCAACTCACCTGCGTCGGTTCGCGATCCGTCCGATGACCACCGTCGCGACGAACACGTAGATGAGCGACTCCTGAAAGCCGAGCAGGAAGACCGGCGGCTGCCAGATCCCGAGGCCAATGTAGATGAGCATCGCGAGCGCCCAAAGGGCCAGCGTCCGTCGCTCTGACGGCCGCGGCAGGAACCTTCGACTTTTGCCTGGTGAGCTCACGGCGGGCAGGATACTTGGGTGACTGACGTTCGCGTACTGACCTGGAATCTCTTCCACGGGCGTGACGGATTTCCAGGACTCGGCGCCACGTGGCGCTCGACGATGCTCGGCCGCCCCGGGCGAAGCGCGGACGGCGAGTACATCCACGTCAATCGCAAACTGATGGACGAGATGGGTCGCCTGATCGCAGGCGCCGCACCGAGCATTGCGATGCTCCAAGAGGTGCCGCCGGGCGCCGTCGGCGCCTTGGCGGCCGCAACCGGCATGCAGGCCGTCGTCGTCCGAACCGGTCCCTTCCTCGGCCCGGTCCGTGTTCGCGCGGCTCTCGGCTCGCAGAACCCGGACCTCTGGAGGACCCATGAGGGGAATGCCAACGTCCTGCTCATCGGAGGTGCTTGGAGCGTTGTCCCGGGAAGTGTTCGATCGGTCCGCCTGAACCCGCCGCTCGTGATGGCGCGCGCGGCGCGCGGGATGCGCCTCGGGCGCGCCGAAGTCCTCAACTGGGCCGGCGAGTCGCGCCGGCTCCTGGCAGCGACCGTTGCCGGGCCGGGCGGTGCCCGCATCCTTGCGGCCTGCACGCATTGCGCGACCAACCCGCGTGTCGCCGAGGTCGAGCTCCGTCGGGCCCGCGATCACGTGATCGACTGGGCCGACGGGCTCCCGATCCTCGTCGGGGGAGATCTAAACGTCGGGCCGGGTCATCCAGCGCTCGACCTGCTGACCCAGCAAGGCTTTCGGGAGGAGATCCCCGGCGTGGGGATCGACCACATCTTTTCTCGGGGGCTCGCGGCGATCGGTGGCCGGCGCTGGCGTCCTGAAGAGCGCGACCTCGGCGTGCGCGTGCGCGGCGGCCTGCGCCGGGTGCGGATGTCCGATCATGACCTCGTCGAGGGCATGTACCGTCTGCCCTGAAACCCAGCAAGGAGAGCCCAGATGTGCGTGCTTTGCTACAACCCTGGACTCGTCGTGGGCGACGTGGCGCTCTTCGGCGGTCCGGTCGTCGGCTCAGTCATCCATCGGATTCGATCGGTGCGTCGCACGCGCGAATGCTCCCCCGAGCGGCGCTACGGCCCCGGCATTCCTGGACGAGGCGCGGCGGAAAGGGCGAGCAGTCCGAGCAGCCCACTGAGCGCGGCGGCGGTCATCGCCAGGTAGGCGCCTGGGGTAATCGCGACTGGACCGGTCTCGCGCGGGAGGTCGACCCCGCGAAGCATTCCGAGCTGCTCGATGACAACGTGGGCCGGAATGAACAGGATCGCGCTCAGGCAGAGCACCGCCGCCAGGGTCGCGGCCGCGATGGACACAAGCGCCGCGGCTCTCGCGCCGCGTCGCGCCGCGACGAGCACCCCGCAGCCCACGATGACAGCGGCGAGTGCGGCCACCGTCCAGAGCTCTCCCGCCCCGCCGACGCCCGAGAGGTGGACCCCGGGGAACCCCGTGGCAAGAAACCACGGCAGGAAGACCAAGGCACCGAGCGCGGCGCCCATGATGATCATCGCGACGCCGATCACGATCCGTCTCGGCGAACGTAGGTGAGGATGTCGCCGTCGACGCTTGCCAACCGGAAGTCGGGGCGCGCCTCGAGTGCGGCCAACTCCCTGCGAAACGCGACCGTGTCGGTGCGAAATCCAACGGTCGGACGGCGCCGGTCGACGACGACGAACTGCGCCTGACCAATGACCGGGAACGTCGCCACGTACCGTCGCGCCGAGAGGTGTCCACCGAGGTAATTGCCGACTGAGACCGGCACGTCCTCGGGGACTCGTGCGAGTGCACGGTCGATGCTCTCCGCCCCTTCGGGCCGCAAATATTGGCCGACCCGGAGTTTGGAGGCGGTCGAGAGGGGCTCGAGCCCGGGCAGCGGTCCGGTGATCGCGAGTCCGACGATCGATGCCGCTGCCAGTCCGCCGGCAAGCCCGCTCGCGCCGACTCTTGCGAACACGACGCCGGACCGGTGGAGGCGGGCCAGACCGAGAACGGCCGCGGGAAGAAGAATGCCGGCCGGTACGGCGACGTAGTGGAACTCGATCGAGTGCTGGGGCCCCCAGTTTGCGAGCAGGTTGAGGAGTAGCTCGGGGATCGCCGCCACGACAAGCGACGACGCGAACGGAAGGAGCAGGAGCGGCAGGAGGAGCGCCGCGAGGTAGCCAAGCCGGGATGGGGCAAGTCCGGTCGTGACGATCTCCCAAGGGTGGGTTGCGAGGTGTTTGATCACCCCGCCTGCTCCGCCCCCAGCCTCACCGTAACGGGCAACGAAGTCGCTCCCCTGCCCGTTGTTGAAGTGCGGGATGATGATCGCCGCGCAGATCGCGACCCAGACCGTCGAGCAGCCGGTGAGGATGAGCCCGGCGACGCGTCTGCCGTGGCGGATCGCCATCCAAACGCCGAGCACCGCCAGGGTGAGACCGACCTCCTCTTTGCTGAGCGCGGCGAGAACGGCAAGCGACGCGAGCCAGCCGTTGCGGCCCGTCTCGATTGCCCACACGCATCCGACAAGAAGCGGGGCCGCGAACGCAAGCGGGTGGAACTCATCGAGCACCAGCCACCAGAGCGGGGGGTAAACAAGCCAGGTGAGCGCGCAGACAACCGCTGGCCACCCGTCGAAGTGTCGGCGCGCGAGTGCGTAGAGCGGCAAGGCGCCGAGGGCAACAAGGAGCGGCTGGAGGACAAGGATCGGCACGGGGCTCCGCGTGATCCACGCGATCGGAGTGAAGACGAGAAGGAGCGGATCGACGTGGGCAGCCAGACGCGAGGCCTGCTCGCCGGCGCCGTTGGTGGAAAGGAGAAGGTCGCCGTGCGCGCTCGTCCAAATCGCCTGCCACATGTTCCCAACGTCAAAACGGGCGGTCCAGTACGCCCGGTGGCGAGCGACCGCGAGTGCCGCCAGGATCACGCTGTTCAGGCCGATGGCCAACCAGACAACCGTCGTCTGGAGGTCACGGCGCCCGGTCGACGTCCGCCCCATCGGAACCGGGGGACGCGTCACCGGCGCCGGCCGACGAAGAACACGACCGCGACAAACGCCAGCTCGACAGCCGTGAGGACGAGTCGCGCGCCAACCGACAGCGCGAGCGCAACCCCCCCGGGGACGTGCCGCCCGAGGGCGAGGGCGAAGACACCCTCCCGGACGCCCAGACCGGACGGAAAGATCACGGCGAGTGTCGAGAGCGTGACCGCAAGCTGGAAGGCGCCAGCGATCTCAATCGGATTCCCGGCACCTGGCGCCGCAGCATGGACAACCGACCAGATTCCGAGCCCCATGAGGCTCGCCGTCAGCGCGTACCACGCCGTGAAGCCCGCGACCTGGCGGCCGGTGAGGAACGTTTCGAGCGGTCCGCGACGAATGAGGCGCAGCACCCGCGTCGACAGCGGCCCGAAGAGCCGAGGGTGGAGCAGCGCAACAAGCGCCGGCAAGAGCGCGGCGACCCACACGACCCTCCCGTGGCCGTCACTGAATCCGACGACAAGGTAGGCAACCCCCCAGAGCGCCGCCATCGCAAGACCGTAGACCTGCTCGTACACGCTCGCGGCAAGGCTCACTCGCCGCGAGATGCCGATATTCAGACCGAGTTCCAGCCTCCCGAGAACCATCAGGACGCTTCCCGGCACGTACCGACCGAGCAGGGACCTGGCCCAGACCGACATCGTCTGAAGCCGTGGCGGAGATGACGGCTGGAGGCGCGATACCAAGCCGTGGTAGCCGAGGCCGGTCGTCAGGTAGGCGAGGAGGAGCAGGACAAGGCCCAAAGCGAGCCAGCCCGGCGCGAGCCGCCACGAGTACTCGGAGACGCGGCGGCCTCCGTCGATGAGGGCCCAACTGAGGAACCCGACGACAAGGGCGCTGCCGGCAATCCAGCCGAAACGCCGCAGCCGATCCTTGCGAAGGGCCCTCTCGGGTGGGTCGGTCACGTGGCGTCGGTGTCGGGAGGTCGTCGTGCTGAGGCGATGAGACCGAACCAACCGGGAAACCGACCCTTGAACGCGCTGTCGATCTCGAAGATCGCCCTGAGTCCGCGCCCAGCCACCTGGCTGGCTCGACCGCCCCCGGTCGGGGGGGTTGCACCCCGGGAGAGGCGGCGTCGAAGGAGCGGACGGTAGACGTGGCGGTGATAGAGCCCCGTGAAGGGAAAGCCCCACGGCGTCACGCGGACGTCGACGAGCCCGGCGCCGTGCATCCGCGTCTCGAGATCATCGACGCTGTAGCGGCGGCGGTGACCAGCCCAGGCATCGACCCAGTCGTAGCGCCACGGGTTCGCCGGAACGCTTACGACCACCAGACCACCCGGGGAGAGCACCCGCGTGAACTCGGCGAGGGCAGCCGCGTCATCGTCAAGATGTTCGAGGACCTCACCGCAGACAACACCGTCGAAGCTCCGGTCGGGAAAGCGCAGCGCGTGGAGATCGCCGAGCTCCACCGACGCGGAGCGGTCCGGTGCGCAGGACGCGACACGCTCGGCGAGATGCGCCACGAACTCCGGGCTTGCGTCGACCGAGACCACATCAAGGCCGGCCTCGAGGAGGGCGAGCGTCATGCTGCCGGCGCCGCAGCCAGCGTTCAGCACACGGGGACCGGGCAGGGCAGGGAGGAATGACCGGCGTATCAGCGCCTCGCGATAGTCATGACGAGGGCCGACGAAATCGGGCGCGCTGCCCCAGCGGTGGGTGGTTCCGTGTGCGGGGGGTGCCTGGCTCACCGGGGTAATGTAGTCAGTGCCGTAGGACGGGCCCGATCGCGTCCAAGAATCGCGCGGCCACCCGCTCCGGGTGACCGATGCGCAGAAAGCGCTCCCGCGCCGTCGCGCCCATTCGGGCCCGCAGGTCAGCGTCGGAGGCGAGCGTGCGAATCGCCGCGGCGAGGGCATCGGCGTCGCCGGGGGGCACGAGCAGTCCCTCGACGCCGTCTCGGACCACTTCTCGTAGCCCCGGTGTATCCGCGCTGACGACGGGTCTCCCAACGGCCATGGCCTGGAACACCTTGTTCGGCACAACCCGCGAGGCCTTGTCGCTCCTGCCGAAGACGCCCAGACAAACGCTCGCGTTTGCGATCTCGTCCGCAAGGCTCTCGTAGGGCACCCACGGGGTGTACGACAGACCGGCCGGGGTGTCCCGGGAGAGTTCTGCCGAGAGCCACCCGCCGAGCTGGCCGTCGCCGATGACGCGAATTGGCGGCACACCAGGGAGACGCGCGGCCGCAAGGATGGTTTCGATCCCGTGGAGCGGCGCGAGCTTTCCGTAGAAGAGGACCGACGGTGCACCCGATGGGGGCGGGGCCGCAGGAAAGCGGGACGCCTCGGCACCGACCGGCACCACGCTCACACGGCCGCGCGGGATCCGAAAGCGGGTCGCGAGCCAATCGGCGTTGGCGGTCGTGTCGGCCATCACGACATCGGCGATTCGTAGCGCCTGCCAGTCGATCCCGGCGAGCAAGACCGATCCGAGCCGCCCCGCGCGTCCTCGGTCGCCGCCAAGCGTGTCGGCGAGGGAGATCATCGCGTCGACGATAAGCGGCGCGCCGAGACGCCGCGCCGCCAGCTTCGCTGGAAGCGCGTCGGGCTGGGCCGGGTAGCCGGCAACGACGGCGTCGATGGGACCAAGGCGGCCGAGCCCCCGCGAGAGCGCCGCCCAGCTCGCACCCCAAGCAACACCGGCGCGCGCCAACCGATCTGGGCGAAGGAATGCCCCCGCCTTGTGGCGCGTTCCCTCCCAGACCGGGCGGTGGTGCTCGATGACCTCGACGCCAAGCGCGGTCAGTCCCTCGACAAGAACACGGGTGCGCGGGTAGTCGCGTTCGTACGTGCCGATCCAGAGGATCCGACGTGGTCGCGTCAGAGACCGCCTCCGATGACCCGCGCAATGCGTGCGGTGACCTCGTCGACGCTGCGGCGCAGGTGGTTACGCTGAACCAGCTCACTGAGGAGCCCGATCGTCATCAGCTGGATTCCCACGACGATCAGCAGGACACCGAGCAGGAGGAGCGGGCGATTCCCGATCCCTCGGCCCATGAACCTGAGCACCGCCATGTAGGCGCTCACGAGCGTGCCAGCCAGGGTAAAGAGCAACCCCAGCCCACCAAAGAGGTGCATCGGCCGGTTGCGAAAACGGCCGATGAAGACGATCGTGACGAGGTCGAGCAGACCGCGCACGTAGCGCTCGATGCCGTACTTACTTTTTCCGAACCGCCGCGGCCGATGGTTGACCGCAAGCTCGTGGACCGTGAAGCCCTCGCTCGCCGCAAGAACGGGGATGTACCGGTACAGGTCACCGGTGAGCGCGAGTGAATCGACGACCTCGCGCCGATACGCCTTGAACCCGCAGTTCAGATCGCGCAGCGCAAGACCGCTCACCCGGGCCGTCACCGCGTTGAACACCTTCGAGGCGGCCCGCTTCGTCCACGGGTCGCGACGATCAGCCTTCCAGCCGCTCACGAGATCCGCACCCTCTTCGAGGCCCGCGATGAGCCTGGGGATCTCCGTGGGGTCGTCCTGCAGGTCTCCGTCGATCGTGACGATGGCCTCGCCGGTCGCCTGTCGAAAGCCGGCCATCAGCGCGGCGCCCTTACCGAAGTTGCGACGCAGGAACACGGCCCGTAGCGAGGGATGGGTCTCGACGAGACCTTCCAAAATGGCCCGAGTTCCGTCGGTCGATCCGTCGTCGACGACGACAACCTCGGTTGGCACGCCGAGGTCCGCGAGGACCGGGAGCAGCTCGTCAACGAGGGGTCCGATCGACTCGCGCTCGTTGAAGACCGGTACGACTACCGAGACCGAGCCGACCGTTGCCACGGGTTGATCCTACCAGTGAGGGTAGGCTGCCCCACGATCATGGCCTCTCACGAACCGTCACGACCACCCCTGATCAGTTGGGAAGCCGCCCGGCAGGTCGTGCTCGGGGCCGCTCGGGCGCTTCCAGAGGAACGTGTCGATCTGGTCGACGCCGATGGACGCGTGCTCGCAGGCGACATCCTCGCGCCCGAGGATCTCCCGGCGTTTGCCAACAGTGCCATGGACGGGTTTGCGGTTCGCGCCGAGGATCTCGCCGGCGGCCCCCGGACGCTCCCCTTGATCGCACCGGTCCGCGCCGGCGACCCACCCGTTGTGCTTGCCGCGGGCCACAGCGTCTCGATCTCAACCGGGGCACCACTGCCGGCAGGCGCTGACGCGATCGTCCCGCTCGAGGAGGCGACGTGGTCGGCGCAGACGGTCGACCTGCCGGGTCCGGTCGCCCAAGGGCGCTTCGTTCGCGTGGCTGGGAGTGACATCACGCGCGGCACGATGGCAATTGCGGCGGGCACGGTCATCGGCGCCCCAGAGGGCGGCCTACTCGCCGCGCTCGGTATCTCCACGCTCGCGGTGCATCGTCGGGCCGTGGTCGCGGTGCTCGCAACCGGTTCGGAGCTTGTGCCGCCCGCCCAGCGGCCTGGCGCTGGTCAAATCCGCGAGTCGAACGCGACGTCGATCGCCTGGGCATGTCGTCGGTACGGCGCGTCGGTACGAATGCTTGGCATTGCACGCGACGAGCCGGACGTCCTGCGGCGGGCCATCGAAGAGGGGCTCACCGCGGACCTCCTCATCACCTCCGGTGGTGTGTCGGTCGGCGAGCGTGACCTTGTGCGACGGACGCTCGCGGACCTCGGCGCGCAGGAGCACTTCTGGGGAATCGCGCTTCGCCCCGGCAAGCCCTGCGCATTTGCCACCCTCGGTGAAACCGCGATCCTCGGGCTCCCGGGAAACCCGGCGTCGACGCTCGTCGGACTCGCCCTCTTTGCCGCCCCGTTCATCCGTACACTCGCTGGCGACCGCGATCCCGTGCGCGGCGAAGAGCGCGCAATCGCCGCCGGGCCATGGCCTGAGGTCATCGAGCGTGATCAGGCCGTTCGGTGCCGCGTCGAACACGACGGTGACGAGCTTCGCGCGACGGTGATCGGCGACCAGAGCTCGCACCGGATTACATCGCTTGTCGGCACCCGCGCGCTCGCGATGGTCCCCGGGGGGACGTCGGTCAGCCCGGGCGATCGCGTTCGGCTGCTGCGCGACCCTTGGGGCTACGCGACGTAGTGGAGGGGCGGCGAATGTGGAAGGCGGGGGCCGCAACGATCCAAACGCAGACGGCAATGAGGACCGCAAGCAGCGGGCCGAGCCAACCGCGGGTGCCCGAGAGGGTGGTGGCGGCCAGGTACCAGGATGAGTAGAGAAGGCCGCGGTCAATCATCGCCCCAATCACGCCTGCGACGAGGAGAAACGGCAGCAGACCGCACAACCCAAGCGCCGCGAGTTGCCAACGCTCGCGAGCCATCGACGCGACGATCGCGGCATGCGCGGCGGGAAGGGCAAGGATCAATCCGTAGGGAACCAGCCACCAGGTGACAAGGAGCAGGACGGCCAGAACGATCAGGGCCGAGGCAGAGTCGGTAGGCGGCAACGCCTCGGCCTTCGCGACCCGCCCGCGCGTGAGACGCCAGATCAGTGGTCCACATGCGGCGACCGTAACGATCCCGGCGATCTGCGCCACACCGAACGAGAGGAGGCCCGGGAGGGGCGGTTTACCCGCCGCGCCCTCGGGGAGCAGGCCAGCCATCGCGAGGAACGGCCCGGTGGCAAGCGCCACGACGGGCGCCACGAGGCGCCACCGGAGCGCGCGCATCCCGCGGCCGAGGAAGATGCCCTCGCGACGCAGCCGGGCAGCGACATCGACGGCCATCACGAGAATGGGCATGAGCAGCATCAGGAGCGCGAGCCGAATGACCTGTGGACGCATCAGCTTGCCGGTCATGAGGATTCCGGCCGTTGGGCGAGGAACGCCGGTGCTCTGGTCAATCGCCGTGATGGCCGCCTGAGCGACCGTGCCGACGAGCGCCATCCGTTCGCGCTTCGGTTCCGTGGTTCGTGCGGGGAGGGGCGACTCCGCGCGGGCGGCAAGCGCGACGGCCGGAATGCCCGCCTCGATGATCGGGCCCTGGTCCCCGACGGATTGGGGAACCGCGTATCGCGCAAGCTGCGACCAGAAAATCCCGGTCTTTGCGACGCGTGCCGAACGGGAGGCCGAATCGGCGACGATCTCCCGGAAGGCGATGGACGCCTGCCCATCGCTTCCGCCCATCCAGAGGTGCAGCCCGGTCCCGGGAGCCTCACCCGGGGCATCGAGAACGATCGCGGCGGCGATCGGGGTGTCGGAGAAGCGGTTGAGAAACCACCGGATTCCAGCGCTCCCAACCGTCGATCCACTCGTGGAGACGAAGTAGATCGGACGACTGTGGGCCGTCGTCGTCGCCCGTTTGGCCAGCTCGACAAGCAGAGCACTCCCGGAGGTCCCACCGCGCGCGCCTGGCGGGGTGTCTCGAGGGGCGACCACCAGGATGATGGCACGATCTCGAACCCGGGTCGCGGCGTCGCCGGTCCCTCGCTCGACGACGTAGATGTTCTCGAGCTCACGGGTCTCGAAACCCGTCCGCGCTACGAAGCGTTGCGACTTCACGCCCTTTGCTCCACCCCCCACCCGTCCAGCGGTGACCTGCGCGAGCTGGTTGCGCATCCAGTCGGCTGCCTGCCGATCACCGACCGATCCCGGAAGGCGCTCCGGGGCGAGCGTCGCGAGCTCCTGTGCCCCGAGGAGCGCAGACGTCCCGTCGAACTGGGTGGGCACATCCGGCTCGGGCAGGCTCGCCGGCGACCGTAGCGTCAGGGGCGCGATCACGAGCGCGACCAGCGCGACGATCCAGCATGCGCGGTAGAGGCGCGCGTTCAGCACGTTGCGTCGCCGAGTGAGGTGTCGTCGTAGAGTGCGGGCACGGCCGCGTTTGGTATCACACCTGGCGTCGTCTGGGAGAGTCGCAGGCGACGAGAGAGGGCTCCGGGATGCATGGAGAGCGATTGGACGACGTGGCGGATCCCTTGATTCTCGTATCGAACCGGGGCCCGGTCACCTTTCAGCGCGTGCGCCAGCGCGGTCGGGTGGCGGGGCGAGGCAGCGGAGGGCTGGTGACAGCGCTCTCGGGGCTTCTCGATGCATCTCCCACGATCTGGGTATCGGCCGCGATTTCGCGTGAGGACCGGCTGGTCGCGGCGGAGTCCGGGGAGGATGGCTTCCAGCTCGAGGGGTTCGGCCATGAGGCTCGCGGACGCTTCGTCGTCGTTGACGACGCCGCATACCACGCCTACTACAACATCATCGCAAACCCAATCCTGTGGTTCATCCAGCACTATCTCTGGGACCTCTCGAACGCTCCGGACATCCGTTGGGAGGAGCTCGAAGCGTGGGAGAACGGCTATCAGGCCGTCAACCGGCGTTTCGCGGACGAGGTCATCGGGCTGCTCGAGGAGCACCCCCATGCCACCGTTATGTTCCACGACTACCACCTGTACACCGCTCCCGCCGTCGTTCGAGCCGCCCACCCCTGGGCGTTCCTGCACCATTTCGTCCACATTCCCTGGAGCCAACCGGACTATTGGCGCGTGCTGCCCCCGCACATTCGCGAAGCGGTGCTCGAGGGCCTGCTTGCAAACGACATCGTCGCGTTCCACACCCGAGGCTATGCGCGGAGCTTCATGTTGTGCTGCGAGGATCTGCTCGGTGCAGCCGTCGACTATCGACGTGGACTTGTGCGATGGAACGACCGGGAAGTGTGGGTTCGCGCCTACCCAATTTCGATCAACGCTCCGGCGTTTGAGGCGCTTGCCCAGGAACCGCCGGTTGCCGAGGAGGAGGCCCTGATCCTGCGCCGACGTCGACGCCAGATGATCGTCCGCGTCGACCGTACCGACCTCGCCAAGAATGTGCTGCGCGGCTTCAAGGCGTTCGACCGTTTTCTGGATCTCTACCCGGAGTACCTCGAGCAGGTCACCTTCGTCGCCCAGTTGCCGCCCTCTCGCCAAGACGTCGACGAGTACATCGAGTACATCGAGAAGATCCGGTCGCTTGTCAGCCACATCAACACCAAGCACGGCAACACCGACTGGATGCCGATCGACCTGCGCATGGAGCACAACATGCCCCGCGCCCTGGCGCTCTACAAGCACTACGACGTGATGCTGGTGAACTCCATCTTCGACGGGATGAACCTCGTTGCCAAAGAGGCGCCGCTCATCAACGAGCGCGACGGCGTGCTGATCCTGTCTGAGAACACCGGGGCGCACGAAGAGCTCGGCGCCTTTGCGATCACGGTGAACCCGTTCGACGTCGAGGACCAGGCGCGCGCGATTCACGCGGCACTGACGATGTCACGCGAGGAGCGCGTCGCGCGGGGGGCAGCCATCAAGCAGATCGTCCGCGCGAACAACGTCGCGAAATGGCTTGCCGCGCAGCGCCGCGACATCAACGCCAAGCGTGTCGCCGACAGCCGACGCGCGGCGCGACAACCACGGGAGGACAATTGACCAATCACCTCACACACCTCGATGAGCGTGGACGGGCGCGCATGGTCGACGTCGGCGCGAAGCCGGTTCAGCGGCGCGTTGCGACGGCGCAGGCGCGGGTTCGGATGAGCGCCCGCGCCGCCGAGCTGCTTGCCGAGGGTGGCCTGCCAAAGGGAGACGCCGCGGCCGTTTCGAGAGTCGCCGCGATCATCGCCGCCAAGCGAACGTCGGAGCTCATCCCGCTCTGCCATCCCCTTCCGATCGACGCCATCGACGTCGATGTTCGTGTCGAGGGCGAGGAGGCCATCATCTCCGTGACGGTTTGTACGAGTGCAAAGACCGGCGTCGAGATGGAGGCGTTGACCGCGGCCACCGTGGGCGCACTCGCCATCTGGGACATGGTGAAGGGCGTCGACCGGGATCTGCGCATCGACGGCGTCCGCCTCCTCTCCAAGACGAAAACGCCCCCCGGAGAGAGCAGCTAGCCACCTCACTTCCCTGTCGCATCCTGCCTCGGTCTCACCCCGGTGGTTCGGCGAGGACGACCTGGTCGCGGCCGGAGTGCTTCGCGGCGTACAGGGCTCGGTCGGCGGCGGCGATGATCCCCGGCACCGACGCCGTTTGGTTCGACGCCGCGATCCCCACGCTGACGGTGACGCGCAGCCCGGGGCGTACCGCGGACCAATCGGTCGCCGCCACGGCGCGGCGAAACCGCTCGCAGGCCTGGAAGGCCGACGCCGGCTCCACGTCCAGGAAGAGCACAGCGAACTCGTCCCCGCCGAACCGTGCCGCGAGATCGCGCTCGCGAAAGTGACGGCGCATTGCTGTCGAAACGGTCCGAAGCACTTCGTCACCGGCGAGGTGACCGAAGCGGTCGTTGACCGACTTGAACGCGTCGATGTCGATCATCGCCACGCAGAGCCACCGCCCGTCGTGGGAGCGATCACTTCGCTCGGCGAGGATCACGTCGAGCTGGCGGCGGTTCGGTAGGCGTGTGAGTGGATCCTCGAGCGATGCCCGGGCGAGCTGCCGGCTCTGTGACCACAACTCGTCGACGAGACGCGACAGCTGTTCGATCTGTTGGCGCTCGTGCTCGCCCTTGGCAAGATGCATCGCCGTGCGCAGGCCAAGCGCCGATGCGCGCCGTGCCCCATCGGTGCGCCGCACTCGTTCGCTCAGCCGGTGAAACCGACGGTGCTCGGCCAGGGCGTCGCGGTGCCAGCCCATCGCCTCGAAGAGCAATGCCCGCTCGAAATGGGCATCGGCCTGCATGCCGTGAAAGTCGAGATTTCGTGCGTGGTGAAGGGCTGCCTCGAGCTGTTCCCCCGCGTCGCGGTAGCGCGCGAGTTCGCGAAGCGCTCCCCCGAGCGTGAGAAGGGTCAGGCCCTCGACCTGGGGCTGCCCAAGGTCGCGGGCTGCCTCCGCGACGCCGTCAAGAACCTCGATCGCTTCAGTCGCGTTCTCCGTTCGCAGGAGTAGCCAGGCGAGGTAGGCCCGCAGGACCGTCTGTTGAAGGCGGTTGTCCGTGTCCATGGATTCCGCGAGGGTCGCGCGAGTCGCCTCGATCATCGCCGCGGCTTCGCTCTTTGCCTCGTCCTCGAGCCCCGCCTGCCAGTCTCGGCGGCTGCTGTCGACGACGCGTGCAATCGCCTGGCTCTGAAAGCCGAGGGCCTCGCGGCGGGCGCCGACGTCGCGGGCGATCTCGACTGCCAGTCGGTCGTGCTCTTCGGCGGCGGCGTCGTCGCCGAGAAAGAGTTGGACCGAGCCAAGGTTGCAGTGGGTCGCCGCGAGATCAAGTGAGGTTCCCGGAATCCCTTCAAGGTTCGCCATCGCTTCGACGGCAGCGCTCATTCCCTCCTGCATTCGTCCGGTGTAGATCAGGACGACCGCGGCCAAGCTCAGCGCGCGAGCGATCCCAAGCGCGTCGCCGAGGGCGGTAAAGCGTGCCGTCGCGTCGGCGCACGCCGCCAGACATCCCTCGTGATCGGCCTGCCGGGCAAGCGCCGAGGCCCGTCTGACGAGTCCCCACGCCACCTCGTGGTCAAGACCAGCGCTCGTCGCGATCGCGATCGCGCCGTTCGCTGCGGAGATCGCGCCGACGGCGTCGCCTGATTCGAACCGCGTCTGGGATGTCGAAAGCAGCATCGCGACCCGGCTGGATCGTGCATCCGGATCCGTCGTGAGTGGATCATCCGTTTCCACCAGGTACCTCAACCGTCGCAGGTCGTGCGTAGGCTACCGAACTTATGAAATCCGTGTTTCTCGCACGGTTCTGCGGGACGCAGCACGAAGGGTAACCTGGAATGCGTGCTCCGCCCAAGCCTCGCGAGTGACAACTGGGCTGGCGCCCACCCGGCCGTCCTGGACGCCCTCGCGGCGGCAAACGCTGGACCGGCACCCGCCTACGGCGATGACGAGTGGACGCGCGCGCTCGACCGGTGGATCGAGGCGGAGTTCGGATCCGGGGTGTCGAACTTCCCGGTCTTCACCGGGACCGCCGCGAACGTGATCGGCCTCCTCGCCCTCGCACGCCCGTTCCAGGCGGTGATTTGCAGCGACGTGGCCCACCTCGCAGTTGATGAGTGTGGCGCGCCGGAACGCATCGCGGGAGTCAAGATCATCACCGTCGGACATGAGGATGGCCGTCTTCGACCGGAGACCGTCGCAGCGGCAATCAAGGGGCTCGGGGTCGTGCACCACTCCCAGCCGGCCGTCCTCTCGATCACCCAGCCGACCGAGCTCGGCACCGTCTACGAGCCGGAGGCGCTGCGGGTGCTCTGCCAGCTCGCCCATGATCGCGGCTTGCGTGTTCATCTGGACGGGGCGCGGCTCGCCAACGCCGCGGCCGCGCTCGGTGTGTCGCTGCGAGCGATCAGCCGCGATGTCGGCGTCGATGTCCTGAGCTACGGCGCGACCAAGAACGGGGCCCTCGCTGCGGAGGTCGTCGTCGTCTTCGACGGCGACATGGCTGGCGAGTTGGGCTTCGTGCGCAAGCAGACGATGCAGCTCGCATCGAAAGGGCGCTTCTTGGCCGCCCAGCTCCTTGCCTTAGCCGAGGGAGAGCGCTGGCGGGAGAACGCGGCTCACGCGAATGCCATGGCAGCGCGACTCGGCGCGGGGCTTGCCACGCGAGGTGAGGTCACCATCACGCGGCCCATCGAGGCCAACGCCGTGTTTGCAACGTTTCCAGATGCCGTCGCCGAGGAACTTCTGGAAGGCACGGACTTCTACATCTGGGACGCCGACACCTCGGAGGTCCGCCTCATGACGTCGTGGGCGACGTCAGTGGCTGAGGTGGACGTTTTCCTTGCGCTCGTGGCGGGGGCGCTCGACCGCTACGCCGCCTGACCAACGAAGAGGACCCCCGAAGCCGCGACAGCCGGGGGTCCTCCTAGGTGACTCATCAAGTCTTGCTTCGTGGACTACTTCTGGAGCGGCATTTGGTTCACCTCCGGGGCGTTGGCGTCGCGTTCCTTATGAGGAGAAACCTATGACCACCCGTTGGTGAGGACATGGTCAATGCTGACCAATGTCAAGGTTTCACGATGTGAGACGGTGGGCACGCCAGAACGGGCTGAGTTGTGAGGAACGTCAGACCGGCGCCGGGGCAGACCCGGCCCGACGAACTCCACAGACTTGGCCTGCCCGTGGCTTGGCCGCGTTCGTCCATGACCGATCAGGGTCCGGTTGGCGACGCGCGCGCCTCGGGTACCCTGTGCGAGTGACCCGGATCGAGCTCTCCGCGATGGGTGCGGTGCGGCCGCCCGCAAGTGCGGCGGTCGCAGCGGCAGCGCGTCGAGAGGATCAGGGCTTCGACGCGGTTTGGTGGGCGGACCATTTCCTCCACTGGTTCCCGAACTCGATCTGGTCACCTGACCTCGTTGCGCAAGCGAGCGCCCAGGCCTCCCCCCATGTGTGGTTCGACCCGATGCCGGTTATCGCCGCCGCGGCGGGGGTCACGAGCCGGATCACCCTCGGGACGGGAGTCACCGATGTCGCCCGGCGCCACCCAGCGAGCCTTGCCCAAACCGCACTCACCCTCGATCACCTCTCCCAGGGGCGATTCGTGCTGGGCATCGGCACCGGGGAGGCGCTCAACCTGGCGCCCTACGGGATCGACAACCGCCGGCCGCTGGCACGACTCACCGAGGCGTTGACCATCATCCGCGCGCTCTTCGCCTCAGACGAGCCACTTGACTTCGGCGGAGACTTCTTCAAGCTCTCGGGTGCGCAGCTTGGCCTGCGACCCTTCGGAGAGCGCCCGCCCCCGATCTGGGTGGCAGCGCACCGGCCCAAGGGGCTCGCGCTTGTTGGCGCAATGGCCGACGGATGGCTACCGCTCGCCACCGACCCGACGCGTTACGGCGAGATGCTTGCTCGTGTCGAGGCCGCGGCTCGCGGCGCAGGTCGTCCACTCGGAGCCGTGACGCCCGGCGTGTACGCGCGAATCGTTCTCGCCGAGCGGCGAGAAGACGCCGAGCGGATCATTGACAACTCCCTCCTCATGCGGTTCATCGCCCTCACCCGGCCGGCCGAGGCATACGAGGCACACGGTGTCGAACACCCCCTCGGCAGCGGTGTCTTCGGCTTGACGCATTTCATGCCGACGAGCTACGGACGGGAGGAGGCGCTCGCGCTGGCGGCCCAGGTGCCCACGCCGGTCGTGCGCGAGACCGTCCTCTACGGAACCCCGGATGACATCGCGCGGGACGTGGCTCGGTTTGTCGCGGTCGGGGCGCGCCACGTCCAGCTCACCAACATGACCCCCATGGCCGACCCCTCGAGTGCCGCGGCAAGCGACGCGCTCCTCGGGGATCTGGTCACCGAGATCCGCCGTAGTGAAGTCGCGGACGCGTGAGGGCTCCACTCGCCACCGTCGCTGCGCTCCTCGTCGGCGCCGCTCCAGCCGCAGGGGCGCTTCCGGGGTGGACGATCGGGTCGGTTACGTTCGCTGGGAACGACCTCGTCGCTTCCCAGAGTGGCCCGGTCCGCTCGGGGCGCCTGGTCTACTACCGCACCGATGTTTGGCGGGTTCCGATCCTTCGCGCGGGCCGCACGGCCCCCGAGCGGCGGGTCATCACGGTGCGAACGAGCATCGGGCCGACATCGATTGCACCGCTTGCGGGAGGGGCGAGCGGGGCCTTCGCGCTGATTGCAGACGGCCCCGACTTCACGCCACCGGTGATCTGGTGCTGTGACCGCAAGACCGGACTTCAATCGGTCCTCGAAAGCGACGGGAGCCCGGGCGCGCGGGTGCCACTTGCGGTCGGCCTGAGCGGCGCCAACGTTCGATATCTGGCCCGGGACGGCGACACGTCAGTTGTTGCGACGGTCGATCCTGCAACGGGATCCCGGACGGAAATTCCGGTGCCCGGCAGGCCCGCGGGTGGCATCTCCGCGATCTCGGGCGACACGCTCGCGTGGGTCGATAGCCCCCCGTACGACCGGGGCCGAACGGTGCGCCGGGGGCGCGTCGGCGTGCGAGCCGTAACGTCTCTGGGCTCATTCCGTCCACCGGGGACGGTCATCTCACTTGCCACCTTGGACGGGACGATCGTCGCACTGACGCTGCAGGACTCCGAATGGAAGGTGATCCGCGCAAGCGGGATCGGGGGGGCGGCCCGGATCGTCTGGACTGGCCGCGCGAGGCCGGTCGTCGCGACCGGTGACGGCGTCGTCGCGGTTGGGGTGGGCCGCGAGATCCGTGTCGGGCGCGGAACGAAACTGCGTGTGGTCGCCCGCCTTGCCCGGCCCGCCCGGGCGCTTGCGGTGAACGGCCGACGGGTCGCGTGGCTCGACTGGGCGCGCGTCGCGGGACGCAAGAAAACGCTCGTGCGATGGCTGCAGCTTCCGTGACCCGACGTCTGCGCTCGACATGCGTCGGTCTCGCGTCGCTCGCGGCGCTCCTCGCCGCGGTGGCGGGTGCAGGGGCGGCGCCCACCGCGTCAATCCAAGACGATCGCCTCGCGGATGCGCCGCTCGCGGAGATTCCCGCGCGACTCGACCTCGTCGCGGCCACGGGCACGCGGGTGACCCGAATCGACGTGCTGTGGCGCGACGTCGCGCCGAGTAAGCCCGTCCAGGCGACGAGCCCGGCCGATCCGGCCTACGACTGGCAGCGGACCGACACCATCATGCGCGGCCTCAAGGCCCGCGGCATCCGTGCGGTCATCGCGGACATCTTCCTGTCGCCGAGCTGGGCCGCTCGGACGGCCGACCCCGGTGCGGCGCCACGCCCTGACGAGCTCGCGCGCTTCGCCGGTGCCCTCGCGGCGCGCTACAGCGGTAGGTACCCAGATCCACTCGGCGGTGTCCTTCCCGAGATCCGCTGGATCGAACCGTGGAACGAGCCAAACATCGGCCGCTACTTCAAACCCCAATGCGAGCGACGAGCCGGACGTCTGGTGCCCACGAGCCCGGCCGCCTACGCGGAGATCCTGCGCCAGGCCGGTGTGGCGATCAAGGCGGCGAATCCGAACGCACTGATCGTGGCGGGCTCGGCGGGACCGCAGGGCGGCCGCCAGCGCCGCTGCAGGACGCCAAGCGACAGCGTGGGCGTCCAGCTCCTACTCGACGAGATTCGCGTTCGGCGCGTCCCGTTCGACGTCTGGAGCCAGCACATCTACCCAATTGGCGCTCCACAGATCGCGCCGTTCTTCCCCTCATTTCGGACACTCGGGCGCCTTGAGGCAGAGCTCGCGCGGATTCGCCCCGCAGTCCCGATCTTCGTCGACGAAACGGGGTATCACAGCTCGTACAGTCGAGCCCATCGATACTTCGTGAGTGAGCGTCAGCAGGCCGATTGGTTGCAGGCAACCTGGGAGGTTGCGGCGAAGCATCCACAGGTGACCCTCGTGACGTGGTTCAACCTGCAGGACAATCCCGACTGGACGGGTGGGCTCCTTCGCGCGAACGAGTCGCGCAAGCCCTCACACGCCGCGTTCGTCGCGATCACGCAGCGCTTCCCGCCCGGCCCGGAGTGGACTCCCTGACCGGCGAACAGGGGCGTCGCGGAACCACGGTCGCCCTCGCACTCGGCGCGCTCTCGCTCTTCCTCGCGGCCGGAGTCGTCTTCCTGCTGCCCTTCGTCTTTCCAACCCCGCCGCCAATCGTCGGGCCGTTCAAGACTCCACCACCGTTTAGCCCGAACGGCGACCGCCTCCGCGACGTGGCGCGCTTTCGGCTGCGCCTGAACCAGCGGGCGATCGTGAACGTCGATATCCGCGAATGTGAGGCGGGCGGCACGGTGGTGCGCCACCTGCTGACCAACGCGGACCGACCCCGCGGGCGCTTCGTGACGAGCTGGGACGGACTGAGTGACCCCGGCACGGCCGTCGCCGACGGGAGCTACTGCCTCTCTGTCCGCGCGAAGGCCGGGGAGAAGACCTTCAACGACACGTGGCGGGTTCGTGTCGACAAGACCCCGCCCAGGATCTCCCGGCTCTCGATCGCGTCCGCGGCGCTCGTCGGACGTGGGGTCGGTGAATGTCGGATCCGAGTGGGACTGGCAGAACCGGCAAGGGTGACCATCCGGGCATCAGCGCTGCAGGGTCGGACGCTCTACCGGATCGGACCGCGTCCCGTTGCGGCCGGTCGCGCGATTCGCTGGGCCTGGCGGGGCAACGTTCGCGGCGAGGGTCGCGTGGCGCCGGGGCCCTACCGGATCACGGTCGCGGTCGCGGATGTCGTCGGGAACCGACAAACGGTGAGTCGCTCGTGCTGGTCGGGCTTTCTTCTCGGGCGCACCGCCCCGAGGGTCGCACGACGGGGCCTCGTCGTGAAGGTGAGGCTCACGACGACCGACGGGCGTGGCCTCTCGCCCAGAACACCGGTCACCCTGACCCTGTACCGACGAGCCGCAGACCCGGGCGCGTCGCTTGTGAGCCCACTCGGAAATCGCGTGGCTCGTGCCGTTCGCGGACCCCTTGCCACCGCGTCGATCCGGCTCCCGACCACGATCAACCCAGCGACGCTCTGGCTTGTCGCCGGGACGCCAAAGGGTCGTGCGCTTATCGCACTGGGTCGTCGATGATCCTCACCCGAGAGATTGCGGCGATCGCCGCCGCCTTTGGCCTATTCCTGCTGCTGGCGCCGTTCGGGTCGTCGGGCCCTCGTCGAGCCCGATGGTTGGCCGGCCTCGCCATCGCGCTTGCGAGCTGGGTGGCACTCGCGACGACGCTCCTTCCGACCGCCGATTGGCGCGGTCTCGGCGACCGGCTGACGCCCCTCGGCGCCCTTGTGGGCGCTGCGGCGGTCGTGGGCGTCACCGCCGGTGCGATCGCCCTTGGGCGAGCCATGGTTCGGCGTCCCTGGGTCTGGTTCCTCGCCCTTGCGATCGCGCTTCCGGTGCGAATACCCGTGCCGATCGGCGGCGACACCAGCAACCTGCTCGTCCCGCTCTATGGGGTGATCTTCGTCGGGCTCGGCGTGGTGACGTGGGAGGTTCTGCGGGGGCGGTTCGATGCCACCCGAGGCAACCTGCGCACCCCCGTCGCGCTCCCGCTGGCCGCGTTCATCGCCATCTCGCTCGTCTCCACCCTGTGGAGTGTGAGTTCGAAGGAGGCGACCGTTAAGGCGGTCTTCTTCTACATCCCATTCGCGCTCCTCACGGTCCTTGTGATTGCGTGGTGGCCGCGCGCGCGCGCGCTCGAAACGCTCGCATGGACGACCGCGGTCGGGGGCGGAGCCGTTGCGATATTGGCGCTCGCCCAGTACTTCGCGAAAGCGATCTTCTGGAACCATCGCCAAGAGCAGGCAAACGCGTACGGACGGTTCTTTCGGGTCAACGGGATCTTTTTCGACCCGAACATCCTCGGCCGGTTTCTGGTCCTCAGCATCGTCGGCGCCCTCGCCTACGCCCTCTGGAAACGGACGCCCGCGAACCTTTGGGTGATGGGAGGCCTTGCGAGCCTCAGCATGGCCGGCATGGCGGTCACGTTCTCGCGTTCGAGCTGTCTCCAGCTGATGGTCGGGGTCGCGCTCCTTGCCGCGCGTGCCTTCCGACCGAGGCGGGTCCTCGCGGTCGGTCTTTGCGTGGCGCTTCTCGGCGGCATTGGCGCGGCGGTGGCGAGCCACAACGTTCGGCGCGTTGCGACCGATGGCGCGTACCTCGCCCGAGTGAGCGAAGGGCGCTACGGTCTCGTGAAGGGAGGCCTGAAGATCTGGCGTGAGGAGCCAGTCATCGGTGTCGGCCTCGGGAGCTTCGAGACCTACTTTCGCGAACAGCTCACCGCGAGCGAGCGACGCAAGATTCGGGTAGTGATCTCGCACAACACCCCGATCACGGTGCTCTCGGAGCTCGGACTCGTCGGCTTCGGCCTGTTCGCCGTGCTCGCGGCCTGGACCGGCGTGTGGCTTCGCCGCAGGTCGCGACGTCGAGGCGCCGAAGGATGGGCGGCGTGGACCGCCTGCGCGATGCTGGCGGGTGTGTTCGTCCACAGTCTCTTCTACTCGGGCTTCTTTGAGGATCCGTACGTGTGGGTCCTCGCTGCCGGAGCCGTCGCGCTCGTCGGCTCCGCGCCGAACGCCCGCGCTGGGTCCGCGCGTACCCAAGACCTGGACGCCTGAGGTGCGGGTTCTCATCGTCACGAACATGTACCCAGGGCCCGGAAATCCGGACTACGGGACCTTTGTCCGCGAGATGGAGCAGGCGCTGGCGCGGCGAGGTCTTGAGATCGAGCGCGCGGTGATCGACTCCCGCGCAAGTGGACCGCTCGCGACCCCCACAAAGTACGGCCGCCTCCTGGCCTCGACCGCCCGACGGGCGAGGAAATGCGATGTCATCTATGCCCACTACCTTGTCCCGACCGGCCTGGTCGCGGCGGCCTGCGGGAGGGTCGCGCGGCGGCCCTGGGTGCTGACGGCCCACGGCCGAGACGTGCGGAACCTGTCGAGCGGCGCGATCCGGGCGGCGACCGCACGTGCGCTACGCGGCGCGTCGGCCGTGATCGCCGTCAGCGAATACCTGGCCGCGGAGCTGCGCGCCTCCGGGCTCGATCTCCCGCCGGTCAAGGTGGCGAACATGGGCGTCGACCTTGAACGTTTCACGGTTTGCGACCGCCGCGAGGCGCGGCTCGCCCTGGGAATCGACCCCGACGGTCCGCTCGTGCTGGCGGTCGGTGGCCTGAACGCGCGCAAGAACCCCCTCGGCCTCCTCCAGGCATTTGCGCGGGTTCGCCACCAGATACCGAGCGCTCGCCTCGCCCTCGTCGGCGATGGACCGCAGGCGGGAGCGGTCCGAGCCGGCGTTCGCCGCCTCGATCTCGCGGGGGCGGTGCTCCTTCCCGGGGCCGTCGAGCATTCGACGGTGGGTGACTGGATGGCGGCCTGTGACGTGCTCGTCCTGCCGAGCCTGGTCGAGCCGCTCGGTGTCGTGGCCCTGGAGGCGCTCGCAAGCGGACGCGGAGTGGTCGCGACTCGCGTCGGCGGCGCCGCGGAGATCGTCCCGGCGTCCGGCCCAGGCCGCCACGTCGACCCGGCAAACCCGGTTGAGATCGGCGCCGCGATCGTCGATCTTCTTGCTCACCCACCCTCGCCCGAGGCATGCCGGGCCGCCGCCGCGGTCAATTCGATCGACCTGCAGGCCGACATCGTCGAGCGGGTGCTTCGACGGGCGGCCGCAGGCAACGACTAACCTGGACGGCGTGTCGAGTCAGGTTCATGTTCGGTCGCTCCCGCGAGCTGGCTGGGCGCTTGTCGCGGTCCTCGGGCTGCTTGCCGCGGCCGCGGCGACGCTTGCACCTCTTGCCGGGGTCGGTCTTGCTGTGGTCGCGCTCGGCGTGACGGTGCTTCGAAGGCGCCCGGTCGCTCGGCTCGGTTACGTCGCCGTGCTCTGTACGGCCGTCGCGGCCATCCTGGGGCCAAACCTCGCCGTCCCGGGGGTGCCATGGCTCTTTGCCTTCCGGATTCTGATCGTTGCCCTCGGCCTTGGGGCACTGGTCTACGTCCTGCTCGGCGGACGCCTCCCGTGGGTTCACGGCCTTGGCGGTCCGGCAGGCCTCCTCGCGCTCTGGGTGATTTGGTCGGCCCTCTCGATTGGGTGGTCGCAGGACCGCCTCGCAGCCGCACGGTGGACGCTCTTTCTCGCGATGATGGGTGGGCTGGCGATCGGTCTCGCCCTCGCCTGCCGTACGCCGAGCCGCGCCATCGTGCTCCTGCGGGTGCTCGGCGTGACGTTTGCGGTGGCGGTTGGGATTGCGATGGCGGAACTGGCGCTCGGAGTTCGTCTTCCCACATCCGCGCTGCTTGGGCGCGATCGAGCGGTCGCCTTCGGCGCGACCTCGCTCTTCGGGAACCAGAACAACTTCGCGACGTACCTGACCCTGTCACTTCCCTACTTCCTCGTACTCCCGGTGATCTTTCGCGACGTGCGGCTCCGAGCCGTCGGTGTTGCCGGCGCCACGATTGCGCTTGGTGCGCTCCTCTACACCGGGAGCAAGAGCAACCTGCTTGCACTGGGCATCATTCTGGTCGGGTTGCTCGCCGTCATCTCGACGGACCGACGACGACGGGGGCTCCTCATCGGCGCGGGCGCCGTCGCGCTCCTGGCCGCGGTGATCGTGATCCCGTCGGTCCTCGGTGGAGGGCTGATCAAGCTGCCCGACCGGGCCGTTTCGAAGTTCAACTTCGGGCTTCTCGGCTCGCAGTTGAAGACCGATACCGGCAGCGGGGGTGTGCGCAACTCGCTCCTTCGTGATGGTCTCGACCTGGTCGCGTCGAGCGGCGGGCTCGGGGTCGGCGCCGGAAATGCCGAGACGCGCGTCAAGTCGCTCTCGGCTGGTGGTGGGGTGGCGAACCTGCACAACTGGTGGCTCGAGGTGCTCGTCAACGGTGGGCTTGTGGGGTTTGGCCTCTGGCTTTCGCTCTACCTGATGCTCCTGCGCGCGTGCCTTCGAGCGGGGCGACGGGCAAGGGAACCGCTCATTCGTTACCTCGGTCTGGCGGGCGCCCTGTCGCTCCTTGGCTACATCATGGGCGCCCTCGGACCGTCGACGGCGATCCACTTCGCGCCGATGTGGATCGCGGTAGCGCTCGCGCTGGTCACCCTCGTGCTGGCCAGGCGGCCCCAGGAGGCGTCAACGTCGTGAGGGTGCTGATGCTCAGCCACATGTATCCGAGCCCGGTCAACGTGAACGCCGGCATTTTCGTCCACGAGCAGGCACTCGCGCTGGAGGAGCTCGGCCACGAGGTGCGCGTCGTGTCGCCGAAGGGCTGGGCGCCGCCCCTCCTTCGCCGATGGGCGAGCCATCGTCGCGTTCCACCGACGGCGACGTACGACGGAATCCAGGTGCGCTATCCCCGGCGGCTGACGCTGCCGCGCGGGCTCCTCGGACACCGCAACGCGGAGATGATGCGGCGCGGCGTCGCGGGGACGATCGAGCGCTTACACCGCGAGTGGGGTATCGACGTGATCCATGCGCACACGGTCGTGCCCGACGGATGGGCCGCAGACGCCGTCGGTCGGAGCCTTGGGGTCCCGGTCGTCGCGACCGCGCATGGCGCCGACGTTCGCGAGCTTCCCGCCCGGGGGCCACGCGAGCGTCAGGTCGTTCGTGAAGCGATCGAGCGCGTCGACCAGGTGGTTGCCGTGAGCGGGGCAATCCGTGCGATGGCTGAGGAGATTGGAACGCCGAAGCGTCCCGTGGCCGTCGTGCCGAACGGCGCCAACGGCGAACGGTTCTTCCCGCGGTCTCGCGCCGAGGCTCGAGCGGAACTCGGACTCGATCCCGCTGAGGACTTCATCCTCTACGTCGGCCAGTTGAAGCCGATCAAAGGCACCGACGTGCTGACCGAGGCGATGGGTCGTCTGCACGAGCGTCCCGGTGGGTCGCCGCGCCTGGTCCTGATCGGCGTTGGCCCGATGCGACCGTGGATGGAGGAGCGCTTCGCCGCCCTCGGGATCGCGGACCGAACCCGATTCATGGGGAGGATTCCCCATGATGAGATCTCGGCGTGGTTTGCGGCAGCTGACTTCCTCGTGCTCCCGAGCCGCTCCGAGGGGCTTCCGACCGCAGCCTGCGAGGCCGCCGCGAGTGGACGGGCCCTCGTCGCGACGGCGGTCGGTGGGACCCCGGAGATCGTCGGCCACGAACAAACCGGTCTGCTCGTGCCGCCAGAGGACCCCGTCGCCCTCGCCGACGCGATCGCGCGTCTCCTGGATGACCCCGCCCTCGTCGAGCGCCTCGGCGCGCAAGCCAGCTCGGTGGCCCGTGACCGATTCACATGGACCGCCAATGCGCTCGCGATGCAAACGATCTACCGGGAGGTGGCCCGGTGAGTGGAATTGTCCTGCAGGCATCGGGCCCGAACGCCCTCGGCATCGTGCGCTCGCTCGGGCGCGTGGGCATCCCGGTCGTCGCGGTCGATGTCGACGCGCACGCCCTCGGCCTGCGTTCGAAGTACGCCACGCCGCGCACATCCGTTGACCCGCTCCTGCACCCGAGCGGCTTCGTCGACGACATCGAGGCAATCGGCCGAACGCTTGCCTCGACAGGCGTGCTCTACGCCACGCACGACGAAGCGCTCTCGGCCATCGGGCCGAGTGAGGAGCGGCTCCGCCGGGTCGTTCACGTACCCTGGAGCCCATGGCTCGTGATGTCGCGCGTGCTCGACAAGGCGCATCAGCACGCCGTGGCGCGGAGCATCGGCTTCCCCGTTCCCGAGACCATCGACCCGACGAGCGACGCCGATATCGAGGCGGCCATCCGTGCCCTGCGCTTCCCAATGATCCTGAAGCCCAGAAATGCACCCGAGTTCCGCCGCAAGTTTCGGACCCAGGTCTTCGAGGCGAACACTCCGGACGAGCTGCGCCGCGCTTGGGAGGACGCCGCTGCGTATGACCCGCAGCTCTCCGAGGTCATTCCGGGGGGCGATGACGCGCTGTGGACGCTCGGGAGCTACCGCAACCGCGAGGGCCAACCGCTCGCGTCGTTTACGGGGCGAAAGCTCCGCCAGTGGCCACCCCGGTTTGGCACCGCGCGCGCGGCGGAGTCGCGCTGGGATCCCGATCTCGCGGCGCGCTGCCACCTCCTCCTCGACGCACTCGAGTTTCACGGCATCTCGCAGGTGGAGGTCAAGCGCGACCCGCGCGACGGACGGGACTACCTGATCGAGGTCAACCCCAGATCCTGGCTCTGGATCGGCCTTGCCACAGCCGTCGGGGTGAACCTTCCGCAGGCTGCCTACCTCGACGCGATCGGCCGCCCAATAGTCCGGCCCGACGGACACCGAGACGGTGTGCGATGGACGCTCCTTGCCAAACACCTCGTCGCCGGGGCGCGAGAGGTGCGCCGCGGCGAGTGGAGCGCAAGGGCGCTCGCGCAGACCCTCCGCCCGCCGATCATGGATGGCGTGCTGGACCTGCGTGACCCACGACCGGCCCTCTCGCAATACCGTCGGATGCTTCGCCGTGGCTGACCTCCGCATACGCATCGACGGGTGCCGACCGGCCTTCCTTCCGCGCGCCCGCTGGGTGCTCGAAACCTTCGCGCAGTGCCTCGACCTCACCGCGGTTTTCGTCGACCTGGACGGCGCGGCGGAGCTCACGTACGGGCCCACCGCACCAACCCAGGGCGTCTGGATCCAGAGCCAGGACGAGGCCCAGCGATTCTTTGAAGCAGCGGAACCGTTCCCGGGCCCCCACGTGTACAAGGCCGCCGGGCTCACGCTCCTCTTTGCGCCGTCGAGCCCCGGCCCGATGCCGGGCGACATCGTCGCGAGCGCGTTCTACCTCCTGGCGCGCTGGGACGAGCGCCACGTGCGTAAGCGCGACCAATTCGACCGTCTCCCACTCGCGGCGAGCGCCTTCGGGAACATCGGCGGGCTTGACCTCGAGACGCCCCCTGTCGAGGGCTATCTCGACGCCCTCAGGGCCGCCCTTCGCCTGCGCCCTCCAGTGCGTTGGCAGATCGCCCTGACCCACGACATCGACCGCCTACGACGCTATACCCTCAAGGGCACGGCGGGTGTCGTGCGCCGGCAAGGGCCCCGGGCACTCGTTGCGGCCGCCCGAAGCACCCTCGGTCGCGACCCTTGGGACAACATTCCGAACCTCCTCCAGACCTCGTGGCAGCGTGGTGTTGCTCCGACGGTCTACTTCATCGGCCGAAACGCCCACCCGCTCGACGGGACCCCTCGCGACGACTACGAACGGCGGCGCGCCCAGCTTGCGAGGGCGGTCCTTGCCGCAGGGGGCGAGGTCGGCCTTCACGCGGCCTTTGCGTCATCTGAGTCGGGTGAGGCGCTCGCTGAGGAATTCGCCCTACTGCGAGGCGAGGTCGGGCCCTCGGTCGTCGGCGTTCGCTTCCACTACCTGCGCTTTCGCTACCACGAGACCGTGCGCTGGCTTGAGGCCGCGGGGGCGACCTACGACACGAGCCTTGGATTCAGCGAGGCGCCAGGCTTTGCGGCGGGGATTGCTCGCCCGTTTCGGCCGTACCTCATCGGCGAGGAGCGGCCAGCGAACCTCCACCTTCTGCCGCTCGCGGTAATGGACACGACCCTGCATTCACATCTTGGCCTCGATGCCGACGCGGCGCGCGAGCGGGCGCTCACCGTGCTCGATCGGGTTCGAGCACACGGTGGGAGGGTGGCCCTCCTTTGGCACAACACCTACCTTGCCGACGATCGCGCGCCGGGCTACGGCGCCCTCTGGGGAGACCTGCTCGACGAGCTACAGGCTCGCGGGGCGGAGCTCGGCCCCGCGTGGTCGGCGCCCGACGAAGCTGAGCGCGTCGACCAGCCCCTCAAGGGCAAACGCGTCGTTCACCTCACAAGCGTCCACCGCCCACGCGATGTCCGGATCTTCCACAAGGAGGTTCGGTCGCTGCACGACGCCGGCGCCGAGGCGAGCGTGCTCGCCCTCGCTAAGCCGGAGCGGCGCCTTCGGCGCCTGGCGGCAGGTTGGCGCCTCGTCCAGGAGGCCAAACGGCGCGGCGCTGACGTCTACCACGTCCACGATCCGGAGCTTCTGCCGGCCGCACTTTGGCTGGCCCAGACGTCTGGCACACCGGTGATCTACGACGCTCACGAGTATCTCGGTCAGACGACTCGAACCAAACGCTGGCTGCCCCGGCCGCTCCGGTTGCCGCTGGCGGTCGTCGTGGAACGCCTGGAGCAGGCGGCAGCCCGGCGACTCTCGGGGACCGTCACCGCCAACGAGGATCTCGCCGCACGATTTGCCGCAAGCGGATCGAGGGCGATCTCGGTGAGCAACGGTCCGCGCGCAGACGGCTTCCCTGAGCCGGAGGAGCCGAACGGCCTCGGGGTGCTCTACGTCGGTGGCCTCGGCCCACTTCGCGGCCTCCCGCTGATGAAGGAGGCGTTCCCGCTCGTCGGGGTTGTGGGCGCGCACCTCCAGCTCGCCGGACCGGGAGACCCCGGGACGTTGCCTTCGGGCGTGGAGCACCTCGGCGCAGTCGATCATTCGGAGGTCCCGAGCCTGCTCGCAGCGGCTCGGATTGCCTGGATTCCCCTGCAAAGGACCGGAAACTACGATCGCGCGGTGCCGACCAAGCTCGTCGAGGCGATGGCGGCTGGGCGGCCGGTGGTCGCAAGCGACCTCCCCTTGATGGCATCGATTGTGCGTCGAACGGGTTGTGGCCTCGTGGTGAGCGCCGACGACCCCCACGCCCACGCCGACGCGCTGCGGCGCCTACTCACCGAACCGGGCCTTGCGGCGCGGATGGGTGCAGCGGGCCGGCGCGCCTTCCTTGACGGCCTCTCGTTTGAGGTCCAGGCCGCGAAGCTCGTTGGCCTGTACGAGGAGATCCTCAGCTGAGCACGGCCGGGGGTCGCATCGCCCGGACGGCGCTCATCGTGGCCGCGTTCGGGATTCTCTCTCGCCTGCTGGGGTTCGTGCGAGAGCTGGTCCTCGCCGCGACATACGGCACGAATGCAACGACTGACGCCTACGTCGCCGGCCTGTTCGTGGTGAACACCGTCGCCGCGATGCTGCTGTACGTCCTCGTGACCTCCGTGATTCCGCTCTTTCACGGTGAAGAACGCGACCACGGTGAGTCGAGTGCTTGGCGACTTGTCGGCGTGATTCTCAGCTGGGTCGGCCTCATCCTGATCGTCGTGACAGGCATTGTCGCAATCTGGCCAGAGGGAGTGTCGGCGCTCTTCAGCTTCAAACCGGCGACGGCATCAATTGCGGAGGAGCTGCTTCGGATCATGGCGCCCGCCCTGATGCTTCAAGGCATCTCGGCCGTGTTCACCGCCCTACTGCAGCTTCGAGGGAGCTTCAGTCGCCCGGCGGCCATTGGTGTGACCTTCAACGCCGGCATCATCGTGGGAATCGTCGCCCTGAATCCCTTCATCGGCATCCGCGGTGCGGCCTGGGGTGTCGTGATCGGGGCGATCGGCCAGGTCGCGTTGCAGCTTCCGGAGTTCACGCGCTTCTGGAAGCGCGGGGGCGGTCGTCTGGGTCTTCGCCATCCTCGGCTCGGAACCGCAATTGTGCTCGCCCTTCCGGTCTTTCTTGCGACGTTCTCCCAGCAGATCAACTCCTTCACCGACAAGAAGTTCATCAACGCGTTCGACCTCGACGACGGTCGCATCGCCGCGCTCAACTTCGCAAGCGCCCTCGGATCTGCCCCTCGGACCGCGATCCTTTTTCCGCTGCTCGTACCGCTCTTCCCGCACATCTCCAGACTCCTGACCGAAGGCAAGCGCGACGACGCAAGACGGGCCTTTGTGCGCTCGGCCGGGCTGCTGGCGCTCGTTGCGGCGCCGGTCACCGCGTTCATGGCCATTCAGGCTCAGGGGCTTGCGCAGATCGCCTTCGAGCGAGGAAAGTGCCGGGTGGACTGCCGGGTAGAGATCGGCAAGCCGGTGGTCTTCTACGCGCTTGCCGTCTGGGGCGCATTCATGGTCTATCTCCTGAACCGGACGCTCTCGGCAGCCCGGAAGCCGCGCGAGATCCTCGCTGCCACCCTGGTCACGGTTTGCGTGGTGATTGCCCTCGACCTTCTCCTCATCGAGCGCATGGAGCAGGCTGGGCTCGCGCTTGCCAGCATGGCCGGCGTGTATGTCAACACCGCGATCATGCTCTGGTTCTTGCACCGAGAGCTCCCCGACGTCAGCATTGGCGCGTTCTTGTCCCAGCAGGCGCGGGTACTCGCAAGCGTTCTCCCTCCCGCCGGCCTCGTCGTGCTCCTCGAACACGCGCTCCCAAGCGAGGGCCGGCCGTTCTTCCAGACCTTGAGTCTTGTGGGGGCGAAGGGCGCGATGCTTTTCGCAGGATTTGCCGCCTGTGCAACCCTGATTGCCCGAGACGAGGTTCGGTCGGCCCGCGATGCCGCACGGTCCGTTGTTTCCCGTCGACGCCCCCGCGCTGCATAATCCCCGGCTGCGCATGGCAAAAATCCTCTACGTCTCCCAGTACTTCGTGAATGCCGACCAGGCTGGTGGTGTGCGCCACTGGCAGCACACTCGGGCCCTTGTGCGCGCCGGGCACGACGTGAGCGTTGTCACTTCCTACGTGCAGCACAAGGAGCGTGAGGTCCCCGAGCGTTACCGGGGTAAGAAGATCGTCCGCGAGACCGAGGACGGCCTCGACATCTGGCGGACGTACTCGACACCCGGGTACGGGCGAGACCTGCGCTCTCGTCTGTCGAACTACACGACGTTTGCGTTCTGGAGCGCGATTGCAGCGGCGCGGGTCTCGAAGCCCGACATCGTCATTGCATCCTCACCGTCGCTTCCGGCGGCTGCCGCAGCCGCGACCGTCGCGAAGGCAAAACGAGCCCGATTCCTGCTCGAAGTTCGCGATCTCTGGCCCGACTCGGCCGTTGCGATGGATCTTGTCAGCGATCCGCGTCTTTTGGCGGTTGCCCGACGCCTAGAGCATTACTGCTACCGACGGGCCGATCGCGTGATCGCGCTGACCGAGGGTATCCGCGACGGGGTCGTTACCTCGGGCGTTGCGCCGGGTGCGGTCACGCTGATCACCAACGGGATCGACCTGGACGTGTCACCGGCAACTCCGGTCGAAGTGCCCGTCCCAGACGGCGCCTTCGTGGCGATGTACGCAGGCTCCCATGGGACCTACAACTCGCTCGACACGGTCCTTGGGGCAGCCGAGCGGCTGCTTGGTCGCACCGACATCATCTTCGTCCTCGTGGGAGGTGGCGACCAGAAGCCGGGCCTCGTGGAACGGGCCCGCGATCGCGGGCTTTCGAACGTCCGCTTCGTCGACTCGGTACCCAAACGCGACATCCCCGGATGGCTCGCTCGCGCCGACGCCTGCATTCTTCCATACCAAGATATTCCGCTCTTTGCAGGGGCTCTTCCGAATAAGGCGTTTGACTACCTCGGAGCCGGGCGACCGGTCATCGCGGCAGCACCGGAGGGTGAGCTCTCGAAGCTCGTGCGCGACGCGGGCTGTGGCATCGCGCTCCGGCCAGAGGATCCGGCCGCGATGGCTGACGCGATCCTGACGCTCGCGGGCGACCGGACGGCGGCCAGCGCGATGGGTGCCGCAGGTCGCGACTACGTACGCCAGCACTACGACCGGGCGGCGCTTGCGGCGCGTTTTGTGTCGGTCGTCGAGTCCCTGGCGTAGTCTTGGCAAGGCTTCCCGTGCATGGAGGAGACGCCATTCAAGACGTACCAGTAGACCCGCCGCTCGGCGGAGGAGCCAAACGGGCGATGGACCTCGCCATTGCCACACCGCTTCTGGCGGTGTCGGCCCCGGTGATGCTCGCGATCGCGGTGTGGGTTCGGCTCGACTCCCCAGGTCGGGTGATCTTTCGCCAGGAACGGGTCGGGCTCCATGGGCGGACCTTCAACCTGCTCAAGTTCCGTTCGATGGTGGTCGGCGCGCAGACGATGGGCGCGGGCCTTGCCGTGACCGAGGGCGACAGTCGAATCACTAGGGTCGGCAAGATCCTGCGGCGACTCTCACTCGACGAGCTGCCCCAGCTGATCAACGTCGTCCGGGGGGACATGAGCATCGTCGGCCCCCGACCAACCGTGCCGGCCCAGGTCGCCCACTACAACGACCGCCAGCGGCGGCGACTGAGCGCGCGACCCGGAATCACCGGACACGCGCAGGTCACCGGGCGAAACGCCATCCCTTGGTCGCAGCGCATCGAACTGGACCTCGACTACGTCGACCGCTGGAGTCTGCGTCGCGACGTCGCGATCATCGCGCGCACGGCGCTCGTCGTGCTCCGCCGCCAGGACACCTACCGCTCCGAGGGGGGCGGAGGGTTCGACCTGCCCCTTCGCGCACCGGATACACGGAGCGGAGATACCCTTGCCTGAGGCGAGCGTCCTGCTGACGTGCTCAGGGCAGCGCGTCGACATCGTGCGAGCCTTCCAGCAGGTCTACCAGTCCGGCGCCGTCAGCGGCCGCGTCGTCGTGAGCGACAGCGACGAGCTGTCCCCAAGCCTGCAGGCGGCTGATCTGGTGGTGGAGCTGCCGAGGGTGGACGATCCGGGCTACGGGGCCGCCGTTGCGCAGGTCTGCGGCGAGCATGGCGTTCGCGCGGTGCTCCCCTTGACCGACCTCGACCCGGTCATCCTCGCCGCCGCCACGCTGCTGGTCGACGAGGCCGGTGGGCACATCTTCCTTCCAAGCCCCGAGGTCGCCCTCGGCTGCCAGGACAAGTGGGGTTGCCACGAAATGCTCGGCGCGGCGGGGCTTCCCTCGCCGCCGACGTGGCTTCCTGGGACGATCGATCCCGCCGACCTTCCGTATCCGGTGCTCCTCAAGCCCCGCATCGGTTTCGCGGCCCGGAACATCCACGAGTGCCGCGACCCTGACGAGCTGGCCTTCTTCCTTCGCTATACCCAGGCACCCGACAGCGTGATCCAGCGAAAGCTTCACGAAGGGGTCGAGTTTTCGATCGATTGCCTTGCGGACCTCGACGGGGAACCGATCGGGGCGATCCCGCGGCGGATGCTCCAAGCCAAGGGCGGCGAGCAGATCAAGGGCGAGACGATCGACGATCCGCAACTGGTCGACCTGGCCGCGCAGACGATCACGAAGCTTGGCCTGCGCGGACCGAGCACGGTTCAGTGTTTCCGGGCTGGCGAGGAGATCCTCGGGATCACCGACATCAACACGCGCTTTGGTGGCGGCTTCCCGCTCCCGCTGGCCGCAGGTGGGGACTACCCCGAGCTCATTCTTCGCATGGCGAGCGGCGAACGGGTCGAGCCGCGCCTGGGCCAATACCGCGCCGGAGTTGTGATGACGCGCTACCTCGACCAGTTCATCCTCCAGCGAAGCGGCGACCGTCTGACGGCAACCGCGAACGTGACGGTCTAGCTCGTGGACCGCGAGATCACCCTCCGCGACTACGGTCGCGTGCTCTGGTCGGGCCGTTGGCTGATCCTCGCGACGACCGTCGCGGCGCTCGTCCTCGGCCTACTCCTGGGCGTGACGAAGAAGACGACCTACACCGCCCGCTCGACGGTCTACATGGGCCAGGCAACCACGTCATCCGGTCAGCCGGTCGCAACTGGGCCGACCAGCCCGGTCTCGGCTGCCGCCTTTCTTGGGGCCGACGAGTTCGCCAAGCTGACCGCGACCGAGGTGGGTCTCGGAGGCGACGACGCAGCCATCGCTCGGGTCCGAAAGGCCGTGAGCTTCACGATCCAGCGGGCGGCGGGCAATGCCGGTGTGAACCAGCCGACGATCGCGACCGTTGTGTCGACCGAGCGCAACCGCAAGCTCGCCAAAGACATCGCCAACGCGTATGCAGCGGTGGTAGTCGACCGAGCATCGACGTTCGTGACACCACAGATCGAGCTGCGAAAGAGCCAACTTCAGGGGCTCGAAGCACACCGGTCTGCACTCGAAGCGGACGCTCGTCGCTACCGAGCGCAGCTCGCGGGAGCATCTGGTGACCGGGCGCTGATTCTTGGTCAGATTCTCGACAGCATTCGCTCGGACCTCTACGTTGCCTCGAACGACATCGACCAGAACAAACTCGATGCGCTGAAAGCCGACCAGATCGAACGCCCCGATGTGCTCACCAAGGCCGTATCAGCCACATCGTCTGGCGGGACGAAGAACCGACTGAGTCGCGGAATCTTCGCCGCGATCATCGGCGCGATCCTCGGAGTGATCGCCACGCTCGTGTGGAAGGGCGGGCCGACCGGGCGCGAGCCATCGGGGCCCTGAGCGAGAACACCGAGACGCCGAAGGTTGCGTCGCTCGCGGTTGTGATCCCGACGATGAACGGCGCACACTGGCTTGAAGGATGCCTCGGGACACTCACCTCCGGCACATCTCGGCCAACGGCGATCATCGTTTCCGACGACGGATCGACCGACGACAGCCCCGCGGTCTGTGCACGACACGGAGCGACCTTCCTCGCGACTCCCGAAGGGGCGGGTAGTGGTTTCGCGGCGGCCGTGAACCGGGGGCTTCGGGCGGTTCCCGAGGGCGTTCGGTGGGTGCTGCTTCTCAACAACGACACCGAGGTGGACCCGGACTTCGTGTCGGAGCTGATCGATGCCGGAAACCGGCACCCCGAGGCGATGATCATCGCGCCGCTTGTGCTGTCGCTTCGGGACAAAGCGACACTCGACTCGGCCGGGCTCCTGCTCTATCCCGATGGCGTTGCGCGTCCGCGTTGGCACGGCGAGCGCGTCAGCAACCTCCAGCTCGTCGAGGAGCCTGTGCTCCTTGCAAGCGGCGCCGCGCTCGCTGCTCGGACCGAGGCCTTTCAGCGATTTGGCGAGCTCGACGAGAGCTTCGGCTCCTACCTCGAGGACGTTGATTGGTGCCTGCGTGCCGCAAGGCGCGGAGCGCTTGCGATGTTCGCGCCCAAGGCGATCGTCTACCACCATTTCTCCGGGACGACCGGGGCCCGGTCGGCAGGCAAGGCTCGCCTCGTGGAGCGCAACCGTGTCGCGGTCGCGGCGCGTCACCTCCCCCTTCGTCAGCTCGTGGGATCAATCGTGTCGACCCCGCGCCGCTGGCTTGTGCTCGCCAAGGGGCAACGTGGCGCGGGCGACCCGGGTGCCGGGAAAGCCGCGCTCCTCGGCCTCGCGAGCGGCCTCGCACGCCTGCCGCGGGAGCTCGGGGTGCGACGTCAACTCATCAGGGATGGCTCCGCCATGGGACGCGGCTGGCGCGAGCGCCTCGCCCGTCACTCGTGCGGCCCCGAGGCCTTCCGCACCTTCGGCGGGGAATGATCCATCGTCGACACGAAGTTGACCCATCCATCGCACCCGCCGACACCATTTCCGATCTACGCTGAAACCGGGTGGTGGTCCGGGGTGGCCCCCTGGCGAGGCAGCGTTGACCGGAGCGACTCGGCCCCTCCCGCAGGTCACACGATACGCTCATTCGACGTGGAGAGCTCACCAGAAACCCTCCACTTCGGCGTTTGGAATCAGTCTGGCGACGCCTCGGTGGCGGCGGCATGAGCGGGCCTGAGCGGTCTCAGCGCTGGCACATGGCCTTCGCTGTCCTCATCGGGCTCGTCGCGCTCGGGATGCGCATCTGGGCGTTTGGGGGTCTCACCTTCGGCATCGGATTCGATGACGGTCGCTACGCGTCGGTCGCAAAGAATCTCGCCAACGGCTACCTGCCAACCGGGGACGGAGACTGGTTCGGGACCCGAATCGTCCTCATCTGGCCCGTGGCCCTGCTCTTTCGCCTGTTCGGCACGAGCGACTACACCGCCGTTGCGTGGCCGCTTGTCGGCTCACTGGTCGGCGTCCTTGCGGCCTATCTGATCGGCCGGGACGTCGCGGGGCCTCGGGTTGGTCTCGTCGCGAGCGCGATCGTGGCCGTTGCGCCGCTCGACATCTTGTTTGCCACCCGTTTGCGTCCCGACTCCTGGATGCCGGCACTCATCGCGCTCGCGATCTGGTGCGCACTTCGGGCGCGCCGCGCAGATCAGCGGGTGGTGATCTGGGCGCTTGCGAGCGGCGTGGCCTTGGGTTGCGCCTGGTCGGTCCGAGAAAGCGCGCCCCTCATGGTCCCGGTGCTCGCCTTCGCGCTCTGGCCGCGTGGGCTGCGGGCCCTCACAGCCGCCGCGGCCGGCGCCGTCCTCATTCCCGTCCTTGCTGGCCTGACGTTCGCATCGCTTGGTGGTGGCTTCGGTCGCCCGCTGACGAGCACCGCAGGCACGGCGGTCTGGCGAAATCCCGTCACTGCCTGGGACCAGAATCCGAGCTACATCTGGATGCTTTGGCGCGACATCGACGACGGTCGTGGCCTCTTCTTCATGCTGCTCCCGGTGGTCGTGATCATCGCGGGCGTGCTCCTCTGGCGTCGCCCCCGAGGCGCCCTTATTCCCGCGATATGGATTGTGTGGGTATCGCTCTATCTGGAGTTCGGGACGCTTGTAAACGTCGCTAAACCGGCTCGCTACCTGACGCTGTGCGTCATCCCGTTCGCCATTCTCGTCGCGCTCGCGGTGGACTCTCGTTGGGCCGCGCTCGCGCCGATTGGGCTCGCCGCGATCGCCATCTCGGCCCTTTCACCGCTCCCGGGGCGCGAACACCGCGCCGACGATGTCGTGCTCCTCAACCGCGTGGCTGCCCGACTTGCCGACCTCGGCCCGGGGCCGGTGCTGACCGAGAACTACACCTGGTTCGTCAAGCTCCGCGCGTTTCGGGCAACGGCGCGAATCCCTGTTGCCCGGGTCGCTGAACCGACCTACCTGACCCGGGAGGAGCGCCGTCAGAATCGGATGTTGCGGCCACTTCCCAAACTGGAGCCCTTCCGCGGGGGATTTGTGGTGACGGGCCCGCTTCAGCGCCGATCGGGCTGGCCGCTGAACTGGGGGGTCTTCCGGCGCCAGGTCACCGAGCGCGTCCCGTTCGACAAGCTCGTTCGGGTGGCGACGGTAGGAACCGCGACGATCTACCGCTGGCCCGAGGGTGAGGCCCTTCGACGGCCCGTCCGGTAGCCTCAGCCGTCGTGACGACCTCCGTGATCACCGGTGGAGCAGGCTTTCTCGGCTCGCACCTCTGCGAGTACCTGCTCGCCGAGGGCGGGCGGGTGATCTGCGTCGACAATCTCGACACGGGGACACTCGAGAATATCGAGCACATCCGAAGCGACGCGTTCGTGTTTTGCCAGCACGACATGACCTGTCACCTCGATATCGACGAGCCAATCGACGAGGTCTTTCATCTCGCGTCGCCGGCCAGCCCGATCGACTACCTGCGCCTACCGCTCCACACGCTGAAGGTTGGCTCCTACGGCACCCACAATGCGCTCGGTCTCGCAAAGCGACACCGGGCGCGGTTTCTGCTCGCGTCGACGAGCGAGGTGTATGGCGACCCGAGAGAGCACCCGCAGCGCGAGACCTATTGGGGACACGTCAACCCGATCGGCCCGCGGGGCGTCTACGACGAAGCGAAGCGGTACGCGGAGGCCCTCACGATGGCCTACCACCGCCAGCAAGGTGTCGACACGCACATCGTGCGCATCTTCAACACGTATGGCCCGCGCATGCGCCCAAACGACGGGCGAGCCATCCCGACGTTCCTACGCCAAGCGCTCGAAGGAAAGCCGATCACGGTCTTTGGAGATGGCTCTCAAACCCGTTCGTTCTGCTTTGTTTCCGATCTGATTGTCGGGCTGGTGCGACTGATTCGTGGCGCGTACCACCTGCCGGTGAACGTCGGGAACCCCGACGAGTACACCATCCTCCAGCTCGCGGAGCGGTGTGTCGCCGCCACGGCAAGCAGCTCATCGATTGTCTTCGAGGCGCTACCGACCGACGATCCGACGATCCGCCAACCAGACATCACCCTGGCGCGTGAACTCCTCGGCTGGTCCCCGACGATCGGACTCGATGACGGCCTCGCCCGAACCGTGGCGTCGCTCGGTTTGGCGGGCAGGTAGCCGCCCCGGTCGTTCTCGCTCGCGGCCTTCGCCGCGCGTACGGCGGTCGCGTCGCGGTCGACGGAATCGATTTCGAGATCCGCGAAGGTGAGTGCTTCGGCTTTCTGGGACCAAACGGGGCCGGAAAGTCCACCACGATGAGGATGCTCGCGTGTCTCACGCCGAGAGACGCGGGCGAGCTGGTCGTTTTGGGCATCGACCCCGACCAGGACCCGCGGGCGCTCAAGCGGAGGCTGGGTGTGGTCGCGCAGGAGGTCAACTTGGACCTGGAGCTCACGGTCCGCGAGAACCTGCTCGTGTACGCCCGCTATTTCGACATCCCACGCGACGAGGCGTCACGGCGGGCAGATCGTCTGCTTACGTTCGTCGAACTTGAGGATCGCGCGGCGGCGGCGGTCAACCAGCTCTCGGGCGGGATGCGACGGCGACTTCAGATCGCGCGCGCGCTCGTTAACGATCCTGCCCTCGTTCTCCTCGACGAGCCGACGACCGGGCTCGATCCCCATGCTCGCCGGCTCGTCTGGGAGCGACTGCGGGTCCTGAGGTCTGACGGCGCCGCGCTCGCCCTGACGACCCACTACATGGATGAAGCCGCCCAACTCTGTGACCGCCTCGTCATCATGGACCACGGTCGGGTGGTTCGCGAGGGCAGTCCGTCGAGTCTTGTCGGGTCGGTCGTCGGCAAGGAAGCGCTTGAGGTCGCCTTCGACGGCGATGACAGTCGCTGCCTCGCCGCGGTTCGCACGGCTCGCCTGCGCCACCACGTTCGCGCCGGCCGGCTCACAGCGTTTGGCGACAGCGCGGCGGCGATCGAGGCGCTCATCCGCGCAAGCGGAGCGACTCCGTCGCTTCTCATCGTCCGACCGGCGAGCCTCGAAGACGTCTTCCTGGAGTTGACTGGCCACGCGCTTGACGAATCAGCGGCGCAATAGGGCGCCGATTCAGCTCTCCGTGGCGTCCCGGTCGCCCAAGCCGTACGCGGAGAGGATGGGCTCCCCACCGAGAATCTTCGACAGACGGATGCCGACTTCGTAGAGCAGGTACATCGGAATCATCAGGAGGATCATGCTCACCGGGTCTCCGCCGGGCAGCAGCGCGGCGATCACCGCGATCACCACGATCGCACCGCGGCGCCACTTCGCGAAGCGATCCGCGGTCACGATTCCGAGGCGAGCAAGGGTCACCATCGCCGCGGGAACCTCGAAGACGAGACCGGTGAAAAAGAGCATCGCCGTGACGAAGCTGAAGTACTCGCTCGCACGGGTGTTCTGAATGAAGCTTCCTCCGTCAAACCCGAAAAGAAATGTGAGTGCGGCTGGGACGACAATGAAGTATCCAAACGCCACGCCCCCGAGAAAGAGCAGCGAGACCGCCGCGACAGTGAGGAGCATCACGCGTCGTCGAACCTCACGAAATGCAGGGATAATGAATGCGTAGAGCTGGTAGAAGAGGAGGGGGAGCGTGGCGAGAACCGAGGCGGCGACGCAGACCTTGAGGGTGTTCACGAACGCCTCGTGCGGCGCGAACGTGTAGAGCTGGTCGTAGCGATCTGGCAGCGGTCGACGCAGCACGTCGATCAGCTGCGTGCGAAAAACGTAGGCCGCGATGAAGGCCACCGCAAGCGCACCGAAGCAGACGAAAAGTCGGTTCCGTAGCTCAGTGAGATGGGTGACGACCGACAGTCGTTCCTCGGGGCCGGCCCGGCGAATCGGCGGCCGAAAACCACGCCGAGCGCGGGCCACGATGCCTACGGCCGAATCGGCGGTGTGCCACCGTCGACGACGATACCCTCGAGCACCTCGTCATCGTCGCTTTGGGCGGTTGCGTACGCGACTGGCGGAGCCTCGTCGGCCGCGTCTTGATGCGCGGTGACGTCGCGGAAGGTACCCTCGATCGAGGCCTTAAACTCGCCGATACTCTTACCCGCGCTGCGGGCGATCTCGGGCAGTCGCCGCGGCCCGAACACCAGAAGGGCGATAATCAGGACGACGACGACCTCGAGAGGTCCGACATTGATTCCCACGGGTTGCGGCTCCTCTTTGGTGCGTGTGCAGCCTAACGAGTGTAGCGGCGAGAAAGGTGAGGATCGTTAGCGAGAAGCAAGATCCAGTGATCCAGGCGGTCGTGCGCCAGATGCGCGACGCGGTCGTCGACACCGACGTGTCGATCGTCGCCGCGCTGAATCGTCGCATTGAACTCATCGCGCGCCTGCGGCGCTACGGGTCCTCGCATGGGGTCGAGACCGCCGACCCAGCAGGCGAGGCGTGGGGCCTTCGCTACCTCCAGGCGGCCAATCCGGGTCCGCTCTCCGGTGCCCGTCTCGAGGCGATCTTTGCCGCCATCATGGCCCGAGTCGAGGAGGCAGCGGGCGAGCCGGAGGCTCCCGACCGGGCCTGAGGCGTCTCAAGCGACTGCCCACCCGGCGAAGCAATACCTGCAAATACGGTTGTTGTCGGCGCCGGGCGAGCCGCGCAAACAACAACGAAACCGGCTAGGACTCGCCCTGCGCAAAGTCCTCGGGTGAGACCGATTCCAGGAACTCTTTAAACTGCTCGACGGTCTCCTCGGTGTCGCCATCCTCAGACTCGTGCTCGAGTTCGATGGCGTTCTCTTCGAGGACCTTCTCGTCGGCGAAGATCGGGGCGTTCGCCCGAATCGCGATTGCGATCGCGTCGCTTGGACGAGAATCGACCTGGATCTCCTCACCGGACACCGACGGGTCGAGCGTGATCTTCGCGTAAAAGGTGTTCTCTCGCAGTTCGGTGACCGTGACCCGGGTAACGCGCGTGTTCAACTCCCCGAGGAGCGCGTTTAGGAGGTCGTGGGTCATCGGGCGCGGCGGTTCGGCGCCCTGGAGTTTCGACACGATCGCCGCGGCCTCAGCGTGCCCGATCCAGATCGGGAGGAAGCGATTACCACCGAGCGTCTTCAGCAAGACGATTGGCTGCTTCCCGACCACGTCGAAGCTCACGCCGTAGATCACCATCTCTTGCACGCGCGCTCCTCCGGAGACGGTCCCGATGCGTAGCGATGTCGAACCGTGCTGCCGTTCGATTATAGGCTCCGCGAGACGCCCGCCTCCGGTTGCCCCGCAAGCCTGGCCTTTGCTAGGGTTTTCTGTTGTAGCGGGGCGATTAGCTCAGTCGGTTAGAGCGCATCTCTGATAAGGATGAGGTCCCTGGTTCGAATCCAGGATCGCCCATTGCGACGGCCCTTGTCGTGTCGTAACTGCAACCGGGACGGCTCTTGAACGAGCGCTCTCAGCAGCGAATTGGTTGTCTCCTGATTGACGAGCATCCCGTTGTTCGCGAGGGTTTGCGGCACATTTTCCTTTCGACCGACGAGTTTTCCATTGCTGGAGAGGCTGCGACACGAGACGCCGCAACCGACGTTGCCCGTCGCCTCCAGCCGGCCCTCGCGTTGGTCGGTTTCCCGGGAGCGCTCGGCCGCGACACGGGACGCGGTATCCGCGCCGCGAGCCCAAGGACCGTCATCGTGAGCTTCCCCCCACCCGGGCACAACCCGGACCCGGACGCCGATGCCGTTGTCCCGCGTGACGCCGACCGTGTCGCGCTCCTTGCCACCATCCGTGCGTCGTTGCGGCCTGCTGACGCTCGTCCACCGGGGCGGGCGAGCGCTGAGCGGACCGTCAGCCCACGGGAGCGTGAGGTGCTCGAACTCCTCGCCGAAGGGCTTTCGAACCGGCAGATCTCGGATCGTCTCGTCGTGAGCCTCGAAACGATCAAGACACATGTCCGAAATATCCTGGCGAAGCTCGGCGCCGATTCACGGGCCCAGGCGGTTGCCACCGCCCTTCGCGCGGGTCTTATTCGCTGATAGGTGGAAGTGCCCGAAGTCGTTCGACGGCCCGCGTGAGCGCCGCCTCATCGGCAAAGCGGAGCTCGACGGAGAACCCCTCGTTGGTGCGCCGGACACGCGTCGCCGCGCCAAACGTTCCGTAGAACAGGTCCGTTGCGGCGTCCGCGGTCGGCGAGGGCTCGGCGTCGAGGGCGACGCGTTTCGGGCGACCAGCGCCAGCGCGACGCTCGGTTTGCCTGACCGACAAACCCTCGGCGACTACGGCCTCGGCCAGTCGCCGCCGCGCTCCCGCTCCATCGGCCATCAGGATCGCGCGGGCGTGGCCCTCGGTGAGTTCCCCGGAGATGACCAGTGCCTGGACGCTCTCCGGGAGTTCCAGTAGGCGGAGCAGGTTGCTGACCGCGGGGCGACTTCGCCCGATTCGTCCAGCAAGGGCACCCTGCGTGAGCCCGAAATCCTCAAGGAGCAGCGCACACGCCCGGGCGACCTCGAGGGGGTTGAGATCCTCACGCACAACGTTCTCGATGAGTCCAAACTCAAGGCGCTCACGGTCGTCGGCCTCGCGAACCAGCGCCGGAATCTCTGCCAACCCCGCCGCTCGGGCGGCTCGCCAACGTCGTTCTCCAGCAATGATCTCGTACGCGCCCGCGCCGAGCGGCCGCACGACGATCGGCTGAACCAGGCCGCTCGAGCGGATCGAATCGGTCAACGCGTCGAGTGACCCCGCGTCCAGGTGTCGCCGTGGCTGATCCGGGTTGGGCGCAATCGCGCCGACGGCGATACGCAGGAGCCCACCATCGGTCGCGCTGGTCATCACAGGCTCCGCGGATGCTTCGCCGAGCAGAGCCGCAAGGCCCCGGCCAAGCCGCGATGGGGTCTCAGCCACGGCCCGCGACCTCTTTTGCCGCCTCGAAGTAGGCGTCAGCGCCAACGCAGAGGGGGTCATACCGGATGACCGGAACGCCATGCGACGGCGCCTCGGCGAGACGGACGTTGCGCGGAACGACGGTCTCGAACGCGAGATCGGGGAAATGACGCCTGACCTCGGTCACGACCTCGCCACTCACGCGCGTTCGCGTGTCGTGCATCGTCATCAGCATGCCGCTGATCTGCAGCGCGGGGTTGAGCCGACCACGAATGCCCTCGATGGTTTCCATCAGCCGGGTCAGCCCCTCGAGTGCGTAGTACTCGCACTGGACCGGAATAACGACCCGGTCCGCCGCGACGAGGGCGTTGATGGTGACCAGATCAAGGGAGGGTGGGCAGTCGAGGAAGATGAAGGGGTACTCGCTTCTTGCAACGGCCAGCGCATTTGCAAGGATCCGCTCGCGGCCGACCCGTGCGGGCAGCTCGATTGCGGCCGCGGCAAGGTCGGGCGACGACGGCAGCAGGTCGAGGTTCGGGATCCCGGTCGGACAAATCGCGTCACTGACCGCGGTGCCCTCGAGTAACACGTCGGCGATGTTGGGGACGCCGGACCGAGGCCCCCCGAGCCCGCTCGTTGCGTTGGCCTGCTGATCGAGGTCTACCAGGAGCACGCGCGTGCCCGATTCGGCCAGACACGCGGCGATATTGATGGACGTGGTGGTCTTGCCGACCCCGCCCTTCTGGTTGACGACGGCATAGATCACGCCGGGCTCGATGACGACAGGCGCCTCGCCCGGACGAAGACGGAGGCCTCAAGAGCCGTTTTTACAGGTACTTTCATGTCCTCACGGTGACGTTTTGGTCGCCTTCAAGTCGGTTGGTCGGGCGGGCGTCGGCGCACCGATCGGCCGTTTGTTGGCAAGGCCCGGGCGGCGCGGGAAGCGTGCTGGGACGATGCCCGTTCGCTGGAACTCATGCAAGTGGTGGACCGAGCCGTCGTGGAGGCGGTATCGCGTAACCGCGCCAGGGGTAAGGCCGAGCGTCGCGGCCGCCAGCTGGCCGGCCCGCTCCCCGTCACCGTCGCGCCGACCCCGCCAGGCGACAACGCTGCCACCGTCTGCAAGCAGGGGCGCTGCAAGCTCGAGTACCGTGGCAAGCCCCCCGACGGCGCGAACGGTGACGACGTCCCAATCAGCTCGGCGGAACCGCGCAAGCGCCTCCGCCCGATCATGCACGACTTGGACGTTTGGGATGTCGACGGTGGCCCTCGCGAGCCAGTCGGCCTTTGAGCGCTCACTTTCGATCAGGGTGACGCGCAGATCGGGTCGTGCCACAGCAAGCGCGATACCCGGGAAGCCGACACCGCTTCCGATGTCGGCAAGCCGCCTGGCGCGGACGATCACAGGGAGGCGTAGGCCGTAGAGACTGTCGACGAGGTGTCGATCGATGCCAGCATCCAGCTCGCGAATCGAGGTGAGATTCTGGGGTTCGACGAAGCACCGGTCGAGCAGCGCAACGAGGTGGGCGGCCTCGGGTGTCTCGACCACGATCCCCAGCTCGCCGCAGCGCTCACTGAGCGTTGTCGCGGGCGGCGCGAGGGGATGTTTCACGTGAAACCGTGTCGCGCGCTACTCGACCGGCTCGACGACGATCCGCCGGTTCGGTTCGTCGCCCTCGCTACGGGTCTCGACCCCGTCGATCTCGGCAAGCGCCATATGGACGATGCGTCGATCCTGGGCGTTCATCGAGTCGAGTTCGATCTCGTCGCCACTCGAAAGCGCCTCCTCAGCAGCCCGTTTTGCAAGTCGTTCAAGCGCCGCTCTGTGGCGGGCTCGGTAGCCGCCCGCGTCCACGATGACCTGAATTCCTCGGGTATCGCGTCGTGCCGCCTGGGTTGCGATGACCTGGATGGCCTCAATCAAGGCACCCGCGTCGTCGAGCAACCTGGCAACACCCGGGCCGTCGAAGCTGCCGACCAGCCCGTCGTCTTCGTTGGTTCGAACCGACACCTCGCAGCCAAGCCCGAGCCCGGTGTCGACGGCTCCGAGGAGCGCCTCGAGGCGCTCCGTGACCATCTGGCGTTCCGCTTCGCTCACCGTGACCCCTTCTTCTTTGGTGGGCGGCGGCTCCCTTGGGCCCCGCCACCCTTCGGCGTTCTCCGTGTTGGCGTGGGGCCGCCCGTGGTCCCATCGCCCTCGCTCGGCGCGACGTCCTTTGCCGCACCCGGCGCCGCGCTCCGCGGCCGTCTCCGTCCCGCCACCTCGCTCGACCGATCGTCGGTCTCGCTGACACTCACGCGCTCCCGACGTGGTGGCTTTGCCTCGACGGGCGTACTCGCCGGTGCTGGTTCCGAACGTGTTGACGAACGGGACGCCGCAAGCGCCGCGGCTGCCTGCTCCGCCTCGAGGTTGCCAAAGCCAAGCATCTGCTTAATGACCAGCTGCTGTCCGCACGTCCAGAGGTTGGTCGTGACCCAGTAGAGCACCAGACCAGCCGTGATGTTCGGATAGAGGAGCACGCCCAGGACGATGGGAATCGGGATGAGTCGCATCAGCCATCGCTGGAGCGTTGGTGTCGTCGGGAGGGCGTTCACCTCGAACGAGAGGAGCTGCGACAACCCGTAGATGACGAGCAGGATCGCGGCGCGCCAACCAAGCTCCCGCACATCCACCGTGATGTCGGGGATGACGCCCATGAATGCCAGGCTCGACCGGTCCAGATCCTGGCCGATGTCTTTGAGCACGAAGTAGAGCCCGATGAAGATCGGCATCTGTGGAAGCATCGGCAGGCAGGACGAGAACGGGTTGATCTCGTTCTGTTTGTAGAACGCCATCAACTCCTCTTGTTGCTTGCGCTTGTCGCCTGCGTGCTTCTGCTGAAGTGCCTTGATCTGCGGCGAAAACGCCTGCATTTTGCGCATTGAGCGCAGCTGCTTCACCGCGAGCGGGACAATCGCGAGGCGAACCAGGAGCGTGAGTACGACGATCGCCCAGCCGTAGCTCAGGTGGCCGTGATCGTGCAACCGGTCAAGCAGCCAGCGCAGCGGCCGCGTGATGGGGTCGCTGAGGTCAAGGGTGGTGACGCGTGTGAGGTCTGTGAGGTTCATCGGAAGAGGCGTTGGTCTCTCGGGTGGTCGACGCCGCCGGGCGTCCAGGGGTTACAGCGCAGCAGTCGCCAAGCAGCGAGCACGACGCCGCGCGCCGGGCCGAAGTCTCGAACCGCGGTGGAGGCGTACTCGGAGCAGGTGGGGTAGTACCGGCATCGCCGACCCCGAATCCCCGAGAAGGCACGCTGATACAGAGCGATCAGCGCCTGGAGGATACGCGTCACGGCGCGGTGTGTGCGGAGAGTTCGAGTCGCTCGATCAGCTCGCGCAGGCGCGAGCCGAGTGCGTCGCCTCCCTGCTCCGCGACGTAGGACACCACCCCAGGGCGAGCAATCACGACCACATCCACGTGCGCGTTCATCGCCGGCGTGATCGCGGCGAACTGCTCGCGCAGCACGCGTTTGACCCGATTGCGTTCGGTGGCGTCGCCAACCTTTCTCGACACCGAAAGCCCCAGACGAGGGGCATCAGCGGGACCATCCTCGCGGCTGAATGCGTACACGACGAGGTGCCGGTTGGCCGCCGACCGTCCCCGCTGGTAGACCGCGTCGAAATCCCCTGACCGGCTGAGCCGGCGCCGTGGGGGCCGCGGCGACGCGTCGTCCACTGCGGCCTCGGCCTAGGCCGAGAGCTGCGCGCGGCCCTTCGCGCGTCGGCGCTTCAGGATGGCGCGACCCGCCCGAGTGCTCATCCGCTTGCGAAAGCCATGGGTCTTGCTGCGCTTACGCTGGTTGGGCTGATACGTCCGTTTCACACGCGCTCCTCAAGCGACATCGTACCCGCGGCCGACTCGAACACGACCCTGACCCGCGGCGATCGGCATCGTACCAGAGCAACATGAGCCTTGATGTTCTGCCAGACCTTTCCACAACTGTGGAGATTGCTGTGGATAACCCCCAAAAAGTCCATCATTTGCAGGGATGACTGGGCCGACAGAATGCTTCGAGGGGGGGCCTCTTGTTGCAATTTTACCGCTCGCACGTCATTTGGTTATCCACAGGCAGGATCTGCGCCTTACGGGTCCGCCTGGGTCTCAGTAGATTGCCGCCCCCATGATCACCGCCGTGCCCACCCCCACCTTTGCCCTTCGCCCCCGAGGCGACCGCGTGGGGAAGCTCAGCGCGAGGCTCGCCACCTACGGGGCACCGGCAGATCCTCCCCATGTCCAAGAGATCGTCGCCGCCGACGCAGCGACGCTCATCGAGCGTGTGTTCGAGCGCACCGCTGAGCATTCGCGGTTGCCGGTGATCGCTCTGCGTGAGGTCATCGAGAACCTCGTCCATGCGGCGTTCGAGGGCGCGGTCGTGAGTGTCCTCGACGGTGGTCGTGTTGTGCGAGTGTCTGACTGCGGGCCAGGTATCCAGGACAAGGTTCGGGCACGTCAGCCGGGATACACCACGGCTGACGTCTCCGCGCGTCGGTTCATCCGGGGCGTCGGCTCGGGCCTTTCGTTGGTTTCGAGCATGCTCGCAAACTCCGGTGGAACCCTCCAGATCGAGGACAACCTGGACGGCGGAACCGTGATCACACTGTTGGCTGGCGACGAGGGCGTCGATGACCTGCTCGCGATCGTCAGTGCTCCGTCCTCCTTGACGGCGAGTTCGCGCCACCTCCTTGCGCTGCTCCTGGAGTTGGGGGCGGCCTCGACGGAAACGCTCGCCGAGGAGCTTTCACTTGATCTGTGCACTTGCGGGAGGGAGCTCTCGATCCTCGAGCAGCACGGTGTCGTCAGCCGGGCGTGCGATGGCGCCAGAAGCCTGACGCCTGCGGGGACCGAAATGCTCACGAGCCTCTTTTGATCACCCCCCTCCAGCCTTCGCAGGACGACACCGCAGGCCCCGATCCGTCGGAAATCTGGGCGAGTGTTCGAGATCGGCTCCGCGACGCCCTGGTCGCCCAGAGCTTTGGTCTGGTGTTCGAGCGCGCCCGCGTCGTCTCGATCGTCGGCCCTCGGGTGACGATCTCGGTGGAGACCGAGATCGCCCGCGACTGGGTCACACGCCGCTACCTCCCGGTCCTGCGCGACGCCTTTTTCGATGTGATGAACGTCGACACCGACATCCATGTTGTTGTCCAGTCGCCCCCCCTGGAGCACCCCTCCTTGGCCGAGGCAAGCGTGGGGAGCGGCGCGCCGCTCCCGACTCCGGTGACGCTCCGTCGCTCGCATGGACTACTCCAACCCCGTTTCACGTTCGAGTCCTACGTGGCGGGTGAGGGAAACCGCTTCGCCTACGCCGCCGCCCTCGCGGTCGCCGAAATGCCCGCACAGAAGTACAACCCCCTCGTGATCTACGGGGGTGTCGGGCTCGGGAAGACCCACCTCCTCCACGCGATCGGGAACTACGTGTCCGGGAACCACCCGGAGCTGACGTTCAGCTATGTCTCGGTCGAGACCTTCACAAACGACTTCATCAACTCCGTGCGTGACGGAAGCATGCGGACCTTCAAGGATCGCTACCGCAGCATCGACATCCTCCTCATCGACGACATCCAGTCGCTCGAAGGTCGCGAGCAGACCCAGGAGGAGTTCTTCCACACGTTCAACGCGCTCCACGACGCCGGGAAGCAGATCGTGATTACCTCCGACCGTCCTCCCGGCGCGCTGGCCACGCTCGAAGCTCGACTCCGCTCCCGTTTCGAAATGGGCCTCTCGGTCGACATCCAGCCACCGGATCTCGAAACGCGCATCGCAATCCTGAGAAACCGGGTCATCGCCGACGGACACACCCTGTCCGATCCCGAGGTGTTGCAGTTCATCGCCGCCCGGATCACGGAGAACGTCCGGCAACTCGAAGGCGCCCTCAATCGCCTCATGGCGCGGAGTAGCTTCACCGGCCGACCCGCCGATCTGGCGTTGGCGTCCGAGGTCCTCGAGGGGCTCTACCCCACGCGGAACCGGGCGCCCGGTATCTCCGAGATCCAGGATGAGGTCTGCCGGCACTACGGAGTAACACTCGAAGACATCAAGGGTGAGCGTCGAACGCGGCGTGTCGTCACGCCCCGACAGGTCGCGATGTACCTGTGCCGCGAACTGACCGACAGTTCGCTGCCCCAAATCGGACAGTCCTTCGGTGGTCGTGACCACACCACGGTCATGCACGCCATCCAGCGGGTTTCCCGTCAGCTCGCCCACGAAGGCGAGCTGTACGCAGCTGTGCAGACGCTCACCCTGCGCCTCAAGGGCAACCGGCTTCCGGCACCTCCCTCGTAGGACAGGCCCGGCCGCGGCGAGGTCGCGGGCCGCCGCCGCGTGAGCCACGTCGTGCGGTCCGGGCGAGCACGGTGTGACCCGTCCTCGCCCGGACCGACGAGACCGACCAGTCGCATCGAGAGCGGCCGTCCACACCTGTGGATGGATCGTGCACTGCCACTGTGCACGATCCTCTCTGCGAAGGGGTCTCTCGTCGCCGGCCCGGCGCCCGGCCGGGCGAAGTCGGGGGTGTTCCACCCCCGGTCCCCACCGCACCTCGTCGGATTACAAGCCATTTTGCAGGTATTTTCGTTGTCATCCACCGAGTCCACAGGGCCGGTAACGACAACGACAGATCAATTTTTGGGTTTTGAAAGCAACGACCTTTTCAAACGAAACAGGCAATCCTCGATGACCTCCGCGTGGAGCGCTAGGTTTCCAGCGTGCAGCTCACCAGTCAGCGCGATGATCTCGCCGGAGCGCTTGCGATCGCCGCTCGCGCTGCCTCCGGTCGAAGCACGCTCCCAGTGCTCTCATACGTCCTCCTCACCGCAGACGCCGAAGGCGTGCGCCTCTCGGCAACCGACATGGAACTCAGCCTCCGCCTTCCCGTCAAAGCGACGGTTTCCGAGCCCGGTGCGATCGTGGTGCCGAGACTTGCCGCCGATGTCGTTCGTTCGCTTGCTCCCGGTGAGGTCACGCTCACACACCGTGACAATGAAGCGTCCATTCATTTGAGTGGAGGGCAGTCGAGCTTCAAACTCAACTCCCTCCAGGCCGACGACTTCCCTCAGCTACCCGCCGTCGAAGGCCCGTCGCTTCGCATTCCGGCTGAGCCGTTTGTCACGTCGGTCGACAAAGTGTCGCGGGCGGCGTCCCGCGACGACACACGCCCGGTCCTCACGGGCGTCCTCCTTCGTCTGGACGCGACCGGTCTGACGATGGTGGCAACCGATTCGTATCGTCTGGCGCTGCGCATCGAGGCGATTGATGCCGATCCGGGTGACCCTCGTGAGGCGTTGATTCCAGCTCGGGCGTTGCAGGAGGTGGCTCGGCTTGTCGGTGTCACCAAGGCCGACCACGTCGAGCTCGTGATCGCCCCGCAGCTGGCGAGTTTTAGGGTGGGTGGCGTCGAGGTGATGAGCAGGCTGATCGACGGTCAGTTTCCTGACTTCCGCCAACTCATCCCCGCTGAGACCGAGTACCAGGTTCGCTTCGACCGGAGCGAGCTCCAGGCGGTGCTTGGACGAATCGGGGTTCTCGCGCCTCGGGGTACACCGATTCGGTTGATGTTTGCGCCCGGCGAGGTCACCGTGGTCGCGATGAGTGAGCAGCACGGCGAGGGCAAGGAGACGATTCCCGTCGCCTACGACGGTGAACCGATGGAGATCCGCTTCAACGCGGAGTTTCTCCGCGACGGTGTTGATTCCGCCGAAGGCGACGAAATCACCCTGGGGCTGATCAGTCCGCTGCGCCCCGGGATCATCCGCGGCGCCTCGGGATCATTCACCTACTTGCTCATGCCGATCCGACAGAACGCCTGACCGGACGCTCCCCTGCTCCGGGCGGGGGTCTCTCAGTGGCGACAAACTGGACGGCACGGCGACTTGAGCTGACCGCGGTGCGGTGTTGGCCGAGCCTTGAGCTCGACTTCTCTGACGGCCTCGTCGTGATCACCGGCCCGAACGGATCCGGCAAGACGTCAATCGTCGAGGCGCTGGTGTTCGGGTGCCTTGGCGTATCGCCACGGACAAGCCGTGACCTCGAGGCGATTTCGAATGGTGCGGCAGCGATGCGAGTTGAGCTCGACATCGACGGGCCGGTCGGTCGGATGCGGCGCGCGGTGGGCCTTGCGCCAGGTCAGGCGCGGCGCCTCAGTATCGACGGCGATCCGGTTCGTGGCCTTGGACCTTGGCGTGCCGCGGGCTCGGTGCTGGTGTTTCTTCCCGACGAGCTTCGCGCGGTGAAGGGTCCACCCGCCGCCCGGCGTCGGCATCTTGACCGACTCCTCGAGGGCCTCGACCAGGGCTTTGCGGAGACACTCGGGCGCTACCAGGAGGCCCTGGCCCAGCGAAATGCGCTCCTTCGACGGATTCGAGCCGGCCTGACGGGTGAGTCGGCGCTTGACCCGTGGGATCAGCAGCTGGTCTCCCTCGGCGCGGTAATCTGCCTCGCCCGCCGTCAAGCCCTACGCCGGTTGGAGCCGAGCGTCGCCGGCCATCTCGCTCGCCTCGGTGGACCCGGCGCCGTACGGCTCGCAATCGAAGCGTCACCGTCGGTGCTCGCCGAGGTCGCCGACGATCAGATCAAGGCGGTCTTCGAGGGCGAAACGGCCAACCGTCGGGAGCGTGATATCCGTGCCGCGCAGACGCTTGCCGGACCCCATCGTGATGACGTGCTGATCGAGGCCGACGGCAAGGACCTACGTCGGCTCGGAAGCCAAGGGGAGCAGCGGATCGCTGTTTTGGCGCTCCTCCTTGCGCAGCGCGACGACCTGAGTCAATCTCGGGCGATGCCGATCCTCGTTCTTGACGACGTCCTGAGCGAACTCGATCCCGACCGACGAGAACGTCTGCTCGATGCGCTGAGATCCGGTGGGCAGGCCATCGTGACGAGCGCCGATCCGGGCACCGTCGAGCTTGCCCGGGCACAGGCCGCTCAGCTCATTCGCGTCGACGCAGGCCGCTGCCTTGGCGCGTAGCACGTTCGGGGGGCTGCGATCGGTTGGCGATCGCCTCGCTCGCGCAGGCATCGCGTCTGCCGAAGGACGCGCTCAGACGCCCATCGAGCGCTTCGCTACGGCGTGGCCGACGCTGGTCGCCCCGGCGGCCGCGAGCAAATCCTGGCCCCACCGGCTCACGCGAGCGGGCGTCCTCACGATCGCCTGCGCGGACGCCGGCTGGGCCCAGGAGCTGGGCGCGCACGCGCAGTCGCTGGCCGCAGGCCTTGCCACTCAGGTTGCCGACGTTCCGCTTCAACGACTCCGCTTTATCGTTGCCGACCGGGCCGTGAACCCATCCGCCGGCGCCGTTGGTGACACGAAGGCGCCGAAACCCGGGAGGGCACATCTGGCGCTCGCCGAGCATGCGGTCGAGGGCGTCAGCGACGAAGCGCTCCGAAGTGCGCTGAAACGGGCGATTGCGGCCGCTCTCGTCCTTCGAGAACGCACCGTGAACCGGGGGGACGCCGGCCAGCGTTGATAGACTCTTGAGGTCGGGTCGGCGGCTCATTTGCAGTCTGCCTCGACGTGACTTGTGAGCGATTCCCCACCCGACCACGCCACCACGCCCGATCGCTATGACGCCGAGGACATTACCGTCCTCGAGGGTCTTGAGGCGGTTCGGCACCGGCCCGGGATGTACATCGGGTCGACTGGCCCAAGGGGTCTTCACCACCTTGTCTACGAGCTGGTCGACAACTCGGTGGACGAGGCCATGGCCGGCCGCTGCAGTCAGATCGCTGTCACCCTGCATCCCGACGGTTCATGCACGGTCGCCGACGACGGAGCAGGGATTCCGGTCGGGGCGATGGCCGACCAAGGCGGACGGAGCGCCCTCGAGGTCGTCCTCACCGTTCTCCACGCGGGCGGAAAGTTCGGCGGCGAGGGCTACAAGGTTTCCGGAGGGCTGCACGGCGTCGGCGTGAGCGTTGTGAATGCCCTCTCGGAGTGGCTTGAGGCCGAGGTGCGCCGCGAGGGTTACGTGTGGCGCCAGCGCTACCAGCGTGGGATCCCCGACGGTCCGATCGAGCAGGTGGGAACCGCCGAGACGACCGGAACGACGATCACCTTCATGCCCGACGCGGACATCATGGAAGATCCCGTGTTCGACTTCGACACGTTGGCCCAACGCTTCCGGGAAACGGCGTTCCTGACGCGCGGCCTCGCGGTGAGCATGACCGACGAGCGGGCCGGTGGTCGAGACGTCGCCTTCCAGTTCGACGGGGGAATCGCCGACTTCGTGCGCCACCTCAACGAGTCGCGCGACGAACTTCACCCCGAGGTGATCGAGCTTGTCAGCGAGGCCGCCGAGGGAAGCCTCGAGGTCGCTCTGCAATGGACCGGCGGCTACACCGAGTCGGTCTACACGTTTGCGAACAACATCAACACGCACGAGGGTGGAACGCACCTCTCGGGCTTTCGCACGGCGCTGACGCTCGTCGTCAACGACGCGGCCAAAGGCATGAACGTCCTCAAGGAAAAGGACGACAACTTCGAAGGAAACGACGTCCGCGAGGGACTCACCGCGATCATCTCGGTGAAACTCCGCGACCCGCAGTTCGAGGGCCAGACCAAGACCAAACTTGGCAACTCGGCGATCGCCGGATTTGTTCAGAAAGCGGTCACTCAGGCCCTCACGGAGTACCTCGAGGAGCATCCGAACGAGGCACGGATGATTTTCTCGAAGGTCTTGAGTGCGCAGCAGGCCCGCCTTGCCGCACGCAAAGCGCGCGACATGGCACGGCGCAAGTCGGCGATGGAGTCGACGAGTCTGCCGGGAAAGTTGAACGACTGTTCCGACAAGGATCCGGCAAACACTGAGCTCTTCCTGGTCGAAGGCGACTCCGCCGGTGGCTCAGCGGTTCGGGCCCGCGAATCGGCGTTTCAGGCAATCCTTCCCTTGCGCGGAAAGATCCTGAACGTCGAGAAGGCGCGCCTTGACCGCGTGCTTTCCAATAACGAGATCGAGGCGATGATCACCGCGATGGGCACCGGCATCGGCGCCGACTTCGATGTCACAAAAGCCCGGTATCACAAGCTCATCGTGATGACTGACGCCGACATCGACGGAGCGCACATTCGGACGCTCATTCTGACGTTCCTGTTTCGTCATATGCGCGACCTCATCGAGGCGGGTTATGTGTACATCGCCTGCCCACCCCTCTACAAGGTCAAGTCGGGAAGCGACGAGCGCTACATCGAAAAGGAACATGATCTCGAGGATTGGCTGCTCGAGCGGAACCTCGCGAGCGTCACCGTTGATGGGTCTGCTGAGGGCTTCGATCGCGAACGGTTCCAGCGCTACCTGCGCACTCTGCGCGAGCACGAAGGATGGGCGGCGGCACTGCGCGAAGATATCGGGACCGGTCTTGCCGACTTTCTCCAACGACACAACCTCATCGAGCTTGAGCCCGATGGTGTCGACGACCTCGTGTCGAAAATTGCGGCGGTGAGCACCGACGCGGCGGTCCTCACCGCTGAAGTCTCAGCGCACGATCCGGAACTTGTATCGGCGCGGTCCCAACTCACGAGCACAAGCGAAGCCCGGCGGGTCGCGATTCCCTTCGCGGTATTCGGTTCACGCGAACTCATCGGACTTCGGTCTGCCCGGGCACGTTTGCGTGATCTTGTCGGCGAGCCCCCGTTCCGTCTCAAGCGCGGCTCAGGGACTCGCACCGCGACGACCTACGAGGGCCTGCGCCACTCGGTGCTCGAACTTTGCCGAGACCGAGTCAGCCTTTCTCGCTTCAAGGGGCTCGGTGAGATGAACGCCGACCAGCTGTGGGAGACCACCATGGATCCGGCCGCGCGCATCTTGCAGCAGGTGTCCGTGGAGGACGCCGCGGCGGCCGAGGAGCTTTTCTCAATGCTCATGGGCGACAAAGTTGAGCCGCGTCGCGAGTTTATCGAGCAGAACGCCCGCACCGTGCGATTCTTGGACGTCTAGCGGTGGCGACGAACCAACACGGGCGGATCGAGGTCCGCGGGCTCGAACACGAGATGCGCACGTCGTATCTCGAATACGCAATGAGCGTGATCGTCGGCCGGGCCCTCCCTGACGTTCGAGACGGACTCAAGCCGGTTCACCGGCGTGTGCTTTACGCAATGCACGACATGGGCCTTCAGCCCGACCGCGCGTATACAAAGTGCGCAAAGGTCGTCGGTGAGGTGATGGGTAACTTCCACCCCCACGGTGACTCCGCCATCTATGACGCGCTCGTGCGCCTCGCCCAAGACTTCGCATCTCGCTATCCGCTGATCGACGGTCAGGGGAACTTCGGCTCGGCCGAGTTTCCGGCGGCCGCGATGCGCTACACCGAGGCGCGCCTGGCGAAGATGGCGACAGAGATCCTCCGTGATATCGACGAGGACACGGTCGACTTCGGCCCGAACTATGACGACAAGCGCACCGAGCCGCTGGTCCTCCCGGCGCGTGTACCGAACCTTCTGATCAACGGGTCAACAGGTATCGCGGTGGGGATGGCGACAAACATCCCACCGCACAACGCGAGAGAAGTCATCGACGCGGCGGTCGCGATGATTGACAACCCGCAGATCACGATCGACGAGCTCCGCACCTACGTTCAGGGTCCGGACTTTCCGACCGGCGGCATCATCGTCGGGAAGTCGGGCATTGCCGATGCCTACCGGACCGGTCGCGGACGAGTTGTCGTGCGGGGACGCTCACAGGTCGAGGAGCTTCGCAATGGACGCACCGCGATCGTCTTCTCCGAGTTGCCCTATCAGGTCAACAAGTCTGAACTCGCCATCCGCATCGCGCGGCTCGCGAAAGATGGAGTGATTTCAGAGGTATCGGACGTCAACGACGAGAGTGGGCGAGACGGACTGCGCTTCGTTGTGCAACTCAAGCGCGACGCAATTCCGAAGGTCGTTCTCAACAAGCTCTACAAGCACACGCCGTGTCAAAGCACGTTTGGTGTCAACGCCATCGCACTCGTCGACGGCGTGCCGCGGACCCTGGGTCTGCGCGACATCCTCTACCACTACCTTGAGCATCAGCGTGAGGTCATCACACGGCGCTCGCGCCACCGGCTCGCGCGAGCCGAGGAGTCGGCCCACATCCTTGAGGGCCTCCTCATCGCGCTCGCCGACCTTGACGCGGTCATCGAGCTCATTCGACGCTCCTCGGATCCCGCCGACGCCCGGCAGGGGCTCGTCGCCACCTTTAGCCTGAGTGAAGTCCAGGCCCAGGCGATCCTCGACCTCCGCCTCCAGCGACTGACCCAGCTCGAAGGCAACAAAATTCGTACCGACCACGCCCGGCTGCGGACCGAGATCGAAGCGCTGCGCCTCATCCTGTCTGATGAGGCCCAGGTCGATTCGGTGATCCGCCAGGAGTTGATCGAGGTCCGCGACCGTTACGCGGATGAGCGTCGCACCGAGATCGAGTGGGGCGAGGGCGAGATCGACATGGAAGACCTCATCGCCGAAGAGGAGATGATCGTCTCGATCACCCGGGGTGGCTACGTCAAGCGCCTCACCGTTGACACCTACCGGTCCCAGCATCGGGGTGGAAAGGGTCTTCGCGGGACGAAACTCAAGGAAGAGGACGTCGTCGACCAGCTCTTTGTCGCGTCGACCCACGACTACTTGCTCTTTTTCACGAACCAGGGGCGGGTCTACCGGCAGAAGGTCTACGAACTCCCCCAGGCAAGTCGCGACGCTCAAGGTCGCCACATCGCAAACGTCTTGGCGCTCCTTCCCGATGAGGACGTGCGCGTCGTTGTCGCGACCCGCGATTACTCCGAGGGGGAGTATCTGGTTCTCGCAACGCGCGACGGCTACGTCAAGAAGACGGCTTTCAAGGCCTATGACACGGTCCTCAGGGAGCGTGGGCTGACGGCGATTCGCCTCGAAGACGGGGACGAACTCGTTGCCGCGCAGCTGACGTCCGGCAACGACGACCTCCTCGTGGTTTCGGCACGAGGCCAGGCGGCGCGCTTTGGTGAGAATCAATGCCGCGCGATGGGTCGTGACACCCGGGGCGTGCTCGCAATGCGCCTCGGCCCTGAGGACCAGGTCCTCACGGCATGCGTGGCGACCGAGGACGACCTGCTTGTCGTGACCGGGAACGGCTACGGGAAGCGGACCCCGATGGCGGACTATCCGCGAAAAGGTCGGCCGACCAAGGGTGTTCGGACGATCCAAGTCACCAGCAAGAAGGGTGAGCTCGTCACGGCGCAGTCGGTCCGCGAAGATCAGGAGATCCTGCTCGTCTCCGAGCAGGGCCAGGTCATCCGGATCCTTGCGTCCACGGTGCGCCAGTCCGGGCGCATCTCCCAAGGGGTCCGGTTGATGGACGTCGGCGATGACGACCGCGTCGTTCGCGTTGCGCCGGTCGACGAGAGTGACGCCGACCTCAGCCTTCCTGATGGGGACGATCTCTTTCTCGACACACCTGACGGGCCGGAGCCCGGCACGTCCGACGGCCCAGACGGCACCGAGGGCGGCGGGGCGACTGAGGAGTCGTAGTCGTCGCTTGCTGGCCGCCTCAGTGAGCCGGCCGGCGGCCCCGCGTCGATGCTCGAATGGTGAGGGTGGTCGGCAGGGGAACAGCGTTCCCAGCCACGTTCGACGCGCCAGCGACGTGTCCGAGGACGACCTCTCCGGCTCGTTCGCCGAGTGACTCGTAGGGAACAAAAACGGAGGTGAGACCGGCGAGATCTGTGCCGGGAAGATCGTCGACCGACGCCACGGCGATGTCATCGGGCACACGTAGCCCCGCCCAGCCGAGGGCGTCGACGATACCCCGAGCGAGCGGGTCGCAAAGTGCCACGATCATGTCGACTCCTGGAACGTTTGCGAGAATGGAGCGCGCCGCGAGCTCACCGTCTCCGTAGGTCGCCTCGGGCGCTTCGAAGACGGTGACCGGCCCATGCCCGGCCCACGTGTCGAGGAGCGCGGCGAGGCGAGCGCCACCAGCCGGCCACGTCACGATCGTCAGCGCATGGCTGCCTCGCTCGACCAGATGGGCTGCCAGCTCTCGTAGCCCCCGGGCGTAGTCGGGGGAGATCGACCCAGGGACGATCTCAGGGGGGTCAATCGCCACGACGCCCCCACCCCCCCGGGTGACGGGCTGGTGTCGCACGCCCACTCGCACACCGAACGGCCCGTCGAGATCGGGCCACAGTGTGAGCGAGAGTCCGGCACGATCAAGTGATCGGGCAAGGCCACGAAGAACGAGCACCGCCCCCTGGTCTGAAAGCAGGGCGGCGAGCCCGCCAGGGGCGAGGACCCCAACCCTCCTCGCGCCACCAGAGCGGAGCGCGCGGGCGGTCGGGTCGGGCCCTGGGTAGCCGAGATCGGCCGCGATGAGGAGCACCCGCTCTCGCGTTGGCGTCGCAACGCGTCCTGGGTGGTTGTAGGAGAGCGAGACCACCGCGACGGAAACACCGGCCGCCTGAGCGACGTCGCGCATGGTGACGCGGCGCTCGCCGGGAGGAAAGGAACGATCCACGCCGAGATGGTAACGTGCGAGACGTAAAACGTTTTACACCGAGGAGAGAACCCTTGCCCGATCTTGTCCCACCGCAGCTTGTCGTCAACAGCCGGATGCTCTACTTCGGCTGGATTCCCGCTGACCCTGAGGCCGTCGCCGCCCTCACACACCCGTCGCTTCGACCGGCCGAAAATGGCGCGGTGTTCATGAACCAGTACGTCGTAGATGACGACGAGCAGACGAGCGGGTTTGGAAAGTACTCACTCACCTACTGCGGCCCGGATTTGGCCGGCCACGACGTTCCGGACGACTCGGGCACCCCGGGTCGCTGGTGGACGCACTACTTCAACTCAAACGCAGGAATGCGCGATTACACGTCTGCGCGAGGCGTTCCGGCGACTCCGGGCAGGACGACGCTCGAGCTCTCCGGTGGCACGATCGTCGCCACGACCTACTCGGAGGACACCGCGGTCATTCGCACGACGGCCAAGGCGGCCGACACCTCGAGCGTCGTTGGACGAGGGCAGCTGCACTACATCACCGACGTCGCCGGTGAGGGCTTGCTACTTGGTCGCTACCCGTTTGTCGCGCCTCTGGCCGACGGCTGGGAAGTGACGTCGCTTGAGTTCCTCGAACCAAACCATCCGGTGTATGCCCTGCGTCCGGCGGATCCGCTGCAGGTCACCTGGGGCTTCTTCAGCCCATCGGCGACGTTTGCCTACCCCGGAGGCACAGAGCCGGTTTCCTGACGGACGCCCCGGGTCGGCACGCCGTTTGGGCAAGGAGCCGCCTGGCCACTGGCCGGCCGGGCGGCTCCGAACACGACTTCGCGAGCCCGGTGCCTGGAGCTGAACTCAGCGAGCGAGGATTCCCTGCTTCGGGAGTTTCAGACACCCCAGCTACCGGCGGCGGACCGTTCTTGCCGTGTTTGGCACCACGTCGTTTGTCGTCTGGTCTGACACCCGCAGCCTGACACTCCCGCCTTCGCGAGGCCGCTCATCCGGATCTCGTCTCCAGGCACCACCTTCTCAGGTCGCGAGAAGCGGTGGCCCGGCTGGCGACACGATGTCGGCCGTACCGCCCGGCCCGAGCAGTCGTTCGGCCACGGGGCGGGGTGGATTGCTCCCCGGCACGACGTGGAGTGCGCCGCCGGCGCCCCGGTCGATCACTGCGCGAAACGACTCCGCGGTCATCGGGCGATACAGCAGGAAGCCCTGTGCCCTCGGGCAGCCAAGAGCCTGAAGTCGACGCCACTGGTCCTCGGTCTCGACGCCTTCGGCAACCAGAAGACGGTCGGTCGCCCTGGCCAGGCCGATCACCGCTTCGACGATCGCGGTGTCGGCACGGTCGACTCCCAGGCCTTGAACGAATGACTGATCAAGTTTCACGATCTGGGCCGGGAGGCTTTTGAGCTGCGTCAGCCCCGCAAACCCGGTACCGAAGTCGTCGACGGCAACGCTCACTCCCAGCCGGCTGAGTGCTTCGAGTTCCGCGAGTGCGGTCGGCACGGCCTCGACAAACTGCGACTCGGTCACCTCGATCGTCAGTCGTCGCGGATCGAGGCCCGTCCTCGCGAGGAGATCAGCGACCTTCGCCGCGAACCGCTGGTACCCGAGCTGGCGCGCGACCACGTTGCAGGCGACCCGCAGATCGAGGTTCGGATAGTCGCGCTGCCAGCGGGCGCCCTCAAGGCACGCCATCTCGAGGACGCGATCCCCGATCGTGACGATCAGGTCGCTCGCCTCGGCGACGTCGAGGAACTGCGCGGGCATCTCGATCCCTCGAACCGGGTGCTGCCAGCGGATGAGGGCCTCGGCACCGACAATTTTGGACGTGGCGTCGACCACAGGCTGGTAATGCAAAACGAGCTCATCGCCGGCGATCGCTCGACGAAGTTCCGACTCCAGCCGAAGCTCCCTCTGAGCGGCCTCGTGCATCCTCGGGTTCGCGAGCACCCAATGCGCCCGCCCGCGTGATTTTGCCTGGTACATCGCGGCGTCCGCGTCACGAAGGAGTGACTCCGGACTTGCCGAGCCGTCGGTCACCGCGATACCGACGCTCACGGTCGTCACGACCTCCTGGCCGCGGATCATCATGGGCGCACCGATCGCGGTCGCGAGAAGCTCGGACACCTGCACCGCGGTCGGCGCCCCATCCTGTTCATCGACGACCATGACGAACTCGTCGCCACCCAGCCGAGCGACGAGCGCCCCAAGCGGCGCCACGTGGCGGAACCGGTTTGCCACGGCCACGATCAGTTCGTCGCCTGCGGCGTGTCCGAGTGAGTCGTTCACCCGTTTGAAGTTGTCGATGTCGGCAAAGATCAGGGCGACACGGCCACCGGAGGTCTTCGCCCGATCAATCGCAGCCCTGAGGTGGTCAAGGACGACAATCCGGTTGGCAAGGCCGGTCAGCGGATCGCGCATCGCCTGTCGGGCGAGCTCAGCGCGAGCATCCACGAGCGGCGTGATGTCCTGAAGATGGCTGAGGACGCCCAAACGGCCGTCGTCGAGAGGGAAGCGAACGTTCGTGACAAGGCACCACCGTGACGCCCCATCGCGAACGACAAGCTTGCCCTCGCCGCGTCCGACCTCGATGTCCCCAGCAAGAACCCGAGCCCGAAGGAGACTCATCGACTCGAGGCTCGCCGGGTCGAACATGTCGAGCAGGCTGCGGCCACGCAACCACTGCTCGCGCTGCCCGACCAGCTCGAAGAGCGCGGCGTTTCCGTAAAGGATGGCGCCGTTCAGGTCCGTCACGGCCACGCCCACTGGCGCCGCGTCGAAGAGGCGCCGAAAGCGCCGCTCGCTCTCGTCGTGGGCGAGTCCGGCCTCGACACGTGAGGTGACATCTCGCGAGACCATGACGATCTCACGCAGGCGACCCGACTGGTCGTCAAGGATCGGGCGGGCGACGCTCTCGATCCAGACCCAGCGACCGCTTGCATGGAGGTGGCGATGCGAGGTGACCCGCGACGCGGCCTTGCCGCTGACCAGATGCTGGAAGTCGTCCACAACCCGGGAGAGGTCCTCGGGGTGGATGTGCTCGCTGATGTATGGGATCGCGATGAACTCGGCCGGGGTGAGTCCGAAGAGGCGTTCGGTGGCCGGCGATGCGTAGACCACGCGCGCCTCGGGTGTGACCCGCGTGATGACGTCGCTCGCGTGATCGGCAAGCAGCTGGTAGTCATGTTCGGACCGGCGCAGCGCAGCGTCGGCCATCCGCGTGGGGGTGACATCCCGAACCGTGGCAAGCAGCTGCGTCGCGCCGCCGCTCGGGTCGCGCGCAAACACGACATACCGCCCCGACATCCAACGTGTTCCGCCACCACGAGGACGTATGCGAAAGTCAACTTCCATCACGTCGGCGGCCCGGGAGCCGCGGAGTCCCGCGAGGGCGCCCGCGACGCGCTCGGTGTCTGACGGGTCGAGGAGTTTGGTCAAGTATGCGGGTCCGAGGGCAACGACCTCGGCGGGCGTGTACCCGAGCAGCGCGCTCGCCTCGGCGTTGCAGTAGACGACACGCTCACCCATTAGGTCATAGACGTAGATCAGATCCGGCGTTGCGTTCGCGACCGCAGCCGCAAACGCGTGCGCTTGACGGAGCTCCTCACGCGACCGCTGGGCCTCGGTCACGTCACGGGTCGTGCCGAGCAGCTGCGCGACTGCGCCATCGTCGTCCACGTCGAAAACCACGAGGCGACCATCCATCGTCCGGTACTCACCCGTGCTCGACGCAACGCGGAACGTCGTTTCGATGACCTCGCCGGGAGCCATCTGTTTGAGTCGACCGATGCTCGACCTGGCCCGCGCCGCGTCGACCGGATGGACCAACATATCGAAGGCGCGCGAACCCAGCGAGATGATCTCGGCCGGTTCGTGCCCGAGCACCGCGCGGACCGCATCGTTGATGTACACGATCGAGCCGGACGTGAGGTCCAGGATGTAGATGACGTCCGGGCTGACCCGCGCAATCGACGCGCTCAGCGCGCCCGGCTCGATGGCGCCCGCCGAGTCCGTCAGTGATGGCGTCGCATGCGGAGCACGACGCGTCCTGACACCCTCAACCGCATCCGTGCGTGAAGGATCCACACATTGATGGAAGCACAGATGGGCCGACGCGGGGCGGCGGCGGTTCCCGACCGACGACGGGGCTAAAGCTCGACCCTCACATCCCCTAATCGGGGGATCACGCGCTGCTGCTACGAGGCCTTTCGGGCCCGTTTCCGGGCGACGGGCGCCGTTTCAGGCTCCGGGGTCGCGGCGGGCTCCTCACCGCCGCCCTCGATACCGCGAAGTGTCGAATGCTCAATCGAGAGCTGCCGCTTGGGGTCGGGTGGTTCGGTGGTTGCCTTGGCCCGGGTCCGAGGTCGCTTCACGGCCGGGGAGGCCTCTGCGACTCCCGCCGCTTGGAGGCTGGCCTTAAGCGCGGCCATCAGGTCGACGACCGGAGCGGGCTCGGCGGTGTCCGGCGCGATCACGGGTGTTTCGCCGCTCGCCTTCGCCTCAAGGTACTCGATCAGTCGAATCCGAGTCTCGTTCTCGTGGCTTGCGGGCTCGAAGTCCTTGCTGAGACCGGCGATGAGCTGCTCGGCCATCGCGAGCTCCTCGGGTTTGACCTCGAATCCCGAGACTCGGTCGGCGATCTCTCGCTCCTCGGAGCGCCGGAGGTCGCTCGCGTAGAAGAGTGTCTGCAAGATGAGCGCTCCCCCGGCAGACGGCCGGATGAGCACCAGGTGCTCCTTGGTCGAGAGCACGAAGCGTCCGAGCGCGCCGCGCCCAGTGGCACGCATCGCCTCGGCAAGCAGCGCGTAGGGGCGCTCGGCCCGTTCCTGCGGCTCGATCCAGTACGCCTTCTCGAAAAAGACCGGATCGACGAGATCAAGCTCGACGAACTCCAGTATCTCGATCGTCTTCTCCTGGCGCGCGGCGAAGCGCTCGAGCTCGTCGTCTTCGACGGTGACGTACTGGCCCTTCGATACCTCATAGCCCTTGATCACCTCGTCGGGGCCGACCTCGACGTCGCGCACGGGATCCCAGCGCTTCTGTTTGACCGGGACAAGCGAGGCCTTCGAGAGGGTGCGAAAGCTCACGTCCTTACGCTGCTGGGCAATGCCCACACCGACCGGAATCGTGACGAGGCCGAAACTGATGAAGCCCTTCCAAATCGCCCGCATGACGCGACAGATCTCCCGCTGGTGTGCCGGACCCCTTGACGTTAGCGCGCGCGGAGCGTCTCGTCAGCCGCGTTTCAGCGTGTGAACCTCACCTGCAACGGGCACCGGAATCAGTTCTCGGTTCCGCCGCCCAACCCACGCTTGTTCTCCATCAAGACCGCCAGGATGTCGATCGGGAAGGGAATGATCGTGTTCGACTTTCCTTCTGACGCGATCTCGGCCATCGTCTGGAGGTAGCGCAGCTGGAGCGCGATCGGCTGTCGTGCAATGGTCTCTGCCGCTTGGGCAAGCTCGTGCGAGGCCTCAAGTTCACCTTTTGCGGCGATCACCTTCGCGCGGCGCTCACGTTCCGCTTCAGCCTGGCGAGCCAGGGCCCGCTGCATACCCTCGGGAAGCTCGACATCTTTGACTTCGACGTTTGAGACTTTGATGCCCCACGGTTCGGTCTGTTGGTCGATGATGCCCTGAAGCCTCGTGTTGATGGCTTCTCGCTGCGACAGCAGCTCGTCGAGGGTGACCTCTCCGAGGACGCTTCGCAGCGTGGTCTGGGCGACCTGCAGCGTCGCGCCGAGGTAGTTGTCGACCTGGATGATGGCTTTGCGGGCATCCACAACGCGGAAGTAGGCGACGGCGGTGACCGCCACGCTGACGTTGTCCCGAGTGATGACCTCCTGGGGAGGTACGTCGAGCGCAATGGTGCGCAGGTCAACCGTGACCGCCTTGTCGACTCCGGGAATCAGGATGTAGAGACCTGGGCCCTTGATCGCGTGAAGGTGGCCGAGGCGGAACACCACACCGCGCTCGTACTCACGGGCGACGCGGGCCGAGGTGGCCAGGAAGATCACTCCCAAGACAAGGAGGATCAGGATGAAAGTCACAGGTCCAGGCACGGCACTGCCTCCGCCGAGGGCACGTCGTGAGAGCGTACCCCCGCCCCCGGCCGTCACGACCCGTTCGCTGCTTTGGGGCCCCCAACCGACCGAAGTCGCCCGTTTCGTAACTTGGGAGCGGGCTTGTCGGTCATGGGTAGCGATGGACCAAACACGACCTGGAACTCGCGAGCCAACCGGCCTCGCGCAATGTCACACGCGCCCCCAGCCGTGGCCTTCGCATCGAGTTGGTGTGACCTCCCCCTTGTGGCCGTCGGGGACCCGTGCCCGCAAGCCTCGTTTGGTCACAAACATCCGGATCGGCTAGGACGGCCGATTCCGGCGGTCGCCCGGGAGTCTCCTCGCGCACGGGCGAGGAGACTCCCGGGGCGGCACCTACTCGCGGATCAGAACCGGTGTTCCCGCTCTCGCGGCCTGGGCGATCCTCGCGAGCACACGGTCGGTGACCCTCACCGACCCGAGCGTCGTGTCGCGCCGCAGCAGCCGGCGGGAGTTCCTGCCGAGACCAACGATGGCGAGGCGATTGTCGACCGAAGAGACGTCGTTTGGCATCGGGGTGGTGGCCGTCAGGGCGACCGCGCTCGGGCCAAGCGCTCGCGCGACAATCCTCCCATGGCGCACGACCTCCCGGACCGCGAAGAGTCCGGAGGGGGTCGAGGTCCCCTCGCGTCCGGTGGCAATCCAGGTCCGAAAGAGCGGCCGACCCGCGCGCAGGAGCACCAGCGAATGCGTCCGCAGGCGCAGTTCGATCCGAGTGCTTGTTCGAGTGACGCTCACCGCGGTCGCCGGGACCCATCCCGAGACGGGACGTTCACCACCGCTCAGGAGGACCTGCACCCAAACCGTTGACCCAACGCGGCTTGAGTCGGTGACGAGGTAGCGCGCGACATTTCGGGCCGGCGTTCGGGAACCCAAGAGCGCGAGCGAGCGCGAGCGAGGCGTCGGCTCGACGCGCGCGCTGACGGGTCGCTTGGGGGGTGGCAATCCACGCGCCCGAACGCGTCGGCCCGGCGTACGGGCCGGCTGCGCGAACCGTGTACTGCGGGGAGTACTGGGGGGCGCCGCTCGCCGCCCAGCTGGTTGCGAGGACGATGGCGACGACGAGCAGGCGACGGGTCACACGCTGACCTTCGACCGGTCGACCGCGCATCCTTTGGCCGTGTGTCGCGCCGCAACCTCGGCGCTCCAGGTACGATCCCGCGATCGTGGGACTCCCACACCCCACCGAGATCCTTCCGCACCGGTCACCGTTCCTCTTCATCGACGAGATCATCGAACTGAACCCGGGAACCTCGGCTCGCGCTCGCTGGACACTCCGCCCAGACACCGACTTTCTTGCGGGTCATTTTCCCGGCGAGCCGGTGATGCCGGGCGTGATCATCATCGAGGCGCTCGCGCAGACGGGCGCACTCGCGGTGCTCTCCGAGCCCAGCTCTCGGGGCAAGCTGGCGCTGTTTGCGGGCATCGAGCGGGCAAAGTTCCGCCGGCCGGTCAAGCCCGGCGAGACACTCGACCTCGCGATGTCGCTCACGCGCCGCCGAGGACCTCTGGGCGAGGGGACCGCGACGGCACACGTTGACGGCGAGCTCGCCTGCGAGGCGACGCTCCGCTTTGCCATCGTCGATCCGGGCGCGACCGAGTGATCTCCGGCGAGCGCCGCTACGCACGGATGGTCGCCTGCGCGGGGTATGCGCCCGACGATGTCATGACGAATGCCCAGATCGCAGCGCGCGTCGACACGAGCGACGAGTGGATCGCCGCCCGAACCGGGATACGGGAGCGACGCGTCGCACGACCCGACCAGGCGACGAGCGATCTCGTCATCGAGGCGGCGACGCGGGTGCTCGAACAGGCGGCGGTCGAGCCAAGCGTTGTGGACGTCGTCATCGTCGGGACGTGCACACCCGACCACCTCTTTCCGAGCACCGCGTCGATCGTGTGCGAGCAACTCGGGATACGGGCGGGATCGTTCGACCTCGTGAATGCCTGCTCGAGTTGGGTCTACGGTCTCGCCCAGGGCTGCGGCCTGATCGAAGCTGGGATTGCCCAGAACGTCCTCGTGCTGGGCGGTGAAACGCTCTCGCGCATCACCAACTGGGACGACCGCTCGACCTGCATCCTCTTCGGCGACGGCGCCGGTGGCGCGCTTCTGCGCGCCAGTCCGACAAGCGACGGCTACGGGTTCATGGCGTTCGACCTCGGAACCGAGCCGGACCGGGAAAGCCTCGTCCTCGCTGCGGGAGGCAGCCGGCAGCCGGCAAACCTCGGTCACGCGAACGGTCCCGAGGGCTATATCGCGATGAACGGGCGGGCCGTCTTCAAATGGGCGTCACGGATGATCGTCGAGAGTGTCGAGCGCCTGCTCGAGCGGGCCGGCCTCACACCGGATGACATCGACCTCTTCGTCCCGCACCAGGCGAATCTCCGCATCATCGAGCACGCGGTCGAGCGCACGGGTATTCCAGCCGACCGCGTGATGATCAACATCGACCGATACGGGAACACGTCGGCCGGCTCGGTGCCGCTCGCACTCGGCGAGGCAGTCGAGCAGGGGCGGGTCGGCGAGGGCGACATCGTTCTCGCGATCGGCTTTGGCGCCGGGCTTGCCCACGCCGGCACCATTGTTCGCTACGGGGGAGGTCGCGGTTGATCGCGCTGCTCTGTCCCGGCCAAGGGGCCCAGGTGGTCGGCATGGGGCGCGACCTCGCTGCCGCGGTGCCCGTCGCTCGTGAAACCTTTGACGAGGCAAACGAGGTGCTCGGCTACGATCTTGCTCGAATCTGTTTCGAGGGTCCCGCGGAGGCACTCGTGCCGACCGACGTCTGCCAGCCCGCGATCCTCGCGACGTCGGTCGCCACGTTTCGTGCGGCCGCCGAGGCCGGGCTTACCCCCGATCTCGTGCTCGGCCATTCACTCGGGGAGTTCTCGGCGCTTGTCGCCTGCGGGAGCCTCCCCTACGCGGACGCGCTCCGGCTGGTCGCTGAGCGCGGCGCGGCCATGCATGCCGCGGGCCTGGAACGACCCGGCACGATGGCCGCGCTCCTCGGCCTCGATGACGCCGCCGCCGAGGCGCTCTGCGCGCAGGCGGGGGACGCGTGGCCAGCGAACTACAACTGCCCGGGCCAGGTTGTGGCGTCCGGGACGATCGACGGCATCGAACGCCTCCTCGCTCTGGCGGCCGAGGGAGGCGTCAAGGCTGCTCGACTCCAGGTGGGCGGCGCCTTTCACTCGTCGCTCATGGCGCCGGCGGCCGAGCGCCTCGGCCCTGCCCTCGATGCGTGGAGCCCAGTCGAGCCGAGCCCACGATTCCTTTCGACGACGACGCTGCGGATCGAGAGCGCGCAGACGCTTCGCCAAACGATGTTCGATCAGCTCCGATCGCCTGTGCGCTTTGGCCAGGCGATCGCGCGTGCGCTTGAGCTCGGCGTCACTCGCTTCGTGGAGGTGGCCCCGGGCCGCGTCCTCTCAGGTCTTGCCAAGCGGGTACGGCGCGATATCGACACCCGCCAGATCGCTGTGCCCGACGACCTCGCTGGCCTCGGACAATAGGAGCACACCGAATGCCCGTCGCACTCATCACCGGCGCCAGTCGAGGGATCGGCGCCGCATGCGCCAGAGCGCTGGCCGCTGACGGTTTCGACGTGGCGATCAACTACGTTCGCGACGCCGACGGCGCTGCCCGAGTGGCCGAGGAGGTCGCCGCGCTTGGCCGTCGCGCCCTCGTGATCCAAGCTGATGTCAGCCACGAAGAGCAGGCCGCAGCGCTCGTCGCGCAGACCGAAACCGACCTGGGGCCGATCGAGAGCCTCGTCGCGAATGCCGGCATCACAAAGGACGGCCCGTCGATCCGAATCGACGCCGAGTCCTGGCGCGCGGTCATCGAAACGAACCTTTCGGGCGCGTTCTTCACGATGCGTCCCGTCTTTCGCGGGATGCTGAAGCGCCGGGGCGGAAGCATCGTCGCCATGTCGTCGGTGGTCGGCCAGGTGGGGAACCCGGGGCAGGCGAGCTACGCAGCCTCGAAGGCCGGTCTTGTCGGACTTGTCAAGGTGCTCGCAAACGAAGGCGGCCTCCGCGGTGTGCGGGTGAATGCCGTGGCGCCCGGGTTTGTCAGCACGGACATGACCGCGGAGGTCCCGCCCGAGCACACCAAGATGCTCCTCGGGATGACGCCGCTCGGTCGCTTCGCCCAACCCGAGGAGATCGCGAGCGTGGTTGCCTTCCTCTGCTCGCCGGGGGCATCCTTCATTACTGGCGCCGTCGTTGCGGTCGACGGCGGCCTTCTTTCGAGGTAGGGGACAACGAACGTGGCACAGAGAACTGGAGAGACCCGTCGCGCCGACGGCCTGCCGCGCGTCGTCGTCACCGGGATCGGCGTGGTCAGCCCGTTCGGGGTCGGCGTCGACGCGCTGTGGGAGGGGGCGTCCGCGGGGCGCTCGACCGGGCGGACCATCACGCATTTCGACCTCACCGGCCACAAGGTGCACATCGCCTGCGAGGTCCCCGAGTTCGACCCACAGGACTTCATGGACGCGAAGGCCGCTCGCCGGATGGAGCGCTTCGCCCAGCTCGGCGTCGCGGCGGGACGCCTCGCGATCGCCGATGCGGACCTCCCGCTCGATCACCCGGACAGGATCGGCGTCATTGTTGCGAGCGGCGTCGGCGGGCTCCAGATCTTTACGGACCAGGCGATCATCCTCGGCGACCGCGGCCCCGACCGGGTTTCGCCGCTCTTCATCCCGATGATGATCGCGAACATGGCCGCGGCGCACGTCTCGATGCAGCTCGGCCTCGGTGGTCCCCTTTCGTGCGCGACAACGGCCTGCGCGTCGGGCAATCACGCCATCGGCGACGCGATGGACCACATCCGGCTCGGTCGCGCCGACGTCATGCTGGCGGGCGGAGCCGAGGCGGCGATCGCCCCGATCGGCATCGCGGCCTTTGCGAACATGAAGGCGCTCTCCACGCGAAACGACGACCCCGCCACGGCGAGCCGACCCTTCGACACGGACCGCGACGGGTTCGTGATGGGTGAGGCCGGCGCGGTGCTTGTCTTGGAGTCGATGGAGCACGCCCTCGACCGCGGCGCGCGCATCTACTGCGAGGTTGGCGGTTACGGGCTCTCCGGTGATGCCCATCACATCACCGAGCCCGACCAGACCGGGAAGGCGCCGGCCAGAGCAATGTTGATGGCGCTGAGTGACGCGCGGATCGAGCCCGCTGACCTCGACTACGTAAACGTCCACGGAACCTCGACGCCCGTCGGCGACAAGTCCGAGATTCGGGTCATCCAACTCGCGCTCGGGCCGGAAAAAGCGGCGCGCACGATGGTGAGCTCGACAAAGTCGATGCACGGCCACTGTCTCGGAGCGGCGGGAGGCCTTGAGGCGGCTATCACGACGCTCGCGATTCACCACGGGGTGGTGCCGCCCACAATCAACGTGTCGAACCTCGACGGGGAGTGCGTTGGTGTCGACCATATTCTCGGGAGCGCACGGGCCGCAGAGGTGAACGTGGCCGTCTCCAATGGCTTCGGGTTCGGCGGTCACAACGCCTCGATCGCCCTTCTGCGACACGACCGGTGAGCAACGGCGCATCGTCCGGGCGGGTCGCCCGAGGACGACCACTGAACCGGTTTCGCCACTGGCTGACGACCCGCGTCTACCGCCCCGAGCGCTCGCTCCCACCGTTCACATGGATTGGCGATACCCGGATCGCGGTCGGTGCGATGCCGCTCCCGGAGACAATCGACGACCTCGTCGCGAGCGGGATCACGCACGTCGTCAACTGCCGCGCTACCGCCCAAACGGCATTCTCGGGTGACCTCGCCATCGAGCACGAGGTCTTCGGTGTAGACCATGTCGAGGTGGCGCCGATGTGGGACCACGGGCGCCCGCAGTCACCCGACGCGTTCGCTCGTGGGGCCCGGTTTGCCGCCCGGGCGCTCGATGACCCAAACGCGCGTGTACTCATCCATTGCCAGAAGGGGCGCCGGCGCTCGGTGCTCGTCGCGTATGCGGCCCTTCGCCTCCGGGGCCTCACCGGTGAGGTGGCCGCGCGCGTCATTCTGTCGAGCCGAAAAGAGGCAAGCGTGGTACCCGCCTACCGGCGAAGTGTCGAGGATTGGCTCGAACGTGACGGTGACGCCGAGGGCGGAGGTTCGTCCAGAACACATCCTGGGTGAGTCCGTAAAGCGTTTGGGAAACCTCGGCGCGAAACACCGATCCTCGTGCATCATGGCCCGATGACAAGAAACCGTGCCTCGAAACGACCGCGCCTTCGCGCCCACCATGCTGCCGCGCTCGGTGTCGCCGTCCTCGCCTTCGCAGCCGCACCATCCATGGCGGCGATCCCACAGGTCTCGCCTGTTCCGAGCCTCCAAGACGACCGGCTGTCCGATCCGGGCGCCGACCCGGTCGTCCGCTTCGCCCAGGCCGCTGCCCTCGGCGCGCGCCTCGTCCGTGTTGATCTCCAGTGGAACCGCGTGGCGACCCGCAAGCCGACCGACGCGAGCAGCCCGAGCGACCCTGCCTACGATTGGAGCTGGTATGACCGCGTCGTCGCGGCGTCCGCATCCTCGGGTGTCCCGATCCTCTTCACCGTCTGGGGCACGCCGAACTGGGCCGCTGACCCGACCGTGTCCGAACAGGCAAACGCCGGCACCATCGCGCTCGGATCGGCCGGCCGTCGTCCCGCGAGCGCCGCGGACTTCGGCGCCTTTGCCCGGGCCGCGGCGACCCGTTACGCCCCCCTGGGCGTTCACAACTGGGAGGCCTGGAACGAGCCGAACATCCCACGCTTCCTGCGTCCGCAGTTCGAAAAGGTTGGCGGTTCCTGGAAGAACGTCTCGGCAAAGGTTTACTCGGATCTGGCCAAGGCGTTCTACGCGTCGGTGAAAGCCGTTGATCCCAACGCCATCATCTCCGGTCTCGTCACGGCCCCGGCCGGCGACAAATGCCCGCCGAGCTGTCCGGCCGGCGAGCACAGCCGCACCTCGCCGATCGCGTTCCTGAATGAACTCGCAACGCCCGGCATGCGCCCGCCCATGGACGCCGTCAGCCACCACCCCTATCCCTTGACCCTTCCCCGCGAGGGAACCTTCAAGGGTGCGAGCTTTGTGGACCTCTACAACATTGACTTCCTCACCAAAGCCGTCGACAAGACCTACCTCAAAGGGAAGCCGCTTTGGCTGACCGAGTTTGGCTTTGCCACCGAGCCGGTCGCGGACTACAAGAAGCTGATCGTCAGTCAGAACCAGCAGGCCGCGCTCCTCTCCGACGCGTACCGTCGCGTCCGGACGAACCCACGGGTCAGGGTCTTTACCTGGTACTTCCTGCAAGACGGACAGGACTGGCGCTCTGGGCTCTACAACCGCGACGGTGGACCGAAGCTCGCAAACGCGGCCTACAAGCTTCCGTTCGCGGCGGTAACGCCTCGCGTTCGGAAGGGCAAGAGCGTGTTTCTCGTCGGCCAGGTGCGGCCCACGCTCACGTCGACATCGGTCACCATCCAGGCGCGCGGCAAGAAGGGCGTCTTCAAGGTCATCAAGTCACTCACGACCTCGAATGACGGAAGCTTCTCGCTGAGGGTCAAGCCGGCGCCGCCCACCTCCTACCGGGCAGTCTGGAAGTCGAAGGCCGGCGAGACGGTCACGAGCTTCCCGGTGACGATCACCCTCGACCGAGGAAAGAAGCCGCGCAAGAAGAAGTGAGCCGCGTGTGGCATCGGGGCGCGCGGCGGTGCGCGGCCCGATGCCATACTGCGAGCCCATGTCCAATCGCCACATCAACATTTCGGTCGACAAGCTGCGCAGGAAGTCGACCCAGCGCCCCGAGGGCGCCAAGAAAATCTCGGCGGACGACCGCGCCTGTCCACGCTGCGAGAGCCATTTCCGCGAGGAGGAGATGGTCCGAAACGGTCGGGTCTGCGGCGCCTGTGGACACCACTTTCCGATCACCGCGAGGGAACGGCTCGACTTCATGTCGGGTGACGGGGGTTGGCGCGAGTTCGAGTCTGAGCTACGGGCCGCCGACCCGCTCCAGTTCGTCGACCTCGCCCCGTACGTCGATCGCGCCCGCCAGGCCGAGACCGCGACCGGCCTCGCGGAGGCCGTGGTCACCGCCGAGCTCGAGCTCGATGGCCAGCCCGCCGTCATCGCCGTGATGGACTTTGGCTTCATGGGGGGCAGCATGGGGTCGGTCGTCGGCGAGAAGATCGCCCGGGCCGCGGACGTCGCCGTCGAGAGGAACGTCCCGCTTGTCGTCGTCTGCTCCTCCGGAGGTGCCCGGATGCAGGAGGGCGTCATCGCCCTCATGCAGATGGCAAAGACCGTCGGGGCCTTCGAGGTGGTCAACGAGGCGAGCCTGCCGATCGTTCTGGTGCTCACCCACCCGACAACCGGGGGCGTCTGGGCCTCATTTGCGGCGCTCGGGGATGTCACCTACGCCGAACCGAACGCGCTGATCGCATTCTCAGGTCCACGCGTGATCGAGCAGACCACTCGGGAGAAGTTGCCGCCGGACTTCGGCCGCGCCGAGACCCAGCTCCACAACGGCCAGGTCGACGCCGTCGTCGATCGACGTGAACTCGCAGGTCGCATCGGTCGTTTCCTGCGCATCCTGAGCCGACCGCAGCCCGAGTACGGCGCGGCGCCGGTTGTGCAGTGGGCGCAAGACAACGCGGACCGGGCCGCCAAGATGGCGCAGGCGCTCCCGACGCTCTCCAAGCGGGTCATCGAGCGCGTGCGCAAGAGCACAGAGGGGATCGGCAAGTGAGCGTCATGGGAGCTGGCGGCCGGTTTGTGCGGCGCGTCACCGGGCGGATCGCACACAGCGCGGACGAATCCTCGGCGATCTGGGATGTCCTCCAGTTGGCACGCCACCCCGATCGTCCATACCCGCTTGACTACATCGCCCGGCTCTTTACGGAGTTCGAGGAGTTTCACGGCGATCATCTTTACGGCGACGACCCGGCCATCGTCTGCGGTGTCGCGCGCTTCCACGACGAGCCCGTCGGGGTGATCGGTCAGCAGAAGGGCCGCGATACCCAGGAGCGCACGTACCGCAACTTCGGCATGCCGAGCCCCGAGGGCTACCGCAAGGCGATGCGGGTGATGACGCTTGCCGAGAAGATGGGGATGCCGATCATCACCCTGATCGATACGCCGGGCGCGTTTCCAGGCGCCGGGGCCGAGACGCGTGGCCAGGGGAGCGCGATCGCCCACAGCATCCAGCAGATGATGCGCGTCACGGTGCCAACCATCGCGGTCGTGATTGGGGAAGGCTCCTCGGGTGGGGCGCTCGCGATTGGCGTGGCAGATCGCGTGATGATGCTCGAGAACGCCACCTACTCGGTGATCTCACCCGAGGGTGGCGCGGCGATCTTGTGGCGCGACGCGGGGAAGGCACGCCAGGCCGCCGCGGCGTTCCGACCAACGGCGGCCAACTGCTACCGCTGGGGCATCATCGACGCGGTCGTTCCCGAACCGACTGGCGGCGCCCACAAGGACCACGACGAGTCGGCCAGAATCCTCGACGGCTACCTCAGCCGAACCCTCCGAGAGCTTCGCGGCACGAGCCCACTTGACCGCCGCCGTCTTCGCCGCGAGCGCTACCGCCGCATCGGAAACTACCGCGAGCCGACCCCGATCTCGCTCGCCGCGGCAAGTGGCCGCAGCGACTCGTCGGCAAACGGATCGTCCGGCTAGATCCGGGACACAGCGGGCTTCTGCGCGTGTTAGGCGGCCGCCGGGGCTGCGGCAGGAGCGGCCGAGAGCGAGCCGTGGAGTCGAAGCAGTGCGGCGAGTAGCTCTTTGTAGGTGTCGGGGGTTTGCGGAACGACCCCGATGGCACACGAGAGTTCCGAGAACCAGCGCAGCACCTGCACGCGTGGGCGGCGCTCCGGGTTTCTCCGGGCGTCATCGAGAATCAACGCCACGAACGCTCGGATCTCAGCCTTCGGGTCTGGTCGTTGGCTGCTCATTGTGGTCGGCCTCCTTGCCGTCACTGGTGGGCATGTTGCCCGGCATCAGTTTCGGTTCGGGGCCAGGAAACTTGAGCGGAGGTGTGAGAACGACGACATCGCCCGCCGGTTCGACCTCGATCGTCAGGTGCGTTCCGAGGAACTCACCGTCGGCTTGGATCGCAATCGGCTGGTCGGCGGTCGCCACAATTCGCGTTCGGGCGGTCCCTGACGCGGCGCCGCTGCGCGAGAGGCGCTTGGCGCCGAGAATGATTCCACCGGTGACCTTGGCGATGGTCTTCACGTCGATCTCGAGGAGGCCCGACCAGGCGATCTCGCCCGTGAAGTCGACCGAGGGTAGGAGGTCCACTGGCCGACCTCCGATGTAGCTGTATGGCCATCCGGCGGCAAGGAGCAAGGTCCTCACCTCTTGGGTCGGCGCGCCGTCGATGCTCACGAGGATCCGCGGTTTGCGGCGTTCGACCGAGCGTGCGGCCGCGACTCCGGCGGCAACAAACGCGGCGTGCCGGAAGCGGCGCTTGAGCTCGGGATGGGACTCGATTCGCTCGACGGTCTCGCCGTCGATTCCCATCCCGGCGTTTAACGCGATCAGGCGTGTCTCACCACCGGCACGGATCCGCCACATCCGCAGCACGCGCGGCGCTGGCGCCGCCATCACGGCCCCGAGCGCGCCGAGCGCCTGGGCGCCGCCTCTCGGCCAGCCGGTCGCTCGGGCGAAGACGTTCGCGTTGCCTCCCGGCATGGTCGCGACGGGCATTCCGGAATCAAGGAGCGCTCCGAGGACTTCGTTGACGATTCCGTCGCCGCCGAGCGTCACGACGGCGTCGACGCCTGACCCACGCAGCTCCGCGCCGATCCGCGCTCCGTCGCCCTGAGCGGCGGTCATCGCGACCTCGACCGTCAGTCCGGCTGCCTCGAGTACGGCGCGGACACGCTCCTGCAACCCTCCTCTGACCTTGGTCGCAGCGGGGTTGACGACGAGCGCAACCCTGCGGGGAGTGGTCATTGACCGTCGAGGGTCAGCTCGAGCCGGGTGAGGAAACCCGCGATGAGGAGGTTCACGACCGCGTACCGCTCGACGATCACGAGGTGACCAGCGTCCGGCACGAGGATGGAGAGGACGTTCGGGAGGCCCCGACTCAGTTCTTCGCTCATGGATGGGGGCGTGATGCGGTCAAGAGCCGCGGCGACTACGAGCACGGGCTGTCGAATTGCCCCGAGGCGCGGCCGGCTGTCCCAGCGGTCAACAGCGCGGTAGTCACGAAGGACCGTCTCGCGCCCGACCGCACGCATCTGTGCGGCGCCGACCGCGACGTTACCCTCGTCCGGGTTGGCGTAGCAGGCTCGGATGAATCGTTCGCAGCGGGCGTCGAAGTCGTTCGCCGTCTCGACCATGGCTGCCTCGGGTACCCGGATGTGAGCGCCGGTCGCAATCAGAATCAGCCCGTCGACCGCGTCCGGTCGGGAGAGCGCGATCTCCATCGCGAGTTGTCCACCCATCGAGTGTCCAACGAGCACCTTCGGCCCGTCGATCCCGGCGATCTCGTCGGCGACCCACTGTGCGCTGTCCTCGATGCGCTCGAAGGCGGTCCCACTGGGTCGGCCGGGGAGGTTGAGGACGACGGCTCCCTCAAAGCGTGGCGCCTGCTTACCCCAAACGTCGGCGCTCCCTCCGGCCCCGTGGATGAACACCGGCCGCGGAGCGAGGTCAGTCACCGCCGACTCGATTCGGTTCGAAGGAGCACACGACCGATCCTAGATGTCTTGATTGCGCCGTGTATCGGCACCAGCCGGTTGGCTGTTTGGACACGGGTGCGGCCCGACTGGAATCTGATTGTCGAATGGCATCCTGACCGTCAGGGGACGGCGAAGGGTGAGCTGGTACCCTCTCCGGCCGTGCGCCCGCTTCTCATCGCCTGCGACTTCGACGGCACGATCACGCAGCGCGACACGCTCCACGTGGTCATGGAGGCGTTTGGGCCTGAGGGGCTCTGGGAGTCGATCGAACCGCGCATGAGGGCCGGTGAGTTGACGGTCGAGCAGGCCATGCGGGAGGAGTTCGCCGCGGTTCACGCGACCACCGACGAGGTCCGCGAGGTTGTCCTTGCTGCCGCGCCGCTTCGTGCCGGTTTCCCGGCGCTCGTGGCCTGGGCGGCTGACCACGGGCACGAGCTGGTGATCATGTCCGCTGGCTTTCGCTCGATCATCGACATCGTCCTCGCGGTCGCCAATATCAAGGGCCTCGAGATCGTCGCAAACGACGCACGCTTCTCCCGAGCGGGCTGCGAGATCTCCTGGTCACTCCCGGGCGGACCGTGCGATCGCTGCGGGCGTTCATGCAAGCGGCACGCCCTCTCCGAGCGCCGCGGCGGGCGAACCGCGGTCTACATCGGCGACGGCATCTCCGATCGCTGCCCGTCGCTTGACGCGGACATCGTCTTCGCTCGCGACGGCCTCGCTCAGTTCCTCGACGAGCAAGCGCGCGTGTACCAAGGGTTCGACGACTTCTTCGACATCCGTCGCTCGCTCGACCTTGCGAGCGCCGCATGACCGAGCGCTACCGGCCGGTCGGCCCCGCCGCCGATTGGCTCGCGATGGAGGAGCGCGTCCTCGCGTTCTGGCGCGAGAACGACATCTTCCGCCGTAGCGTCGCGGCTCGCGAGGGCAACGACCCCTATGTCTTCTACGAGGGCCCACCAACGGCAAACGGGCGGCCCGGCTCGCACCACGTGCTCTCGCGGGTCTTCAAGGACGTCTTTCCGCGTTTTCAGAGCATGCGGGGACGCCACGTCGACCGCCGCGGCGGCTGGGACTGTCACGGTCTGCCCGTCGAGCTTGAGATCGAAAAGCAGCTCGGTATCTCCGGCAAGCCCGAGATCGAGGCGTTCGGGATCGCCGAGTTCAACGCCCGGTGCCGCGCGTCGGTGATGACCTACCTCGACGAGTGGGAGCGGCTCACCGAGCGGATCGGTTTCTGGATCGACACCGACCGCGCCTACCGGACGATGGACACCCCCTACATCGAGAGCGTCTGGTGGAGCCTCGCGCAGCTCTTCGAGAAGGGCCTCGTCTACGAGAGCGACAAGGTCGTGCCGTACTGCCCGCGGTGCGGTACGGCGCTGTCGAGCCACGAGGTCGCCCAGGGCTACAAGGATGTCGAGGACGAGTCGGCCTACGTTCGGTTCCCGCTCACCGAGGAGCCCGGTACGTCGCTGCTTGTCTGGACGACCACCCCGTGGACCCTGCCGGCAAACCAGGCCGTTGCGATCCATCCGACCGAGACCTACGTGGTCGCGGTCGTTGACGGTGAGCGTCTCATCGTCGCCGAGGCACTGGTGGGGAGGGCGCTCGGAGAGGGTGCCGAGATTGTCGAGCAACGCGACCCGTCGACGCTTGTCGGCCTGACCTACGAGCCCCCGTTCCCGTTCATTGACGGCGCCCACCGCGTCGTCGCGGCTGACTTCGTCACGAGCGCTGACGGCACCGGGCTCGTGCACATCGCTCCGGCGTTCGGTGCCGACGACCTGCAAGTCGGGCGCGATCACGGCTTCGACGCTCCGAACCCGGTCGATCGCCAGGGACGCTTCACCGATGCGGTCCCGCTCGTCGAGGGCGTCTTCGTCAAGGACGCCGACGCGACCCTCGTCGCCGACTTGACCGAGCGAGGGAGGCTCTTTCGCTCGGCCGCCTACCACCACTCCTACCCGCACTGCTGGCGCTGCCAGACCCCGCTTCTGTACTACGCGAAGCCCTCCTGGTACATCCGCACGACTGACGTTCGTGAGCGGATGATGGAGACCAACCAGGCAATCGGGTGGAACCCCGACCACATCCGCGATGGCCGCTTCGGCAAGTGGCTCGAGGGAAACATCGACTGGGCAATCTCGCGCGAACGCTACTGGGGCACCCCGCTCCCCTTCTGGCGCTGCGAGCCTTGCGAGAAGGTCACCGTGATCGGTTCGTTTGCGGAGCTTGCCGAGTGTGCAACGTCCCCCCTCCAGGAACCGTTCGACCCGCACCGCCCCTTCGTCGACGACATCCAGATCACGTGCGAGTGCGGCGGGTCGGCGAGCCGCGTTCTTGAGGTGCTTGACGTTTGGTACGACAGTGGTGCGATGCCGTTTGCCCAAGAGCACCATCCGTTCGAGACGGATGTCGTCGCCACGAAGCGCTACCCGGCCGACTTCATCTGTGAAGCGATCGACCAGACCCGCGGCTGGTTCTATTCGCTGCTTGCCGAGGGGGTGATGCTCTTCGACGAGGCCCCGTACCGCAACGTCGTCTGCCTGGGCTTCATCCTCGACGGCGAGGGCCAGAAGATGTCGAAGAGCCGCGGCAACATCATCGAGCCGTGGACGGTGCTCGACCGCCAGGGCGCCGACGCCTTCCGCTGGTACCTCCTCACCGCCCAGAGCCCGTGGGACTCCTTCCGTTTCAGCCTCGAGGCGGTCGACGAGCAGCTGCGCTTCCTCTTCACGCTCTGGAACACCTACTCGTTCTTCGTGACGTATGCGTCCCTCGCGGATGGCTGGGATCCGTCGGTCGGCGCCCCGCCCCGTGCGGAGCGTCCCGTGATCGACCGCTGGCTCGCGTCGCGGGTCGATGCGACGACCGCGCTTGTGACCGAGCGGCTCGCCGACTACGACGCGACGACCGCCGGCCGGGCGATCGCCGCTCTCGTCGACGACCTGTCGAACTGGTACGTCCGCACCGGACGCCGCCGCTTCTGGCGCTCATCCGACGGGGACGACACGAAGGCGGCCTTTGCGACCCTCCACGAGAGCCTGGTGCGGATCGCAACCCTCCTCGCCCCGTTCTGTCCGTTTGTGGCCGAGGAGATCTACGGCAACCTCGTGGTGGGACACGACCCGAGCGCGCCGGAGAGCGTTCACATGGCCGACTGGCCTGCGCCGACCGGTACGGCCGACGTCCGACTCGACGTGGCGATGGACGCGGCCCGGGCAGCCGTCGAGCTTGGGCGATCCGCTCGAACCGAGGCGAAGATCAAGAATCGCCAGCCGCTCGGTGAGGCGGTCGTCGCGTGCCCGCCCGCAACGGCCGAGGGCCTCGCGGTGCTCGTCGACCTCATCTCAAGTGAACTGAACGTCCACTCGGTCCGGTTCGTGACCGACCCGAGCGATCTGGTCTCGGTTTCCTTGAAGCCGAACTACCGCACGCTCGGTCCGCGTTTCGGTAAGCAGATGCCGCTCGCTGCCGCCGCGGTGGCGGATCTTCCTCCGGCCGAGACGGTGCGCACGCTCGACGCGGGCGGCCAGGTCGTCCTGATGATCGCGGGCACCCCTGAGATCCTGGCCTCGGACGACCTCCTGCGCGAGGTCCGGCCCTCGGAGGGCTACGCCGTCGCAAGCGACGGTCCGATCGCGGTGGGACTTTCGACCGAGATCACCGCTGAGCTTCGCTTGGAGGGCCTCGCCCGCGAGGTTGTTCACGCGGTCCAAAACGCCCGAAAGGCCGCCGACCTGCGTGTCGAGCAGCGGATTCGCCTTCACTTGGACGGGTCTGGCCTGATTCGCGAGGCCATCGACGCGCACCGCGCGAACATCGCCGCGGAGACGCTCGCCGACGACCTGACCGTCAGCCACGGAGCGCCGTTTGCGGGAATCCATCGTGAGGAACACGTCCTCGACGGCGAACCGCTCGCGATCCGCATCGACGCGAGCTGAGGGCGAACCGACCTACACCGCCATTACCCTCACGAGCCCGCCGAGCGTCGAGAAGTCCCTCGGGTTTCGGGTAAACAGTGGGAGACCATGGGCGAGCGCCGTTGCGGCAATCATGAGGTCCACCGCACGCGCTCCTCTCGCCTTTCTTCCCGCGGACACCACGACCGCGTAGATCTGGCCGTACGCGCGAGCGGCGTCGTCGTCAAATGCCAGGGACGCGACCGTCGCCTCCACGAACTGGAGGCGACGAAGGCGGTGTGCCCGGTCCGTCCCACTCTTCGCCGCATGAGGTCCGGCCGAAAGTTCGGCGAGCGTTAGCGCGCTCACGGCATACTCGGCAGGGAGGGCATGATCTGCGATGACGTCGAGGTCGATGACCACAGACGTGTCGAGAAGTCCGCGCGGTTCGCGTGCAGCCTCAGGCACGTGGGGTTGGATCCTGGTCGACGAACGCGTCCAGGTCCTCTCGGAAGGTTCGGGAGTCACCGCCGCCGATGCCGGCGAGAAGTGCCTTAAGGGTGCTCGTCCGCGCGAAGTTCGCTCGTTTGAGCGGCGTGAGTTCCCCAACAGGGACGCCATTGCGCGTTACGACAAAGCTCTCGCCTTGGTCGAGTGCCCGCATGATCTCTCCGCTCTGGTTGCGAAGCTCCCGTTGCGTAAGGAGTCGGCTCACGCCGTGAAGCGTAGCACGCTCGCTACGACACCCCGACGCGCACGGTGCCCTTCCTTTGGCAACCCACTCCGAACGTCGGGGTGCAGCTGGTGCTGCTATTATGCAGACGTGCCCGCTGTGACGATCCGCAACGTTCCTGAGCCCGTTCGCAATGAGCTTGCGGCGCGCGCGGCACGTGGAGGGAGATCCCTTCAGGAATACTTGCTCGTGGAACTCACAACCCTTGCAACACGTCCGACGGTTGAGCAGGTCGTTGACCGAGCGAGAGCACGCATCTCAGCGACAGGGACCGTCTTGTCGCGTGACCAAATCGTCGACCTCGTGAGAGCCGACCGCGACGTAGGGTGATCATCGTTGACGCCTCCGTCATCTTCGCTGCACTGACCGATGGAGGAACAGCGGGGGCCTGGGCATCCAGTGCGCTCGGTATCGGAGATCTCGCCGCGCCAGAGATTCTTGGAGCGGAGGTCACAAACGCCCTTCGTCGGGCCGAGCGACTCGGTCTCGTTGACCCGACCACCGCGACGCTTGCCTTCCGAGACCTTTGTGATCTTCCGGTGCGGCACTTCCCATTCGAACCGTTCGCGCTCCGAGTCTGGGATCTCCGGACGAACTTCAGCGCCTACGACGCATGGTATGTCGCACTTGCGGAGGCGCTCGACTCACCGCTCCTGACGCTTGATCAGCGGATGGCACGAGCGGTTGCTCAGCAGACGAAGGTTGATGTTCGCACCACGCCAGTCAGCTGAGACCATTTTTGTCAGTCGCCCGCGCCGCCGAGCCCGCGCAAGTAAAGATCCTCGACCTTCGTTCTGGCCCATGGGGTCTTTCGTAGGAACTTCAAGCTCGACGCGATGCTCGGATCCGACGTGAAGCACTTGATGTTGATCCGCGCACCGAGTTCAGGCCACCCGTGGCGCGCCACCAGCTCGGTGAGCACGGCCTCGAGGGTAACCCCGTGGAGCGGGTCGCTCGGTCGAGGTTTCGGCCCGGGAGGTGGTACGTCGATCATCATGTCTGCAGGGCTACCGAGGCGCGTCGCGCCACCGATCTACATGTTGCCGGTTCGTCCCCAGGTGCTGCTGCGCCGACCCGTGAGGTAGTCGGTGTCGGCCCGCAGGCGCCGCCATACGAGGTCCGGTTCGATGCCGAGCTTCTCGATGATGCCGTCGAGCTGTCGGACCATCTGCGGCTCGTCGAGGCGCAGGCCGCACAGGTCACCATCGGCGTAGAGGAGCTTCACGCCGGGCTCGCCCTCCATGTCGTCAGAGCGCATGTCGGCAAACGGCTGGATGTTCTTCAGGCTGAAGTAGATGGCTGGCACGCGGTCACGTCTCCGAGAGGTGGGGCAGGACGGTGGTTTCGATCTTGCTGGGCTTCTGCAGGCCGACGATCCGTTCAACGGGAGCGCCGTCCTTGAAGAGCATCAGTGTCGGGATCGACAGCACGCTGTAGCGCGCCGCGACCGACGGATGCTGGTCAATGTCCAGCGTACCGACTGTCAGGCGGCCGGCGTAGCGATCGCCGAGGTCCTCGACGATCGGCCCGATCTTCTTGCAGGGCACGCACCATGGCGCCCAGAAGTCGACAAGGACCGGGGTCTCGGACTGGAGCACATCGCGATCCCAACCCTCGCCGTCGAGCGCGTGGGCGCCACTCACGCGACGAACTGGACGGGCATCCCGAGGGCAACGTCCTCGTACAGCAACTCGACATCCTTGATGTGCATCCGAATGCACCCGTGGCTCGCGGCGGTCCCGATCGAGTAGTCGGCGTAGGTCCCGTGGATCCCGACCGCGTCAGCTGACGTGCCAATCCAGCGGGTGCCGAGAGGGTTCCCTGGGCCGGGTGGAATCGGGCCGAGCCCCTTCGCCCATGGTGAGTTCGGGGGCTTCCACGTCGGGTCGACCTCCTTCTGGATGACCGTGTACTTCCCGACCGGCGTTGGATAGGCGGCCTGCCCGACTGCAACCCGGTAGGTCTTCGCAACCAGGCCGTTGCGGTAGAGCCGCAGCTTGCGCTGACTGAGGTCGACCACGATGCGTCCGATCATTTTCCGGAGCATCGGCTCCTCGACCTCACCCGTCACGCGCAGGTCGAACCGGCGCTGGTAGCCGCGCACCGCCCTGAGCGTCTTCGCGTCGAACTTACCGTTCAGCTTGCCCTTGCGGTAGAGGCCGGCCTCCTTGAGGCGAACCTGCAGCGCCTTGATGTCGCCGCCGCGGGCGCCGATCATGATCGGCCGCGCACCGAACTCGTCGGTCGAGTCGACGATGGTTCCGAGCTTCTTGCTACCACGGTTGCCGGCCCCGTCTGAGGCCCAGACTGAGATCCGGTTGCGCCCTTCGGCCAGCGGAGGCAAGGTGAGCTTGAAGCGGTTTCCCGTGATCGCGAGACTCGTCGCGCCAGCGAGCGGCACTTCGTCTGCGGTCTGCGTTCCGGCGATCGCCACCGCGCTCGCGCCGGCGACATCGGCCACCCGGGTGCCGTTGACGAGGCCACCGAAGTTGAGCGCACGGGGCGATTCGCCGATGACTCGGCCGGTGATGACCGGAGTGTTCGACTTCAGGATCCCGCCGGGGACCGGATCGATCACGACCCGCGGCGCGACCGTGTCGATCCCCAGGCGCCGTGTCACGACGGTCGCGTTCCCGGCGCGGTCACGGGCGGCGAGGCGCAGGGTGTTCGGCCCCTCGCGCATCTGGGCCGCCAGGCGCCAGGCGCCCGCGGCGTCCGCCACGACCTCGGCCTGGTTCGCGCCCCACGAGGCGGCGATCGCCGCACCCGGTTCCGCCACCCCGGCGACCTCGACCGCCCGACGGTTCAGGAGGGGCGCCGAGGGTGACTTGAGCGCCAGCTTCGGGACGGCGGTGTCGACCTCGAACGCCCACTGCTTGAGGATCGTCCGGGAGATGAGCCCGTCGCTTGCAAAGCGCACCTCGGCCACGTGCGGACCATCGGCGAGCTTCGGGGCTCTCGCGACGAGTCGTCCCGCCGCGACGCGCACCGACGACGTGATGTCCTTGCCGTCGAGAACCACGCGGAGGTTCTTCAGCGACCCGGCGTTCTCGAAGGCCACAGAGATCGGCGCCTTGGCTGAGGAAATCGCTGAGGTTGGCGCGGGGGAGGCACCCGTTATCTGGGCGCGGTTGAGGTAGCCGAGCGTGCCGAGAACACCGGCGGCACTCACCGCGGCAATGCCGCTACAGGTCGCCACGTACATCCCGTGCCGAGAGTCCAGCATCTCCACCGTCTTTCGCGCTTGCCGAGCCGGCTCGGGGTGCCGACATGCCCGACCGGGATCGTAACGCTCATCCCGGATCTCCTCAACGCTGTTCGGTGCCAGAGCGACGGTTCCTTTTCGCCAGCACGTGCGGTTCGACGCTCGGGGTCGAGGCGTATCGTGGCGCGGTGACCGACCTCCCGACCAATGGCGAGCTGGCGGCGGACTTCCAGCTCCTCGGCGACCTTCTCCAAATTGACGGCGCCGACCGCCATCGGGTGCTCGCATATCACCGTGGCGCGGCCCGCATCCGTGCCACGAACGAGTCGGTCGCGGCCATGGCTGTCGCGGGTCGAGCCACCGATCTGCCCGACATCGGGGCGACCCTTCAATCGAAGATGGTCGAGCGCTGCGAGACCGGGCAGATCAGCGCGCTCGCCAAGCTGACCGAGCGCCTCCCGGCGGGCCTTGCCGACCTCTCCCGGATCGAGGGCCTCGGGCCGAAGCGGGCGCGCGCGATCTGGGAGCACATCGGCGTCTCGGACCTCACCGATCTCGCCGCGGCGGCCGAGGATGGTCGCCTGGCAACGGTCCCCGGGGTCGGTCCGAAGCTCGTCGCGGTTGTTACCGAGCAGGCGGCCGCGCCCGAGGCTGGTGAGCGCCGCACGCTCCTTGCGCTGGCGGTGCCGCTTGCGGAGTCGTTTCTCGAAACGCTTCGAGCGACCCCGGGAGTCGTGGCTGCCGACGTTGCGGGCAGTCTCCGCCGCGGCCGCGAGACGATCGGCGATGTCGACATCATCGTCGCGACGACCGACCCGGATGGTGCCGCGGAGGCATTCGTCGCCCACCCTGCCGTTGCCCGCGTCACCGTCCGTGGCCCGAGCAAGACGGCCGTCGTCACCCAGAACGGGTTGAAGGTCGAGCTGCGCGTCGGCCCGCCCGAGAGCTACGGGAACATGCTCCAGCACTGCACCGGCTCGAAGGCGCACAACATCCGTATCCGCGAGCGGGCGGTCGCGGCGGGGATGTCGGTGTCCGAGCATGGCCTCACTGGTGCCGACGGTGCCGTCACGACGCACGCGAACGAGGCCGACCTGTACGGGGCGCTTGGCCTCCCATGGATTCCTCCGGAGCTACGAGAGGACCTTGGCGAGCTGGACGCGCCGGTGCCTGACCTCGTGACCCTCGCTGACATTCGCGGTGACCTCCACTGCCATAGCGACTGGTCAGATGGTCGGGCGACGATCGAGGAGATGGCCGCGGCGGCCGCGGCGCGCGGCTACGCCTACCTCGGGGTGACCGACCATTCGCACAGTCTGGCGATGGTCGGCGGCCTCGACCCGGAGCGTGCGAAACGTCAATGGGAGGTCATCGACGGCCTGAATGATCGAGGGGATCTGGGGGTGCGTCTCCTCAAAGGCGTCGAGCTGGAAATCCTGACCGACGGCAGGCTCGACTTTGACGACGAACTCCTGGCGGGTTTCGATGTGGTCGTGGCGAGCATCCATTCGGGCTTTCGCCAGACGCCGAGGGAGGTCACCGCCCGCCTGCTCGCGGCGATCGAGAACGAACACGTCGACATCATCGGCCACCCGACGGGCCGTCGAATCGGCCGCCGCCCACCGCTCGTGTTCGACACGGAACGAGTGTTTGCGAGGGCCGCGCAGACGGGGACGCTGATGGAGATCAACGGCTCGGGGGAGCGCCTGGACCTGAACGATCAGATGGCGAGAGAGGCGAAAGCGGCAGGCTGCCGGTTCGTGATCTCCTCAGACGCCCACCACCCCGGTGGCCTTGCGAGCATGCGATTGGGGGTGATGACCGCGCGCCGCGCGGGTCTCGTCGCCGCGGACGTCGGGAACTGCGGTGAGCGGTAAGTCCTACTTGCCCGTCAGTGGGACGAGTACAAGGTCAGTTTTTGCGAAGTTGTTCCCGGTGCAAAGAAGCGGGCGCCCCGAATGTCGCGCGATGGCATAGGTCAAGCAGTCGCCGAAGTTTAATGCCGCTGGATGGCGACCCTTGCCGAACTGGAGAAACGCATCCGCCGCGCGACGCCAATGAGCGTCATCAAACGCGATCACCGAAACGGCGACGTCCTCCAGAAACCGAGCGAGAAGGGCTCGCCCCGGAAGACCGAGTCGCGCCGTGAGAACAATGGCGGTCTCGGTGAGTGTGGGGGCACCGACAGAGACCTCAGCAGCATTCGTCACGGCGCGGACGAGTGGCCCGTAGCCCTCCTCTCGAAGGAGAATCGCCACGACGGCCGAGCTATCGAGGATCACACGCCGTCTGGGCCGTAGCCAAGGATTTCCTCGCGCTCGGTCTTGCTGAGGCTCGTTCCCAATACCTCCGGAGGTACCAGAGGCCAGATTTCAGTCTCAAGTGTTCGCAGAAGCCTTGCGGCCCGGTCGTCAGCGGTCGCCGCGCCCACCAATCTCACCCGTCGCTCCTCAAGTGCCACCTTCACCGCTCGCGTCTTGGTCTCGCCGGTCAGGGCTGCCACTTCGCCGGCAAGTGCCTCCGTCGCGGGATCTTTGAGGTTGAGCGCCATGGTGTAATCATACCATTGATGGTAGAAAACCACCACCCGAACTCGCCGACATCGTTGCTCGAATGGCTGGACACGGACGTGATGAGACGCACATCACGGAAATCCACCGGAATAGTTCGCCGGCTCGCCCCCGAGGTCAGTTCGCCCCACGCGATGTTGACTCGGCAAGCAGCTCAAGCAGCTCCAACACGCCCGGCGGGCCGTCGACGCTGGCGTCGGAGGCATTCCGCACCGACTTGGCGGTCTCGTCGCTTCCCGCAAGGATGCAGGCCACATGTTCGAGTTCCCCGACCTGGCGCATGTCGCGAAGCGCCGACCACGCGTCGACGTCGGTTCGGTCGTCCCCCACGTAGATCGCGTGGCGCAGATCGCTCGGCGCGAGCAGTGCGCGAACCGCGGTCGCCTTCGTGATGTCCACCGGCGGCAGCACCTCCAGGATTCGCCGGCCCCAGCCGGTCTTCAGGCCGCCCTTGCGCGCCGCGGGCCGAACAACCTCGTCAAGGAACTTCCGCGCCTGGTCGGTGTCCAGGGCGGTGCGGTAGTGAAAGCTCAAGCTCACGCGCTTGTCCTCGATCCAGATTCCTCGCTCCTCGAGGGTCCGCTTCGGCCAGCGACCGGCGAACTCGCGAATCGCCTCCTGGTAGGCCACGACCGTCTCGGGGATCTCCAGACGGCCGGCCGGCCGGCGGATCTCCATACCGTGGTTTCCCGAATAGCCGCACCCGGGAACCGAGACGATCCGCTCGAGCTGATCGAGGCCTCGCCCGCTCACGAATCCGAGGAGCGCGTAACGGCCTCGGAGCTCTTCGAGCAGCGGTCGCGCTCCGTCGATGAGCTTCGCGTCGCGCGGATGGGCGACAATCGGGGCGAGCGTCCCATCGACGTCAAACAGGAGCGCGCTTGCGTTCGGCGCGTCGACGAGTGGGGAGACAAGGCGCGCCACGCCGTCGGGAACGGTCACGACCGTGGACGCTAGCGGATCGCGCAGCGCCCGCCTCGTTCTTGTCGGGCTCGTCGCGGGGCTCTTCTCGGCGGTGTTCGGCGTCGGCGGTGGGATCATCGTCGTTCCGCTGCTCCTCTGGCTACTTCGCTACGACGCCAAGGCCGCCACGGCGACGTCGCTTGCCGGCATCATCATCACCGCGATCGCGGGGTCGATCACGCATGGCGCGCTTGGAAACGTCGACACGAAGAAGGCACTCGCGATCGGCTTGCCGGCTGTCGTCGGCGTCCTCGGGGGCCTCGCGATCAAGGACCGAGTCTCCTCGAAGCAGCTGACCTACGGCTTTGCGGTATTCCTCGTGCTGGTGGCGGTCCGGATGGCGCTTCCCGACGCGAGTGGTGCCGGGTTCGACGACCGAGCGCTCGAGATGACCGTCGTCGTTGCAACGGGCCTCGTCGCGGGTGCGATCGCAGGCCTCTTCGGCGTGGGTGGCGGCATCGTGTTCGTGCCGGCACTGATCCTGATCTTCGGGCTCTCCCAGGACGTCGCGACCGGGACGTCGCTCCTTGCGATGATCCCCGTTTCGATCCTCGGCACGTGGCGCCAGCGTGCCTCGGGGCTCGTCCATTTCCGGGACGCAACGATCATCGGCCTGGCATCGGCGTTCACCGCGGTCGGCGGCGCGTTCATCGTCGAACACACCCGAGACGGCATCCTGCGCGTGCTTTTCTCGGTGCTCCTGGTCGCCACCGCTTTGCAGTTGACCATCAGGGCGCGGCGTGTCTGAGATCCTCGCCGCCTACTTCCCAATCGTCGCGGCCGTTGGGCTTTGGGTGGTCTGGGCCTGGAGTCGGGTCGTCGCGTTCGGGTTCGCGGTCCTTGCCGTCGTTGTCGGTATCGCCCTGCTCATTGCGCGGGCAAGCGCCGACGACACCTACGACGGCTCGAGTGCGGTCAGCGTCTGGGAACACGCCGGTCGAAGCGGCACCCGCGGGATCCTGGTCGGGGCGATCGTTCTCTCCGTTCTCGTCCTCGCCATGCTCCTGCGAGCAATCTGGCGTCGCAGTGTCGGACGGCTCGCGTGGCTCGCGGTGGCCGGAGCCTCGGCAGCGCTGCTGTCCCAGACGGTTGCCGCATTCGCGATATCGACATTCCACTAACGGACCCGTCGTACCTATGCAATGCTGGGGTATGACCCCAGATGATCTTCCCCTCGGTGAGGCCGCTCTTGCGCTCGGAGTGAGCGTCGACACACTCCGCCGCTGGGACCGCGCCGGTCGCATTACGACCACCCGCGACGCCGCCAACCATCGGCGCATCCCGACGTCCGAGATTGAGCGCTTGACCGCGCGGCCCCAACGACAGCCGACCGGCGAGTCGCTGTCGGCTCGCAACCGCTTCCCCGGGATCGTCCGCTCGGTCGAGGTCGACGGCATCCTTGCGCTCGTCGAGATCGAGGCTGGGCCGCACCGCGTGCTCTCGGTCCTGACTCGCGACGCGGTCGTCGAACTCGGCCTCGCCCCGGGAGTACCGGCGACGGCCGTTGTGAAGGCAACCTCGGTCATGGTCGAAAGGCCACGGTGAAGCGCCTCGCACTCCTCATCACCGCGAGTCTTGCCGCCTCGGGTTGCGGTGGGGATGGGCAGACCCTCGTGGTCGGCGCGGCGAGTTCCCTCGCCCCTGCGGCCCGCTCGTACGCAGCCGACTTCGAGCGCGAGCACTCGGGCGTCAAGATCACGATCCTCGCCGCCGGATCGGACGAGATCGCGGCGCGGGTGCGGACCGCGGGAGGTGTGGATGTCGTCGCGAGCGCATCCAAGAAGATCTCGGACGCGCTCTACGCCGAAGGCCTCACCACCACCCCGATCACCATCGCGGGCAACCGGCTCGTGGTGGTCGCCTCGTCGAGGGGGCCGGTCAACTCGATCGAGGATCTGGCCGTACCGGGACGCCGGCTCGTCGTCGGATCGACGGGGGTGCCGATCGGCGACTACACCGCTGAAGCCTTCCAGCGGCTCGGGATCTCGGCCCAGGTCGACGCAAACGTCATCTCCCGAGAACCAAACGTGCTCGGGGTCATTGGCAAGGTCACGACCGGCGCAGCCGATGCGGGCGTCGTCTACGCGAGCGACGCCAAGGGACTTGATGGGGTTCGGACCATTGCCGTCCCCGCACGCGCTCAACCGGTGATTGCCTACGCGGCAGCGACGCGAGTCGATGCCCCACCCATCGCAACAACGTTCATCCAGGGTCTCATCGCGCCGGGTGGTCAGGCGACCCTCAAATCGTTCGGGTTCGAGGGCGCGGGTTGAGCCATCGGCTCGCCCAGGTGGGCGCGACCTGCGCGCTGGCGCTACTCCTCATCGTTCTCGTGACCCCGGTCGCCGCGATCTTTGCCAAGGTCGGACCGAGCCAACTGCTTGCGAGCCTCGACAATCCAGTCGCCGTTGACGCCCTCGTCGTCTCGCTCCAGGCGACGGGCATCGCCCTGGCCGTCATCGTCACCTTGGGGACGCCCGCGGCCTACATCCTGGCCACGCGCCGGTTCCGGGGCCGGTCGGTCCTCATGACCGTGCTCGACCTTCCCCTCGTCCTTCCGCCCGCCGTCGCGGGCCTCGGCCTCCTCGTCGCAACCTCTCCCGGTGGGCCGGTCGGCGACCTTCTCGCTCCGGTTGGTCGTCTTGTCGCCCTCACGCCGCTCGCTGTCGTCCTCGCGCTGACCTTTGTCGCCGCGCCGTTCTACGTCCGCGCGGCGGTCGCGGCAATCGGGGCGGTCGACCCAGCCCTGCCAGAGACGGCCCGTACCCTCGGCGCATCTGAGGTCGGTGCCGCGCTCCGCATTCACCTGCCGCTCGCACTTCCCGGCCTCGCCGCTGGCGCCACCCTCGCCGCCGGCCGTGCGCTCGGCGAGTTCGGAGCGACGATCCTCTTTGCCGGCTCGATCCAGGGCGTCACCCAGACGCTCCCCCTTGCGATCTATGAGACCTTCCCGACTGACCTGACCGCCGCCCTCGCGATGAGCGTGATCCTGATCGCGATGAGCGGCACCATCCTTCTGGCAACCCATGTGCTCACCAATGCTCGCGATCGACGTCGAGACCCGGCTCGGTTCGCTCCAGCTCCGGGCTGAGCTCGTCGTTTCGCCGGGCGTGCTTGCGCTCTGCGGCCCGTCAGGGAGCGGCAAGACGACGCTCCTTCGGACGGTCGTCGGCCTAATCCGGGGAAGCCGTGGTCACATCACCCTCGGTGAGCGCGTCTGGCTCGACTCCGACGCCCGAATCGACCTCGCCCCGGACGCGCGCGGCGTCGGTCTCGTGCCCCAAGGGGGCGCCCTCTTTCCACACCTCACGGCCCGGCAGAACATCGCGTTCGGCATGCGTGGCCCGAGGGCTGAGCGGACCGCCCAAGCGGACGCCCTGCTCGAGCGCTTCGGGCTCACCCACCGCGCCGACGCGCGCCCGGGGCAACTCTCCGGAGGCGAGTGCCAGCGCGTCGCGCTCGCTCGCGCCCTCGCATCCGGGCCATCGGCGATGTTGCTCGACGAGCCGCTCGCCGCGCTGGATGCCAGCATTCGGGCCGAGGCCATCGCCGAGATCCGGATGCGCGTCTCGGTCCTCGCCGTTCCCACGGTCGTCGTCACCCACAGCTTCGCCGAAGCCGCCGCCCTCGCCGAGCGCGTTGCGGTGATGGATCGAGGGCGCGTCGTCCAAGTTGGCACGCCTGCCGAACTCGCGGATCGCCCCGGAAGCCGGTTCGTCGCCGACCTCACCGACGTCAACGCCCTGCTGGGATTGGCGGTCGAGCGCGTCGACTCGACCGATGTGCGGCTCGGCAACGGGACCCGTATCCGCAGTCGCGAGCGGCTGACCGGAGCCGTTCTTGTCACCGTTTACCCTTCGGATGTGGCCGTCTCGCCAGTTGACCTCCCGCCGGACTCGACACGAAACAGCGTCGTCGGGATCGTCGACTCGGTCGTGCCCGTGGCCGGCGCGAGCCGAGTCCGGATCGGCGGCGCGAACCCAATCGTCGCGGTGCTTCCCCGGGGTGAGACCGCGCCGCGTGTCGGTGAGGCGGTCCGCGCGCATTGGACTCTCGAGTCGACCCGTCTGGTCGCCCAGTGATCCGCGCCGCAGTCGTCATCCTCGCGGCGGGCAGCTCGCGACGGATGGGTGAGGCAAAACAGCTCCTCCCGCTCGGCGGCAAGCCGCTCCTCCAGCATGTGCTCGACGCGGCCACCACCGCCTCGTTCGACCAGACCGTGCTCGTTCTCGGTGCGAGCCACCAGGCGATCCTTGACGCGATCGACTCTCAGGGCGCCGATGTTGTCGTGAACACCGATCACGCCCAGGGCCAGTCGACATCGCTTCGCGCCGGTCTTGAAGCCGTCCGGGTGGAGATTGGGCGCGCGGTGATCCTCTTGGGCGATCAGCCCGAGGTCAGTGCCGAGGCCATTCGGGCCGTCGCCCGCGCGCCCGAGGGGCCGATCGTGCGCGCGACCTATCGCGGCGAACCGAGCCATCCGACCGCGCTCGACCGGGCCGTCTGGCCACTGCTCGCGGCCGGGGGGGATCACGGTGCGCGAGAGCTGATCGCCTCGCGTCCTGAACTCGTGCGCTACGTCGAAATCGACGCGCCACCGCCGTCTGACATCGACACGCCCGAGGACTTCCGGCGGGCTACAAGCCGGCGATAACCCCGGCGAGTGACTCAAGCTCGGCGAAGTTGTGCCCGGAAGCGAAGTGGTCCACGTGGGGAAGCGCGGCGGCCATCCCGCGCGCGAGTGGTGCGTACTCCGGGTTCTCGCGCAGGGGATTCACCCAGACGACGCGGTGTGCGAGGCGGTGCAGGCGGGCCATCTGTATTCCGACAAGCGACGGATCACCGACATCGAGCCCGTCCGAGCAGATCACCACCACCGCGCCGCGCACCGTTCCTCCCCGGCGATCGTCCAGGAGACCACGCAGCGCATCGCCGATCCGGGTGCCGCCGTCCCAGTCGACGGCGGCGTGAGCGGCATTGGCGAGCGCTTGGTCGACATTCGCCCCGCGCAGGACGGCTGTAAGGCGCGTGAGCCGGGTGCCAAACGAGAAGACCTCCCAATGCTGATCGGCGGCGAGCGCGGCGTGGCCGAACACGAGGAGCGCACGGGAGAACGCCCCCATCGAACCGGAGATGTCGAGCATGAGCACCAGGCGCCGCCGGCGCTCGCGACGCGCCCGATACGCAAACTGAATCGGCTCCCCGCCGGTCCGAAGCGCCAGGCGGAGGGTGCGGCGCATGTCGGCCTCACCCTTGCGGGTCGCTCGACGTCGACGCGAGCGCCGCGTCGGCGCGGCAAGCTGGAGACGGGCCATCAGACGCGCGACCTCGTCCAGCTCCTGCCGCGTCATCCGTGAAAAGCTCCGGACACGGATGGATTCGTGCGAGCTTGCGAGCGCGGCCTCCGGCGCTTCGCGGGGGAGCAGCGCTTCGTTTCCGTCATCAGCGTTTGCCGGTGCGCCGCTCATCCGCAGTCGTCGGTCGGACGTTGGGCGTTCGGGCTGAACTCCACCAAAGAAGGCCCGAAAGACGCGGTCATAGATCGGTAGCTGGTCGGGTCGCGATACCAGCGTCGCCTGTCCGACCCAGTAGAGGTCGCTCCCGTCGACCCGAGATGCCGCGTCGCAAAATCGCCCGATACGTCGAGGGTCCGCCGGGACACCCGCCTCGCGAAGCATCCGACCGAAGTCGGTCAGGGCCGCGACGCTCACCCGTCGCCTGCGACGACCTCGGCGAGGTGTTCGTAGGCGTGCGCGAGGTCGTCTCGGTTCTTGAGTACCCACCCGAGGGTGTCGCGGGCGCCCTCCTCGGTAACGGTATTCCCGCCGACGAGTTGGAGGGCTCGGGTCCAGTCGACGGCTTCCGCGGGCCCGGGAGGCTTGGCCAGTTCCATCTCACGCAGGCGGGCGACCGCGCCGGCCACCGAGCGGGCGAGGGAGTCCTCCACACCGGGAACGCGTACCCGGATGATCTCGGTCTCGCGTTCGCGGCTCGGGTAGTCGATCCAGTGGTAGAGGCACCGACGCTTGAGCGCATCGTGCAGCTCGCGAGTCCGGTTGGAGGTGATGATCACCACCGGTGGGGTCTCGGCGCAGATCGTTCCGAGCTCCGGGATCGTCACCTGGAAGTCGGACAGCACCTCGAGCAGGAACGCCTCGAACTCGTCGTCGGCTCGGTCGAGCTCGTCGATGAGGAGCACCGCCCGCCCGCCCGCCCGCACGGCCCGAAGGAGTGGCCGTTCGAGCAGGAACTTCGGGGTGTAGAGGCCACCAACCTCGCCGCTCCCGTCGCTCGTGCGGGCCTGGAGGAGCTGCTTCGCGTAGTCCCATTCGTAGAGGGCCTGCGCGGCGTCGATTCCCTCGTAGCACTGGAGTCGGATCAGTTCCGCGTCGAGGATGCCGGAGAGGACCTTGGCGACCTCGGTTTTTCCGACGCCCGGCTCGCCCTCGAGCAGGAGCGGTCGCCCCATCGCCAGGGAGAGGTAGACCGCCACGGCAAGACCCCGGTCAGCGAGATAGTTCTCCCGCCGCAGTGCGTGCTCGACCTCGTCGGCGCTCACGAAGACCATCGCCGGGATGCTAGACCACCACCGGCGGGATTCGGGCGCCTACGTGGCGCCGGAGGGAGTCGGCGCGACGGCCTCGACAGAGACGTGCCGAGCTGCGCCGACCGGGAGGGCCACCTCGGTGTGGTCGTCAACTCGGAGGCTGAGAGGCCCCTCGAATGGGGCCCTCGCGACGATCTGCACCGCGGCGCCGGGCACCACCCGCAGATCGGCGAGGAAGCGCAGCAGCTCCGGATCCTGGTCGCTGACCACACTGACGATCGCGCGTGTCCCTTCGGGCAGGTCGGCGAGACGGCCGCTCGGACCGTCGGCGACCTCGCCATCCGCGGTGGGGATGGGATGACCATGGGGGTCGCGGTCGGGCTCGCCGAGTGCCTCGGCGATGCGGGCGGCCAAGTCTTGTGAGATGTGGTGTTCGAGTACCTCTGCCTCGTCGTGGACCCGGTCCCACGGCATGCCGAGCTTGTCCACGAGGAACGTCTCGAGGAGCCGGTGATGTCGGATCACTTCGAGCGCCGCCAACCGCCCAGGCTCGGTCAGGCGGACCGATCCCCGGGCGCCCGATTCCGCGAAGCCCAGCTCGCTGAGGCGTTTGAGCATGGCCGACGCCGATGACTGCGAGACGCCAAGCTCACCCGAGACCTGCGAGGTCGAGGCGAGCCCCTGCTTCGAGCGCTCGGCGACGGAGTAGACGGCCTTCAGGTAGTCCTGGACGGCGGCGCTCGGTCGATCGGCGGGCGGGGCTTTGGTCATCACCCCGTGGATGCTAGCGACGAATTCGCCCATACGCGAATGCATTCGATGTCTCGGCGTGCAATCATTGTTCGCCATGGCGAACTCAAATGATTCGGCCTCCCACAGACTGACTCGGCGGAGCCTCCTCGGAGCTGCGACCGGCGCGGGCGCGATCGTGCTTGCCGGCGCGGCGACGCGTCTCTCCGGCGCCCCCGGACCGCAGGCCCCACACGATTCGGCTGCCGCACACGCCGGGGTCATCGGCGAGGTTGACCACGCCCGCAACCAGTTCGATCCCCAGGACGTGCTGCGCAGCTTCGACTCAGGCCGCGCCACTGTCGAGGGGAAGCGGACCGTGCGGGAATGGACCCTCACCGCCCGTGAGCAGGAGATCGAGATCGCGCCCGGAGTGATGTACCCCGGGTGGTCCTACAACAACCGAATCCCCGGGCCGACCCTTCGCGCCACCGAGGGCGACCTGATGCGGGTCACACTCGTCAACGCCTCGCCTCACCCCCACACGATCCACTTCCACGGCGTCCATCCCTCGGCGCACGACGGCGTGCCGGGGTCAGGACCCGGCGGGCACGTGCAGCCGGGCGGGCGCTTCACGTACGAGTTCGTGGCGGGGCCCGGGGGCATCCACATGTACCACTGCCACACCTTCCCGCTCGCAAGCCACATCAGCAAGGGACTGTACGGCGCGTTCGTCGTGGATCCGCGCGAGGCGCGCGCTGCGGCCGACGAGCTGGTCATGGTGATGAACGGCTTCGACACGAACTTCGACATGGCAAACGAGGTGTACGCCGTGAACTCGATCGCCTTCGCCTACCAGGCGCGGCCGATCGCGATCACGGCGGACGAACTCGTGCGCATCTATCTCGTCAACATCACGGAGTTCGACCCCGTGAACTCCTTCCACGTTCACGGCAACTTCTTCGACCTCTACCCGACCGGCACGTCGCGAACTCCGTCGGAGTTCACCGACATCGTGGTTCAGGGCCAAGGCCAACGCGCGATGCTCGAGATGCGCTTTCCCTACCGGGGCCGCTTCATGTTCCACGCCCACAAGACCGAGTTCGCTGAGCTCGGTTGGAGCGGGATCTTCGAGGTCTCGTGAGCATCGAACCCCGCGCCACCGCTCCGACCCGGCCGTCCCGGGCGCCGCGCTGGCTCGCGGCGGTTGGTCCCCTCGCGCTGATCGCCGTGCTCGCCGCGCTACTGATCGGTTTCGGTGTACCAGGCCTTGAGCGCACCGGACCACCGATCGAGCGCGTCGCGGTTGAGCGTGTCGAGTTGCGGCCGGGAACGATCGCGCTCCGTGTCCGAAACGACGGGCCCGACCAGGTGCGCCTCGCGCAGGTGATCGTGAACGACGCCTACGTTCCGGTGGCCGGGCTCGGGGACGATCCGCTCGGTCGCCTCGAAGCGCAGACGGTTCGGGTGCCGTTTGACTGGATCGAGGGCGAGGCCTACGAGATCGCCCTCGTGACATCGACCGGCGCGACCCTTCCAGCAACGATCGAAGCAGCGGTGCAGACGCCGGAAGTCGGAGGCGGGCTCTTCGGCACCCTTGCGTTGGTGGGGCTCTACGTCGGGCTCCTCCCGGTGGTACTCGGGATGCTCTGGTTGCCCGCGGCCCGTCGCGCGTCACCCCAGGCGCTGCGCTTCGTGCTCGCCTTGACCGTCGGCGTCCTCGTGTTCCTCGGGATCGAAGCCCTCGTCGACGGCATCGAGATCGCAGGCCGGGGGGCGCAGTCACTTGGCGGCGCCGCGCTTCCGCTCATCGGCGCGGTCGCAGGCCTTGCGGCCGTCACGGCCGGTGAAGGGCTCGTCCCACGCCGCGCAGGTGGCGGGATTCGACTGGCGGTGCTCATCGCGATCGGTATCGGCCTGCACAACCTGGGCGAAGGCCTCGCAATCGGTGGCGCCTATGCCACGGGAGAGCTCGCCCTCGGAACGCTCCTCGTTGTCGGCTTCGCGCTCCACAACACAACCGAGGGGCTCGCCGTGGTTTCGCCGCTGACGTCCGAACGTCCGAGCGTACGGTCGCTTGCCCTCCTCGGCTTGATCGCGGGCGGCCCGGTCACCCTGGGCGCATGGGTTGGCTCGCTGGCAGCGAATCCCACCCTGGTTGCGTTGCTACTCGGTATCGCCGCCGGGGCAATCGCACAGGTCATCATTCGCCTGGCTCCCCGCCTGAAGGCCCCCGGCGCCGGACTGGACGCGGTCGCCTCGCTCGGCCTCTTGGCGGGTTTGGCGATCATGTACATGACGGGACTCATCGCGGCCGGCGTCTGAGCAACTCGCCGCGCGGGCACACCTCGCGCGGTTGCGCCGGAGGTCGGCAGGTGGTTTCCTCACGCGGCACCGTGACCGGCTTTAGGGCGTCGTGATCGCCGTCACGAAGCCGTATCGGCTCGCAAGGGGCCACCCCGGACCACCACCCGGTATCAGTCTATTCCGGTCTCGCCGTCGCGGAGTGTCGAAGGCGTATCGACTTCGTGCCAATCCTCGTCGAGGCCGGACGCAGAGGGTCAAAGCGGGAGTTTGACCCGGGACGCGACTCGGGCCGCTCCGGCCTTGCCGAACCCGATCCGCATAGATAGCGTCTCTTGTTACAAACTCTCGTCCGACGGATCGCTCCATTTTGAGAGACGTACTTCCAGGCCTCGCACGCTGGGCGCGCGAAGGTGTTCGTGCCGCTACCGCCACGGTGGTTTCCGTGGAGCGCTCTGCTCCACGCGGTCCCGGGGCGACGATGGCGATCTCCGAACACGGCGAGGTCTTGGGGTCGGTGACGGGCGGCTGCGTCGAGCCGGCCGTCATCGCCGACGCTGAGCGGGTCCTTTCTGGAGCGCAGTCACGGGTCACAAGCTTCGGCATCGCCGACGACGAGGCCTTCGAGGTCGGCCTCCCTTGCGGCGGGACGGTCCGCATCTTCATCAACCTCATGGACCCGGCGACCGTCCTCGCCCTCGAGGAGGCAGTCGCCGAAGAGCGCCACGTCGCGACAATCACCGACCTTGCTGGCCCGCTCGCGGGAAGCCAGCGCATCGTGGAGGTCGGAGCGCTCGACGGTGATGTCGGGCGGCGGATCTCGGCGGCCGACAACGGCACCGTCGGCGAGGGAGACACCGAGCGCTTGATCGTGGTCCTCGCCCCGCGGCCACAGATGTTCGTTTTCGGTGCGATCGACTTCGCCTCGGCGCTGGCCACCGTCGGCTCGTTCATGGGCTACCGCGTCACGGTCTGTGATGCTCGCGCGACCTTCGTCACGAAGGAGCGATTTCCGGTCGCCGACGAACTCGTCGTCGCGTGGCCTCACGAGCTGATCTCCCGCTCCGAGATCGACGAGCGCACCGCCATCTGCGTCCTCACCCACGACGAGAAGTTCGACGTGCCCGCGCTCAAAGCCGCGCTCGCGACCCCGGCCGGCTACATCGGGGCGATGGGGAGCCGCCGGACGACCGACCGCCGCGCCGCCCGTCTGCGTTCCGAGGGGGTCTCAGAGGCCGACCTCGCTCGCATTCAGGCGCCGATCGGACTCTCCATCGGCGCGAAAACTCCACAGGAGGTGGCGGTGGCAATCGCCGCGCAGATCGTCGATGTGCGTCGCAAGGAAGCGAAGACCGCGCGGGCCGCCGCATGAAGATCGAGAACTCATTCGAGGTTCCCGGCCCCCCCGCGGACACGCTCAAGCTTCTCCTCGACGCCGAGCGGGTGATTCCCTGCATGCCCGGGGCGCAGCTCGTCGAGATCGTCGACGACCGCACATGGCGGGCGAAGATGACCATCAAACTCGGGCCCGTCGGAATGGACTTCGACAACCGAGTGCACCTCGAGGAGATCAACGAGGAAGCCGGCACCGTCAAAATGGCCCTCAGTGGTCGTGACTCGCGCGGTAAGGGCGGCGCCGAGGGTACCGTCGACGCCACGTTCACCGCCGTCGACGCCGGCACGCGCGTCGACATGGTCACAGATCTTCGATTCTCCGGGCAAGCGGCGCAGCTCGGCCGCCCGAACATCGTCAAAGACGTCGCCTCGAAAATGGTCGGGCAGTTTGCGGACTGTCTCGGCAAGCAAATGGCTTTCGAGCGCGCAAGCGCCGAGGCTCTCGCGGACGGGGACGAGGCGACGCAGCCTCCAGCACCTCCGCCGCCACCGGTCGCAAAGCCCATCTCGGGCTTTTCGATCCTCTGGGCCGCGATCAGCGGCGCACTGTCCCGGTTGTTCCGCCGTTCCGGTGGATAGGCAACAGAAAGGGGTTCGTTCGTGAAGCGCATCGCCATCACCGTGAACGGGAAACGCCACGAGGTCGAGGTCGAGCCGCGCGAGCTGCTCGTCTACGTCCTTCGTGAGCGCCTCGGGTTCACCGGCACAAACGTCGGCTGCGACACCTCCAGCTGTGGGGCCTGCACCATCCACCTGGATGGGGAGGCGGTGAAGTCATGCACCATGCTCGCCGTCCAGGTCGACGGCCGCAGCGTCACGACCATCGAAGGTCTCGCCACGAACGGCTCGATGCACCCGATGCAGACCGCCTTCCAGGAGCACCATGCGCTCCAGTGTGGGTACTGCACGCCCGGGATGATCATGGCCGCGGTGAGCCTTCTCGACGACAACCCAACGCCGTCTGAGGATGAGATCCGGCACGGCCTCGAGGGCAACCTCTGCCGCTGCACCGGGTACCACAACATCGTCAAGGCCGTTCAGGCCGTGGCCGGGGTATAGGGAGGCGACTGTGGCAACTACCGAACAACCACGCGCTGGAACGATCGGCGACCGCCAGCTCCGCAAAGAGGACCCCGAGCTCATCACGGGCCAGTCGCGCTACGTCGACGACATCACGGTCGCGGGAATGCTCTACGTGCACATTGTCCGTAGTCCGTTCGCCCACGCGAAGATCAATGGGATCAACACCGCCGCGGCTGAGGCTGCGCCGGGTGTTGTCGGCGTCTACACCGCCGAGAACCTGGAGTTCGCGGGTCCGCTTGTCATGGCTTGGCCGATCAACGACGAGGTCAAGAACCCAGCCCACCACCCGCTGACCAAGGACAAGGCGCGCTACGTCGGCGACCCGGTCGCCGTCGTCGTGGCCGACAGCCGCGTCGAAGCAATCGACGCGTCGGAGCTCGTGGAGGTCGACTGGGAGCCGCTTCCAGCGGTGACCGACGTCAAGGCCGCGCTCGCGGCCGGGGCGCCGATCATCCACGACGAGTTCGGGACGAACGACGCCGGGAGCTGGATCTTCGAGCGCGACTCACCGGCCCCACGTCGCAACCCGTCGGGTCCGTACTTCGAGGACCCAGACCTCGTCAAGATCAAAGAGGAGTACTACCTCGCCCGGTTGATTCCGAACGCCATGGAGCCGCGTGGTGTCGTCGTCGACGTGAACCCGTCGATGGGCGAGTACACGGTCTTCTCCGCGACGCAGATTCCCCACATCCTGCGCACCACACTCACGATCACCTGCGGTATTCCCGAAGCGAAGCTCCGGGTCGTCGCCCCAGACGTTGGCGGCGGATTCGGATCGAAGCTTGAGGCCTACCCCGAGGACGCGATCTGTCTCGCCTTGGCAAAGACACTCGGTCGCCCGGTGAAGTGGGTGGAGGAGCGCTCCGAGGCCTACGTCGCCACGCTCCACGGCCGCGAGATGTACCAGCAGATCGAGCTCGCGGCGACCAAGGACGGCATCCTCAAAGCCGTCCGAGTCAAGCTGACGGCATCGATGGGCGCGTACCTACGCATCATTACTCCGGGCATCCCGATGCTCGGGGCCTGGCTCTACAGCGGTCCGTACGACGTCGAGGGCTACGACTTCGAGTACACGAATGTCTTCACGAACAACACGTTCACCGACGCCTACCGTGGCGCCGGGCGGCCTGAGGCGACCTACGCGATCGAGCGCGCGATGGACGCGCTCGCGCGGGAACTCAAGATGGACCCGGTGGAGCTTCGTCGCAAGAACTTCATCTCAAACGACAAGTTCCCGAACTACACGATGGTCAGCGGCCTGACGATCGACTCGGGCAACTACTCAGGGACCCTCGAGAAGCTGCTCGAGATGCTCGATCTCGACAAGATTCGGGCCGAGCAGACCGCCCGCAGGGCAAGCGGCTCGAACAAGGTCATCGGCGTCGGCTTCTCGACCTGGCTCGAGATGTGTGGCATCGCGCCATCCCGCGTGCTCGCGGCACTCAAGTACATCGCCGGCGGTTGGGACGCGGCGACGGTCGAGTTCATGCCCACCGGCTCGGTGCGCGTGCTGACCGGCGTCTCGCCACACGGTCAGGGCAACCAGACCACGATGGCGCAGATCGTTGCCGACCAGCTCGGGATCGACTTCGACGACGTCGAAGTGCTCCACGGCGACACCCAGGTGGTGCCGCTCGGCCTTGACACCTACGGCAGCCGCGGCCTCGCCGTCGGCGGCGTCGCGCTCTACAAGGCCGGCGAGAAGATCATCGCGAAGGCCCGCAAGATCGCCGCTCACCAGTTGGAGTGTTCCGAGGAGGACCTCGACTTTGCCGGTGGCAACTTCACCGTCAAGGGCACGGACAAGTCGGCCAACATCAAGGCCCTGGGCTTTGCGGCCTGGGCTGCGCACGACCTGCCTGACGACATGGAGCCCGGCCTGACGGCAACGCACCTCTACGACCCGCCGAACTTCAGCTGGCCAAACGGGGCGCACGCCTGCGTCGTCGAGATCGACACCGACACGGGTAGGACCGAGATCATCCGCTACGTCGCCGTCGATGACTGCGGTGTGCGGATCAACCCGAATATCGTCGAGGGTCAGCTTCACGGAGGCATCGCCCAAGGCATTGCGGAGGCCCTCTACGAGGAAGCCATCTACGACGAGGAGGGCAACCTCCAGACCGGCTCGATGACGAACTACCTCGTCCCCGGACCGCCGGAGCTTCCCTTGTTTGAGCTTGGGTTCACCACCACACCGAGCCCGACCAACCCGCTCGGCGTCAAGGGCATCGGAGAGGCTGGCACCATCGCGGCCCCGCCGGCGGTCATCAACGCCGTTGTCGATGCCCTTTCCCACCTCGGGGTAACCAACGTCGGACGCCCTGCAACCCCAGAGAGAGTCTGGCGCGCGATTCAGGAGGCGAAATGATCCCGGCTGAGTTTGACTACGAGGTTGCGACCTCGGCCGAAGATGCCATCCGGCTTCTCGGCCAGTCCGACGACGCAAAGCTGCTTGCGGGCGGGCACTCACTCGTTCCGCTCATGAAGCTTCGGCTTGCCCGACCGGCACTGCTCGTCGACATCGGGCGCATCGCCGCGCTGCAAGGTGTTCGCGACGCGGGTGACCATCTCGAGATCGGTGCGCTTACCCGCCACCACGATCTCGAAACGAACGAGCTGGTGAAGGCCCATTGCCCGATCCTCGCCCACACGGCGAGCCTCGTCGGTGACCGTCAGGTCCGCCATATGGGCACGATCGGTGGGTCTTGCGCGCACGGCGATTCGGCGTCTGACCTGCCGACTGTGTGCCAGGCCCTTGACGCCACGTTTGTGATCCAGGGCGCCGCGGGACAGCGAACCGTTGCGGCGGCCGACTTCTTCAAGGGCTTCTTCGACACCGCCCTCGAGGGGAACGAGATCCTCACCGCGATCCGGGTTCCAAAGACGACCGCCGGCTGGTCGTACCTGAAGTTCCGCACCAGGGCCCTTGACTGGGCGATGGTCGGCGTCGCGGCACTCGTCGACCGCGAGAACGGGACCATCTCCGGAGCGCGCATTGCGCTCACGAACATGGGTCAGATCCCGATCCGCGCGTCGGCGGTTGAGCAGGCACTTGCTGGAGCAAGTCCCGACAAGGTTGGCGCCGCGGCAGATCACGCCGCAGAGGGCACCGACCCGCCGTCGGACACCTGGGCCACGGCCGACTACCGCAAGCACCTTGTCCGGGTGCTCACGCGTCGCGCTGTGGAGGAGGCGCTCTCGCGGTAACGTGAGGTGTGATGGCAACCGACACCCGTAGCGCAACGTCCCTGGTCGACGGCTTTGGCCGTGGCCACCGCGCGCTCCGGGTGTCGGTGACCGACCGCTGCAACCTCCGCTGCCGCTACTGCATGCCGGCGGAGGGCATGGACTGGCTGCCGCGCGAGGAGGTTCTCAGCGACGACGAACTCGTTCGGATCGTCACACTCATGGCCGGGCTCGGCGTGCGCGAGCTCAGGGTGACGGGAGGCGAACCGCTCGTGCGTCCGCGGCTTGCCGAGCTGATCGGTCGCTTCTCTGCAATTGAGGGAATCGATGAGATCTCGCTCACGACGAACGGTGTGCTGCTCGCCGACCAGATCGACGACCTCGTCGCGGCGGGGCTTTCGCGCGTGAACGTCAGCCTCGACTCGCTGGACCCGGATCGCTTTGCGGCCATCACCCGTCGCCGCGACCTGGACCGGGTACTCGCGGGACTCGCCGCGTGCGAGCGTTATCCGCAGCTTCGCCCGATCAAGGTGAACGCTGTCCTTCTGCGTGGTCTCTCCGAGCCAGACGTCCTGCCCCTGGCCGAGTTCGCCCGTCGGACCCCGTACGTGGTGCGGTTCATCGAAGTCATGCCGCTGGATGCACCGCGCGACTGGGCGCGCCAGAACGTTTTGTCGGGGGAGGAGGTCCGCGAAACAATCGACGAGCGCTGGCCGCTCGTGTCGATGGATCGGGAGCGACCGTCGGCTCCTGGCACCAGCTGGGCGTTTGCCGACGGTGGCGGCGAGCTGCAGTTTGTGTCGTCGGTGACGGAGCCCTTCTGCGCAGCCTGTGACCGGCTGCGTCTCACCGCGGATGGTCAGCTTCGGACGTGCCTCTTCTCCGACTCGGAGACCGACCTACGTGCTCCGCTCCGAAACGGAGCGACAGACGCGGACCTCGCGGACGCAGTTCTCAACGCGGTCCGGGCGAAGGGTCCGGGCCACGGGATGGCCGACCCGAACTGGACCTACACGGGGCGGCCCATGAGCATGATTGGCGGCTGACGGGCGTCAGCCATCGAGTCCAGGTGACGAGATCACCGAAAGGTGGGGAATCAGGCGGAAGTGCTCGTCGCGCGTGAAGAGGGGCGCCGCGTGGCGCAGGGCCAGTGCGGCGATCCAGAGGTCATTCGTGGGAATCGGCGTACCCTGGGCGCTCAACTGTCGGAACACCGCGGCATACTGGGCGATTGTCGGTTCGTCCGGCCACAGCGTCGAAACCCCTGGCTCTCGGAGGAAGCCGCTGAGTCGCCGCTCGTTCTCGACTTGCCGGGTCCCCAGGGCAAAGCCGGCCCGAAGTTCCGCGAGCACCACGAAGGGCACGAGAAGTTCAGCGGCCGACTCGACCAGACCGCGCACGTCGGCGTCGCCACGGGCAAGATCGACGTAGCGATTGGTGTCGAGGACGATCCTCAGGGCGACCAAAGTTCGGCATCGATGCTGCGCTGGTCCGCGAGGGCTCGGTCGAGTTCGCCATCCGCGTCCCAGGTACCGGCGAGCCAGGAGAGGTCTTGTCGCGGCTGACCACCGAGGCCTTCGGCTGAGCGAAGGGCGTCAATGAGGACCGCGTTCAGGCTTCGACCTTCCTCGCGCGCTCGGCGGCGAAGCGCCTCATCGAGATCTTGGGGGACCGAACTCTGCATCTCATGCAAGCAAGAGGGGCAGAGGCGGCTGTGAGACGGAGTTGACCACCCATCGCGGCGGGCTACCGCAGTCGTCAACCCTCCGCGCTTGGACTCACTCCAGCTCTGGAACGAGCGTGAGACTCGTCACGTGGGTCGGCCGAACCGTCGCAAAATGGCGACGATCGAGCGTTGCGAGCTTCGGCTCTTCGAAACGCTCGACAAGCGCGAGGACCGCTGCGTCCACGAAGCCAAGTGGGAAATCGGCGTACTGGCGCATCAGGGCCCGCGTCCGCGTGTAGTCGATCGGGCGGAGGTCCACCACGATCAACGCCCCGCCCTCGACATCCTCGAGAAAACGCTCGAATGGCTCCAGACCGAGCCGGCGACTCGCGAGCCATTCCAACTCGACGAGCACCGGCGAGGGGACAACGAGGCGTTCCGTGGACCCCGACAGAAGCAAAGCGCAGCGTCGGTGGTCGGCGTCGTTGTGATCCATCGCCGCATATAGCGGCCCGGTATCGCAGATCAGCGCCACGGTTCAGGCTCGAACGCGATCTCTCCGGCGTCACGTCCGGTGGTACCTGCCCGCGCGCCGGCCCCCGATGCGATGAACGACAGGGGTACGGGGTGTCGGCGGACGCGCAGTTCCATCCCTTGGCGAATGACCTCGGCGAGGGATATCCGCTCCTCCCTTGCGATGCGGCGTAGCTGCTCAAGGAGGATCTCATCCGCCATAACGGTGGTTCTCTGCATACCCTCATTATGCCAGACCTGCTACCCACCTCGCCTGCTCCCTCGATCGACGAGCTCCGGTCCAGCCGACCTTGACCTGGGCCCCGGAGCTCTGCATACTGGGTATGCATACGCAGTATGCAGTCCACCAGGAGCCAACTTTTGTCGATCCGCGAAAGCCTTCTTGCCCTACTCGCATCCGGTCCCCGGCACGGGTATCAGCTGCGTACGGAGTTCGAGCAGGCGACCGCGGGGATCTGGCCGCTGAACATCGGTCAGGTCTACTCGACCCTCGAACGCCTCGAGCGTGACGGGATGGTCACCGGTGGAGAACCCGACGCGGAAGGCCGGCGAGCATTCGAGCTGACCGCCGACGGTCGCGAAGAGCTGGCGCGATTCCTACTCCAACCTGGCGGAGAGGACGCGCCGGCCCGCGACGGCCTCATGCTCAAGGTCCTGATCGCGATGGAGACCCACGGCGTCGATCCGTTGAACGTCATCCAGGCCGAGCGTGGCTCGCGCATGGGGGCCTTGCAAGCTCGCCGAAGGGCGCACCGGGAAGCCGGAGTGAACGGCAACCTCGCCGCGGCCCTCGCCTTCGATGCCCTCATCACCCGTACCGAATCCGAGCTGCGCTGGCTCGATATCTGCGAGGAACGAATCCTCGCCCGCAGGAGAAACCCCCACCCGTCGTCTGCGAACGGCAACCCCAAGGAGCACGAATGAAACGCGTCCTCGAGTTCCGCGACGTTCACCGGCGCTACGGCTCCGGTGCAGGCGAGGTCGTCGCCCTACGGGGTATCGACTTCACTGTCGCTCCCGGCGAGTTCGTCGCGGTCATGGGTCCGAGTGGAAGTGGCAAGTCGACGCTCCTGAACCTGGCTGGAGGCCTCGACGGGGCGACCTCAGGGGCCGTCCTTGTCGACGGAATCGACCTTTGGGGGCTCTCGGCAAGCGAGCTCGCGGGCCTGCGCCGTACGCACATCGGGATCGTCTTTCAGGAGCTGAACCTCCTCCCGACGCTCACGGCGGTCGAGAACATCATGCTGCCGTTGGAGCTCGGTGGCGTACGGGCTCGCGCCGCGCGAAGCGAGGCCAAGAAGGCGCTGGCGACCGTCGGTCTCGACGGCAAGGCCGATCGGTACCCAGACGACCTGTCCGGTGGTGAGCAGCAACGCGTCGCAATCGCTCGCGCCGTCGTCGGGGACCGCCCGCTCGTCCTCGCCGACGAGCCGACCGGCGCCCTCGATACCGCGACGGGCGAGCGAATCATCGAGCTTCTGACGGATCGCGCCGCGGCCGGGACCGCCGTCGTGCTCGTCACACACGAGCCGCGCTTTGCGTCATGGGCCGACCGCGTGGTGTGGCTTCGCGACGGCGAGGTGGTTGACGAGGTCACGGCACATTCTGCGGTGATCTCGTGACGAGCCTACGGGCACTCACTCGCCTTGCGGTCCGCGAGTCCCGCCTCCGTCCATGGCGGTCGCTGCTTGTCATTTTCCTCATCCTGATTCCAACGGCCACCGCGGTCGTGGTCTCCACCTGGCTGCGGACGGGCATTCGTTCGCCGCAGGAGCAGGTTGTCGAGCAGATGGGGCATGCCGACCTGGCTGTCTACCCGCAGGGTTCGGGAACTGGAGACGTCGAGCGGGTAAGAGACGCCCTGGCCGACCATCCCGACTGGACCGTCGTCGAGTACCAGCGAGGCACGGCTCTCCTCGCCCTGCCGGGGGGTGGAGGTCGCCAGGTTCGCCCCACGGTCATCACTCTGCCGTTCGATCGTCCCATCGCCCAGGGGCTCCTACCGAAGATCGTGAGCGGCAGGCCGCCTACTGGCCCCGGCGAAGTGGCCGCCTCGCAGGTCCTGCTCCGGCGATTGGGAATCGGCGTCGGTGACGTGATCACTCCGATTCGCCCGGCGGGGAAGGTCCGCGTTACGGCGGTCATCGAAGAGCGGTTCAACACGATCGCTGGCCCGGGCCTCGCCGGTCGCCTCCAGGGACCTCCATCGTTCCTTGTCGATCTTCCCGATGGGGTGGCGCCTGCATCCGCACGATCCCTGCCGGGCATCATTCAGACGCGCGAGGGCCTTCTTGAGCTGGCGAGGAGGGCGAGCTCGAACGACATGCTCTTCCTCTACCTCTACGCGGGCCTTGGCACGGCGGCGTTCGGACTCGTCTTGTCGTCAGCTCTTGCGATCGGCGCTCGCCGTCAGCTGCGCTCCCTGGGGGTGCTCGGTGCCAACGGGGCAACACCCGCTCAGGCGCACTGGCTCATCCTTCTCCAGGGCATTGTGCTCGGGACCCTCGGCGCGCTGAGCGGCATCGCCGTCGGGATCGGTCTTTCGTTTGCGGTACGGCCCCTCGTCGAGCGACTTCAGGGGCGTCCCGAGGGATCGATCGAAATCAACGCGGTCGACTACACGGTGATCGGCCTGCTCGCGATCGCGGTGGCGCTCGTTGCCGCGTGGCTGCCCGCCCGCGTCGCGGCTCGAATCAGCGTACTGAGCGCCCTTGGCGGTCGGCGACCGCTGACGCGGCTCGGGGCGCGTGTCCCCCTTGCGGGCGTCACGGTGAGCACCATCGGCTGCCTCCTGCTCGGGTTCGCTGCCGCGCGCAACGGTGGCGACGACCCCGAACTGCTGATCGCCGTGGCCGGTGCTGCCCTCGCGATCGGCGGCCTCGTCATCTGCGCGCCGTACCTGGTGGGCCTCCTTGAGCGAGCAGCGTCGGCAGCGTCGGGGACCCTCCGACTGGCCGCCCGCACGGTCGCACGCCAGCGCGGCCGCACCGGTCCGACCGTGGCGGCAATCATGGCGGCGTCAGCGCTCGCCATCGCGACGGGGACGGTCGTGCTGGCCCAGGATCGTCGGGACGAGCGCCTGTTGGCCGCGAGTGGCTCCGGCCCGCCGCTTGGCAGCGTGTTCGTCGACGTCTCCTCCGGTGAGGTCCAACCCACCTCCCCTGAACTGACCTGTTCAGACCTGGCCCCGAAGATCGGCGCGGCCCTCAGGACCGTCACCAGTTTGATCCCGACGTGTCTGGACCTGGAGTTTGCGAGCGTCAGAGGCGGTGGCTCGGCTGCCATTGTCGAGCCGGACGAGCTCGCCCTTCTGGGCGCTGGAAGGTTCCGAGCGGCACTTGAGGATGGGAAGGCCGTGCTCGTTTCCCTGCGAGCCCCTGGCGCCCCGCCCGTTGAACCGCTCGTCGGGCGGGGTCCAGCTCCCGCCCGCGTTTCGGTGGTTCGGGCCGACCCGCGCCCTGACGAACTCGGGCGGTACCTGGAGGGTCACTTCCTCATGACCCGCGCGACGGCCAATCGCCTTAATGCGACACGTGACCAAGCCTCGCGGGCACTTTTGTACGTCCGTGCGCCTGAGGCGTTCACGACGGCCCAAACCAAGGCACTCGTTGCCCTTCAAACCTCGGACCTTGGCGCAGATCTCAGCACAGCTGATCGCGACGTCAACGTCATCTTCCAGTTTGCAACGCCGAACCAGCGCTCGGATATCCAGTTTGTGACCTACGCGGTGATCCTGCCGGCGGCGGTCATCCTCGCGCTCCTCACAACCCTCATCGGGCTGGCGCTCACGGCAGCTGAGACGCGGGACGAGCAGGCCACCTTCATTGCCGTCGGCGCCGGGCCTGGTCATCGCCGTCGCCAAGGCGCCTGGCAGGCATTCCTGATGGCCACTCTCGGGAGCCTCCTGGCAATTCCGGGAGGTTTGATCCCCGCCGCGATCGTCCTGAAGGCAAGCGACACCAACCGATTCCTCCCGATCCAGGTCAGGCCGCCTTGGCTCATTCTCCTGGCACTCCTCGTCGGGCTTCCACTCATCGCCGCGACCTGTGCGGCTCTCCTCACCCGCGGCCGAACGGCACCCTTGCAGCGCCGCCCGGCGTAGGACACACCGGGCACATGCGCTGGCATACTCCCGCGTCGATGTCTCTACCGACGCAAACGGCGCCGATCGACGGCGTCAAGATCGTGACCCTGCGAAAGTTCGCCGACGAGCGAGGCTGGTTCTGCGAGCTTCGCCGTGAGTCGTGGTATGAGGAACTCTCCGGTGGGGGCGGGTCGATGCAGACCAACATGTCGTTCTCCAAAGCCGGCGTGATCCGTGGCCTCCACTGGCACAAACGCGGCCAGGACGATCTCTTCTTCTGCCCGGTGGGTCAGGCGCGGATCGTCCTCTTTGACCGGCGCGAGGCCTCACCCACGAGGGGTGTCGCCTGGTCGCTCGACATCAACGAAGATAACTGCCTCGCCGTCTACATCCCCGGCCAGGTCGCGCACGGGTTCGAGGCCCTCACGGACCTCGTGTTTTGCTACCACGTCACCGAGGAATACGACCCGGCCGACCCAGACGAGCAGAACCTTGCCTGGAACGACCCGCGGGTCGTCCACCTCTGGTCGACCGCGACACCAATCCTCTCCGCGCGCGACACGTAGTCCCCAGCCAACCTCACTGGTTGAGCACGGCCGCGTACTGGCCGATGTCGTTGCGCGGCCGCAAACGTCCACGATTGAGCGCCATGAACATCGAGCGAGCACACCAACTCTCCAGCCGGATTCGACACGCGTGTCCCGAGGCGCGCGTCCTCGTGGCCTGCGATGGCTCTCACGCGGCGGTCTTCGCGTCACTCGCCGGGCACACGGCCAGGATCAATCGACTCGGCGACTGGCGAGCGAACTTCCTCCGCGATCGCCTCAGCAACGACTGGCGAGCCATCGCCACGACCGACGACGGCGTCCCCCGCGCGGCGCCAGAGGCACAACCGCGGTCGCGGCGCTCGCAGTAGCCTGACGTCTCCCAGCGAGACGATCGGAGACCAACGTGGACGCATACCTCGCCATCGTGAGCAAGCGCGATCACCGGACCTATGCTCCACAGGTGATCGCCCAAGCGGCCATCACCATGATTCTCGACGCCGGTCGCGTCGCGGGAAGCGGGATGAACCGCCAGCGCTGGCGGTTTGATGTCCTCACCGAATCTGCCGAGCGCACGCGCCTGTCGGCCGCCACCTGGACTGCTCAAAACCTGACCGCAGCCCCCTTGGTGATCGTCCTGTCGATCTGGGGTGGGGAGATGGGTGCGTTCGATGCGGGTCGCGCGTCGCAGAACATGATGCTCGCCGCGTGGAGCGCGGGGATCGCGTCGTGCCCGAATGGATTCTCCGACACTGCCCTCGCGGCGGAGGTTCTCAAGACCGGCGAGGACCAGAAGCCCTTCATCGCGATCGCGTTCGGCTATCCACTGAACCCTCGCGACCCGGAGCGCCGGCCAATCGACGAGTGGATCGAGCGCGCGAATCGTAAGCCGGCCACAAGCGTCGTCCGTCGCTTGGCTGACGACTGATCCGGACCGCGGGGCCGCCCGGCCTACGGCGAGAGGAGCGTCTCCGCCGCGCCACCCGCCGCGTCAAGCACACCGGCTGCGGCAAGGGCGAGGGCGACCACCGCAACGGCGCAGCTGATCGCAACCGCGCCAACAGCACCGGGCACCGGAAGGTGCCGCGCGTCGGCCCGCTTCGGGTCGTCCATCCACATCACCGCGACGAGCCGCAGGTAGTAACCCAGGCTGAGGATACTGCCGACGGCCCCGACGATCGCAAGCCAGACCAGGTCGTGATCGACCGCCGCGCCAAAGAGCAAGAACTTGCCGACAAAACCGGCAAGCGGTGGGAAGCCCGCAAGCGAGAGCAGGCAGATCGTCCCGGCGATGCCCATCGCGGGGCGCGCCCGGCCGTATCCGCGGTAGGCGTCGACGTCGTCGCCGTCTTCGACCTCGCGCTCCCGGTGAACGACGATGGCAAACATTCCAAGCGTCATCGCCACATAGGCAATCAGGTAGTAGAGCGTCGCTCGCGTGCCGACGACTGATCCGGCCGCGACACCGATGAGCAGGTAGCCGGCCTGGGCGACACCCGAGTAGGCAAGCATCCGTTTGACGTTCTGCTGGCGGAGTGCCGCGATGTTCCCGATCAGGATGCTCGCCGCCGCCACCATGGCGATGATGACGCGCCAGTCGTCGCGACCGGCCGGCAACGTCCCGACGAAGATCCGCAGGAAGGCGGCGAACGCGGCCACCTTGGTCGCGGTCGCCATGAACGCCGTGATCGGCGTCGGTGCGCCCTCGTAGACGTCGGGCGCCCACATGTGAAACGGCGCGGCCGACGCCTTGAAGGCCAGACCGGCGACGATCAGGACCATCGCCGCGGTCACGAGCGGGTCGGAGGTGAGCGTCACATCGCCGAGCTTGGCGCCGATGTCGGCGAGGGCGGTGGAACCCGTCGCTCCGTAAAGAAACGCCAACCCATAGAGAAGTACCGACGCTCCCACGGCTCCCGTGATCAGGTACTTCAGACCCGCCTCGAGTGACCTGCTGCGCCACACCTCGAGCGCGCAGAGGACGTAGAGCGCGACGGAGAGCAGCTCGATTCCGAGGAAGATGACAATCAGGTCCGAGGCCTGGGCGGTGAGGATCATCCCCGCGGTGGAGAGCAGCACGAGCCCGACGTACTCACCGCGCCGGTCGACCGAGGCGGGCTCTCGAAGCGACAGGGCGATCGTTGCGCCAGCGGCGAGGAGCACGAGGATCGAGATCAGGAGCGAGAGGCGGTCTTCGTAGACGTTCCCGGCGTAGCCGACCGTCCGATCGCCCCAGCGCGCGACGCAGACGACAAGCGCCGCGAAGATGCCCAGGCCACCCACGGCTGACGGACCCATCCGCCGGAGCGCGGCGTGCGGCACGACGGCGAGGAGCAGCGCCAGGCAGGCGGCGCCGGAAATGATCAGCAGCGGAATGGACGACGAGACGGTCACGGAAGCGGTACCTCCCCAACGCCGGCAGGCGGGTGTGCGACGGCGCGCGCGGGTTCGATGGCACGCTTGACCGATTCGCGAGTCCCGCCGACGATCGACTGGGGCCAGAGCGCGATCAGGCCCATCAGGAGAACGATCGGGAGGATCGCAAGGGCGTCGGGGAGCCGGAACTCCGCCTTGCGTCCGTCTCCCACACGTGGCCCATTCATCATGTCCTGGTAGAGCCGCAGCATGTACACCGCCGCGTAGACCATGCCGATGCAGGCCAGGATCGCGGCCCAGGTGTGCTCGCGGAAGACTCCGGCGAGGATGAAGAACTCACCGACGAACGCGTTCGAGCCGGGGATCGCGAGCGCGGCCATCGCGACGATGAGGAAGACGCCCCCAAGCCACGGTGCCCCGGCGCCAAGACCGCTCACGCGGTCCATCTGCTCCGAGCCGGTCCGAGCGAGCATCGCGACGATCCCGAACGTCGCGGCGACGACCAACCCATGGTTGACCATCTGGAGGACCGCGCCCTGGCCTGCCTGGAGGTCGAAGGCCATGATCCCGAGCACGATGAAGCCGAGATGCGCGAGGCTCGAATACCCAACGACGAGCCGCATCGTCTCGGCCCGCCATGCGACGAGCGACCCATAAATGATCCCGAGTACCGCCAGCGTGAGAAGCACGGGCGTCAGGTTGTCGGCGCCCACCGGGAAGGTCGGCACGCCGACCCGGAGCAGTCCGTAGACGCCAGCCTTGCTCATGACTGCCGCAAGGAGTGCCGTCACGAGGATCGGGGCAGCTGAGTAGACCTTCGGCAGCCACGCGTGGAATGGGAAAAGCGGCAGCTTGATCGCAAAGGCGAGCGCGAAGCCGGCAAAGAGCCACGTCGACTCTCGCTCGGTGAAGTCGACCCCGGCGAGGTCGGCGATCGTGAAGGTGTACGCACCACCCGTGTGGCGCTGGGCGAGGATCCCGGTCGCGACGACCGCGACCAGCATGATCAGGCTTCCCACCATCGTGTAGATCACGAACTGGATGGTCGCCGAGCGACGGTTCTCATCTCCCCAAAGACCCACCAGGAAGATGAATGGGATGAGCATCGCTTCCCAGAAGACGTAGAAGAGCACGAGGTCGCCAGCGACGAACAAGCCGATCAGTGCTGCCTCAGCCAGTAGGAGCAGCCCGAGGTAGGCACGCGGCCGGTCACACCAGGCAAACGCCGAATACGCAATCGCGATGAAAAACAGCAGGGTCGTGAGGAGCACGAGCCAAATCGAGATGCCGTCCACGCCCGTCGTCCACCGCAGGCCAACCGACGATGCCCAGTCGTGGGAGTCGACAAGCTGCAGGCCTCCGGCGTCGCGGTCGAAGCGGCGCAGCAGCTCAAACGAGAGCACCAGGGTGATGAGGCTCGCGACCACCGCGTGAATGCGGGCCTGGAGCGCGCCGCCCTCGGGTAGGGCGAACATGGACAGGGCGCCGAGGAGCGGCACGATGATGAGCACCGTCGTCCAGGGCATCTAGTTCGCCCTCAAGAGCACGGTGGCGATGAGCCCGAGGACAACGACGCCACCGACCATCGCGGCCGTGTAGCCGCGGACGAGGCCACCTTCGAGGCGCGAGATGACTCCGGAGATCACCCTCACAAGGCTGGACGCGCCGTCCACGAGACCCTGTGCGCCGCGCGGCTCAACCTTGGTGAGGAAGACCTCGCCGATCTGCTTGGTTGGCTCGATGACTGTTCCTTCGAAGATGTCGTCGAATCGGTAGGCGTCCCGCAGCACCGAACGGGGCCCGCGGGCGACGCCGGCAAGCTCCAGGCGGCGCTTGGGGTCGCGCCCGAAGATCTGCCAGGCAACAACGATCCCGCCGGCAGCGACGAGCGTCGAGGCGATCCCAGTGATCCATTCCGCCGAGTGCGTCACCTCGGCCGGCCCGAGCGGCCCGCCAGCGACGACCGGGTCGAGCCAGGTCGTCATCGCGTCCCAGACGCCGGGGATCTCGATCCAGCCGACGATCGCGGCACCGACCGTCAGAATTGCGACGGGAACGGTCATCGCCCAACCAGGCATGTGTAGGTGTTCGTAGCCGCCTTCGCGGTCGGGACCCATAAACGTTCGGAAGAAGAGGCGGAACATGTAGAAGGCCGTCAGCGCAGCGGCGACGATGCCGACAACCCAGAGGCACTTGCCGAGGGCGCCAGCGCTCCAAGCGTGGGCAAGGATCGCGTCCTTCGAGAAGAAGCCCGAGAGCCCGGGGACGCCCGCGATCGCCATGCAGCCGATGGCCATCATCAACATCACGCCGCGCAGGTGCTTGCCGAGCCCACCCATCCGGTCGAGTGACTGCTCCCCGAGGAGTGCGTGGATGACGATGCCGGCGCCGAGGAAGAGGAGCGCCTTGAAGAAGGCGTGCGTCAAGAAGTGGAACATCGAGCTGGAGTAGGCGTGCAGCCCGGCGCCCATGATCATGTAGCCGATCTGACTGACCGTGCTCCACGCGAGAACACGCTTGATGTCGACCTGCACCGTGGCAATGGTCGCCGCCAGAAGCAGCGTGATCGCACCCACAATCGCGACGACGTTGGAGGCACTCGGGGCGAGTTCGTAGAGCACATTGCAACGGACGATGAGGTAGACGCCAGCGGTCACCATCGTCGCGGCGTGAATGAGTGCGCTGACCGGTGTCGGGCCCTCCATCGCGTCGGGAAGCCACGTGTGGAGCGGCACCTGCGCGCTCTTTGCGGCGGCCCCGACGAAGAGCAGCAGCGCCACAGCCTCGGCGGCGTATCCGTCGAGCGTCTTCGGTGCGCTCGCGAAGACCTGATCGAAGTCGAGCGTTCCGGTCTTTGCGAGCAGGATGAACGCGGCGAACACAAGGCCGACATCGCCGATCACGTTGATCACGAAGGCCTTGCGGGCGGCGGCAACCGCGCTCGGACGGTCGTCGTAGAAGCCGATTAGGAGGTAGGAGGCGAGGCCCACCAGCGCCCAACCGATGATCAGGAACACGAAGTTCCCGGCCTCGACGAGGAGGAGCATCGAGAACACGAAGAAGTTCATCTGCGCGAAGAAGCGCCGGTAGCCGACGTCGTGGGCCATGTATTCGGTCGAGTAGAGGTGGATCAGGAAGCCCACCCCGGTGATGACGAGCATCATCAGGACCGAGAGCTGGTCGATCCGGATCGCGAGGTCGACGCGCAGGTCGCCGATCTCGATCCATCGCCAAAGCGACGAGACGTGTGTCCGCTCTTCTGGGTTCTCGCCGAGGAGCGTCCCCCAGGTCGCAAGCGTCAGGATGAACGCGAGCAGCATGGAGCCGCAGCCAATGACGCGCGTGACCGTCTGCGGTGGCTCCGACGGCCACAGGCTGAGGACGAGCGCGCCGAGGAGCGGCAGCCCGAGGACGAGCCAGCCGAGGACGCTTGCCGTCATCCGCGGAGCCTCGAGAGTTCGTCGACGTCAAGCTCCAAGCGCTGGCGGAAGATCGCGACGACCAGGCCGAGGCCGATGACGACCTCAGCGGCAGCGACGACCATCACGATCAGGGCGAAGATCTGCCCGCCCGTGTCGTTCCAGTAGCGGGCAAAGCCGACGAGCGCGACGTTTGCGCCGTTCAACATCAGCTCGACCGCGAGGAGTAGGAGCAGGGGGTTGCGTCGGATGAGCACGCCAACGAGGCCCAGAAGAAAGAGTGCACCGGAGAGCGCGAGGTAGAACCCGAGAGGAATCTCGCCCGTGCCAACCGGCGTGGTGACGGCAAGCTCCACGCCTACCTCGAACCTTCAGCCTGGACGGCACGCTTGGCGAGCATCACCGCGCCGACGGCGGCGACGAGAAGGACCAGCGAGGTCACCTCGAAGGGGACGAGGTAACGGCGTAGGAACGCGTCGCCGATCGCCTTCGGGCTTCCGATGTCGGGTCCCTCCCCGAGGGTCACGAGTTTGTCTTGAAGACGAATGTTGGCGTTCAGGAGCGCGACGGCTCCGAGTGCGCCGACGACACCGACGGCGATCAAGGCAAGCGGTTGCACCCGCCACGCTCGGTCCGGCCCGAGGTCAGCTTGGCGTTCGCCGAGGTAGGCGATCACGAAGAGGAAGAGCACGACGATCGCGCCCGCGTAGACGATGATCTGGATCGCGGCCACGAACGGCGCTGCCTGGAGCAGGAAGAGCAGCGCAACCGAGAGCAGCGTCCCGATCAGCGCGACCGTCGCCTGGAAGGCGTTGCGCAGCGACACCACGCAGACGCCGCAGCTCATTGCCGCGATGGCGGCGACGGCGAATGTGATCTGCTCACCCAAGGCGGGCGCAGCCTAGCGTCTTGGACGGGACCATTCTCATCAGTCGAAGACGTCGAACTCGGTACGCACGGGCACGGTCTTCGGGTGCGGCGCGAGGAGCATTTCCTTCGTGTAGATGAGGTTCCGTCGGTCGTACTCGGAAAGCTCGTACTCGCCCTCGAGGGTGATCGCGTCGAAGGGGCAGGCCACCTCGCAGTAGCCGCAGAAGATGCACCGGCTCATGTTGATCTCGTAGATCCGGGCGTACCGCTCACCGGCCGAGACGCGCTTCTCGGGCGTGTTCTCCTCGGCGACGACGCGGATGCAGTCCGCCGGGCACGCCGCGGCGCACAGCGAGCAGCCGACGCACTTTTCGAGGCCGTTCTCGAAGCTCCACAGTCGGTGGCGCCCGCGAAAGCGCGGGAAGACGGGCGTCTTCTTTTCGGGATAGCCGATCGTCTCGGGGCGCTTCAGCAGGTGCTTGAAGGTGACGCCGAATCCCTTAAGGGTGTCTTGGATGCTCACACGAGGCTCAGTTCTTGAACGCGAGGCCGGTGATGATGGCGGTGATGAGGAGGTTGATCGTCGAAAGCGGCAGAAGGACCTTCCATCCGAGTTTCATGAGGCGGTCGTAACGAAGACGGGGCAGGGTCGCGCGCAGCCAGATGAACCCGAGGATGAGCACGAAGATTTTGAGGGCAAGCCAGATCCACCCCGGAAGCCACGGTCCGGAGTAGCCGCCGAAAAAGAGCGTCACGCCAAGGGCCGAGACGACGATCATGTTCAGATACTCGGCCATCGTGAACATCGCAAAGCGAAGGCCCGCGTACTCGGTCTGGTAGCCAGCAACGAGTTCACTCTCGGCCTCGGGAAGGTCAAATGGCGGACGGTTCGTCTCAGCGATCGCGCACAGGCAGAAGATGATGAACGAGAGGGGCTGGAGCACGACGTACCAGACCGTGTTGGCCTGGGACTCGACGATCCCCCGAAGCGATAGCGTCTGAGACATCATCACGACACCGATCACGGTCAGACCCATCGCGACCTCGTAGCTCACGAGCTGTGCCGCGGTCCGCGCCGCCCCCAGAAGCGAATACTTGTTGCCGCTCGCCCAGCCTCCGAGGATCAGCCCGTAGAAGCCGAGGCTCGACAGGGCGAACACGACAAGCAGCGCGATCGGGAGGTCGGTGCCGTAGAAGTTGATGGTGTGGCCGAACCAGGTGGTCGTCCCGCCGAAGGGGATGAGAGCCAGCCCGCCAACAGCCGCAAAGAGGCTCACCAGAGGCGCGAGGCCGAACACGTAACGGTTGGCTCCCTGGGGAGTGAAGCCCTCCTTGAAGACGAGCTTCACCACGTCGGCGAGCGGCTGGAGGAGCCCAAACGGCCCGGTCCGGTTCGGCCCGGGACGGAGCTGGAAGCGTCCGATGAGCTTGCGTTCGAGCAGCGTGATGTAGGCAAACGCCGTCACCACGATGAAGACAACGAGGCCCGCCTTGATGGCGATGACCCAGAAGGCTTCCTGCGGCATCAGACGGTCGCCTCAGGGGCGACGGTCACACGGACCGAGCTGCGGCCGGCCGGAAGGAGGGCTTCCGTGCCAGCACCGAGGCCGAGCCAGACGTATGCGCCGGTCTCGGCAAGACGCTCGTCGGTGCGCAAGGGCAGCACGCACGAGCCGTGGGGCGAGCTCACACGAACCATCGAGCCGGTCGCAAGCCCATTTGCCGCCGCGACCGACGGGTGCAGCGCCAGCTCGGGCGCCGGCCGAACGCGAGCGAGCGCCTCAGAGCGGCGAGCGTCGCCACCAAAGATCGGCGTCGTCACGACAAGCGCGAGTCCCTCCCCTGAGGGTTCGACGGCCGACGGGGGTATGGCCGGAGCGGAGGTGGCGATGAGCGGCTGCCCGAGGGATCCGAGCGTCGAGTAGGTCATGCCCGCAAACGCCGGGTAGGACGCCGCGATTGTCGAGAAGACCTGCGCGGGTGTCCGCTCGCGAGGGGGTGTTCCGAGCCGGTGCGCGAGCGCGATCAGGAGTTCCCAGGCGGGCGCCGCCCCGGCCGGGCCTGCCGCGGCGGGGCGCAGCCGTTGCGCGCGACCGTTCATCGAGACGAGCACGCCCTCGCGCTCGTATGCGCTCAGCGCGGGAAGCACGACGTCGGCTCGGGTGGTCAGGGCCGTTCGATGCGTGCCGATCTCGATCACGCACTTCGCCTTGGCGGCCGCCGCGGTCCACCGCTCGCTCCCGGCGCCAGCGCACGGGTTCGCGTGGATGGTCACGAGCACGTCGACGATTCCCGCTTCGAGGGCGTCGAGCACACCGCTGGTTTCAAGGCCGATGGCCCGGAGTCCGGCGCCGTTTGCCCCGTTTCCGAGTTCGATCTGGCGTGCCCCGGCGTTCGTGCTGAGGGCGTTTGCGAGCGCCGCGGCGGCCGCGGGCTCGGCGGCCAGGTCGGCCTCGTCCCAGCAGACGACGGGATGCTTCGCCGCCGCGATCCGTTCGGCGAGCCCCTCGAGCCCTCCGGCGAGCGCGCCCGGTGCGGTGCGCATCGTCTCGCCAAGCGCGTCGACGGAGTGCGGTCGCGGTCCGACGCTCACGATCTTGGCGCCGCGACGACGCGCCTTGCGGAGACGAAGCTCGACGATGGGCTGCTGATTGGCCGGGTCGCCACCGACGACAACGACAAGATCTGCGCGGTCGAGGTCGCCGAGCTGCGCGCTCGGTACCTCTCGGAGTGGGCCAAGCCCAGCGGAGGGAATGCCGAGGCGTGACACCGGCGCGCCTCGGAGCGTCGTCTCAGCGAGACGTCGGGCGAGGAAGCCCTCTTCGACGGTCGCCTTCGGGCCTACGAGCACCGCTGCCCGGATGCCCTGCCGCAGCAGGATCGCCGCGGCACTTCCGACGGCGCGGTCGATTGTGACCGAACGCTCACCGACGCCGTCGCGCAGGATGGGTTCGGCGATGCGATCCGAAGAACGGCTCGTGTCGTAGGCCCAGCGACCCTTGTCGCAGAGCCATCCCTCTTCGACGTCCATGTTCGGCTCGGGGCGGCCCGTGACGCGCTTGATCTCACCCTCACGCGTCGTCAGCTCCGTATTGCAGCCGACCGAGCAGTGCGCACAGACCGACGGGGCGTTCTGGATGTCCCATGGTCGGCTGACGAAGCGGTACGGGATGCTCGTAAGCGCCCCGACCGGGCAGAGGTCGATGATATTGCCGGTGAAGTTGCTCGTGTACGGCTCGCCCGAGAAGGTCGCGACCTCGGTCTGCTCGCCGCGATCCTGAAAGGTCAGCTGGCCATCTTCGGCGACGTCCTGGCTGAAGCGCACGCAGCGGTAGCAGGCGATGCAGCGTTCGCGGTCGATCGCGACGAGCGGCGAGAGGTCGAGCGGCTTCGGGAAGTGACGCTTCGGCTCGACAAAGCGCGTCTCACCGGGTCCGAACTCGAAGGTGCGATCTTGGAGCGGGCACTCGCCACCCTTGTCGCAGACGGGGCAGTCGAGCGGATGGTTGGCGAGCAGAAGCTCGAGCACCCCATCCTGGGCATCCTTGACTTGCTGGGTCTGCGTGTAGACGACCATGTCGGGTGTGGCGACCGTGCTGCAGCCGGTTTGGAGGCCTCTGCTGCCCTCGATCTCGACCAGGCACATCCTGCAGGCGCCGATCGGCGGGCCAAGGCGCGGCTCGTAACAGAAAATCGGGATCTCGATGTCGAGGAGCTTCGCCGCTTCGACGAGCAGGGTTCCCTTCGGGACGGTCAGCGTGCGGCCGTCGATCTCGAAGGTAACCGCGTCGGTTGCGGGGGGAGCGGTGGTGGTCTTGTCAGACATGGGCCACCTCCATCGGGGCCGGTACGGGCGAGCCCGCTTCGATCACGCGGACGAAGTCCTCACGGAAGAGTTCGATGGCACTCTTGATCGGCGCGACGGCGCCGTCAGCCAGTGCGCAAAGGGTCTTTCCGGCGATGCGACCAAAGAGCGACTGTAGGAGGTCGAGGTCCGCGACACGGCCTTCTCCGTCGACCATCCGTTGCAGGATCTTCTCGAGCCAGCCGGTGCCCTCACGACACGGAGTGCACTTCCCGCAGGACTCGTGCCGGTAGAAGTGCGCGAGGCGAAGCGAGGCGCGGACGATGCAGCCGGAGTCGTCCATCACGATGCAGCCACCCGAGCCGAGGAACGTGCCGGCGGCGGCGAGCGATTCGTAATCAAGGGGCGTGTCGAGGTGTTGGCTTGCGAGCACTGGCACCGACGATCCGCCCACCCAGCAGGCCTTGAACTTGCGTTCGCGGCGCATCCCACCGGCCATGTCGAAGATCAGCTCGCGAAGCGTCGTCTCACCGAGCACGACCTCGTAGTTCCCGGGCGCCATGACGTGGCCGGAGACCGAAAAGAGCTTCGTTCCGGGGCTCTTCTCCGGGCCGATTCCGGCGTACCAGTCGGCCCCATTGACCATGATCGGCGGCACGGCGGCGAGCGTCTCGACATTGTTGATGAGCGTCGGGCACCCGTAGAGGCCGGCCACAGCGGGGAACGGAGGCTTCAGTCGCGGCTGACCGCGCTTGCCTTCGAGGCTTTCGAGGAGGCCGGTCTCCTCACCGCAGATGTAGGCGCCCGCGCCACGGTAGATGGTGATGTCGAAGTCATAGCCGGCCCGCGGCAGCGCCGAGCCCAGGAGCCCCGCCTCACGGGCCTGGCGTACGGCGTCGTCGAGGATGCGCGCCTGGTGCTCGTACTCGCCGCGGATGTAGATGTAGCCACGGTGCGCGGCGATGGCGTAGCCGGCGATGACCATCCCCTCCAGAAGCTGGAAGGGGTTCATCTCCATGATCTCCCGGTCCTTGAAGGTCCCCGGCTCGGACTCGTCGGCGTTGCAGACGAGGTAGGTCGGCACGGGGGAACTCTTCGGGAGGAAGCTCGCCTTGCGGCCCATCGGGAAGCCGGCGCCACCCCGGCCGCGAAGGCCAGACCGGGTGAGCGCGTAGAGGACCTCGTCGGGCTCCATCTCGGTGAGGGCCTTCTGCATGCCCGCGTAGCCACCGGCGGCGCGGTAGGCGTCGAGGCTCGTGAGGGGTGCGCCGCCGTTTTCACGGTGGCGGTAGACGGAGTTCATGATCGGCATGGCTAGCGGGCGTACTCCGTTGGGGCGGGCGCGGCGCGTAGCTCGTCGAGCAGGCGGTCGGCGTCCTCGTTTGTGAGTGGGCCACGCATCGCGTCGGCGTTCACCTGAATACAGGCGGCGCGGTCGCAGGCGCCAAGGCACTGGGCCTCTTGCACCGTGAACATCCCGTCGGGGGTCGTCCCGCCGTGGTGGTCGAGCCCGAGGCGCTCGCAGATGTGGTGCAGCAGCTCATCCGAGCCGCGAAGCATGCAGGGGAGCGTGATGCAGACCGAGATCACCCAACGGCCGGTCGTTTCCAGATAGAGGCGGTCGTAGAACGTGGCGACGCTCTCGACAAATGCCTGCGAGAGGTTGGTCGCCTCCGCGACGGCCGCGAGGTCGTCAGCGGTGAGGTAGCCCTTCTCGGTCTGGGCGAACTTCAGGGCCGGCAGGATGAGCGAGCGCTCCTGGGCGAACTCATGACGGATCTGGTCGATGTGGGCGCGAATTTGGTCTGCGGTCAACGGTCGACTCCGCCCATGACGTTGTCGAGGCTGCCGATCATTACGATCAGGTCGGCCAGGTACGCGCCCTGGCACATCGGCCGGAGCGCCTGCAGGTTGACGAAGCTGGGGTCGCGCATGTGGCAGCGGTAGGGCTTCGGGCCACCGTCGGCGACGACGTAGCAGCCGAGTTCACCGCGGGGGCTTTCGACCGGCACGTAGACCTCGCCCTCGGGGACCGGGAAGCCCTCGGTGACGAGCTTGAAGTGGTGGATCAGTGCCTCCATTGAGGTGTGCAGCTCGGCGCGCGGCGGGAGGACGACTTTGCGGTCGTCGGCGATGTGGCTTCCCTCGGGCATCCCGTCGAGGGCCTGCTCGATGATCTTCACCGACTCCCGGATCTCACGCAGGCGCAGGACGTAGCGCGCGTAGGCGTCGCCGTCGGTGGCGACCGGTACCTGGAAGTCGAAGTGCTCGTAGCCCGAGTAGGGCGCGGCCTTTCGCAGGTCGAGGTCGACGCCGGCTGCGCGAAGGGCCGGCCCGGTGACGCCAAGCCCGATGAGCTGTTCGGCGGGAAGGATGCCGACGCCCTTGGTTCGGTCCATCCAGATCGTGTTCCCAGAGAGGAGCTGCTCCCACTCGTCGACCCGGTCGGGCAGCTCCTTGATGAAGGTGCGAAGGCCCTTCTCGAAGCCCGGGGGCATGTCAGCCGAGCAGCCACCGACCTGGAAGAAGCAGGTGTTCATCCGCTCGCCGGAGATCATCTCGCCGAGGTCGAGCGCCCGGTCGCGCTCACGGTAGGTGTAGAAGAAGATCGTGATGGCGCCGAGTTCAAGACCGCTCGTGCCAAGCCAGACGAGGTGGCTCGCGATGCGGTTCAGCTCGCACATCACGACGCGGATGTACTCGGCGCGCTTGGGGATCTCGAGCCCGAGGAGCTTCTCGACGGCCATCGTGTAGGCATGCGTGTTGAAGTACGGCGCGAGGTAATCCATCCGAGTGACGAGCGTGATCGCCTGCCAGTAGGTCTTGTTCTCGCACTGCTTCTCGATGCCGGTGTGGAGGTAGCCGATCACCGGGTGGACGTCGCGAACGGTCTCGCCGTCGAGTTCGGTGATGAGGCGGAGCACGCCGTGGGTCGAGGGGTGCTGCGGCCCGAGGTTGATGACCATCGGTTCGCGGATACCGGGGGTGAGGTCCTCGCCGGCTTCGGCCGCCTTGACCCGTGCGAGGGCCTCTTCGGGTGTGTAGGCCTCGACCTGGGCGATGGCCCGCTCGGTCTCAGTCAGGTCGCGACCTTCACGGGTCGCCGCCTCGATCGCCTCCCGGGCTTCGAGGGCGATCGGGAACCCAGCTTCACGGTTAGACGGCGTCACTGAAGATCACCTCCTCGCCACCAATCGGATAGTCACGCCGAAGCGGGTGGCCGTCCCAGTCGAGGGGCATCAGGATTCGGGTGAGGTCCGGGTGGCCGTCGAAGCGCACGCCGAACATGTCGTAGACCTCGCGCTCGTGCCAGTTCGCCGTCGGCCAGACTGATGTCACCGTGTCGACGCGCGGGTCGTCAGCGCCGGCCCAGACGCGCAGACGCAGGCGGCTTCCGCTCTCGAGCGAGAAGAGTTGGTAGGCAAGGCGAAAGCGTCCGGGGGCGTCGGGGTAGTCGGCGCAGGTGACGTCCGAGAGCATCACGAAGGCAAGCGGCGTGCCTTGGAGAAAGCGCGCAACCTCGAGCAGGCGGGCCGCGGCGATCTCGACGGTTAGCTCACGGCGGTGCTCGACCTCGTCGAGTGTCGAACCCGGGACTGCTCCCTCGATGGTGGAACGGATCTCGGTCACGCGTGTTCGCGCATCAGCTCGGTCGACGAGGACTGGCCCCCGTACCCGATCTTCTTCTGGAGCAACATGATGCCCTCGATGAGCGACTCTGGCCGTGGCGGGCAACCGGGCACGTAGACATCGACGGGAACGACCTTGTCGATGCCTTGCACGAGCGCGTAGTTGTTGAAGACGCCGCCAGAGGAGGCACAGGCCCCCATGCTGATGACCCATTTGGGTTCGAGCATCTGGTCGTAGATGTGGCGAAGGACCGGCGCCATCTTCTGGGCGACCCGGCCGGAGACAATCATGAGGTCAGCCTGGCGCGGCGACGCGCGGAAGACTTCGGCGCCGAAGCGGGCGATGTCGTAGCGCGGCGTGGCCGTGTGCATCATCTCGATGGCGCAGCAGGCAAGGCCGAAGGTCGCCGGCCAAACCGACGACGAGCGGGCCCAGGCGAGGGCTTTGTCGACGGTGGTCGTCAGGACGCGGGCCTTGAAGTCGGCGACCTCGGGGTCACGGAGGTCCCAGTCGATGTTGTCGTCGGTGCGGCGGGCGCGCTCGACCGGCGCGCCGGGCGGTGGGATTAGCGCCATTCGAGGGCTCCCTTGCGCCAGACGTAGACGTAGCCGACGAGCAGGATCGCCACGAAGATGACGAGCTCGATCACGGCCGCGGTGCCGACATCCTTAAGGACGACCGCAAGTGGGTAGAAGAACGCCAGCTCGATGTCGAAGACGATGAAGAGCATTGCCGTGAGGTAGAAGTCGATCGAGAAGCGTTGTTTGGCCGGGCGCGTGCTGAGGATGCCGCTCTCGTAGGGGAGGGACTTGGTGCGGTTCGGTTTGCGCGGGCCAATGAGCGTCAGGACCGTCATCAGGCCGCCGATGGCAAGACCGAGCGCCAGGAAGACGATCAGGGGAAGGTAGTCGCGCAGCGTCATCGTGACCTAGCGTGCGAAGGGGCCGACGTCACCAAGCGGTGACTTTGTAACACGCTACCAGCGTCCAACTGCCTTCGCATCATCGTAACGATTGCCTCATGCTGACCGGGATTCCGGGCTTTGCGATTGTCGAGGCCGGCGCCCCGGGTGTCACAAAGTCCGCCGCTTCGGGTCATGCTGCAAACGACCCTGGCCAGTACGGCACCTTACTCCCGGACGCGGCGGTTTGAAGGCCTGCTGACAACGTTGCCGTTCACACGCGACAATGGGGGGGTGACGAACCCCCAGAAGCTTGATCGACTGGCCTATTTCGCGAAGCTGGCGGCCGACTCCCCAGACGACGAGAGGGCGCGGTACGGGTACGCGAACGAGCTGTACAAGGCGGAGCGCTGGGAGGACGCGGCGGAAGAGCTTGAGGCCTACCTTGCCCTCAACCCGAATGACGAGGGCAACGCGTTTGGCCGGCTGGGGGAGTGCCTGGCGAAACTGGGCCGGGTCGACGAAGCAGCGGACGCGTACCTGGCGGGCATGGACGCGGCGTTCGCGAACGGGCACACCGGCCTCGCAGACGACTTTGAACAGGCCATGGAAGCGTTGTAAGTCAGTGCGGACCGGGGCGCTCCCTCAGCCAATTGCGCACATTCTCACAATCTTGCGCAGGTCCACCGCTCGGAGGTGATGCTCACCTGTTAACGTCGCGATCGTGCCACCTCTCCAAGTACGTCACGTCCAGAAGGACCTTCAGGCACGGTTCAAGGATAAAATTGATCTTTCCGACGTCAACGCAGAGCCTGACCATCGGGAGAAAGTCTTCCTGACGCGAGCACTCGCTGCGGCGACGATCGGTCGTTTGGCAGGGCTTGACGATCAGGCCGCAGCAAACTGCGTGACCGACGGGACGAACGACAACGGCCTCGACGCTATTGCCGTTCTCGACGGAAGCGTATTGCTCATTCAGAGTAAGTGGGACTCGTCGGGACACGGAAGTATTGCGCTTGGCGATCTGCTGAAGTTCAAGAAGGGTGTCGAGGATCTGACCGATTTCGCCTTCGAGCGTTTCAACAAGAAGATTCAGGCGCGACAGACCGAGATCGAGGCGGTACTGGACCTACCGGAGGTCCGCCTCGAACTCGTCGTAGTGACGACGGGCAGCAGCGCAATGTCGGCTGAGGCTCAGGGTGTCGTCGGCGACTTCGTTGGCGAACTCAACGATCCACAACCGTTGGCCGCCTTTCGTTACGTCTCGATGAGGGAGCTGCACGGAGCCCTCACAGCCGCCTCTCGCGGCGACCCGATTGACCTCGTGGTCAGCTTAGAGAACTACGGTTTCGTGAATGAGCCTTACCGGGCGTACTACGGCGTCGTTGACGGTGCGGCGGTTGCAGAATGGTACGGCTCATTCCAGGACCGGCTGTTCCACGAGAACATCCGAAAGCCCCTCGGGACCACGCCCGTCAACAGTGCGATCCGTGAAACGGCCCGAGACGCGAGCGCATACTTCTGGTACTTCAACAATGGCATTACGTTGCTTTCGGACACGATCGCGCAGTCTGCAAAGGGATCCACTTCGCGGGGACACGGGGAGTTCACACTCAAGGGCGCGGGGATCGTCAACGGCGCCCAGACCGTCACGAGCCTGTATCAGGAGTATCTCGACGGCCCGCCAGATCTTCTTGCGGATGTAAAGGTCTGGGTCAGGATGATTTCGTTGGAGGGGGCCCCTCGCAGCTTTGCGAGTGACGTAACGAGGGCGACCAACACCCAGAACAGCATCGAGAACCGTGACTTTGTCGCGCTGGATGACCAACAGGCAAGGTTGCAACACGAACTATTCCTGGAGGAGCAGAAGAGGTACGCGTACAAGCGCGGCGACGAGTTGCAGGATGTTGCCGCTGGCTGCACCCTGCAGGAAGCTACAGTCGCGCTCGCTTGCGCGCAGCCTGACGTTGAGTTGGCCGTTCTCGCAAAGAGTGCTGTCGGTCGACTTTGGGCCTCGACTGACTCCGCGCCCTACACGACGCTATTCAATGCAGGCCTTAGTGCGCGGAAGATGTGGCGCCTCGTGGAACTAATGCGACTGGTGGATGAGGAGCTTCTGCGGCTCCGCCGATCCAACGATGGTCGAGCGAGGGCAATCGCGATTCACGGGAACAGGCTCCTACTCCATTTGGTCTTGCGCGGAGTGGAGAGTAAGACCCTCGATGAAGCCGAGGACGTCTGGCGTCGGGAGGCCGCGCGGGCAACCAAGGGGCTGGAGAGTCTCTTCGATGCCGTGGTCGCGGCCGTGGAACGGTGTTTTCCGAGCAACTACGTGGCGGTTCTCTTCAAGAATGTCTCCAAGTGCAAGGAGTTGATGGGCGAGGTAAACGGCAGCTCTGCCGGAGGGCGGCGCACTAAGGCAAGGAAGTCCTAACCCGGATTGTTCAGTAGCGGCCGGGGTTTGAGGCTTTCGTGAGGGCGGGAACGTCCGCCTGAGCGGGGAGAATCTGCGCAGCAGCGGGCTGGCTCGGCGGGGATGCTCCTATCGGGGCAGCGGGGCCTGCCCTCGGCGGGGTCAAACCGGCTCTTCCGGTCGGAGTGGGGATGAGGGGGTAGCGGCCCGCGGTGGGTAGGGCGTCAGGGACCTCGGTCAGTGTTGCGGCTTCTTGACGGCTGCAACATGAGGGGGTCCCTGACGATGTGTGACGCTACCGGCCTTGTCGAGGCATTGCTGGGCTTGCCCGGCTTCCGAGTTCTCGGGGTTGAGGAGTCCGGATGCGAGGTGCTGGTCGTTGTCGAGACGACCGCCCGTGTCGTCGCGTGCCCTGGGTGTGGGGTCGTCGCGACGGCGCATGATCGGATGCCGGTCGAGTACCGGGATCTGGCTGCGTTCGGGCGGCCGGTTCGGCTTCGGTGGGTCAAGCGCCGGTGGCGGTGCCAGGAGGCGTTGTGCTCGGTCAGGACGTGGACAGAAGACTCACCGTGGTTCTCAGCTCGGTGTCTTCTCACCAATCGTGCGGGTGTGGAGTGTTGCCGACAAGTCGGGATGAACGCCCGACCGGTCACCCAGATGGCGCGTGAGTTGGGGGTGTCGTGGGACACCGTCATGGAAGCGGTTCGGGAGCACGGTCAACCATTGGTCGACAGCGGCGGGCAGCGGGGGCTGCCTGGGCGGGGTCAGACCGTGCGTTCGATCACCCGTCTGAGGTAGATGTGCGCCCTCCCGTCCGCGTCAGGCCAGGAGGGACTCGACCGCGTCGAAGTTGAGGATCGCTCGGTCTCGGGTGAGCAAGCGTAGGCCGCTGCGGTTTGTTTGTGCGACGAGTATCCGGTTGAACGGGTCGCGATTCTTCCAGGTAAGAGCCGCGGCGTCGATTCCGTCGTCAATCCCGATCCCGAGCACACGAACGCCATGGGTCTGGAGCCCGGCGAACAGTCGCCGAATGTCGACTGCGAGCTTGCCAGCCTCAACCTTAATCGCAAGCTCCCAGGCGGAGGCTGTCGACACCCACACATCGTTTAGCGGATCGGCGAGGAGCGCTGAGACCTCCGGGACGAGCTTGTCTCGGGCAGCGGGGCTGCCTGGGCGGGGTCAGACCTTGCGTTCGATCACTCCTCTGAGGTAGGGCCATGGAAGCGTTGTAGGCACCGTCGCTGACGAATGCGAAGCTGTCGCCTGGCCGCGGTTAGGCGAGGAGAGAGTCGACGGCGTCGAAGTTGAGGATCGCTCGGTCTCGGGTGAGCAAGCGGGCAGCGGGGCTGCCTGGGCGGGGTCACGGGCAGCGGGGCTGCCTGGACAGTCAGACCTTGCGTTCGATCACTCCTCTGAGGTAGGGCCATGGAAGCGTTGTAGGCACCGTCGCTGACGAATGCGAAGGTGTCGCCTGGCCGCGGTCAGGCGAGGAGAGACTCGACCGCGTCGAAATCGAGGATCGCTCGGTCTCGGGTGACCAAGCGTAGGCCGCTGCGGTTTGTTTGTGCGACGAGCATCCGGTCGAACGGGTCTCGATTTTTCCAGGTAAGAGCCGCGGCGTCGATTCCGTCGTCAATCCCGATCCCGAGCACCCGAACGCCACGAATCTGGAGCCCGGCGAACAGCCGTCGAACGTCAATTGCGAGCTTGCCCGACTCCACCTTGATCGCAAGCTCCCAGGCGGAGGCTGTCGATACCCACACGTCGTTGAGCGGATCGGCGAGGAGCGCGGAGACCTCTGGGACGAGTTTGTCTGGATCCTCTGCCCACCACACCGCGATATGGCTGTCGAGGAGGAGGTCCACTCAGCCGATGCCGAAGTCGGCGGCGAGGTCATCATCGGGGAGCCACCATTCCTCGTCGTTGATCACTATTTCGCCGCGCATGAAACCGCCGACCCGGGGCCGGACCGGAGACAGACGTGCAACCGGGTGACCATTCCGGGCGACGAGAATCTCCTCGCCGGCCTCGGCTCGACGCAGGAGCTCGGAGAGGGTTGCTTTCGCCTCAGCTGCGCTCACGATTGTGGTCATATTGGTCATTGTAGTCGAGAAGAAGCCCGGGGCCAAGGTCGGTGTCGAGCGGGCACCCCCCAAGAGGAGGCTCGGTCAGCATCTCGGCGTGGATCGAACGCAAGGCATGACCCTGCTCAAGCATCCCCGCTGCGACCAAATCGAGAAAGGGCTCCTGGTAGGAGCCCTTTCAATCACTTGGCACCCGCAAGACCTACATCCGCTAGGGCCACTGGTCAGGGTACCATCGACGAATTGATGGCGCAAGATTCCGTTCCACCTGTCGGTGCTGACCTCTTCAGCAAGGCCCGCCTCTACTCACTGACGGGTCTTGAAGCCGAAGGGAGGTTGTCCCGTGGCTCGTAGAACTTTGGGGTAGGCGGCGGTTCCTCCGCTCCGTCCGTTGGTGTTGCCAGCGTTCGGAGTGATCCAGCCATAGATCCCAGGAGGAACCACCGTGAAGGAAATCGTAGATGCCGGGCCGGTCGACGTGAGTCCGGTCGTGTTACCGCCCGCTGTTTAGGAGGCGCTCGGAGCGCTCGTTGGTGCGGCCCGGGAGGGCCTGCTCGCGTTGTCTGTCGGGGTTGGGCTGGGTGTGCTGTCGGAGTTGATGGAAGAAGAAGTCACCGCGGTTGTTGGTCCGAGGGGCCGCCATGATCCCGATCGTGGCGCGGTCCGTCATGGTCATGAGGCGGGTGAGGTGACTCTCGGTGGCCGTCGGGTCCCGGTCGAGCGGCCTCGCGTTCGCACCGCTGATGGCACCGGGGAGGTCTCGCTTTCGACGTATGAGCATTTCGCTTCGCGTGACCCGCTGACTCGGGTGGTGATGGAGCGGATCCTCGCGGGGGTATCTGCGCGTCGATTCGATGGCACGAACGAACCGGTCGGCGCGCACGTCACGGCGGTCGAGCGTTCGACGTCGAAGTCGGCGGTGTCCCGGATGTTCATCGAACGGACCCGGGATGGCCTCGAGGAGCTTATGACTCGGAGTCTCGCCGATGTGCGGCTTGCGGTTTTGATGCTCGACGGGATCGAGATCAAGGAACGCACCCACATCGTGTGCCTTGGGATCACGACCCAAGGGGTGAAGATCCCCCTCGGGTTGTGGGAAGGCTCAACCGAGAACGCGGCAGTCGCGACGGCACTCCTGGCTGATCTTGTCGAGCGGGGTCTTGATCCCGGGCAAGGGATCTTGTTTGTCCTTGATGGCGGGAAAGCCCTCAGGAAGGCGATCCGGTCGGTGTTCGGGGAGGCCGCGATCGTGCAGCGGTGTATCCGTCACAAGGAACGAAACGTCACCGACCACCTCCCCGAGCGTGACCGCCAGGCGGTGCGCGCACGCCTACGCGCGGCGTGGGATAGCGACGACCACCAAACCGCGAAGGGGCTCCTGGAGGTACTCGCGAGTGAGCTTGACCGGATCTACCCCGATGCCGCGAAATCGTTGCGCGAAGGCCTTGAGGAGACCATCACCGTGCAACGCCTGGGCATCACCGGGACACTCAAACAGACGCTGTCATCAACCAACCCCATCGAGTCGATGATCGGAATCGTTCGCAAAACGCAACGAAACGTGAAGCACTGGCAACCCGGAGACATGGCACTACGGTGGACCGCCGCCGGGCTCCTCGAAGCCGAAAAGCAGTTCCGCAAGATCATGGGGTACAAGCAGATCGGTGACCTCACCAACCGCATCGACAGGCTCCGAAAGGTTGAACACGTGCAACCCGCAACCGACCCCGCTACGCTCATCCCCGCGTAGCTACATCAAGGGGACCGCCGTCACCGAAGTTCCACGACGACCGGGACAACCTCGCCGAAGGTCTCGGAACCGCTCTTGAACTCGGCATCTGGAACGCCACCCTCGCCTCGCGTCTCTGGCTTCCGATCTCCGTCGCGGAGATCGCCTTCCGCAACCTCGCCGACCAGGCGGTGAGCGCAGTTCACGGCCGAGCCAGCGATTGGCTCTTTGATGCTCCAGATGAAGTCGGAGAACGCGCAGCGTTGCCGGGCGAAACGCGTCCGGATCAAGCTCGCCTTGCTCGAGAGCAGGCGATTCAGCAAGGCCTCATGCGCCCCACGCGGGACGACATCAGCGCCAGGCTGACGTTCGGTTTCTGGACGATTCATGCTCCCGCGACGCTCCTCAAGGAAGACCCGCCGGTTGACCTGTTCTGCCTGGTGGCCAGTCGACTCGGCGATCCGGAGGCGTGGTCTTCTGAAGTCCGTACCATGGCACCATGGTTGAGGGCCTTCTGGACCGGGAGTAAGTCGGGCTGCTCGATCCCACACACACGATCGCTCCCAGTCGCAGTCGCGATGGAGATCCGCCGTTGCATCGGCCGATCCAAGACCCGGTGCAGACTCTCGCGTCCGCGAGCCATACGCTGTCGAGGCACCGTCCCCTGCCCTTGGGGGGCGCTACTCGATCGACCGCTCACGGATGACGCCCGCCGGACACGTCAGCGCATGGCCCTCGATTCGCCAGTTGCGACTCGGTGCCTCCTGGACAGGCGGCTCGCGGCGATCGACGGGAGGTTTTCTCGGCAGCCCTACAGCAGGCGGAAGAACTGCACCGGGCGTCCGAGAGCAGCGGATGCGCGTCGAAACCGCTGCCGCTCTTCTACGCTCTCAGCCAGGCGGGCCGAGCCATCGTTGCGGCAAAGGAACCGTCGTCTGAGTGGCGTCCCATCGGGCACGGACTGAAGGTGTCCGTTCGGGATCCGATCGGCGCGACGTTGATCACGCCGACTCAGTCGAAGGGGTCGTCCTTCCAGGCGATGGCCCGCGCCCTGGACGACAGGCCACCCGGGGACGTAGTGACCCTCAGCCGAGTGTGGGCGGCGATTCCCGGTTTGGAGGTCGCACCTGGTCTGGGTGATCAAGAGCAACGGCCGTTGGCCCTGCAGCCCTATCCCGGAGGAGAGGACACCCACTACTTTCTCGTCGAAGGACCAGCAAACGAAGCCGACGAGCAGATGGTGAGGCGCGAGTACGCGGTCTTCCCGCGCCTGCGGTCGGCCCAGCTCTGGTCCTACGTCGATACAGCGACCGAACAACGCGCATGGGTGCCGGGCTGGACTGTCGACGTGCTCGACCACGCCGCCCCGCGCTACCCGGGCAACAATCGGGTCCTGATACCGTGCCTCAAGGATGGTGAGGACCCGCCCTCGCTCCTCCTGCTCTGGTGGATGGTGCTGATCGCTCTGTCGAGCATCGCTCGCTATGAGCCGGAACGGTGGTCGAAAGCAATCAACGTCGACGAGTCAGAGACCGCAGTGCCTTTGGAGAACGGCCTTCGGGCAGCAGAAGGTCATGTACCCGGCCTCATCCTGGAAGCACTGCGTTAGGGGCAGCGCGGGCAGCGGGGCTGCCTGGGCGGGGATGACCTTGCGTTCGAGCACGAGTCTCACTGTCCGAGACACCGCGTGCAGCAGGGTTACCTGGGCATCACAGTCAGGTCTTTCCATCACCTACGCCGTAAGTCTCGCCGGTGGCGTGGCCCCCCTCGACCCCTGCGTAGAAGTAGTGCTACGCTTGAGGCATGGGTAGGACGATCAGCCAGCGTGAGCTCCGCAACGACATCTCCCGCGTCCTTCGAGAGGTCGAGGGAGGAGAGCCGGTTCAGGTGACGGTTGCGGGTCGCCCCGTCGCCGAGATCCGACCTCTCGCCACCAGGCGGCGACGCGTTCCGATGAGCGAGGTCATCGAGTTCCTGTCAACGGTCGAGCCGAACCCGGGCCTCGCCGGCGACATCCGCTTCCTCGACGACGCGACGACAGACGACCTTTGAGCGCTGACGCGGGCGTCCTGCTGGATACCTCAATCCTCATCGGTATCGAGACCGCAAGGCTCGACCCCATGGACTTCGAGGGCGCCGACGCGTCGGTATCGGTCATCACCGCCGCGGAACTCGAGATCGGCGTTCACCGGGCGACCGACCCTCTCGAACGATCTCGGCGGCTAGGTACCCTCCGCTGGGTCGACCAGGCGTTCGACCTGCTCCCTGTCGACCGAGCGGTCGCGTCCGCGTTCAGTGCTCTCGCTGCGCAGCTCAGGAGCGAAGGAAGGGCGGTGCCCATCATGGACGCTCTCATCGGCGCCACGGCCATCGCGAACGGCCTTCGAGTCATGACCCAGGATGCTGGCTTCACCAAGATGCCAGGCGTCACGGCTCAAGTCGTCTGACCTTGCCAACGTCGCCGCGCGGGCAGCAGGGCTTCCTGGCTGGGTCGGACCCTCATTCGATCACCTTCGCTGAAAGCAGCCGAGCAGCCCGACGTTCGCGAACTGGACCCGGTTGACGGACGGGGCAGCGGGGCTGCCTGGGCAGTCAGGTCCCGCGTTCGATCTACACCGTAAGGCCGGTCGTTGGCCGCTTCGCGACGACGATCGGCAATCAGATCAGCGACGACCTGCCCATCGCCAAGGTGCTGAAACATTCCACGGATGCGGGCGACCTCTCCGAGCTGTGGGACAAGGACGAGCCGCTCACCGTCGCGCTC